>NZ_FNRL01000063.1 GCF_900107795.1 Chitinophaga terrae (ex Kim and Jung 2007)
GATTCTTTTAATGACTCCAGTGTAATTATTTCAATGAATTTGTATTATGATTTTAGTGCCTCCTCAATCAGGATTTTCAAAGGACTTTTAAAAATCGGTGTTGATCTGAAAAATAATAAAGTTATTTTTCCTGTTTATAACAGCCAATATCAAACAATATCTTATTCCAATATTACTTTTTACATAAAGAAGAATGATTCAGATACGCAACATTTGAAACTATTAGAGGCAAATAACTTCCTTTCGGAAACCATTCAGACTATTAGAATAGAATCTGCCCAATTTAACCCGCCTTCAAAAAAGCTTAAATATATTGTTGGGGATGGATATTTTGGAGCATTGGAGTATTATAGCTTCTATAACTTTTTTTCTTCTTCCAGATTTGTGAGATCTGGGTGCTTAATTATTGATGTATTATCCGGGGGCTTTTATAAGCATGAGATAATTCATTACATTTTTTCAAATTATCAATTCAATAGATTTTTAGATGAAGGTATAGCAACCTTATTCAGTGGGGGAGAGATCCAGTTTAAAACTTCGACATTGAATTGTTGGAGTGAAATGTGCAATAAAATTCATACAGATAAGAAGTATAGGAATGCAATTGATACCGAAGAGTTGTTATCAAATTTTCAATATAAACCTGAAATGTATGCTATATCTGCGATGCTGTTGTTTAAATATTATAGAAAGGTGGGTGGCAAAATTTTTTATGATACCTTGTTTAATAAATTAATAAAATTTTCGGATGCTGAATCGGTCGACTTTCTAAAGAAGGAATTAGGTATACAGCAACTCTCAACCTTTGTTGTAAATACAGGCGTTTCTTTATGGGAGGAAATTGCAACTAAAAATATATAAAAAATTGTCTCATTAAAGGTTAACGACAGTGATAGAACAATATCGCCCAATGAAATATAAAAAGTTTTATTATTGCTAATAGGTTTGAGTACGGAATCTCCGGGAGTGCCTCAAAGAGATTGGGAGTTCGAATCTCCTTTTTGCACTAAAAGTCAGACCATCTGGCTCTTGACCAGTCAGTCCTGGGTTTGAGCCCCAAGGGAGATAAGTTGGAATCTAGTTCATTACAACGAGCCCTTGACTCATAGTCAGGGGCAGGTGCAAGCCTTGGTGGAACCAATTGGTAGTAGCGGGTTTTGGCAGATTAAAGGTTGGAACCTATTTTTATTTGCGTACAATTTGCATACAGCGGCCGGCAAAATCTAGAGAAGAATTTTTTTTATCTTCTTTGTCTTGATAGGTTGGGCTAAAGTGGTATTTATTCCAATATAGGGTGCCAAAGGCAAAGCTAATTCACGAAAACAAAACCCATCGATTTTTTTCAAAAGAGAAGTTTTATTTTTGAAAAATGCGAATACATTTTTAATTTGAGTAGGATTTGTTCCCACGTTAAAAACAAGTGAATTGATCTTTAGTTTGTAATACCTATTGGCATTTTTAGTTTGTTTGATTTCAAGGAGATAAAGAAACTGTAGCTGACTTGAAAAGAATCTCAAAACTCGAAATTGACCCCTTGAATTGTACTCGTATAATTGAGTGCCACAATTAGTTTCTTATATAAAAAAAATCCTGATCAGTTAGATGGA
>NZ_FNRL01000061.1 GCF_900107795.1 Chitinophaga terrae (ex Kim and Jung 2007)
TTGGTGGGCCGTTGCTTACAGGTTTGTCAAAAAGTGGAACACAGCAGATTGCGAAGGATGGTTTAGAGGTAGCATTGAGAAATACAGTAAAGAGCCCAGTTCCGAAGCCAGGTTGGGCAATCTTTAGCAGGACCAATGTCCTACTTGCTATTTGGTACACTTTTACTTCTCCAAGCGATGAACATACACCCACGGACCTTTATGAGAAGTTTGGGAAGCCGAAAAATATTCCTAACCCTGAGCAGAAAGAGTTGATAGGTTTTGATAACGAGATGCGTCGAGAGGGATATTTTCGTGGTACTCCACCGCCAGATGACCATGAAGAGAAAAAGGAATATTTCATTCATTATGGAAATCGACAGGCGATGACTGGAATTGCTTCTACAATGGCGATATTCCCAAATAAGAAAAATAAAGTTTACTTAACTAAAGCCTTTTTAACTGAAAAGGAAGTAGAAAGTATTATTTTCTTGAATATGCATGACAATGAAGGCAGGGGTAAGTATATGGTTATTTTCAATGTTGACCCCGATCAGAGTATAAATATCAAAAAGGCTCCGACTGATGTTTATGAATATATTTATGATAGAGGAACATTGAAAATAAGACCAGGAAACTTAATCTATATTGGTCCTAACCCATTAAGGGACAAAAATGATAAATAGTATTATATTAAGATATAACGTTGAATGATGGTTATAGATAATTTACCGGAAGTCAGAGTCCTGTTTAAAGCTTTATATGGACTAAAATATGGAGCTGATAGTGACTTATTAGACGAAGTTATAGGTAGTCCCATTTTTGCAGATTTATTTAATAGGGTGGCGAAAGAGTATAGTGCTAGATATTCTGATTTACAATATATGCCAGGGAAAGTAATTTATGAGCAAGAATGGAACATCGAAAACCGTGATGAGATAAACAGAATAATTGAATATCTGATGGATTATGAATACTGGGGCGAAATAGGTGAAGCTAAAAAGCTCACGGTTGTCAGGACATTTATAAGCCCTTTTTATGCTAGTGATGAGTATTTGATCAATCTTGTAAAGAAAATTAACAAGGATTGGAAACCGAAGAATTAAAGTTTAAATCCTAATAGGCTCTTGGGACTCATCTCTAGAGGCTTGGTTAGATTGTATTTTAACTATACAATCCTAACCAAGCCTCTGTTTATTTTAATGTTGTTGAAAAGCCTTTTTAGTCCTGGCATTTTGTAACAGGCTATCGATAGTATAAATAATACAGTGTTTATCTTCTTCAGGTAAAGAGTTTATCTCGTTTAGGCGTTGCAGCATAGCGGGATCTTTAAACGTATCGCTGTTGGTTGCCTCCCCCAATAAATATCCCACCGTAGTATCTAGAATTATAGCGAGTTTTTTAGCGACTTCAATAGAAGGGGTCATCTCATCCCGCTCATATCTGCCAATGACAGTGTGAGCTGATCCTAATTTTTTAGCCAGTTCTTGTTGAGAAAAGCCTTTGGCTTCCCTGCATTCTCTAAGTTTTTTGCCAAAAGATGCCATTGTGTAAGACGTTTACGGTTAATAAAACCCTTATAAACAAAGGTTTTAGCGAAATTATGAAACGTATCCGGTAAAATAAAATCGTAAAAATGTTGTTTAATTGTATTGATACGGTATATTTGCACCGTATACGGTTAACAAAAATATTTTTATGGGTAACAAACTCATTAGAAAAGGAAAATTACACGGTCATTACCAAATGGTTAAAGATCACTGGAATCGTGGCCGTAATGTTCCCTGGTTAAATATACGAGGATTATGGTTAGAACGCGCAGGGTTCCAGGTAGGTGACCCCATAGAAATCGTTGTAGAAAACGGAGTACTGACGATTAAAAAAATGGAAGCCGATGGAGATCGCTGAGATTAAACAGTCGTTAACCCTGGCCATGGTGCTGCGTCACTACGGCTTAAAACCTGATAAATCCTTACGGCTGCATTGCCCGTTCCATGCAGATAAAACGCCTAGTTTACAGGTTTACTACAAAACCCATACAGCCTATTGTTTTAGTGGCAACTGCAAGACGCATGGCAAAGCGATGGACGTGATTGACTTTGTGATGTACAAAGAAGGTTGCAGCAAACATGAAGCTATATTAAAGTGCAAACAGTTAATCGGTCGTCCTGCGTGTTCAATAACGGCCACCTCCACCAGGCCTGGTATGTCTATACTGGGTAATATGTTTACCTACTTTAAAAATGCGGTACATAACAGCGAGCCTGCCAGGGAGTATATCCGTAGTCGAGGGCTGGAAGCCAGCCAGTCAGCTATCGGTTATAACAGCGGTCAGTTCCATCATGGGGCCAGAAAGGATGAAAGCCTGATAGCGCAGTGTATAGCCGTAGGGTTATTATCGCCTCACGGTAAATCCTCCCGCACGGGAGAAACAGCCTACCGTGTTTTTGCAAAGGGATGTATCGTGTTCCCTTTACTAAACCAGGACAATGAGGTCAGTGGCCTGTATTTTAGGAGTGTGGCAGGCCAGCAGGATCCAAAACATTTTTACCTGAAGGGTCGTAAAGGCCTTTATCCTGGCTACCCGCCCGCAACTACTACAAAGCTGATCTTAACAGAGGCGGTTATCGATGCCGCTACGCTGGCGCAGCATACCGCTATTAATAGCCAGTACAGTATCCTTGCCTGTTATGGTACTAATGGGCTAACGGCAGAACACCTGGTAGCTATCAAGGGGCTACCATCGTTACAGGAAATCATTTTTGCTTTTGATGGGGATCAGGCAGGAGAGAAAGCCGTTACAAAATATACTAAACAGCTACAAGAGTTATTGCCAAGTGTGAATGTTAGTAAGCTGGAGGTGCCTGCTGGCGAGGATATTAACAGCCTGCATGTCAGCCATGAAGGGGATATATTATTGCACTTACTAGGAACACGAAGGCCGCTTGCTTCCCCTGTAACCGCCGTATCCCCGCAAGTTCCCGCCTCCCCGGAGTTAGATAGCAGCAACCCTCAAAAACTAGTGTATGATACTGCACATATTACCTACTGCATACAAGGCGGCATCAGCAAGGGGTTAGATAGTATGAAAGTAATGTTGCTGGCAGCAGCAAAGGACAGTGGTCAGAAAAGCAGGAATAAAATAGACCTGTACGAGGACAGGCAGGTAGCAAAACTGTGTAAGGAAATCAGTGAACGTTTACAGGTGCCAGAAGATACTTTGCAGGCAGATATCAGCCAGTTAACGGACCTGTTAGATGCTTACCGGGA
>NZ_FNRL01000060.1 GCF_900107795.1 Chitinophaga terrae (ex Kim and Jung 2007)
ATTTATGAAAGTTCTTTGATTGGAGCCAGAGTTCTGGCAGGGGATGGTTCGAGGGTATAGCTATATGGGTTTAATGGGAAGGAGAATGATAATGAGGTGAAGGGGGAAGGAAATCAGCAGGATTATGGATTTAGAATTTATGACCCTAGAGTTGCAAAGTTCTTGAGTGTAGATCCGTTGACGAAATCGTATCCTGAATTAACACCATATCAGTTCGCAAGTAATAGACCGATAGATGCTATAGATCTGGATGGTGCAGAAGCTTCTTATAAAGATCCTATAACAGGACAAATGACCATGCCATCCGATGCAATTAGGCATCCAATTCCTCCTGGAGCTTTTATGCCATCAATAGGCGCTGCTGAAGGTGGCAAAAAGAGGAATTGGGCTTTGGAAATGGCTACTCCTTTTGCTGCTGCTGGTTTATTGATATTCGATGCTTCTACAGGGTTTAAAATTACAACAACTATTGGAAAGGTGCTTGTAGTTACTACAGCAGCAGATTTATATGCAAGTATGCATATAGCGGGTAATGCATCTGATCCTCAAGTGAAGAAAGAAAATGAAGAAAGAGCGAAACAGGATGCTACAGAGTTAGTTATTATGTGGGGAGTTGGAAAAGGATTGAATGAAGTAGGGAAAGCACTTAAACCAATTGTATTAAGTAAAGGACAACGCTTAGGACTTTTTATTGAGAGATTAAAAACAGCTCCTGGAGCAACTAATCAAGAAGAAGCCATTAAATTAATTAATACTACCTTAGATAAGGTGGAGGATGCTTATAGTGGAGTTAAGAAAGCCAAAGGGATACCTAATAGGGATGACGGTAGAATGTACGGGATTTTAGATACCAAATATGTGACTACTCAGGAAGATGGTACCTTGATTGCTAATACTAAAGGAAATAGAATTGTTTTATCTCAAGATGGAGGTTTTAAGATTCAAAGTAAGGATGGAAGTAAGACTTTTATTGATAAGCCAGGAGCATCTTCTTCAACACCAACGCCGTAAATAAGTGATATGATAGATCAAGTTAATTTTATAGCGTTCATAGATTCTTTGTTTAAAACGAAATGTATACAAAAGCAAGAGTTTGATTCAGGATATCTTATGCTAGATATTTTTGTCAATGAAAAAGACATGCTTGTAATTCAAGTTGAAGATGTTCGAATTGGAATTTCTTTAATAAAGGATTATTTGAATTATATCGATTTAAGTACGATAAGTGATTGCTATTTTTACTCTAATGATGAGGCGGAAAAATATCTGCTAGGAATTAAGTTTTGATAATATCTTTACATACTAAGAGCCATCTAGTTATTAGACTAGGTGGCTTATTAATATCAATGAGTATAAGTCTGTTTAGTTTTAACGTCTCTAATAAAAGCAGCGATAACCCGTAATAATGCATCTTTATCCGCATGGGGCAATGCTTCAATTTCTTTAAAATACCTGATTACTTCTGCATCATGTAACGCTTCACTGGCTTTATCGGCAGCACTTCCATAAATCAGATAATCAACAGAAGTATCCAGAGCTTCAGCAATTTTTTTAATTACTTCCGCAGGCGGTTGAGCGCCTTTAGTCTCATAGCGTCCGATCTGTGCGTATGAAATCCCCACTTTATCGGCGAGGTCAGATTGTGACCAGCTTTTAGACTTGCGCAGTTCCAAGATGCGATTGCCGAGATTGTTTTTTTGCGACATAATTGTCAGTTTAGGTTAACAAAAATAGCCTATCTGTGGCAGTTTTGAGTGGATGTTAGTGCTATTTGGTTTTAAAATGCTAAAAATATGTTTGTTTATGTGCTACAAATAGGTTTATTTTGAGACATAAATGTCGCAAAGTAAAAATTTATCCACATGGCTAACAAACTAATCCGAAAAGGTAAACTCCATAGCCGCTACCAGGTAAGTAATGAACGCTGGCAGGAAGGCAGTAATGTACCCTGGTTAAATATACGAGGAAAATGGTTAGCTAAAGCAGGTTTTAACATAGGAGATCAGATAGAGATCGTGGTAGAAAACGGAGTGCTGACGATTAAAAAGATGGGAGCAGATGGAAATCGCTGAAATAAAGCAGTCGTTAACCCTGGCGATGGTGCTGCGTCACTACGGCTTAAAACCAGATAAATCCTTACGGCTGCATTGCCCGTTCCATGCAGATAAAACCCCTAGTTTACAGGTTTACTACAAAACGCATACAGCCTATTGTTTTAGCAGCAACTGTAAGACGCATGGCAAAGCGATGGACGTGATCGACTTTGTAATGCACAAAGAAGGCTGCAGCAAACATGAGGCTATACTTAAATGCAAACAGTTAATCGGTAGTCCTGCGTGTTCAATAACGGCCGCCTCCACCAGGCCCGGTATGTCTATACTGGGTAATATGTTTACCTACTTTAAAAATGCGGTACATAACAGCGAGCCAGCCAGGGAGTATATCCGTAGCCGAGGGCTGGAAGCCAGCCAGGCAGCTATCGGTTATAATAGCGGTCAGTTCCATCATGGGGCAAGAAAGGATGAAAGCCTGATAGCGCAGTGTATAGCCGTAGGGTTATTATCGCCTCACGGTAAGTCTTCCCGCACGGGAGAAACAGCCTACCGTGTTTTTGCGAAGGGTTGTATCGTGTTC
Organism: Chitinophaga terrae (ex Kim and Jung 2007); assembly: GCF_900107795.1. Taxonomy (GTDB): domain Bacteria; phylum Bacteroidota; class Bacteroidia; order Chitinophagales; family Chitinophagaceae; genus Chitinophaga; species Chitinophaga terrae. Next base: position 2,635 of record NZ_FNRL01000060.1, read on the forward strand.
CCTTTACTAAACCAGGACAATGAGGTCAGTGGCCTGTATTTTAGAAGTGTGGCAGGCCAGCAGGATCAAAAACATTTTTACCTGAAAGGCCGTAAGGGCCTCTATCCCGGATACCCGCCCGTAACTACTACAAAGCTGATCTTAACAGAGGCGGTTATCGATGCTGCTACGCTGGCGCAGCATACCGCTATTAATAGCCAGTACAGTATCCTTGCCTGTTATGGTACTAATGGGCTAACGGCAGAACACCTGGCAGCTATCAAGGTGCTACCATCGTTACAGGAAATCATTTTTGCTTTTGATGGGGACCAGGCAGGGGAGAAGGCTGTTGCTAAATATGCCAGCCAACTCCGGGAGCTGTTGCCTGGCGTAAGTATCAGCAGGCTACAGCTCCCGTCAGGCGAGGATATTAACAGCCTGCATGTCAGTCATGAGGGCGATGTATTATTGCACTTACTAGCGACACGCATACCGCTGGCATCCTCTGAAACCGCGGTACCCCCGCCAATATCCGCCTCCCCGCAGTTAGATAGCAGCCATCCTCAGAAACTGGTGTATGATACTACAGTTGTCAGCTACTGTGTACAAGGCGGGATCAGTAAGGGTTTAGATAGTATGAAAGTAACGCTGCTGGTAGCCGCGAAGGCCAGTGGTCAGAAAAGCAGGAGCAAAGTAGACCTGTACGAGGACAGGCAGGTAGCAAAGCTGTGTAAGGAAATCAGTGAACGTTTACAGGTGCCAGAAGATACTTTGCAGGCAGATATCAGCCAGTTAACGGACCTGTTAGATGCTTACCGGGAAAAGGAATTACAGCCAGCAAAAGCAGCAGATAAAGCAACGGGAGTATATCCATTAACCGCCCAGGAAAGAAGGGCGGCAGAAACATTTTTAACCTCACCTGCTTTAATGGCCCGGTTAAATGAACTGTTAGGGAAAGCAGGGATAGTAGGAGAAGAAAACAATCGCATCTTTTTACTACTGATCGCTATCAGCTATAAAATGCGGGAGCCACTGCATGCGTTAATCCAGGGCAGTAGCGGCAGCGGCAAAACCAGGCTACTAAAACAAATATCAGACTGCATCCCGCCCGAGCATGTCACCAAGCTTACCCGGGTAAGTGATAAAGTGTTGTATAACTACCCGGAACACTACTTTGTAAACCGGTTGTTATGCCTGGAAGATATAGACGGGCTTAGTGAAGAAGCGGAGTTTGCGTTTAGAGAGCTGCAGAGTAACGGAGAGCTGAACAGCGCTACCAGCATCAAGTTAGATAATGGGCAGATCACCAGCGGTCAGAAAACGGTTAAAGGTCCGATTGCCTCGCTGGCTTGTACTACCAGGGGGGAGATCTATGAAGACAATATGAGCAGGGTGTTTTTAGTGGCAGTAGATGAAAGCGCCGAACAAACAGGCAAGATATTAAGTTACCAGAACCGACGCGCATCAGGAGAGATAGACGGCAGGGAAGAACAACAGGCCAGGCAGTTTATCCAGGTACTTGTTCGTATGCTGGAAGCAACAGAAGTGGTGAACCCTTATGCCAGCCAGTTGCAG
>NZ_FNRL01000062.1 GCF_900107795.1 Chitinophaga terrae (ex Kim and Jung 2007)
GGAGCGGGATACAAAATATTGGCATCAAGTACGGCAATGATACGTGTGGATCCGCTCATATTAATAACCCATATTAAGCTCTTGAGCCTGTGCTGGAAAGATTTCCAGAACGCTATTAACGGATAAGAAAGTCTACCACTGGAAAATCTATCATACCACCGAAAACAGCTATCCCGCAGGAAAATTTCAGTATTTTGAAGTTTTTCTGGGCGATCAAAAATTGGTTCTGCCCAAAGACCTAACCGGTGGTGTACGTGACATTTCACAGTTTCATGCCGCTGGTTCATTTGGCAACCATGAAACAGACTACAATGCTGTTATCATCGTCTTTGAAGCGATTTCCAAAAATGAAAATGGCTTTGATGAGCGTAATATGGTCAGTGTTAAAGTCACTCCACAAACGCAGAATGAACTTATGGTTACCAATCTTTGTACTGGACAAACCACAGGAATTCATATGAAATCCCGAGAATAGGCCCCCGTACTTTAGGCTATTTTAACTTTTGGCCACGTCCACGCCATTACAACAACTGTTGCTGTCAGAATGCTTTCTATAACTGCAAGCAGTACATAAAAGGCTCTCCATTCTGTCAATGAAGATATTCCGACAAGTGCGGTAAATAGTGTAAAAAAAACTCCCACGGCAATATTCAGCCATTTTGTGAATTTTGTACTTAACACCAAGGATAGAAAAATCATAAGCGCCGGAATTGCTAATATAAAGGTAGCAAGCAGCAATTTCATCGGACTGTCGAGCATATTTTGTCCACTCAATAGTCCTTCCACTTTTTTAGGGACGTATAGTTCAAAATAATCCCCATAAATGTAGCAAAACATAATAGCCGTCCATATAGCAGACAGTTTTATCCTAATGTTTACTTTATAATCTTCCAATTTACTTGTCATAATACTTAGTTTATGCTTTATTTTTTGCTCCTATGAATAATAACCATAGACAGGTTCCAATTTCACCTATTGCTGGAAGCAAACCAATATATTGGCTTACTCCTAATCCCTCATAATTGCCCGATAAAGTATTTCCAAAAAAATTGATCAGATAACCAAAACAGCCAAGCATCAATAATATACCTAGTACCTTGGGAAGGAAATCTGATTTATAGACGAGATATCCAAAAGGCAACAACCATAATCCCCAGAAAATAGTCGCGATCAAAATTCCATTATCGTATTGGTTCAGGTATAGCATTACTTGATTATGAAGCTCAGAGCCCGCGGGGACATTACTTTGTCTCAAACCATCAAGTATTGTAAGTATATGATACTTATTCTGTAGGTTCACAAGGGAAATGGGAACACTGATAATTGCCAAGAGAGCCATAATCGTAGCGATTTTACCATTGACTGATCTTAATAAATAATAAAGGACAACAGGTAGGAAAATAAATGCCGTATAGCACAGTACACTGCTTGCAAGACTCAGGCGAAACATTGTTTCGTGGTTCAGGATATTATTATAGGTTTTTGCCGGATTATCCCAGGCAAATAACTGTTTGGGAACGTACGCCAAGCTGAACATTCCTGTGAGCACGACCACTAAATACAGTGCCCCTGCGATCCTAGAGACTTTTCTTTTATTTTCCATCGGTTATTTAATTTGATAAGTATCAGTATATGATATTTTGTTACAGTTTCCTTTGCAGCTATTTGTTATGAATTTTCACCGAAGACTTTGAAAGCTGACCAGTTAAGAAATTCACGAAATCAAATATCTCATACTATCCAGAATAACCCATGCCATAACAAGTCGTATTTATGGAAATATACTGATAGTTTAACAACCAAAATCCAATTATGGCGACGATATGTAAGCTTCCCCTAAAACTAGGCCACTAGGGATTAGAGTTTTTGGCTTCGAGTTGCTTTTGGGCATACTTTACAGGCGACAGATAGCCGAGTGA
>NZ_FNRL01000059.1 GCF_900107795.1 Chitinophaga terrae (ex Kim and Jung 2007)
AAACCGCCTAATATAGCTATCCACCGTTTTGCGGTTGATGTTCATTATCTGGGCAACCTTACGGTTACTAAGTCCTTTTTTCTTTAGAAGGATCAGTGTTCTAAGTTCCATTTTGTCTTTCCGTTGTCCTGCCATGCTGTTGTGATATGTTTATACAACAGCAACTTAAGCAGTTTAATGGAAAGTGGCCCAGTGACCTCCGTTTTCTAAATAAGAATGGCCCAACGACCTCCGAAATTCAGGAGATTTTTTGGCCCAGTGACCTCCGAAATAATTGGCAAATAAAACCGAATTAACTGGCCCATTGACCTCCGTTATAGACATATAGCAGGAACTTCAAGAAATCTTTCTCTTTTTATTAATGAAATTATCCCCAAATATTTGCATATAGACCAATATGTAAATGAAAAAAGATTAAAAATAGCAAACATCAGATCATATCAAAAGGAAAGTAGAGTATTGGTTTCTCATTCACAACTCGGCAAAGCAGAATTTAATAACTTAGATTTTAGCCATTTTAAAATGGTGTCATTTGAGCAGTCAAACTTAGTAGATTGTATTTTCACAAATATCACCTGGGCAAAAACTGTTTATGGTTCATCTCCTAGCAAAGGAGATAAAATGTCAAATAGATCATTTTCCTCCAAAAGCAGGGAAACGTTTAGACAATTAAAATACGCGATGTCCAAACAAGGAGATGTTATCAATGAACAGAAATTTCACGCCCTTGAAATGGGCATGTACTTTGAAACTTTAACTTGGAGAAATGATTTCTGGACTAAGCTGATAATATTCTTGAGTTGGTTAACAAGTGACTTTGGTCAAAGTTTCTGGCGTCCTCTTGTATTCATTTTTGTATTTCACTCTCTATTTTTCCTTCCCCTTCTCTTTGGCTTCTTTTCCGAATTTAGAATTTCAATTACTGAATTTTCTTTCCCTGCTTTTTGGAAGGGACTTAATACTTATTTATTTCTAATGAACCCTCTAAGGAAGCCAGATCAGGAAATATTCTATGGTGGATGGATTTGTATTGATGTCCTGATGAGAATATCCTCATCATACATGATATACAACATGATAAGGGCCACAAGAAGATTTATTAAATAAAGAAAGGTGCAGGATAATAGATAGTTCCCACACCTATTTTCTTAAATATTCCCAAGAGGTTTTAATTTACTTTCCTGCCAGTAATCTCGCTTGAAATGTGGAATAAATCCAAGGCATTTACCAAATTCTTCACGCATTACATTTTCTACATAATCTTCATTTCCTTTTAATGTTACAATTGAATCATGCAGCGTAAAGATGGGTAAATAATCCCTTTCTCTGGTGATTCGAGGTACAACCTTATGGTACATAATGAAACTTTCAATTCGCTGCAACAGAATTGGCAGATTTTCAGCTCCATGTCTTTTTATGAAGGCTGTTATTTCGTATATGGCTGGAAATAAATCTCTGAAAATCCTTTTAGGTGCAGCGTCTGCCTGTCCAATAAATCTATTATCTGTGAACAGTACAGTAAACAAGATGGGCTTTACATCCTCATTGGTGGCATAATTCAAATCCAGTTTATTTTTAAGTAACTGGCGAAATTCAGAATAGAAATTTCCACTACTCACCATTTTATAATAATTCCATATTTCATCTCCCTCCTTTATTCTATTATTCTGGGCATTTTTTACCAGAGTAATGAAATTAGTGAATGGGTTCTTAGATGAGAATATTGGATTAAGAAAGAGATAAGGGATATTTGAAGAATTTAATTTACCCTCCTCCCCCTCGTTCAGCCAAAACTCATGATTCAATAATAATGTAAGCAATGTTGGCTGGCTGTTTGATAAATCAATAGCCACCAGTTCTTCACCTTCGTAAGTAATAGCATTTCTTATCTCTCTCTTGCAGGAAGTCAATGCAGAATGGTATCTAAACACATTTTGGTCAAAGTGTGCATTAAATAAGCCTCTTTTTATTTTCTCAATATTCAGATGTGTGCCTATATACTGAGTATAAGGGTTCTTCCATTCAATTCCATTAGCAGTAATGTTTTTATCCCACTTCGCACGATTTGACTGCTTTTGCAGATATATTTCTGCATTGTACAAATGGGCTATTTTATCATTGATTTTAAGCCCTCCTGTTTCATACCATTTTTCTACAGGCGAATATTTACATGCTATAGCAGGTAAATCAATTTCTACAGGTAGATTCTCATTACTTTCCTGCTCTATATTATTAATAGCAGTAGATTTCTGCCTTCTTGTCATTCTTCTGAGCAAAGTAGAATTAGTAATGGGAATTGATTTAAGGGGTTGCTGATATAAAGGGCAAAACTTGTACCCTTTTGACTTTATACCAACAATGAACTGGTTATCAGTTTCAATAATACCAACATCCTGTAGATAGGTTAAGTAGTCTGAATACCCCTTACCAATCCACTGTTTTAGGATTTCTGCATTAATTGGAACATAACCCTCCTCATTAGTTAAATCTTTGTTGTTGGAAGGGATTTCTACGAGAAGATGTAAAATATAGAGCAATTTATCTCTATGGAAGCCAGGTATATGGCTAACTGGGTTTTCTTCGATTAGTTTGTCTAAATCTATGTTCTTAGGAACATAAAATAATTGTTGTGTCATTTAAATAAGTTGGGCAATCAGCCATCTTGATTAAAACTGATTGCTGTCTGAAAATTTTCTTCATATTTTTTCTATTTATTTTTTGATAAAAAGCGATTAAAATCAATACTGGCAGCATATTGCACTTATTGAAATACAGTCTTTAAAAATTTGTGGAGACAAAATTAGTTCAAGTGGATTTTATTGCAAATAGCATTGAAAAAAATCCTGATTTTCATTTATTATGATAGGACAAGCATTCTCAAATACAGGGTTTAAGATTTGCCATTAGAATTAATATTGAATGATTAATTCTACATCTAGTTAAATATCAGATGCGCATTTTTCAAATGTGTAAAAATTAGCATTTTCCGAAATGCATAATCAGCAGCTTTTTTGGTCAAATTAATATACCTAAATTTTAAGTTAGACATGAAACGTAACATAAAGAATAAATTACAATGCATCCAATTCATTGATGGATTTAGAACCTAATTCATTTTGTTCATCGGGTATGTAATCTTTCTTTAATTCTTTCGGAAACTCGGCGTAGTGAGTTTTTAAATATTCAGTCGAGTAAGGATATTTTAGTGTAGAAAATCTTCCTGTCTTATGTCCACACAATAGATTTGAAACACAATTAGCACATTTACTTGGGTTCCTGTTAGTTATATCGAAGCCTTCGACTTTATTGTTGATGAAATTTTTAAGTTTAGAATAAACAGCTATAATTTGATTTCTGGCTATCTCATTTTTCTCTATTCTCACAACTTGACAAGAATGTATATATCGATCCCCATAATCAAAGTCAAATTTCCAGTAAACTAAATAACCATACTTAATATTATAATCATTGATTCCATATAAATATGAAATCAATTGATTAATATGATTATTATGAAAATATCTTTCTTTTTCTACTTGAGTACTTTGATACTGAAATTTCTCTTCTACAACAAAAAAATCCTTGCTGGAATTTTGCAATATATAATCTGGTTGCCCAACATAATCTCCTTTAAAGCTTTTAAAATATTTTTTTTGTTCAGCCTTCCCATGACCCTGATAAATAACTGTTGATCTTTCAATTTCATTAAAAAACAGCTCATTTTCTGGCTTTATAAGAGTACCAATCAAACCAGAAGAGCCAGTACCAACCCCTTGATTACGCCCTCTTTCAGAAGATATAAAATTGATCAGTCTGTGGGATTCATGCAAATCTGTACCATTATAGGCAGATTCAATTTTCTTTAAATCAAAAGTTTTTGAAATGGAAAAACTCACTGGGCAATAAGTATAATTTGCCAAATCTGTTGCTGAAATATAATTTGTAAATGCATCCTTAATTTTAATTTGTGAGTTCTTTTTTACTTTGTATTCATAATTTAGAAAATCAATAATGTTATATCTACTAGGCACAAATAAACCATTCTTCATTTTATAAGTCCTATTTTCTATTCCTTCTACAGCATAAGCGCTAATTCCAAAGTCCTCTACTGTTTTATAAAGTTCAGGAGATGATGGGATAGGAATAGATTCTAAATACCGAAAATTAGGCGCTGCAAAAGATAATTTTTCCAGATATACAGAAAAAAAAGTATCCTCAATAAATCCAATTTTCTTTATTAAATAATCACGGAATAATATTTGTCTTTCTGATAACATTGGTCGTACTGGATAGGGGAATAAGAAAAAAGTAGTCAATAAATATAAGTAAAAGCCTATAAATTATGAATTAAAACAAATAATATTTGCCCCACTTGTAAGCTTCCCTTAAAAAAAGACTGTTAGAGAATAGAAAAATGATTGATAACTTTAACAGTGTATTATGAAAGGTAAACGATTCAACCCGGAGCAGATCAGTAAGATTCTTAAGGAATTCGAGGCGGGTAAAAGTGTTCAGGAGATTACGCGCGAACACGGAGTTAGTCCGGCCTCATTTTACAAATGGCGGCAGCGATACGGTGGCCTTGAGGGCAGCGAGCTGAAACGCGTAAAGGAACTGGAGGAAGAGAACCGCAAGCTTAAGCGGATGTACGCTGATCTTGCCCTTGATTTGGAGGC
>NZ_FNRL01000058.1 GCF_900107795.1 Chitinophaga terrae (ex Kim and Jung 2007)
TCTTCGTAGTCAAATTTTTCTTGTTGTTCCATAAAAAAAAACTGTGTTAAAGGTCTTGTTTTTTTAGCCTTTGACACAGTTTATTTTACAGTCTCAGCAAAACGTCAACAGCCGGGGTGAACTTTGGAGTTTGATAAGTATTATTCTCAAAAACCAGTTTATCTTCCAAAATAACACCTAGTATTTTTCGTTTTACATCGACATCACTTTTTGTATAAACACCAGATAAGTTTCTTAAAAGAGTGGTTGTTTTTGCCAGATAGTTCCTGAATTGGTACTTCTGGTTGCCTTCTAATATGGTTTTCTGGTTGATCAACTCATTTATGTGATTATTTAGCTTTTTTCTCACACTATAATACGCTTCTGCTGGGAGCCGCTCATTTATGTAATCATCTTCTTTATTTTCCAGCTTCTGCTTGTAATCCTCAATTTGTGCATTAAGTTTCTTTATTTGGCTTTTTACATTAGCTCCGTTTCTATCAAAAGTTTTTTCCAGAATATTTTGATAGCAGGTAATAATGTTGTCATCAATGTCAAACGTCTGCGATAACAAATTTTCGAATTGCTCGTTTGCGACAAGGGCATTATAACGCCTATGTCCGTGCTGGCATTGATAATATGCAAATCTCTTTCCTTTAACTGCACTGGAAGTCATGTTCCTAAGGCATTCCGGACATTTTAGAAATCCCCTCAATGGATGCCGTTGATCTTGATAGCGCACATTTTTTGTTCGTTTACGCCCCTTCATGATCTGCTGCACTTTATTATACAAATCTTCATCAATTAACGGCTCAAATAAAGCCTTAGCATAGTGTTCGTCTTCGTTTGGAGTGGCTGAAATTTTTATATAACCAGCATAAACCTTGTTCTTCAGAATATTGATAAATGCTTGCTTAGTAAGACTTCTCTTTAGATTGTGCTTTAAAGTAACCATTTTTTGGACTTCCGGAATAGAGTATAGGCCAGTGGCATAGATTTTAAAAGCATCAACTATAAATCCGGATTTTTCATCATCTTTAACCAACGTTGAATTACGGGCATCCTCACGGTGGTATTTATAGCCAAAAGGAGCTGTACCAGCCCATTTTCCCTGTTTTCTCATGGCTCTCATGCCATCTTTAGTCCTTATCCCGATTTTTAACCTTTCTGCATGACCTATTGAAACATAAAAGCTAAGCATGACAATATTATCAGGATTGGATAGATCAAGCGGCTGTTCAATTGAGTTTACCGAAACGCCGAGTTTTTGCAAATGAGATATTACGGTGAATGTATCGTGTATATCTCTGGTGAATCTATCCCATTTAGTGAATAGAATTGTGTTTACCAGCCCTTTATTTTCCTTAATAAAGCCCATCAGTTTGTTCCATTCAGGCCGATTAAAGTCTTTGCCAGAATAATCTTCTTGATAGTGTTTAATTACATTGATCTTGTTAATAGTACAGTATTTTTCGAGTGTTTCTAATTGATGCTCTAAGCTGTATCCAAATGCCGCCTGTTCGTCTGTAGACACGCGGGTATATATAATTGCATTCTGCATGTTTTTTACTTTAGTTGTTTTACGTTAGTGTTATAATTATTATAGTTTCGTTTAAGTTTATCCTCCTTTAAGCATTTAGAAGGAGGTGCTTTGTTTTTTGAAGATGTTTTTTCCATGTCAAATGAAAACTGTTTTTAAAGTCGGTTTGAAATAAGTTTCCCCTAACCAGTTTTTAAGGTTGGTCAAGAGGTGAACATACCAGTCTGTGTTTCGTATTCTATTTGAGAGAGTGTATTGAGAAGTTCTAGCAGAATTTCCGCTTCAGAAATAGATAGGTAAATCTTTCTTTTTTTGAAAAATTCTTTAAGTTCTTTAACTGTCATTAACCTCCTTCAAATATTGATCACACCTGTTTTTAAAAGGATTCGTAATCGGTTTCACCATCATAAATTGTTTATTTATTGTTTAAAAAATGAGTTCCTTTCTCCCGAAAATGCCACTTCTCGTATGGATTAAGGAGATTTTTACATCGGGCTTCAAGTAGTCTGATATTCTTGCGTTACTGTCAAACGATCTATCTTTTTCAATTGCATATCCTGTCTTAATTGTCGAGCCATCTATTTTAATAGTTATCTCCTTCATTTTTTTTGAATTGAGATAGTCTATAATTACTTCTAGCTTTTTTTGACTTTGAGTATCCAATTGTTTCCATCCTTTGGGAAATTGAGCTTCATGATGGCGCTGGAAACCGCTAAAGTCATGACTTGCTTCTAATTTTTTTCATGCATCTTTTTATAAAATTCATTTTTGTTTTGATTTTTATAAAGATGAAGACTTGTGAAATAAAAACGAAATTCGCAACGATTTTTTTTGAAACTTTTTTTTCGAAAAAATATGTTCAGAAATTTGTTTTTTATAGAACGTAGAACCGCTATGGCTTTGCGTTTCAGTCGGCATCAGTGTATTATTTTTATTAATTATACACTTGGAGATAATGTATGATTTTGATTATTAATACACCTTGAAAAAGTGAATAAAAAAAGCCGCTAATTGTATAACGGCTTTCAGATTACTTATTTTTCTTCAGATAAGTAGACCAATATAATTAACCCCACAATTATCAGAAATACTTTTAGTATTATTCCTCCTTTATAATTAGACTTTGAAAGGCCATATAAACCAGCAGGGAAAAATGCAAACATCCAGAATATAACAGTCCACTGGTTATTATACCATTTCCTTTCTTCTTCGGTTATATCCTCAACATGGTCGGGAGAATGAATTTGTTGTGGCGCGGATATTCTGGGCTTGGTGATGCTTTTCATATTTTCAATCATAGCCTTGACTGATTCTAGCTCTCCAACCCTACCTGTAACAAAGCCTTCCAGACGTTCCCCTATTTGTTTAACAGACTCTTTGATACTGTCTACCTGTTCCTCCGTTGTCAACTTCAGTGTCTTTGCTTTACTGTATCCTGAATAAGAGATTGCTGTTCCTCCCAATGCTGCTAAACTCCCATACATTGAAGAATTACTACTTTTGGAGCCCGAGGCAATACCACCAGCTATAGCTGAAACAACGCCAGCAGCCATGTTCAAGGTCATTTGTGAACTGGCCTGTTCATTCAGTTTTAATAAAGTTTTGCACTCAATGAGAAGATTTTTTACTACCTCCATACTTTTATTCAATACGGCATCTTCAATTGAAAGATGAACTTCTACGTCATCTGTTGTTTGCTTCGCTCTATCAAAACAATAAAAAACTTCCATTAAAGTAGCAGTTCCTTCAAGCAAAAGACCATATTTTGAGAATCCCAGCCCCAACCAAGCAACAGGATTACTGGGGGATACCTTTAGGATTGAACTGTATTGATCTTGTGCTTCGGCAAAACGATTTCCTACCAGACTTAGCTTTGCAAAGTCCAGCTCTAGGGATAACTCTTTCTCCATAAGTAACGGGTTTTAGATAAACAAAGATAATACACACACCTGTACGTGTGAAATATTTTTTCAGAGAATGATTCTTTGTGGATTAAACCATATTATAAAAATGGCTAATCCACTACATACAGCTATAGAACAGTATGTGATTGATAAGGTGAAGGAGAAAAGGATTGAAAAAGGCTATTCGCAGAAGGACTTAGCCTATATGATTGACGTATCTATAGGTTTTATAGGGGATGTAGAAAATCCTAAGTATAGAGCTAAATATAACCTTAATCATATTAATGAATTGGCTAAGATATTTGAATGTTCTCCGAAGGATTTTTTGCCAGATTTACCACTATAATGGGAAACCTATACTAATATTTTTCTTATATTTATTGCTGTTGACATCCAAAGATTTCTCTATATCTATTAACTAAACCCAAAAGTGTCATGACGGCGGTAATAGGAATTATTAATAAGTCAGCTGCCGCAATAGCAACTGACAGCGCAGTAACTGTAACTGGTCCTAAAGGCCCCAAGATTTTTAATAGGGCGAACAAGATATTTACTTTATCTAAGAGTAGACCAGTTGGATTAATGATTTACAATCAGGGGGAGTTTATGGGAACTTCGTGGGAGGTGATCATAAAGCTGTATAGAGCAGAGTTAGGAGATACTGGTTTTGACACATTAGAAGAATATAAAAATGATTTTATTGCATTTTTGCATAGGAAGAACTTTTTCTGCGATGTAAATCAGCAGAAAATGATTTTGTATTATTTTATATGTAACTTTTTACACCTTCTCGCCGATTCCACAATAAAAGAAAATCAGCAACAGATTCAGGGTAGGGTTAACGACTTACAAAATATCCTATCAAACGCATTAATTCAGAAAATCAATCTGCTATTAGATAAGTATAGGCGAAATACAGATTTTTGCACAGAGTTTGTAGATTTTAGTCAACAGGAATATGATCAGTTTGGGTTTACTGGTCTACCTAATGCTATTAATCAAGTCTTCCTACAAAATGGCCTAATCATAGACCCCGCTGCTATTTTGCCATCACTTAAAGAATTGATATTTATTGTATTGAAATCAAAAGATTTATATAATTTCTATTCTGGCTTGGTATTTACCGGATACGGGGATAGTGAGATTTTTCCCAGATTATTTTCCGTTAATGTTTCGTTTGCAATAAATAATCGGCTTAGATATTTTGATGATGAAAAGAGTAAAGCAATCATTGACCATCAACAGGTTAGTGCAATACGCCCTTTTGCTCAAACTGATGTGATTAATACAATTCTGGGTGGAATTGACCCCGCACTTAACCAGATTTATTTTCAACAGTTTGAAGACTTTATAACCAAAAATAATGCGTCAATTGCCCAAATGGTAGAGCAATCAGACCCCAATCTGGCAAATAGAATCAGGGGAATCGACGCCAATGGACTGACTTCAACTTTACATAAATTAATTGGTCAGGAAACGAAAAAACACTATATTGACCAAGTAATGGGAGCTGTTAGTACTCTTTCAAAGGAGGACTTGGCGGAAATGGCAGAAAGTTTGATATATCTTACTTATTTAAAAAGAAGATTTACCTTTGCGCCCGAAAGCGTAGGCGGGCCGGTAGATGTTGCAATTATTACCAAAGGCGATGGATTTGTATGGATTAAGCGAAAGCACTACTTCAACGCTGAATTAAACCATCATTTTTTTAAAAAATATTAAAACGTTATCGTCATGGCTAATCACCTTTATATGAACTATAGTTTTTTGCCAGATTATAGCATCTCAATGATAGAACCCAATGAATCCGAAGCTATCATTCATGATGATATTGCAAGCACTATTACAGATAACCAAAGTTTATCTTCTGTTGAGATTAAACAGATAGCAGATAAAATTTCTGATAAATTAGTTAAAATGGTAGAAAGTCAGCTTTCGCAACCTCACCAATAACAGATTTAAATATTTTTATATATTTTAAGCATATCTTTTAGGTATGCTTTTTTTATGTGTGCCAGGCATGTGTTATATCTCTAGGGTGCAAGTCCCGAATGCGCTTTGTAGTAGGAAGCATTAGCCAATAGCAAGGGTGTCCACTGTAAAGTGGAATCTGAAGGAAGCTGGCGGCAAACATCCGGGCCGACGAACAGAAACTGTATACAAGGCGGGGTTACAAGGGTGATGTTGCATAAGAAACAAAAACCCGATACTACACAGATTGTAACAACGTAAATGCAGCGGCTACATGGATGGAAAGCGATAACACTTACCCTGGGAGGCCCTGTTTTTTTTACAGGGAGTCAGCCGAGGTCATAGTAGGCAGGGAA
>NZ_FNRL01000057.1 GCF_900107795.1 Chitinophaga terrae (ex Kim and Jung 2007)
AAAAAAAACAGGGCCTCCCAGGGTAAGTGTTATCGCTTTCCATCCATGTAGCCGCTGCATTTACGTTGTTACAATCTGTGTAGTATCGGGTTTTTGTTTCTTATGCAACATCACCCTTGTAACCCCGCCTTGTATACAGTTTCTGTTCGTCGGCCCGGATGTTTGCCGCCAGCTTCCTTCAGATTCCACTTTACAGTGGACACCCTTGCTATTGGCTAATGCTTCCTACTACAAAGCGCATTCGGGACTTGCACCCTAGAGATATAACACATGCCTGGCACACATAAAAAAGCCCATTGGCCGAACCAATGGGCTTTTACAATTTATGGCTTACGATTTTAAGCTTCTGATTTTTCGGATTTACTCTTTGAAGAGTTGTTTTGAAGAGAGAAAACCAGTTTTTGGTTCTCTTTATCCAGGTCAGCCACCAGGATGTCGCCATCGTGGATGTTCATATTCAGGATCTCTTCAGCCAGCGGGTCTTCCAGGTATTTCTGGATAGCCCTGTGCAGCGGACGGGCGCCGAACTGTTGGTCGTAGCCTTTATCTGCCAGGAATCCTTTGGCCTCGTCTGTCAGTTCCAGGCTGAAGCCCAGGTTATTCAGACGTTTCAACACGCTCTTCATGGTAATATCGATGATGGTATAGATGTGTTCTTTAGACAGTGAGTTAAAGATGATCACATCATCGATCCTGTTCAGGAACTCGGGAGAGAAGGTGCGTTTCAGTGCTTTTTCGATCACTGATTTAGCGTTATCCTCTTCACTTACGGCCCTGGCGGTTGTAGAGAAACCTACGCCTGCGCCAAAGTCTTTCAGTTGACGAGCTCCGATGTTGGAGGTCATGATAATGAGGGTATTTTTGAAGTCGACTTTCCGGCCGAGGCCATCTGTCAGGATACCATCATCCAGTACCTGCAACAACAGGTTATAGATATCCGGGTGTGCTTTTTCGATCTCATCGAGCAGGATCACGGAGTAAGGTTTGCGGCGAACCTTTTCGGTTAGCTGACCGCCTTCTTCGTAACCAACATATCCCGGAGGCGCACCAATTAAGCGGCTTACAGAGAATTTTTCCATGTATTCGCTCATATCGATACGGATGAGGGCATCTTCTGAGTCGAACATATAGCGGGCTAAGGATTTAGCCAATTCTGTTTTACCTACACCGGTAGGACCGAGGAAGATAAAGGTACCGATTGGTTTTCTCGGATCTTTCAACCCTACGCGGTTACGTTGAATGGCTTTGGTGACTTTGCTGATAGCATCGTCCTGGCCAACCACGGCGCCTTTCAGGTCTTCGCCCATGCGACGGAGTTTTTCAGTTTCTGCCTGTACCATGCGTTTAACAGGGATACCGGTCATCATACTTACTACTTCGGCGATAGCTTCTTCATCGATCGGGTAGCGTTTGTGCTTCACTTCTTCTTCCCACATTGCTTTTGCGCGTTCCAGGTCTTCGCCCAGTTTCTTTTCAGTATCGCGTAAAGCGGCGGCTTCTTCGAAGCGTTGGCTTTTAACTACCTTATTTTTTTCCTGTTTGATGTCTTCGATCTGTTTTTCGAGATCGAGGATGTTCTGAGGCACGTTGATGTTTTTCAGGTGAACCCTGGCGCCAACTTCATCCAGTACATCGATTGCCTTGTCTGGCAACAAACGGTCTGTCATGTAGCGGTCGCTCAGTTTCACGCAGGATTCGATCGCAGCGTCAGTATAGCTAACGTTATGGTATTCTTCATAACGAGGCTTGATGTTGTTCAGGATCTGGATGGTTTCTTCCACGCTAGGCGGTTCAACCATTACTTTCTGGAAGCGGCGATCCAGTGCGCCGTCTTTCTCGATGTACATGCGGTATTCATCGAGAGTGGAAGCGCCAATGCATTGGAGTTCGCCTCTTGCCAGGGCTGGTTTAAAGATGTTGGAGGCATCCAGTGAGCCGGAAGCCCCTCCAGCTCCAACGATGGTGTGAATTTCGTCGATGAACAGGATTACGTCCCTGTTTTTCTCGAGTTCATTCATAATTGCTTTCATCCTTTCTTCGAACTGGCCGCGGTATTTGGTACCGGCAACCAGGGCGGCGAGGTCGAGGCTTACAACTCTTTTATCGAACAACACGCGGGAAACCTTGCGTTGAACGATGCGGAGGGCGAGGCCTTCCACGATAGCTGTTTTACCAACACCAGGCTCACCGATGAGGATAGGATTGTTTTTCTTACGGCGGGATAAGATCTGAGACACGCGCTCGATTTCCTGCTCGCGACCCACGATAGGATCTAAGCTTCCGCTTTCGGCCAACTTGGTGATGTCTCTACCAAAATTATCTAGTACGGGAGTTTTAGATTTCGTGTTAGTCTGCTTGGCTTTGGAAGCATAGCTTTTCCTTTCATCTTCAAACTCTTCTTCGCCCGGATCATCGAATTCAGACTTAGGGTCTGCAGACTTTACAAAGCCCAGTTCGTTTTTAAAAGTATCGTAGTCCACGTCAAATTGTTGTAAGATTTGAGTACAAACGTTTTCTTTATTCTTCAGTATGGAAAGCATCAGATGTTCCGTTTCAACCGTGGTACTTTTCAGTGCCTTGGCCTCCAAAACGGTAACCCGGATAACTTTCTCTGCCTGTCTGGTAAGCGGGAGGCTATTGATATTTTGGATGTTTTTTCCAGTCTTATCTTTTACAGCCAATTCTACTTCCTTACGTAATTCGTAGAGGTCTACGTTTAAAGCCTGCAGAATCTTTACGGCCGTCCCCTCGCCTTCTCGTATAATACCTAGCAGCAGGTGTTCTGTACCTATGAAGTCATTCCCCAGACGTAAAGCTTCCTCTCTGCTGAACGAAATGATCTCCTTAACT
Organism: Chitinophaga terrae (ex Kim and Jung 2007); assembly: GCF_900107795.1. Taxonomy (GTDB): domain Bacteria; phylum Bacteroidota; class Bacteroidia; order Chitinophagales; family Chitinophagaceae; genus Chitinophaga; species Chitinophaga terrae. The sequence continues at coordinate 2,851 of NZ_FNRL01000057.1, forward strand.
TGCGGTGAAAAATTCTGGTCCATTGTGAGAATATTAAATTTATCAAAAACCCTTACGGGGGCTTGCTTATACAATAATAACGAATAATTCTGACTTAAGATTATCACGCTATCTAATTGCAATGAAGTTATTTCTTTTTTAGACTTAAACAACTTACACTTTAATAGTATAAGAGTTATTTTTGCGTTGATGCGGGTACGTTCGTTTAAAAATATTTACGAAGAAAAAGCGATTTTGATACGATCTCTTACGGTATATTTTATAGGCGGATTCCCTCTCTTAAATTTATTTTTACTAAAAGTATAAAACAACGTCCATCGCATGAAATTCAAAATTGATACCAAAGAAAAAATAGTTGTTTTTAGTCCGGAAGTGGATTCTTTGGATGCAAATATGTCAGATACCCTATTCTCAACTATTACTTCACTGAGCGAGTTAAATGGACGCAATCTCATACTGGATTTAAGTTTCGTCAAAAACTTTGACGACAAAGGACTGGAAGACATTTTAGCAGTTTACCAACATATGTATGACACCAACCATTCTTGTGCAATTACCGGAGTTAACACGACTTTAACAGTTACGTTAAAAGAAGCAGGTGGTGAAATGCTGAACCTGGCGCCAACTATGGCGGAGGCTATTGACCTGGTAATGATGGAGGAACTGGAAAGAGAATTGTTAGATGGTTTGGAGTAATTATGATCAATTTTGTTGACCTCCCGAAAAAAGTAGAAGCATGTTTGCAGTTACCATACTTGGCAATAATTCGGCTATACCCACGCTTGAACGGCACCCTACCGCGCAGGTCGTTACCTGCAACGAACAGTTGTGCCTGGTCGACTGCGGAGAAGGTACACAGTTGCAAATAGCGAAGTATAAGATCAAAAGAAGCAGGTTACGTTATATTTTCATCAGCCATTTGCACGGCGACCATTATTTCGGCCTGATCGGCCTCCTGAACACTCTGAACCTGTTGGGCAGAACGGAACCGCTGAGCATTTACGGGCCTGCTCCACTGGAGCAGATCATCCAGTTGCAGCTGGATAGCGCCGAAACCCAGCTGAAATACGAGCTGTCTTTTGTGCCGCTGACGCCGGGTTACAGCGGGATCATTTTAATAGACAAGGAGCTCCAGGTCAGTTGTTTCCCGACCCAGCACAGGATCCCCTGTTTTGGCTTTTCATTTGAAATGCAGAAAAGAAAGCGGAAACTGTTACCAGACCAGGCCAGGGCTTATGAAATACCGGCTGCCTATTTCTCCAAATTGCAGGACGGGGAAGACTACCGCAGAAAAGATGGAACAATTGTGAAAAACGACTGGGTAACTTTACCACCACCTCCTGCTAAACGTTATGTGTATTGTGCAGATACGATCTATGATACCGGCTTGCTTCGCTGGCTGGAAGGAGCGGATCTCATGTACCATGAAACCACTTACTTGCATGAACTGCATGAGAGGGCGGCTGAAAGGTATCATAGTACGGCAGTCCAGGCGGCATCTCTGGCGGCGGCAGCGAGGGTAAAACAGCTGCTAATCGGGCATTTCTCCTCTAAATACACAGAGCTGGGCCCGTTCCTGGAGGAATCAAGGCCCATTTTTGAACGTACGGCCATCGCGGAGGAAGGAGTTACATTTTTGGTATAAGCAGTAATATGACTATAAAAAGGCAAAGGAGCGAAAGTTAATTTCGCTCCTTTGCCTTTTATGCTTCTTGTGAAGTTGTTGACTAGTATTTTTTCAGGAAGTCGCCGATTTTTGCATACAACTCGTTGCTCACGGGAACAACAGGCAGCCTGAAACTGTTTTCGAGCAGGCCTGCGTGGTGTAAGAACGCCTTGATACCGGCGGGATTGTTTTCGGCAAACATCAGGTCGAAACCTTCCAGCATCTTGTAGTTCAGCGCGCGGGCAGCAGGGAAATCGTTCAGCAATGCAGCTTGCACCATGCTGGAGAAGTCGGCTGCGAAATAGTTAGCCGCAACGGAAATTACGCCTTCCATGCCACAGGCTAACTGACCGAGGGCCAGGGCATCGTCTCCGCTTACTACGAGGAAGTCCTTAGGTTTGTCTTTAATGATCTGCATGCACTGCACCATGTCTCCTGACGCTTCTTTCATGGCCACGATGTTTTCTACCTCATGAGCCAGGCGCAATGTAGTGGCGGCGGTCATATTACGACCGGTACGACCGGGTACATTGTACAGGATGATGGGTTTAGGAGAGGCGGCAGCAACTGTTTTATAGTGCTGGATAATGCCTTCCTGGCTAGGTTTGCTGTAGTAAGGAGCCACGCTGAGAATGGCCGCAGCTTCGTCGAGCGGACATTTTTCCAGGCGTTTTACTACATCTTTTGTGTTGTAATCACCAATACCAACTACTACCGGCACCCGCTTCGCCACCTTTTCGAAAGTGAATTTTATCAAATCCACCTTTTCCTCTGCAGAAAGAGTGGGAGTTTCACCTGTAGTACCTAATGATACTACGTAGTTAACGCCGCCATCAATTACGTGATTGATGAGTCTTTCCAAAGCATTCCAATCTATGCTTTCATCTGCTTTAAAGGGTGTTACCAAAGCTACACCCGTGCCTTTGAGTTGTTCCATTGTGTTTATGGGAAAATAAAAATTTCGAATTCCGAAGGCCGAAATTCGAAATTTTTATTGTGATCTCTAAATATTTTTTATTTCTCTTCGAAAAAGCCCATGCTGGAGAATTTATCAATCCTTTGCTGGATGCGGGTATCCGGGTCAATTTTCTTGAGTTCGGCCAGTGTTTCTTTGATGCGTTTTTTAAGGATCTGGGCCATTTCATCCGGGTTGGTATGTGCGCCGCCCAGTGGTTCGCGAACCAGGCCGTCTACCAGTCCGAACTGGCTCATATAATCGGAGGTAAGTTTCAGCTCTTCGGCTGCTTTTTCCTTGAAGTTCCAGCTACGCCAGAGGATTGTGGAGCAGTTTTCAGGAGAGATAACTGTATACCAGCTATTTTCCAGCATCAGGACCTTGTCGCCGATGCCGATTCCTAATGCCCCGCCGGAAGCGCCTTCGCCGATGATGATGCAGATAACGGGAACGCGGAGTTTGACCATTTCGAAGAGGTTGCGGGCAATTGCTTCTGCCTGGCCTCTTTCTTCTGCTTCCAGGCCCGGGTATGCACCTGGGGTATCGATGAGCGTAACGATAGGCTTATCAAAACGCTCGGCAAGTTTCATTAAACGTAAGGCTTTGCGATAGCCTTCGGGGTTGGCCATACCAAAGTTGCGGAGTTGACGCATTTTGGTATTTATCCCTTTTTGTTGACCGATAAACATTACTGTTTCTCCGTCGAGGTCTGCGAAACCGCCGACCATTGCTTTATCGTCTTTTACGTTTCTGTCGCCATGCAGTTCCACAAAGTTGGTGCACATTTTTTCAATATACGCCAGTGTATAAGGCCTATCAGGATGACGGCTCAACTGTACCCGCTGCCAGGGAGTGAGGTGATCATAAATTTGCTGGCGGGTTTCAGCTATTTTCTGTTCGTATTCTTTGACAGTTGCTGAAACATCCACGCCTGACTTATCACCATTTTCCTTGAGCTTGTCCAGTTGTTCGTAAAGGTCAGCGATAGGTTTCTCGAAATCCAGGAATTGCATAATTTGATTAAATTGGTTAAAGATCGGCTGTAAAGATAATGCTGAAAATATTTTTTAAAAAAGATTTGCTTAATTGGGAACTTTGTCACTATCTTTGCAATCCCAAAACGGAGCAATATAACGAATTGGGACACAAAAAGATAGTTAGTTTTTACTAATATGTTTTTGGATCGGTAGTTCAGTTGGTTAGAATGCCGCCCTGTCACGGCGGAGGTCGCGGGTTCGAGTCCCGTCCGGTCCGCAAAAGTTAAGGTCACATCGGAAACGGTGTGACTTTTTTGTTTTTTAGGAACTGCCTTGGCACGGTCTCTACTCAGTAGAGACGGGTCGAGTCCCGTCCGGTCCGCAAGAGTTAAAGTCATATCGGAAACGGTGTGACTTTTTTGTTTTTGGGAGCTGCCTTGGCACGGTCTCTACT
>NZ_FNRL01000056.1 GCF_900107795.1 Chitinophaga terrae (ex Kim and Jung 2007)
GAGACTGTAAAATAAACTGTGTCAAAGGCTAAAAAAACAAGACCTTTAACACAGTTTTTTTTTATGGAACAACAAGAAAAATTTGACTACGAAGAACTCAAACGCAAGACTTTGGAGCAACTGCGCTCTGGCAAGTCCTTGTTTGGTAAAGATGGTGCTTTTGCCCCCCTGCTAAAGGATATTCTAGAAGCCGCGCTGGAGGGAGAAATGGAAGCCTATTTAGACGATGAGCAGCGTGCAAATGGTAACCGGAAGAACGGTAAAAACCGCAAACGGCTTAAAACAGCGGATGGTACAATCGACCTGGAGACACCCCGCGACAGGGCAAGCAGTTTTGAGCCACAGATTATCAAAAAGCGCGAAACCATCCTTGCTGAGAGCCTTGAGAATAAGATTATCGGTATGTACGGCCATGGCATGAGCCTTCGGGACATTTCTGCTCATATTAAAGACATGTACGATACAGAGATCTCAGCAGCCACATTATCTTCTATCACCGATAAAATCATTCCCCTTGTTAAAGAATGGCAGGCCCGTCCCCTGGAACCGCTGTATTGTATTATCTGGCTGGATGCCATGTTCTATAAAGTCAAAGAAGAGGGCAAAATAGTTAACCGTTGTGTTTATAATATTGTTGGTATAAACGCTGAGGGACGAAAAGAGCTACTAGGCATGTATATCTCTGAGAGCGAGGGCGCTAACTTCTGGTTAAGTGTATTGGCTAACCTTCAGCAGCGGGGGGTATCTGACATACTCATTGCTTGTATTGATAACCTGAAGGGCTTTTCTGAGGCTATAGCCACAATATTCCCCTTTACAGCGGTACAGACCTGTATAGTACATCAAGTCCGTAATTCCATCAGATATATTGCCAGTAAGGACCAAAAGCCATTTATGGCCGATTTAAAACCGGTTTATCAAGCGGTAAGCAAAGAAGAAGCGGAATCCCGGCTGGAGCAGCTGGACCAGAAATGGGGTAAAAAGTATCCCGTCGTAATAGACTCTTGGCATCGAAACTGGGATAAGCTCAGTACATACTTCCAATATTCTGACGCTATCCGTAGGCTCATCTACACCACTAATACCATCGAAGGTTTCCATCGCCAGGTACGTAAGGTAACCAAAACCAAAGGGGCATTTACTTCTGATATGGCCTTGCTAAAACTAATCTTTCTGGCTGCACAAAATATCCAAAAAAAGTGGACACAGCCGCTCCCCAACTGGAGCTTGACTGTGTCACAATTATCAATTATTTTTGGTGAGCGGCTGAAATTACGATTGTAAATTAAATCTTGACACAGTTTATTTTACACTCCCGTTTTGCTTAGGATTAGCAAGGGTTTGAGAGAAAAAAAAGAAGGTTCAGAAGAAAATTCTGAACCTTCGTCAAGTAGTGCTCCCCCTGATGTGCAGATTTCGAACCGTTTTTTGGAGGATTTAAGGCTTATTTACGAGTTGGAGCCGGTTTTAAGAGATTTTCAACGGTCCACTTTCTACAGCGGGTAAACGGGTATTTCTGTGATATAATATATTTGTTATCCCTTACAATACTTGAACATACTATAAATGCAATATTCTGTATATGGTCGTTACAGCAACCATATCGTATAAATAGTTGTAGATAAGCCAATTTGTCCCCCTGTCAGTCAGAATAGTCTTGAAAATTTGGAAACTATAACTCCTGGGGGATCGGATGGGGTTTCCCTTTAAGGGGGGATGGAGGACGAGGCTGGGGCTGTACAGGCACTTTCTTACATAAATGGAAATTATTTGGTGTCCTCATCCTTTGCTGGCCTGCTTTCATGAGGAAAATTAGCCTCATCCAACTTATCCTGCTCAATTGTGTCCATATCATCCTGTACTTCTCGGATAGAGCCGTTTTGATTAACGGGTTGTTCTTCTTCATAATTTTGCCCCAGAATATTTCCAAAAAACGATTCACTGTTGGGTTCCTCCGTCAAGTGGGGATTAGGTAATCCTTGTTCATCATGTTCAAACATATGAATACCGTTTTCAAGCAATCTATCAATTTGTTCTTTAAACTTTTTGTGGGGGTTAACAGTGAAGGTGGTAAGATCAAAAGGCAGGTTATGGATCATTCTATACTTGGAAAAAAATTCATTGGTGCCATTTTCCCAAGCATCACCATACCCTGACAAATAGTTAAAATATAACATTAACTGCTCATGCTCAGACAATTGTGCTCTGACCATCCTTAAATAGTCTAATTTTTCAGGGTCATTGATTTCTCTATCAGGCTTACCAACAACATATTTAACCAGCAAAAATAGCTGCCGGAAGTAGTGACTTAATCTTGAAGCATGTCCTGCAAAAGGTGTATAATTAAAATTTAGTGGGATTCTAATATTAGAATTAGGAAAATCGTAAATAAAATTACTACCCCCACTACTCTCAAACCTACCTTTTGCTTCAGCCAGTCTATCCTTACAGTTATTGACAAATGTAATCTCGTCACTGATCGAAGGATCAATTCTTTTTACAACAGACGATTCAATACCATGAAAGAAAAAGCGGTATGATAGTTTGATAAGATAATCTTTCGTATCTGGTATCTCCTCAAAAGTTAATGTAGCTTTGCATATCTCATAAATTGCTTGCAATTCCGCAGTAGCGTCAACAAAAAATTGTCTTCCTGCTATCCTTTTTGGTATTATTTCACCTGATAATGTAGTTATTGGCGGTATAGCCGATAGTGCACTTTGGTTAGATACCAGCTTTTTAGCAGGTTCATATCCTTCAACAATCAGTTCATTTAAATTTTCCTTGTGCAATTTTAGCATTTCAAAAAATTTGCTTTCAAAACGTTCTGTTCGTATATCAATACGCTGCTGCTGGTTGGCTTTAAACTGAATCCAGAAAGCAAAAAAGGTTAGGATGGCAGCTACGAGGCCAATTAGTGGACTAGTAATACCCCCAATTGTATCTCCCATTACTCCAGTTGAATCATCGAAAGTAAACCAGAGTGAAAATTGAGTGATAAGTAATGGAACTCCAAAAAATATAACAAGTAAGGTCAGTATAAACCAGAACATGGTTAATCCGGGGTTTCGCTCGACCCAATTAACAATTCTATCAAAAAGTGTTTCGTTCATACCCAACTGTTAAGAGATTTGTCTGTAAAATATTCAGGGATTGTATAAATATATTTGTTTAAATTATCTTTTTTTAATTATTTGTAACCTAGGGTAAACCCGGTTTTAGCCCCATTTATTATCCCTTAGTATACCTGAACAATATATAATAATGCCATATTCTGTATATAAGGATAGTTCAAGACAGAATAACACAAAAGTAGTATTTAAGACAGCTTTTTGCCCCACTCCTTTCAAGCGGATAATTTTAAATTTGAAAATTAAATTCGACGGGGGGATACCCAAGGGGGATTTGATAGGTGAAGGTCTGGTGTAGACTGGGCCTTTCGCCACCAACAAATAACTAATAAATAATATATTATGTTCAAAAATTCAGAGGGGAAACTAGTTTCCCGTGAGGCTAGTATCTTCCCGTTAATAACGTTTGATCCCCAAAAAAAGGACTTTCGATGTCTTGGCACCGGCTTTTTTATTCATCCATATGGCGGTTTTGTCACAGCGAAGCATGTTTTTATTAAACCAGATGGAACACACCAACCAACTTTATATGGCGTACAAAGTCTAGAGGATGGGACGAGGATTGTGAGGGAGTTAAAACATCTTGTTGTTCACCCTAATGCGGATATTGCAATAGGATTTTTAGGAGATGCAAAAAATAACGACGCCTTTAACAAAAATCCTGTTCCTGCTTCCGCTTTTCAATTGTCTTTTGCTTCACCAAATATTGGTGATGAAATTTTAACTTATGCTTACCCATTAACCCAATCCGAATGGCTCGATGACGATAATAAGCAATTTACCTTCCAGGGCAGAGAGTCTGCGGGAAAGGTTGAAGAATATCATAAAGATGGCTTTCTATCCCTGAAGAATGCCTGCTACCAAACATCTATGAGAATTGACGGAGGAGCTAGTGGTGGCCCAGTAATGAAAGGAGCTTATGTTATTGGAGTTAACTCTACCGGTATGGATTTCGGGGATGATGCTATTTCATGTATTACACCAGTAAGTTTCCTTCAAGATTTAGCAGTACCGAGTGGAGATAGGCTGGTTTCTATACCTGAGCTGATAAACGCAGGGTTTATTTCTGTTGTAATGTCTTAATTGCATGGCCCGACAGAATAATCTGATGATAAACAAATATTCATCCAGTATTTATCACAAAATTCTGTGATCTATTTAAATTATCATTTTTTTTAAATATAGAGAACTTATCATGCAAAATAAGGCGTGGAATAAATTATTAGAATTCGAAACACGTGATCTTGTTGAACGTTTCATAAAGAACAAACATAACAGAGACTCTACGGCTAGACAAGTATTAGAAATAACGTCAAACTTTATTCAAGCAAGGGAGTATTTCAAAAACTCTCAAAGAGCAGAGATTACCGTTAAACCATTACTTCAATACTACGGTGTTGCTTCACTAGCAAGGGGCCTCATATTATCCTGTTCTCCAAAAATTTCTGAATCCTCAATGAAGCCTTCACACGGTCTGGATACTTTAAACTGGAGGGAGGCCCTAGTTAAAAAAGATTTTGGCAGTTTAACTGTTACAATTAAACAGGGAACTTTTTACGAGCTACTTACATCAACTGGCAATAAAACGTATTTGAAGCATAATTCAAGTGGGGTTAATTGGTCGCTAGATTTCCCGCTGCCAAAAATTGGAACACAAATAACATTAATTGACTTAGTTCAAACTATATCCGATTTTAGTGATGAATTTGAAACATGGACACAGAGAAAACTACATTTTTTAACAATTCAATCTCTGAAACATTCATCACAAGGAGAAGGATATGAATTTGTTGTCAACAAACCAATTGATAGTAGCACAATAGCCGAGATTCTTTCAGAGGAAATTTATGGCCCATATTCAATAACTGAAAATGGCGGTAAAACAACCATCAGTACGAAAACAAATCATATTCCTCAATTCTCTCAAAGGTTTACAGACCCTTTTAATATTGGAATAGGTGATATTTCATTAACACGGCCAATAAATAATAACCTTTACCTAAATGTTTTGTCGCAATACTATTTATTATCCTTTTTCTTAGGGATGCTATCTAGATATTTCCCTTCAACCTGGATTTCACTGGGGAGAACGGAAAAGGGAGATTCCGTCTATCCATTATTTATTAAAATAATTGACGCAATTGATAAATATTTTCCACTATTAATTGTTGAATATTTGGGAGGGCCATATAATTTCGAGAAAAAAGAAATAGCTTAACATATAAGCTTGAAACAAAGTAACATATTTCGTATACTGTTTTACATAGATTGGTAGAAACCCGAACTGATGTTTTTATATTTCGGAAATAACGTCCTTTTGCGAAGGAATGCTTCATTAATTTGATGAATAGTTTTTATCACTATATCTCGTTATGATTATCATAAACATAAACGAACTCTTCCTTCCAGTGAATATTATCACAAATCGGCATCATAATACTCAATTCACCCCTATTTAAGTCCTATAAAATGCTGGTATTAGGCATGGGTACTTATTCTTACGTATTCTCACTTAACATAAGCTCGACGCCTGTTAGATCATAAAGTAGATTTTGCAATTGATGTACATATTCTATAGGCTTTTTGTTGGCCTTATAATTAATTAGAAATAGTTGCCCTTGGGTCGTCAGCATAAATTTATGTCCTTCTATTTCCCAGGCAGAACCACATCCTGGTTGTGCCCATGGATGTGTACTCTCCTTTTTTAGCCCTAGCCCTAGTAGCCATTCCTCTGTTATTACTATGGGATTTAGGTTTGCTATATGCAACTGCTCATCTTGTTTGTAAAGAAAATATGTTCCAATATCACATGGTTCATCTGAACATATGATGCTAGGAGAATATTCCACCATTTCGTTGTTTGCATCTATAATATAGTTGCCAAATCGTAAATCTTTGAAAATCATATGCTTTTTACTCAAATTTACTAAACAATTATTGAGAAAAACTAAATTTTAAAATCTTATTATATAGTTATTTTAGGTGCACGTTCTCATTGCCGCCGCTGTATCTGTCATTATGGTTAATTTTTTCGGAAAATAATTATCGAGAAGACAATACCAGCCACCACTAAAACCCAGAAGGAGATTTGTGCTAGTAATCTCATCACCGAAGCTAAAATACTATCTAGTATAGCATAGCCTGCCAAAATTGCAACAAGAATAACTCCGGCAATAAATAATAGGATAAGGACTTTCAGGATTTCCATACTATGTTGTTTTAATAGTTAGTGAGAAGTAACTGTTCCTCATATTTTCCTTATATGCTTTTCATTTAAGGAAGCATATAACAAGGCTGCTTGAATAGCTTCCTGATTAATATGCGGATGCGCTAAGAATATCTTGCATCGTTTCACCTTTAGATAATTTTTCCAGGATCAGCTCAACAGTGATACGCGTATTCTTAATGACAGGCTTCCCATCATGATGCTAGGGTTTGCCTCAATATATTGTAGCACATTCATATTTACAATTAATTTATTATGGAAACAGGAAACCTGGATAGAATCCAGGTTCCGTTATACAATGGTGTTCACATTTTAAGCATAAAAGCTTTTTCTTCTTCTGTTAGGCCTCGCACAAACCATTTCTCTTTTAGCAGCTTGTTAAGGAAATCGTTTTCTTCAGCATACCGTTTACACAACTCCAAGTATTTTTGATTGAGCAGCTTAATTTCCCGTTTCTTAAAAGAGTATTTAAGTTTGAGTGTTACATGCTTATCCTTTAGGTCACTATAAGCAATAGATAGTCTGGTTTCGTTATCCATCTTTTTTCCTATAGTTGTTAAAGTATTCTACTAATTTATTCAGATTGCAAAATACCACCTTAATGATCATTCCCTTTTCCGCATTACTTAACGCTGGTATAATTTTGCCTATCTCATCTTTTTTGTCTGTGGTACGCATTTTCCGGTAAAATGTTGGAAGGGAAAAGCCGCACTCGCTGCAGATAGCATCCCTAACTTCATTAGGGAATTCAATAAGCTGGACTTGCAAATAAAATCGGCAGTGCTAGTTAAGCAGCTTTTTTAATTTTTTGCTCTTTGTTATTAAATTGCTCAATTGTAAGATTTCCCAATGTGGAGTGACGACGTTCTCGATTATACCAGATTTCTATGTATTCGAATAGTTCTGCTTTCATCTGACCCTTGGTAATCAACTTATTGCCGTAAATCTGCTCGGATTTTAGCGTTTTGAAGAAGCTTTCTGCTACTGCATTATCCCAGCAATTACCTTTTCTACTCATACTTC
>NZ_FNRL01000051.1 GCF_900107795.1 Chitinophaga terrae (ex Kim and Jung 2007)
GGAGGTCAATGGGCCAGTTAATTCGGTTTTATTTGCCAATTATTTCGGAGGTCACTGGGCCAAAAAATCTCCTGAATTTCGGAGGTCGTTGGGCCATTCTTATTTAGAAAACGGAGGTCACTGGGCCACTTTCCATTAAACTGCTTAAGTTGCTGTTGTATAAACATATCACAACAGCATGGCAGGACAACGGAAAGACAAAATGGAACTTAGAACACTGATCCTTCTAAAGAAAAAAGGACTTAGTAACCGTAAGGTTGCCCAGATAATGAACATCAACCGCAAAACGGTGGATAGCTATATTAGGCGGTTTAAGGTGCTGGAATTGGATCATGCTGAACTTCTAGCTATGGATGATGCCAAGCTTCACGATCTTTTTACCGAAGATGACCAAACCGAAAAGATACGATATGAACACCTGTCATCTCAGTTCAGCAAGATACAGCATGAGCTCAAGCGACCCGGAGCTACCTTGCAGACGATATGGCAAAACTACCTTCTTGAACATCCTGACGGCTATCGCTATACCCAGTTTACCACCCATTACAGAAAATGGAGAGGCAAGGTCAAAGCTTCGGGAAAACTTGAGCATAAAGCAGGCGAAAAACTTTTCGTAGACTTTACAGGCAAAAAAATGGCCTATGTGGACAGGATTACTGGAGAGGTTATTCCTGTTGAAATCTTCGTTGCCGTCTATCCCTGCAGTCAATATACGTTTGTAAAAGCCGTTGCCAGCCAAAAACGTGAAGACTTTATCGATTGCCTTGACAGCTGTCTCAGGTGGTCTGGTGGCGTACCGCAAGCTATTGTATCTGACAACCTTAAATCAGCCGTTAGTAAAGGCTCCAAATATGCTCCAGAAATCAACAAAACACTTGCAGACTTTGCACTCTTCCATAGTTGTGTAGTAGATCCTGCCCGTCCATATCACCCACAGGATAAAGCTCTTGTAGAACGTAGCGTAACATTGGTCTACCAGCGTATTTTTTACCCACTGGACAAGCAGACCTTCTTTAGTCTGAAAGAACTTAATGTAGCTATAGCAGAACAGCTGGTGTTATATAATGATTATTTGTTCTCGCATGGAGGCTCTACCAGGAGGAGCCAATTCATTGATCTGGAAAAAGAGCACCTAAGCCCACTACCTGTATCAACCTATAACTTGCGGTACTTTAGACGAGCAAAAGTGCAGAAGATATCACATGTATATCTGAGTCCTGATCGAAACTACTATAGTGTACCTCACCGTTATATCGGCCATCATGTAGAAGTCCAATATAACAAGGACACCGTGGAGGTCTTTTATAACTTTCAGCGTATAGCCAAGCATCAGCGAAGCTTTCGACCTGGGAACTATACCACCATCGGAGATCATATGCCTTCTTCACATCAGGCCTATAACGACTGGAGCCCGATGTATTTTGAACAACGTGCCGCAGTTGTTGGACCATATGCTCAGCAATATATCCGCCAACTAATTGCGCAGTACAGCTATCCTGAACTAGGGTATAAACAGGCACAGGGAATACTTGCTTTTGTGAAAACCCATAGCGCTTCCCGCGTTGAAAACGCATGCAAAAGAGGTCTTTCGCATCATAAATCATCTTACCAGACGATAGCTAATATCCTTAAAAATAAACTTGATACCCTGGAAGAGGAAGTACAACAGGCCTTTCATATCCCTATGCATGAGAACCTACGGGATGCCTCGATCTACAGATAGCATACAACATTAAAAAATGATAATATGAATGAGAACACAACAATCGAAAAAATGCGCAAGATGCGTATGATGATCATGGCTGAGCTTTATCGGAGTAGTCTGAGTGATAATCTTTACCGTGAAATGAGTCTGGATGACTTCATGGCAACCATCATCGATGCAGAATGGGAGGCCAGACAGAATAAGAATATTGATAATCTTATCTACAAGGCTTCATTCAAGGAAAAGGCTGCAGCCACTGATATTGATTACACCCCTTCCAGAGGCCTTGATAGAAATATGTTTGAAAGACTCCTTTCACTGGGCTTCATAAACCGTAGGGAAAACATAATCCTAACAGGTCCTGCTGGTTGTGGCAAAAGCTTCCTTGCGCAATGTATCGGAGTAAAAGCTTGTCAGATGCTATATAAGACGCTCTATCTTAACACAGGTAGGTTCTTTGATATGGTAAAAATAGCTAGGCTGGATGGTACTTACCACAAGTTGCTTAAAAGGATTGAAAGAGCGGAATTACTTATCCTTGATGACTTTGGCTTAACTTCAATAGATCAACAGGCAAGAACGGCACTTCTGGATATCATAGAAGATCGCTACAACAGCGCATCTCTGATAATAGCTACGCAGATACCGGTGGAAAAATGGCATGGACTAATTGGTGAAAGTACTATCGCAGATGCCATTCTTGACAGGGTTACATTCTCCTCACATAGAGTGGAGTTAACGGGCGAATCCTATAGAAGAAAAAAGAAATTGGAATCTTAAATGAATTGTATATAATTGTAATCGGAAAGTGGCCCAATGACTAGCGAAATAATTGGCCCAATGACGCCGAAATCACTGGCCCAATATCACCGAAATAGACAGGTAGACAGGCTGTTTGATATCGGTTATCTTCCTCCTGCGTCGAAAGGCTTCATGCATGGGAGATTACAGGTAGCGGATACCGTTATAGGAGCATTCACCTGTGCTACAGACGAAGCAATGCTGAAAGGGCAAACTATTAGTCATATAATACATGACGAAACAGGTCAGGTCCGGGGTCGAATTGCTATTTCATTGAGCAGATGCAGTTCTGATGAAATTTATAAAGCCCGGTTCCTTGCAGAGAACTGGACGGATCAATTAGGAATGGCTGCCAGCATTGCTATTGGCTACCAGGTTGGAACCACGATCTCCTCGCGGATACAGCAGGAATATGGATATTGATGATTTTTGATGACTTTTATCCGGAGGTTCCACGCAAAGACGCAGAGAAGGGGCAAAGAATTTTTGGATCGATGCGGGTTTTAAGAAGCAGAGGCTTAGGTTTGGCGTTTCACGGAAAGGTTCACCGAACTACAATAGTACTATAAAGGGTTACCAGGAACCTGGTGACCCTGTTTATTTTTTTCGTTCCGGAATCCATTGTCATTGCTCTCTAAAACTGCAATTGTATCAAGCGACGCCCATAAAAAAGTTACAAATTAACCGTCTCCTTTATCTTTATCAACTTTCCCAATGCCCTGGTAACCGCAACCCGCTCTCCTATCTTCATAGAATCCGCCATCGCCGCAATAGCCATATTCAGCGTATCGATCTCTGTTGGACGATGCTTTTTAATATCCTGCAAAGTTGAGATCAACTGGCCGTCAGACGATTTGCTGATCTGCAATAACAGGTTTAAGACTTCCCCTAATTCCAGCTGCACCCCTTTGGCCTTCGCCACCAGCAAACATTCTTCTATCACTTGCCTGGCTATGGCCAACGCCTCTTCATTCCTGTAAAACACCCCGTTGTCTATTTCCAGCAACGGGCAAATTGAATTGAATGCGCTATTAACAATCGCTTTCTTCCAGATCACCTCTTGTATCGAAGCCTCCGCATTAAATTGAAAAGAAGGAGTAGAAAGCGTTTCTACAACCTTGGACAAGATTTCTGTCCAGCCTTCAATTACCCCGATTGGCGAAGCCGCCACCGGTTTAAACCGTACCATCATTTCATCTTCTACCTGGGCCGTCGCAAACAAAACGCAACGATAGACATCTTTAAATCCAGCTTCCAGGAAAGGCGCTTCTACATCCAACCCGTTTTGCAGGATCACCAGCGGCGAATGGCCGGTTTTATCAACCAGGCTTTGCGCCAGCTGCCGGTTGCCGAAAGACTTATTGGCCAGTACAACAACCCCGTCCAATTCGCCGAACGCGTCGAGGGTCGCTACCTCAACCGCAGCTTCCTGTACCGTGTCGTCAGGCATGGTTATGTTGAGAGGCACCTCTCCCTTTGCGCCTTCTCCTCTCCGGCCACGCAAAAGGGTTACATCCCTGCCCTCCCGCTTTAAAAATACCGCAAGCGCTTTGCCTATGGCTCCATAGCCTATGATATATACTTTCATGATCGGTCAGATGCTTTCCTGCAAAGGTGCTCAAAAAACCAGAATAATAACTGGTACAGGAAAGGTATATTTTTATATACCAGTTAAACAAAATAGCCATGACTGTTAGTAAATGTTGCGTTCACATGGGCATAGTAGGATACATCCGGCCAGGTTTCGTAAATTGCAGGTACCACTAAAGTAATTTTCTTATGGCATTTGACATCAACCTGAGCAACAGGGTAAGAGAATACCTGGCTCAATTTCCCAAACTGAAAATTGAAGAGAAGAAAATGTTCGGAGGATTAGCTTTCCTGGTAAATGGAAAAATGTGTGTAAATATCAGCGGCAACAACCTGATGTGCCGCTTCGATCCTGCAATGGCTGAAACACTGGCTGAGCGCTCCGGTTTTTTACCCATGATCATGCGGAATAAACAGCTGGACGGGTATTGTTACGTTGAACCGGAAGGATTCAAGTCACGTAAAGACTTTGAATATTGGCTCAACCTGTGTTTAGCATATAATAAGGAAATCAAATAACCTGCAGGGTTATACTTTCAGGGAACCCCTGAAACCTCTCACCGCATAATACGACTGTGCGCCGTTGTGGTATACAAACACCCTTCCATAACGATAATCTGAAAACAGCGCTCCGCCCAGCTTTCTTACATCCGCCGGTGTTTTTATCCAGCTGGAGGTTTTAGCATCAAAGGTACCCAGTTCCTGTAAGGCCTTGTATTCCTCTTCCGATAATATTTCTATTCCCATTTCTTTAGCCACATCCATTGCGCTGTTGGCTGGCTTGTGCTCTTTCCTGGCTTCCAGGGCTTCCCGGTCGTAACAGAGATTGCGCCTGCCTTTCGGCGTTTCCGGCGAACAATCTACAAACGTATATACGTCGGCTTTCTTATCATAAGCAATTACATCAGGCTCTCCGCCGGTGTCTTCCATTTCCTGGAGTATGGCGAGCTTTTTAGGATTAGCTTCCAGCTTCGCCTGGACTTTTGCCCAATCGAGACCTTTGTGCCTGTTCATATTCTTTTCAAAACGGGCCTTCAATATTTTGAGGAATTCTTCTCGTTCAGTTGCTGTTAAGGCTTTCATATTTTAAAGTTTTCAGGAAAAAGCTGTATAGGTTGAATACTAAGCTTTTATAAAGATTATCAAAAAAGACAGGTAACGATTTGGTAAAGGTGCTTATTGCTTTGCTTTTCAACGTGTTTCCGTTAGCTCATAGTAAATATACGTCTTTAATTTATAACTTAATTAAAGAAATTAAAAACTAATCAGCGTTATGCTTTTTCTTGAACTCTTCAATTTTCTCTCTTGCTATTTTATTTTGAACATTTGCAATTTCGGTAAGTAATTCTTTATGTAAACCGTTCTCTATTTGTGTGCGTTCTTTGGTTTGCTCTTGTTCTGCTTCATATTCAATATCTCGAAGTGTTTTTTGTTGCTTTAGATATTCAGATGTTCTTTCCTCTAATTCGAGTTCTAAGTCTTTTTCTTTTCTGTAAATAGCTCTGTCATAAGCACCAATTGGTGTTGCTATTTTAGCAATGGTTGGTAAAATCTCAATCGTAAAAAAGAGTATTCTGATTAACCATAACAACATAAAAATTGTAGCTCCTTCTGGAATTTCAGGATTATTTGGTGTTGCCAAATTTTCTAAAACCATAAAACGCAAGACAAACCCTTTTTTATCTTTGATTTTGTCTTGAAATTCATTTTTTGCTGTATCAGCTGTAGCAAGTCCTTTGTTTATAGAAGTGCTTGTTTGTACAATGTTGTCATTTAGTCTTTTTTGTTCTCCTTTGAGGTTAGCAATCCAATTGTCAATATACTCTTGTCTTCGTTTTTTTAAATCATCTAATCCCTTTCTGTCGAATTTGTTTAGATTATCTTGTGCTTGTTTTCTTTGTGCGAGTTTATTCTCATAAGTTCTCCATTGTTGAGAGTTTCTATTTTTTATATAACTTTCACTACTATAATCATAATATGTTGGAACATTGTTGTAAGCACTATTTGCTTCTGTTCGGGCTGTGTTTAATCTTCTGCTAAGAGCGTCAAAATCATTTTGTTTATTTTGCATTTCAGATTTCAGTCTATCATATTCTGGGTCTCCTTTTGGTTCGCCCTGTGATAGCTGTGTTTCAACTTTGCCCAATACAAGACTGTCATTACTCAAAATGCGTTGTTTGTCGGATATTGCTTCATTTCTTTTAGATGCTTGTTGAACAGAATAAACTTGGTCAAGTTTATATTTGTCCATATGCAAATCAATATTTTCCTTAAAAATCAACAACTCCAAAGGAATAGAGATAATAAAAGCAATTAAAATTGCCAAAACACCTCTTGATAAAAAAGCTGCCCAAAAATTCTGTTTTTCTTTCGTTGGGTCTTTCTTTAATGTAACTACCATACTTCTGTCGATACTGAAAATTAAAGAAGCCCAAATAATACCGAATATTCCAGCGGACAAATAACTTTCTCCAAAATAATAACCTGCATAGCTTCCTGAAAAGAAAGCTAATAAAGTGGTCATAAAAATGGTAAATCCTATTCCTGCTTGTCTGTTATAATCTGTCGGACAATCTTTTAAAATACTGATTTCTGCTCCTGACAATAACCAAAAGAAATACTGGATTTTTGAATATTTATATTTTTTAGTAGAAGTTTTGCTCATAATTCTGTTTAACTAAAGTGTAATTAGATTTTCTGTTTTTAAAAATTAAAAAATAGGGCGTAATGAAAACAAATGCTATCACTATCAATATGGCTATGCAAATGAATAAAACTACTTTTCCTTCTGTTTCTACAAACCAACTTTTATATAAACCCAAAGGCATTAACCATAATTGTTCAAAGTTTCCAAGTGCCATTTTTCCTGTATTCAAATAAAGTTGAAATAGTATTTGATGTTCAAAAAGAAATAAGCAAAAAGGGATAGCAAGTATCAAAGCAAAAATTAAATTGATAAAAAATTGCGTTACGAATATTCCTGTTTTTGGGTTGGTATGATGAACTTCGTTCAAAAACTTCATCCATTTATAAAAAATGAAAGTTGCTAATGTAGCTACGAGATAACCTAAAATTAAATAGCTCGAAATAAATATTTTGTAACTCGTAAGAACGGAAGCAAAAACAATCAGCATTTGGAACAAGAAAAATATTCCTATTCCTGCAATTTTATTGTGCAAGACAGGACAGTATTCCATTAGAAAGCAATCATAATTTGCCAGTTTCCAAAGTTTTTGTTGAATTTTCGTACTCATCTATTTCAGTATTTTTTGTAATGAGTTTAGAATATTGAATCTTTTTGTCGGTTTCATTGCAGTTTGAAAACTGATTTGAGATTCATTGAGAATTGTTTCTGACAATCCTTTAAAATCCAGTTCAAAACTTGGGATTAAATCCTTTCCATTAGGTAATCTTGGGATAATACTCGGATTGAATGTTGGAATATTTTGTACCTCAATTTTTATTTGTGAACTGGTTACGGAAAACAGTTCATTATTAGCTTTCAGATAAAAAAAAGTTGTCCTTTTAGGTGAAATCTCAATTTCGCTTTTTCCTGTTACATCAATATCAGCCTGCATATTTGAGGACAATGTAATACTCGAAGCGTTATCAATTTCCCAACTCAATTTTACAGGTAAAGTTTCAACCACAAATTCCAAATTTGAAACAAATGATTTGATTTCAACTCTTTTGAAAACCTGAATCGTAATTTCTTTTTCTTCTTTTGTAATTCCGTCTAATGCTGTAACAATTACTTTGTAATTGGTGTGTTCCGTAGGCGAAATGAATTTCTCTCCTTTATTTGGAATAATCGCCATATTTCCCAACCAATGTAATTCTACTTTTTCTGCATTTTCAATATCCCAAACTAATTGTGTTTCTTTTCCGTATTCTATTTTTTGTTGTTTGGAACGAAATTCTTTAATTTTTGGAAGTGGAAGAACCGTTACGGATAGTTCATTTTCTGTTTTATCAAAGGCATTTTCTGCAAGTAACTTGTATGTAGCTGTATTGGTTGGCGAAACAGAAATAGAATGCTTTCCTGTTACATTTCCGACACCATTGTTTATTGAAATTTTATCATAATTCTCAATATTCCACGATAATTCAATAGCTTTCCCTTTTAGAACTTCCTTTTCATTCGAGCCAAAATTGATTATTTTAGGTGCTTTTAAATAATGTTCAAAAGACGTAAGATTTAGATAATTATTTTCTGATAAATAGCTGTTCAAAATTCTTGTCAGACTTTTGATAGAATTAGATAGCTTTTGTAAATCATTATAGATTTCAGCATTTGCAAAATCTTCAAAGTCGGTTTCAGTAAACAATAAGTATTGAGTATCTTTCACCTGATACTTGTTCCATAAATTTGAGTTTTCAGAAAAAGCAAGTATTGAAAGATAGATTACCAATTCTGAAAAAAAATCCGCTTTTAAAGACGCTTTTCCCGCTTTAAAACGTGAGGGATGTTGATAACCTTTTAATCCTGTAACTAATTCTTTTTGACCCTCAATTTCAGGGATACAAATAGAATCATAATCTACAAGTTTGATATTTCCATTTCGGTCAATTAAAATATTCCCTTCTTGTAAATCTCCGTGAGAAATTTTGTTTTCTCTCAGGGTTTTGCACATTTCCAGAAAATCACCAGCAAGTTTGGTTAGTTTGCTTTTGTTGCCTAAATTTTCTTCAATATACTCTTTTAGCAATTTTCCATCGAGCCATTCCATTCGGATAGTATCGAGTAGATTTCCATTAACTAAAATTCCTTTTTCATCATAGATAAAATCAGCAAAATAGGGTAGTTTCTTTTCAGAAAGATATTTTGATATTTTTCGGTAACGGTCTGTATGTTCTCCCATAGGAACGTGCCAAACTCTAAATGCCCATTTCTTGTTTTGATGTTCCAATTGAAACACCATATTAAAGCCACCAGCAAAAGCATAGGGTTTACCAGTGGATTCTATTCTTGGTTTTGCTCCTTTTAATTCAGGTACTTTTAAAAAAGTATCCGAATTTAAAATGGCGGTAACTATATCTTGTTTGTTTATTGACATTCTTAAAATTTATCGAAAATTGATTTAGCTTTATTTCCTTCTATTTGTTCCTTTGTTTCTTTTGGTTTGTCCCATTTTGCCATTATTTTTTCGATTGGCAATAGTTGTACTTCGTTTCCTTTAATAACAAAACCATATTGAGGTTTTATACTTTCAAACTTGTTATTGAATTGAGCAATAACAGTAGGCTGATTTTTAATAATGATGATATTTTCATCATTTAATCTTGCTTTAAATGTCCAATTATATGAACCTGTAATAATTGTAGAATCATCAACAATACAAAATTTATTGTGCATAAGTTTGTCTTTAGCACCATCATTGATATTGCCGATATATCCTACATATCCATTATTTTGCAACAATTCTTTAAAATCAACTCGGGAATTTTTGTTGAACTCGTGATTTGCTACAATGATATAAACCTGAACACCTCTGTTTTGAGCTTGAATAATGCTTTGGTAGATTTCAACATCTGTAAACCACGCAACACAAATTTTTAGACTTTTGTTTGAAGCCGAAATTTGACTGATGATTTGATTGTGTATATCTTCAAAGTAAACCTCCGTCATTGTTAAAACTTATTCGTTATGTTGTTTACATCAGGAAGTTTAACTTCTTTTTTACTTGGCGGATTGGGCTGTTTATCGAATTTGTCAAAAATATTGTCTTTGATAACTTCAAGTTTATCAATAAGAAGATTTTCTAATGGCTCTAATTGTTGAATATCATTTTTCGATAACTGTTCTTTCAATTTATTAGTCAAATCCACAATTGTTTGATTATTGGATTGTGATAAACTATTGATTAAAAATGAGTGGTTTGCATTAGCAAAATCCTCTTTTGAAAAAAGCAAGTCTTCGGTTTCATAATATTTTTGCCATAGGTTCGGTTGGGTTTCAAATACAAGCAAGGATAAATAAATTACCAATTCTGAAAAGTAATCCAATTTAGGATTTACAAACCTGTTTGCAGACCGTGATGGATGTTGATAACCGGGCAGACCTTTAATTGAATCAGTCATTCCTTCAAGCGGTTTAATATACATTGAATCGTAATCAATAATTGTTAAACTACAATCGGGATTAACCAAAATATTTCCGTGTTGCAAATCTCCGTGAGCAATATTCTGCTGATGAAAATAGGCAACCATATTTTTGAAGTTGTCTCGAACTTTAGAAATTGTAGAAGGATTAGAATGTATATTATCATTGATGAAATCTTTCAATGTTTTTCCCTCAACCCAATCCATTAGCACAATCGGGTAGATGTTACCATTGATAAGCAAGGCATCTTCCAAATAATTGAAATTACAGAAATATGGATTATTCAGAGCCGACAAATAAGTTGATATTTCTTGACTTCTGCGTTTGGCATCTCCAATATCTGCAATCCAACAGCGAACAGCAACTTTTTCTCCATTTACTGTATTAAAAGGGAAAACAGTTGTGTAGCCTCCTGGATATTGAATGACACGAGAGCCTTTTTGAATTATAGTTCCTCCGATTAGTTCGTTTGCTTTAAAGCTAACCTGCGGATTTCGCATTGCCGTAACTATATCAGTTCTTGAAGGATAAATGTTTGCCATACTTTAGAATTTATCAAAAATTGATTTAGTTTTTGGATTATCAGTAGTTTCATTTGGTGTCTGTTCAGGCAATTTTTCTTCCTGTTTTTCATCGGAAATATTACTACTGTTATCCGTTGATTCTTCCTTCAAATTTTCAGTTTCATTAGATTTAGTTTCCTCGTCATTATTAGTTTCAGAAATGGTGTCATTAGATTTTACAATTTCTGTTGATTGTTCTACTATCTCTTTGGTCGTTTCATTTACTGGATTATCATCTTTTGATGGTTCTTCTTGTTCTGATTTATTTTCTTCTGTGTTTGAATTTGAGGAAGATTCTGACAAAGAAGTTTCTTTTTTTTTAGATTCTTCAATTTCTTCTGTTTCCTTTTTAATCAGATCAGATAAGTAAACTACTTCATTAGGTTCAGAATAGGTAAACTCTTTCTTGTTATCATCACTTATATCAATTATCAAAACAGCTGAATCATCATCATTTAGACGGTTCGTGTTTCTTTCATCTTCAATCGTAACAAGAAATTGTTCCTGATTTTGAATATTTTTGAGCTTTTGGATTGCTTGCTCTGTATCTTGAATAAACCATTCAGCAAGTGCATCTGTCATCAAATAGAAAGTTCCTTCAACCATTGGTCTTTCTTTAATTTTCACCTTACCTTTTTGTGGGTGAATAGAAATACTTGAAAAATAATCGGGGAAATTGTCAAATACGATTGGATCTACCTTGCTTGATAATTGGATTTCAATTTTGTTAGAATCTTTGGGAATGAAAAACAAAAAACTATCTCCCAACGCTTGTGCAATCCATTTTTGTTCAGATTCAATAAATTGTAATCCAACAAACGTAGCTAAAGCTGGGTCTTTTCGGTTGTATTGAGATTTTGTAAACCATTTGGTTTCGGGTTGATTTACAATTTCATCTATTTTGGATTGCCATTCTTTTTGACATTCAATGATAAATTCTTCGTTCTTCCAATCCTTTTGGTTGACGTATTTTTTTACCAAAATATCAGACCAAACTTTGGGAAAGAAAGACTTTGAAACACCATCAGAAATAGCAAACTTATTATGCTCTCGGTTGACAGCATAATTATCTGCACAATCTGAATATAGTTCCGATTTTTTACTTGTTATAAATCCTTTTATTTTGATTTTCATTAACCTCGCTAAATTTTTTATATAATTCTGTCTGTTCCTCCAGATGAACCAAAATTGATAAACTTAATAAGAGTTTCGGGACCAGCATTTGAAACAAAACCTCTTGAATCTACGTCTGTTACAAATTCGTGTTTTCTTGCGGCTTCACGATATGTTTCAGGTACTTTACTTGAAATTTTGAAAAGTATTTTCCCTTCTTCGTCTGAAACTTCGTTTTCAGTTGAGGAAAACTTTGTTTCGTTGAATGGTGGTTGTCCTAAATGAACATTGAAAATTAGAGGATTTCCATCTCCAGTATTGATATTCATAATACTGTTTGCGGTTGATATTGTTTTTTCAATATCGTCTATTGGATTACTTCCTGTATATGGCATTCCGTCCGAAACATTTATAATTACAGGTGCAGGATTGTCAGGTTTTTTAGTTATCCAACCTTCTATGAGTTGCTTTGCAAAATCAAGAGCTTCTGCCATTGGTGTTAATCCATTTCGTGGGCAAGTAGGTTCAACATACATAGCCATTTCTTCCTCAATTTCAACTAAACCTCCCGCTCCGTCAGAAACTTTCTTTTTTATTTTCTCAATTCTTAAAGGACTATCAGCAAAAGCACTTAAATAGTCAGAACGAATATCATCTACTGAATTACCACCTTTTCCACCATAACCAATAAGGGATATAAACACTCTATCTTTGATTTTATCTCCAGCACTATTAGTGAAAATTAAGTCATTAATTGTTCTATTGATAACCAGAGAGGTAAACTCTGCTTTGTTCTTTCCTCCTGTATAATCTTCTCCCATAGAACCTGATTGGTCAATGAGAAAAATTATGTAACCAGGATTTGCTGAACTCCATTGTTTTGAATTGTTACTCATAATTTATTCTGTTTTATAGTTAAATTTCAAATTTATCAAAATATATTTTCTAACACTATTGTCCGACTAAAATAATGTTTTAGGATGAAAAAAGGCAGTTCCGAAGAACCGCCCAATTTGGTAAGTTTGAGTTACCACACTTAAAATTACCATGGGCGAAAATAAAAGTTTTTCCGGACAGCCGGTATTATCTCAAATATTAGATGTAATACCCAGTGCTATAATCAATGCGGCAAACAGAAAGCATCAATCAAACCGTTATTATAAGCGCTTACCCTTGC
>NZ_FNRL01000050.1 GCF_900107795.1 Chitinophaga terrae (ex Kim and Jung 2007)
GCCTCCAAATCAAGGGCAAGATCAGCGTACATCCGCTTAAGCTTGCGGTTCTCTTCCTCCAGTTCCTTTACGCGTTTCAGCTCGCTGCCCTCAAGGCCACCGTATCGCTGCCGCCATTTGTAAAATGAGGCCGGACTAACTCCGTGTTCGCGCGTAATCTCCTGAACACTTTTACCCGCCTCGAATTCCTTAAGAATCTTACTGATCTGCTCCGGGTTGAATCGTTTACCTTTCATAATACACTGTTAAAGTTATCAATCATTTTTCTATTCTCTAACAGTCTTTTTTTAAGGGAAGCTTACAAGAATGCTGAATTACCTGTAATGGAACCTTCATTAATTGTAATTGTTCCCAAATCTTGGAATTCCCATAACCAAAATATATTTTCAATTGTGGCACTTAAAATACTTAAATTGATAACTCTTTGTAATGCTTGATAGGACCTTGTCAAGGCTGATTTACTCATGTATGTATTCTTCCAAATTATCGTTAAAGATAATTTCATTGCCACACCTAAGATAGATTGGTCTGGCTTGCTATTAGCGGAATAAAATGCTGAACAAGAATCAATTAACGCTGGAACAAAAAATATGGGGTCAAGGTCGGAACAGGCCTCCACTAATTTACCTCGTATTTCATTAGACTTAAGCTTTGCATCCTCATAGGATGTTAAAATTAACGGTGACGAATAGCCCATTAACTGTAATCCGCTACTATAGATATCACTTTGGTTATTATAATCACTAAAAATTTTAGATGAAATTTCTTCCGACTGACGATATAAACGTCCGACTTCTGTTAAAGAGGCTCGACTATTTGTCATAGAGTATTTGCTGTTTTAAATAAGAAAGCAAGCAATTTTTAACAAATCTAATATAACAAAAAACTAAAGGGAATAACTATTCTAATCCAGGCTTAGAATAAAGCTTGTCCTTAAACCTCATAAGTGGCTATATCTTTTCCTACTTTGAGGCAATCTTACGAGGTTATTAGCTAAATATTATATTTGCTCACCGAATTTGTCTTGTTTACCAATAAGCCCTATTTGTATGCTTTCAGATTCATTTTTTATAATTTAACACTCGCCTCGATAAACCAGCGCAAAGCACACTAAACTTATTAACAGAAACACATGCTTTATACACCTCTAATACGGGTTTTAGACGGAAATCATACCTATAATAAGAAGCCAGTGACCAGGTGTTGGTCTATGCCGGTAAACTGACAGAACTCACTTACCGTTACCATATCTCCCCTTTTCTTACCAGTGGCCTTCCTAATCTGCTGAAGGATCTTCCTGGCTGTCCGCTCACTCCTGCCAGTGATATTCATCACATCTTTGGCATAAATCACTATGCGAGTAGGTACTATTTTATGCGAATTCGGCATAATCGGAATGGAAATTTTGCAGGAACGGCTACCGGCTTTAGTTTGGTGGTTGTATTCAAATTTACTGCATCCTGCGCAGATGTGAGCCTGTGAGGCTTGGCTATGAGAAAGCCTTATTGTTAATCCAAAATTGTGTTTTATGGCAAAACAAGGCGGAATTATTCCACTAAAGGGTACGATAGGCAATATCACCTTTTACAAAACGAAAGCAGGGAACTTAGCCAGGGAAAAAGGCGGTGTTGATGGAAGCAGGATCGCCAACGATCCGGCGTTTGTACGTACCCGTGAAAACGGCGCCGAGTTCGGACGGGCTGGTAAAGCCGGTAAGTTACTGCGCACTGCTTTCCGGCCATTGTTAATGAACGTGGGCGACAGCTATGTAACGGCAAGGCTTACACGCTCCATGGTAAAAGTCATCCAGGCGGATGCTACCAACGTCAGAGGGCAACGGAATGTCATTGATGGAGAGGCGGAGCTGCTGAAAGGATTTGAATTCAACGGCAACGCCCGGCTGGGGTCTACAATCTTTGCACCTTTCACAGCCCTGATCGACCGGGTCGCCGGCACAGCCGCCGTCAATATTCCGGCCCTGGATGTCCTGGGTATGGTATCGGCACCTCCTGCCGCAACCCATCTAAAAGTCCGGATTGGTGCTGCCGCCGTCGATTTCGAGGCCGAAGCATTCGAGAATGGCATTGCAGATTCCCAGGACCTGGAAATATTAGCCGGGCCTCCTGTAAACATCAACCTGCAGGTCGCATTGTCGGCAAACAGCACTCACCCCATTTTCTTAGTCCTGGGGATTGAGTTTTTCCAGCAGGTCAACGGCGCCCTTTACAGTTTACGGAATGGAGCGTTTAATGCGCTGTCAATCGTTGAAGTATCAGGTTTGCCTGCAGCTCCAATTGTTCCATAGCATCCAGGTTAATACCTGATTTTGTTTACCCTTTAAACTCGGTTGTATGAAACTTACACAAAGATTTGCAGCCAAAACACCTCCTTTCTTCAGCAAGGTTAGAAATATAGGATTGGTTTTAACTGCCATCAGCGGCGCATTAATGGGCGTCCCTGCGTTACCTGTTATCATTGTAAAGATAGCCGGTTACCTGGCAGTCGCCGGTACCGTCATGAGTGGCGTAAGCCAGGCAGCAGTTCAAAAGGAAGAAGAGGGTTAAAAACCTTCAAAAAGCTTGTCCATTAAGGTGTGGTTACCTATAGGATTTGTTTGGTGTATGTACGGCCTTCGCATCCGCGGGGGCCTTTTTATTTTGTAATTGATTCAAGCTTTGATTTTGCAATAAAAGCATCTATTACGGATAATATATGATCTTGATCCCCCGCTGATAGTTTCTCAATATATTGGAGCTTATCCGTAAGTAAAGGCGGCAGGCTCTTTGAAGTATCCGATTCACTGGTGATATTGCGTATTAGGTAGTCAAGTGAAACATTCAAGACTTCAGCCATCCTTCCGACAACTTCAATAGTCGGCGTAATTACTTCCCGCTCATACTTTCCGATCATATCACCGGTAGTACCTACAGCTTTACCCAATTCACCCTGGGTTAATTTCCTCCGCTTCCTGGATAGGGTTAATCTTTCTCCGAATGACATAAATATTCTGATTTTAATAAAAATAAGACATTATAATAAAGTATAGGCATATCGTTCTATATATTAATACACTTCATAATATAAATCATTTATCCATAATAATTCACATAGGGCATATTTACAACCAATCAGACTTCCATAATTTACAAATCAATGACATAAAAGACTTAAACACGCCTTATTAAACTTGTTTATTTACGCCCAATAAGGTATATTTACATTATAAAACAATTAAAAAATATGCTTTATGAAACGTAAAAACAGAACAGCTAAAATCCACTACAAGAGTGTTCCCCGGGATACTTATTACAAAAAAGTACCGTGGTTGAATCTTTCCGGTGTATGGCTGGAAAAAATTGGATTCGACGTGGGAGATAACATAACCATAGAAGTACAGGATAATTCCTTGGTTATTTCTGTATCACAGAAAGCCCCAAAGCCAGAGCCTTACAGGCTGTAACCAGTTAACCAACCATTTGAAAAACCTTTAGTTAACCCGCAAATATGTTGAATATTTATACCGACACCTCCGTTATAGGAGGCTGTTTTGACAAAGAATTCCAGGAATACAGTAATGCATTGTTTGAAGAATTTAAATCCGGCACCAATAAGCTCATTTTATCAGACGTTGTAAAAGCAGAATTGGAACGGGCCGGGTCAAAAATACTGTATAAACCGGACGAAGTTCCAACCAGGTTCAAAATTGAAATCAAAACAACCCTTAAAGCAGTAAAACTTGCGCAGGCATACATCGAAAAGGGGGCGTTAAGCAATAAGTGCCATAATGATGCATTGCACATTGCCCTGGCCACATTACAAAACGCAGATGTACTTGCCAGTTGGAATTTTAAGCATCTTGTTAACCTAAATAGGATAAAAATGTATAATTCCATTAACTTGCAGTTGGGTTACCGAACCATCGACATTCGGACGCCAAGGGAAATATTAAAACCAGACCTGCCATGAAAAAAAACAAGTCATATGATGCAGTGGCCGAGGCTCGAAGAATTAAGGAAGAAATGAGCCTTAAATACTATGGTAATATCGAACTTTTATTAAAAGACCTCAAAGAAGTAAGAAAGAGGTATAAACTAAGAACTAAAAAGACGCTTTAACCCAAGCTGTTAGCTCCGCAGTTTCCCATACATATTAATCGAAATATCAACTTGACTACCTGCTTTTTACAGCAAGGAGATTGAGAATACTTTTGATTTTATTATCCCAATCCAGGTACCTTTTGGTCACCTGGATTGGTGGGGACGTGGCGTTTAAGAGGGAACGTGCTGACTGGACATTTCCTTTGTCACATATGATACTGGCCGAGCAACAGCAAACTGGAACGCGGCTGGCAAATTGCGCCTGCCAGCCGGGGGAAGCCTGCCAATGCCCAACCGCTCCGATCACCGCTACCAGCAAACCAGGGCTTCCAATAAAAATTTTGACAAAGAAAAAAGGGAAAAAAAGAAAGCCATCTCCCCGGAACGAATTATAAAAAAAGAAAAAGGAAACGGAATAAATGCGTGTGTTACAAAAGCTGACTAACGTGATATCGCTGGTGCAGGATCAAATGTCGAGCCCATATTCTGAAGCTTTATGCCGTAGTCTTTTTCTTTTTTTATAATTCGTTTCGATCTTTGCTTTCCTTTTTTCCATTTTTCTTTGTTCAAATTCAGACATCCGCACCTTCTTCCCTC
Organism: Chitinophaga terrae (ex Kim and Jung 2007); assembly: GCF_900107795.1. GTDB lineage: Bacteria > Bacteroidota > Bacteroidia > Chitinophagales > Chitinophagaceae > Chitinophaga > Chitinophaga terrae. Next base: position 4,695 of record NZ_FNRL01000050.1, read on the forward strand.
TGCCTTCGCTCCCTGGATTTACCGGTATGTTCTGTCAACGAAAGCATGGTCCATTGATCGTAGAATTAGAGTGGCCGTCCGCCCCCGCCGCCCTCCGCCCCCGGCCGCTGGGGCGAGAGCTGAACGCAGCCCGGAGCGAAATCCCGAAGCGAAGCCCCGGAGCGCAGCGTAGGGGCAAGCGAGGGATGAGCGTAGGGCAAGTGAAGCGAAGCCACAGCAGGCCGCGCCTTGACCTATGTCTAGCCGGGAGCGCAGCGGACGGCAAAATCAAAAATGAAAGGCCGGGGGCGGACGGCGGGGGGCGGACAAAATGGGCAGCGAAGGGATTGCGGGCCTAGTGGAAGCGCCGCATAGAAAGAAACGAGCAAGACCGGGAGCTGCCCGAGCGCAGGACGAAGGAGCGCAAAAAGGGTGACAGGCCGGAACCCAGCCCCGAAGCGAAGCCCCGGAGCGCAGCGCAGGGGCAAGCGAGGGACAAGTGGAGGACTGGCGCCCTTTTTGCCGACTGAGGCCGGAGCGAGACCTTTTAACCCGCTTAGATCTACGCTTCGATCCAGGTAATCTAATTCCGCTTTTATCTCCTACACCTGCTCAAAAGAATTCCATATGCTGAAGAGTGCGACGCAACGAGGGCCCAATAGAATTTTCAATGCTGGGATCAAAATATGTAATCTGTCAATAATTGCAAAATACGACTTCATATAAAAGTATATCCGGAACAAACTGAAGTTTCACTGAGGGGGAAGGAAGAACAACTAATTCAACAATTTGGAGATCAATACCTTGTGGATGCCTATGTTTTTGAGTTCAAAGTACCTTTTATAGGAACCTCATTCCTTTTTCGCTAGCACCAAGGAATCGACGAATTGACCATCCAAAATCAACGATGGAGGCCCGAAGTTGAAGGCAGACTAAATGGATGCAAAAAGATGGTGTCATTGGAGGAGACGCTATATAAAAGAAATTCGGAAGTCAGGAGTAGCATTAGCAAAACAAATCGTCAAATGGAAGACTGCTGCTCTATTATTTACTGTGCATACAAAAATTTGGTTGATAAAAACAAAGAACATTAAGTCGTTATTTGCAATAGCTCAAACATAGTTCTTTCACTCCCCGTTTTAAACTTGGTCTTGATAACCTGGAGATGAATTTTACAATTCTTATTCAAAAATTGTTTATCATAAGCAATTATTTCTTCTTCAGATAACTCCGGTGAAATATAGCCAGCTATTTTCATTCCCGTTTCGTCAGTTATTTCAAACCTACCTGAGTCCAGTAAAACACCCCGCAAAGTTCCATCGATAACAATTTCAACAGAATTAGTAGTTACTGAAGATACACGGTTGTACCCTTCTTTAACCTTCTCAACTGATAACTGGACATATCTGCTCCCTGACTCAATTTTCAGAATGGAGTCCTCTTCTGCAACCTCCTTAAAGAATTTTTTTAAATTATTCAAACTACGATTAGGAGTATTTACTAATACCCTTTCAAATTGCACGTCACTTTCTGCTGTAGCCTCTATCAATGAAATAACCTGACCTATGGACGTAGCTACATCAATCTCGTCAAACAAGTCTTCAGAGTCAAGTTTACTTAATTCAAATCCAAAGGATCCAGTCGGCAAAGCTGTTAAAAATAGCTCGCTTTGTACAGATCTTTTCGCTTTGCCTCGTTTAGATACATTACCAAATCTCACTAAGGATGTTTGTGTTTTAATAAGCTCCTGAACCGGCTGTAACGTCTTTCTAACAAAAGTAGACTTGATACCTAATGAGCCTTTAACTGCATTTCCACTAAACAACATTCTTATTCTAGGCTCCTGTTGTTCTGTTGGTAAATCAGCAAGTTGCTTTCTTAGGCTCTCGAGTTTTTCTTTGAAGGCAATAGACATAATGGGATGATCTGCTATAAGCTGGAGCATCTTTTCTGTTTCAATAATCTGAGCTTTAATATGTTGTATTTCTCGAGATAAACTCATTGCTATGAATTCAAAAAGGTTAAGGCTTGCTGATCATCAATAGGAGTATTCAAGGGCAACCGAATAATTCCTTTCCAAATTCCATTCCGATTATGCGTAAACAACTGCATCCAATATCTTGTTACCTCAAAGCAGAAATCAGGGTTACACCCATAATCAATTGCATAATGATCAACCTTATATGCCAGTTTTGCTTCCCTTGGTGAACTAAATTCAGGAAACGACTGTAATATCTGTTTTTGTACCGGAATAGGGATGCTATGGTAAAACGTAAGTAAGTCAACATCATTGGGAGCACGTCCTTCAAGTTTCTCAATATCCTCAACAAAAGAACCATCCACAAGCTGAAAGCCGTATAATATTCCATAATTATTAAGCTTCATACGAAATTGCACCAATCCTTTTAAAATTTCTCTCCTTTCTAATGAGGTGGCGAACCTATTGCAAAATTCAACAATTGTACAGACATACGGCGACAGGTCTGTTTCTAGTACCGGATTTCCTAAATGGGGCGGAAGCACATTATTGTGATCGAAAGGGGGAATCGGAGCCATTACGAATTCATGTGGTTAGGTCTATAATTTTAGGTTAGGCTTGGTAAATATATTGAATTTTAACACCGAATGACATCTTACAATTCAATTTATTGGCTCACTGCATATTATACGTTAAGGAAAAATGGAAAAAAGGAAAAAAATTGTCAAGAAACCCAAAATAAAATGGCAATTGGACCTATAAAATAGCCGTATTACATTAATAATATATAAAAAAAACATATTTCTAATATCAACAATTATAATTAAATTGCTTCGCACCCTAACAGACTATTCCCTATATATGGAAGACATAAAACAAAAACTAAAAGACCATTTAAGCCAATTTTCAACGAATCCTTATTTGTTTGTTGGTTCGGGCATGTCCAGAAGATATTTGAATCTTCCCACATGGATAGACCTATTGAAACAATTTCATGCCATATCGAAGTTGGAATTATCATTTGAGTACTATCTTTCTTTATCTCAAGGTAAAATGCCCAAGCTGGCGTCCGTAATTGGGAATGAATTTCACAAAGTCTGGTGGAATGATTCTAAGTTTAAAAAAAGCGTTGAAAAATTTTCTAAGGAAGCTTCGACTGATATTCCTTTAGCACTGAAAATAGAGTTATGCGAATATCTAAAAAAAATAGAACAACAAAATTCTGAGTATAATGAGGAAATTGAACTTCTGAGTCGTGCAGTCGTTGATGGAATCATTACTACGAATTGGGACATGTTTCTAAATAAAGTATTCCATGATTATAAAGTTTATGTAGGACAACAAGAGTTATTATTTTCTGAATCCTTCTCTGTTGGGGAAATATTTAAGATACATGGATCTATAGATAAACCAAGCTCCATAGTGGTTAATGAAGAAGATTATAAAAATTTCAATTCAAAATATGCATATTTAGCAGCGAAGCTTTTGACTATATTTGTCGAACATCCAGTGTTCTTTATGGGCTATTCACTTACAGATGAAAACGTGATAGAAATATTAAATTCCATTATGAATTGTGTTGACAATGGAAACGTAGAGAAAATAAAAGATCGATTAATATTTGTGTTGCGCTGCAAAGAAAATGAGGAGCCATCATTTCAGGATAGTCAAATGGTATTAAGTCAGGGAAAAATAATTCCAATAAAGATCTTAAGACTGGATTCTTTCCTTCCTCTATATGAAGTGTTAGCCAATTTGAGGCAACGACTTCCAGTAAAACTACTGAGAAAGCTTAAAGAGTCGGTAGTTGAATATGTTAAAAGCCATGCTCCTACAAACAAAGTGTTTGTAGGAGACATCGATGATACAACGGAATTATCCGACATTGAATTCGTAATTGGTGTCGGTGTAGCAAGCCAAGCTTTAAGTTCGCAAGGGTATAAAGGTATAAAATCAAGGGATGTTATTGAAGATGTGATCTTTAACAATAAAGGATATGTGGCAAAACTGCTAATCGAAAACACGCTCCCTGAAATTACGAAAGGAAACGTGTTTATACCTGTTTTTAAGTATTTGCGGGCCGAGAAACTGCTCAATGGAAATGGAACTTTAACTGCGGCTGCAGCATCTCAATTAAGCGGAAAAATTCGCCTCAAACCAGACTTTCCCAAATGTTGCGAACCAGATTATAATTATTCAAAGAAAAAAACATTTGTCAGAAGTACATATCAAACCGTAAAAGGGATTATTTCCGCATGTGACACCACTCATGCAATGTTGTATATTCCGCTTCTCGACAAGCGTAATATTGACCTTGATGACTTAGAGGAATTTCTCAAATTGAACTTCGAAGATAAAAAGGTTAGGGAAGCTACAGTATTCAGGAAGCTTGTGTGCCTATATGACTATCTGAGGTATGGTTTAGATCCAGGAATATGACTCCTTACTCTCGAAATTTCTACCTAGTCCACAAATGTCGACCAGGTAGAAATCATTCTCATACACTATACCAGATAAGCAAAGATCTACTCAATCAATTTTATAAAACGCGATTTCTTTGACAGGCCGGCACCAATTCTATTAAAATTTAGTAAAAGCAATTTTCGGCGTAGTTATTTGCGTTTATCTTTAGTATTGATATCAAATATTACTAAATTAAACATCGCCCGCATCCTACTCCGCAACCTATTTCCATAAGCCTCCTCCAACTCCTGGCTATTCAAGTTGGTGGTAATGTGCGTAATCATCTTATGGGAGATCCACAGGTCATACCTGGAGAGTAGAATTTCCGCCATCACATTACAACTATTCCCCCAGTGATTCACCGGTTGCTCAACTCCCAGGTCATCAAAGCAGTGAACCCGTGGTATATCGCTATAGGGGAAGAAAGCATTCCTGCTATACCTGCTGATTACGTCGTATCCGATCTTACTGAACTCAAAGCTGATTTCCCTGCATGAAACCATGTGCGGCATATAAGCATCTGCTGAAAGGGGCCTCATTAACGTAATTAGGGACGTTTTACCGCATCCAATCTTACCGGTAAGCAGTATCCCTTTCTGTAGGTCCAACCCTTCCGATTTGGCTACTTGCTCATCGCGCAGGAAGTAGGCCAGTAATTTCAGCACTACAGGCCGGTCAACATCTTCGATTTTAAAGGCCGGCCCGTAAACATTCTTACCATGTTCTTCCAACTGCTGCATCAACAAATAATAATCATAAGGGGTCTGAATAGCTCTTGTTTTCATTGGAGTGGAGCCGTCCTGCTCCTGCGGATGATTTGGTATGTTTGTCATTGCTTGTCTGGGTTTGTGAGTGAATATTGAGCATCCATTTATGGGCCGCTGCCTGCCAATCCAAAATCAGGGTTTGGCCTCCCTGGCGCCAGCCGTTTGCCTGGTAATGGTGAAAGAATTTGTCGCCTTCCATCGATGGGTACTGGTGGGCATTAAAAAAGTCCTGTACCTGGGATAGGGTCGGAAGATGCCGGGCATTCGGATCGGAAATTTCCGCGCCGGATGCATCCTGACATGTAGGGGCTTTTTCAGCTTTATCATTTTTATTTTTTTTTGAGGGCGCGAGCCTGTTTTCTCTCTCCTGTTTACTATTGTTTATATGTTTATAAAAGAGGCCCACTTTTGGGCCTGAGTGTGGCCCATTTTTGGGCCACGTATGAGGCTCACTTTTAGGCCACATGTGAGGCCCAATTGTGGGCCATGTATGAGGCCCACTTTTGAACAGGTAACCTTGCTCATTTTGCACCTGGTTTGTTGGTGAGAAGAGGAATAACTGCTGACTTTCTTTCTCCGGCCAAACGCCATTCAAGGGGATCATAGAAACTCTGCTTGGCGCATATGCCAGGCCTGACTGCTGGTAGATTATATAAGCACAGTCATGGAGATGCCGTAAGCACTTCACATAAGTGCTGCGTGAACCTATCCTGGATAAGCTCATTATTTCCTCCCGTACAATCGGAAACGGGCTATAGAAGCGATGTTGATTCCAAACCTGGAAGAGGGCCATGTATAAACTGATGTGAGTGGCGTTCAAACGATCGTCCGTCCGAACCTTTGCAAAAAAGGCGTTCAGATGCTTGATATAATTCGTATGGGCAGGCAGCACCGGCATCAGCGTTTATTCGGGCCCGTTGTAGTCATGAGCTTTTCGATATCCGCATAGTCGTAGAATATCAATCCGCCAACCTTTGTATAGGAAAGGGTGCCATTGATACGCATGTTCTGCAATGTTCCCGATGAAATGTTGAGGAGTTCCTTTACTTCGTAGGACTTTAGCCATTTGCGCGGCTGCGCCGGGTGGGAGGTTATTAATTCCCGGAGTTCAGTAAACAATTCGGCTTTAAAAACAGCCAGGTCTTCGCGTGTTAAGATTTCTGTTGCCATAAAATTTGTGGTTGTTTGTTATGGCAGCAAAAGAATAGGGTTTTCCATCACCAGAACAGTCACGGGGGTTACGCAACCCCCTGTAACAAATTGATAATTAAGGACAAGAATTTGAGATATTTATTTTCATAATGCAACTACACCATCAGCCGACAGGAGAAAATCATGAAAGACGTAAAAATTCCAGGCAAAATAAAACAGCACACTCACGCCTTTGTGGGATACATTTATCAGCTCTCCTAAGATCTCCCGGATTGATTTAGATACCGCTGCACTCTCCTTGTAAAAGTGGCTACGGAGGCTTTGGCTGGAAACAGTGTCCTGCTTGACTGAAGTAAAGAAAAAGGAAAAGAAATCCAGGAGCTCCGTTTTGTTTTGGTTTAGGTAGAAACCGGCATCATACAACAATTTAAGGATGGCGCCCATCTGCGGTACCGAAAAGCGTGTCTGCACCTTAAAGTCTTTCCATCTGTCCAGCTCACTGGATGAAGGGCCGGAAAGAGAAATTATTTCCCTTTCCTTATGGTATGCAATCTCGGCTGCTAACCAGTCTAAAAGTTGATTTTGCAATGAGCTGTGAAGCCTGTTTAAACAGATGCCTGGCTTACCGTGTATCTGGCTTATTTTCTTTTGCAGATAAATGAGGCGACTAAGCCTTTCGCGTGAAGTTGGCAGCAGCTCTATTTCTCTGCCGGTGCGGCCTGTCCAGTAAAGGAAGTAGGCAACGGAATTGAAGTTTAAAAAGTGGAGTTCCGTTTCGATACTCTCAGTTAATTCCTGTCCACGTCGGCTATGGTCCAGGATCTTCTTAATCCGCTTGCTCAGCTTCGTTAAATAGTGCAGGTGGCTGTAGCTAACGAACAGCCGGGAATGTTCAGCACATAGGAGTTCCTCAAATGGCTGGTGTAGAACCGGAACCAATAAGGAATCAACCTGGCCTTCGTCGGCCTTCTCCTGTAACAGTTTCATGGTAGTGGTAAACTCGCCCTGTACCAAATACAGGTAGGCGTCAGGAATTTTACATTCGATATCCATGTGCCTGGGAAACTCTGTTTCGATGAACGACAATATTTCCGCCAGGGTTAAATACAGGAATCTGTACAGGTGCCTCCAGGTGTTGGCCGGCGGTGGATCTGTGCTATTCAGAATATCGCCGGCCTCCAGGTGCTCAATTGCTTGGTCCATCAACTGTATAAGTAAATGTTGATGGGATTGCACATGCCAGTCGGCCTGTTTCTTCTTGCCGACACTGTAAAGCTGCCGGCCGAAGTCCTGCAGGAATATTTCCTTCTGCCTGGTAGCCTCACTGATAACCGCGGATAGGTACTTTGTGTCCGGTTGCTGGTTGTTTTGAGACTGTGTTTTAAGGTCGATTCTAACAAGCTTTTCAAAATAGGATAACAGGTAATGCTGCTGCATGGCAATAAATTTAACTAGCGTCAGATTGTTTGGTGACAGTGGTTATGAAGGATATGGCGACCGGCAGATGCCAGCCATTGCAACAAGGGCCGCAATAAATAATTTTAGCACGTTTCGTATCGTTAATCAAATGTTAATGTCGGATTTGTAATAGTGGGTAACCGTGACGGCTACCCACTAAGATACAAGCCTATGCTACGGCGCTTAACAGCAGTGAATTTGGGATTGACAGGTCAAAAGACGCTTTTAAACTTTTCATGTCCTGGCTTACCTTGGACGCTACTATTTTAGCGTATATCTGGGTAGTCCGGATCGACTTATGGCCCAGCATAGCGCTGACCGTTTCCAGCGGTACGCCGTTGGCCAGTGTTACGGTAGTGGCAAACGTATGCCGGGCAGTGTGAGTAGTCAGGTTCTTGTCGATACCGCATATATCTGCAATCTCCTTCAAATAACCGTTGAAGCGCTGGTTGCTTTTGATTGGTAATAAGACGTTGTTAGCAACACAGTAAGGATGGTTTTCGTACTTCTTCAGGATCTCTTTTGCTACAGGCAGCAGGGGAACGTTTTCACGGCACCAGGTCTTTTCCCTGTTTTTAACAATCCAGTCTTCGCCGTCGAAAAATTTAACCAGGTGATCGCGGGTCAGCAACAGCACATCTTTGTAAGCGAAACCCGTTAAAGCCATAAACAGGTAGGCGTCCCTTGCTTCCTCGAGGCGGGGAATGGAAAATTCTTTGCTATAAATCGTCCTCAATTCATCTACACTTAAAATGTCACGTTCCGGGTTGATGTAGGAGCATACAAAATCCTCTATCGGATTAGCGTTTATCCATTTCCGGCGTACGGCGAGTTTCATTAGCTGCTTGGTATTTTTGATGTACTTCATTGCGCTGTTGTCGCGGAGCCCATCTGTCAGGGTTAGGTAGTCGAAGAAGTCCTCAGCGAAAGCATAGTCGATCTTCCCCAGGGGAATGTCCTTTGCTTTGAAAACACTGGCAATAAAAGTGGATAGCTTGTCTTTGGTGGAGCGCCATTTCTTCATGGTACTGGCCTTCCGTTTTTCCTTATCAACCTTCTGCTGGAATTTTTCATTGTGGAAGTCTACCAGCTCCAAGAGCGTACGTTTTTCCCGGTTGATACCGTTGTAGGAATTTTTAATCATAGTAGCGGTAACCACAGGGTCCAGCGCTTTCAGTTGATTGTAATGCCTGATAAGCTCACTCTTTACATGTTGAAGGTACCTGTTTATTTCTATCGCCTCTGCTGATTTACCGATAATAATGCCTGCTTCTTTGTTGAATTTTGATGGCTCAACTTTGTAGCCCAGGGAAAAGCCGTCCCTTGGAAAGCCGGTAACAGTGAGTCGTACGCAAATGGTTGCTTTACCGTCGGAGTTATTATTATCGTACCGGAGATGAAAAAGGATTGATAATTCTTGACTTACTTTCATGGTCCATAAAGTTTAAGTTCCGATGCTTTGTTTTGGTTTTTTTTGGATTGTTTTACATCGGTTTGTAAGCCTTAAAACCCTTTACTGATAAGCCTTTACCAGAAAAAAGGATACACTAAAATTAAAAATGTTTTGTGTATCCTTTTTTGTATCTATTCAGATTCGTTTGGATCAAGTTAAATAATTGGGGGATTAATATAAAAATAGTTTTTTTGCATTGGATTAGCCAATAAAGCATGTGGATCAGAACTTTCGCAAACTTGTAGAATTGCTGTTACCAGCGGGAATATTAGAGTATTTTGACTTAATAGATTCAAATCAGGACAAAGAAGGTATTCACATATACCTGGAGGAAAAGAATAGCATTCCAGTAGAACATCAACATAAGAAAGCTCACTCTAAAGGATTCTTCTCAGAAGTTGTTATTCAGGATTTTCCCATACGCAATCAGCGCGTCATGTTGCATGCAAAGCGCCGTCGGTGGGAAGTTTTGGAGGATGGGCA
>NZ_FNRL01000049.1 GCF_900107795.1 Chitinophaga terrae (ex Kim and Jung 2007)
GAAGCAATGGAAAACCATCCGTAACCGGTACCGTAATCTTATAAAACTTGGCTTATCAAAGTATTACGCAAGGATGTGGAGCAAAACGAGTATAGGTTACAGCCGTGCGGCTCGTAGTCCGATACTATGCAGAACCCTCACCAACGCATACTTTAGGAAAGAAGGCTATGTCGGATTTTACGAACGCTATTATCTGAAAACAGAAAGTCAGATTAAATTATTCTAACAAACCGCCGTATACCAGACCGGTACGTACGGTGGTGTGAGAGGACAGTGAGGGAAATAATCCCTCACTTCCTACTCGATTAACATTTAACAAATTAAGCGTCGATCTTCGCATATTTAGCATGCGATTCGATGAAGGCCCTGCGTGGAGGAACTTCATCTCCCATCAGCATACTGAATACACGGTCAGCTTCTGCAGCGCTTTCCAGGGCAACCTGTTTCAGCGTACGTTTTTCAGGATCCATGGTAGTTTCCCAAAGCTGTTCAGCATTCATCTCTCCCAAACCTTTATAACGCTGTACGGTAACGCTGTCTTCCTTCCCGCCAGCAGCCAGTTTAACAGTAGCTGCTTTTCTTTCTTCCTCTGTCCAGGCATAGATCTGCTCTTTACCTTTTTTTACCAGGTACAGTGGCGGTTGTGCGATATAAACGTATCCCTGTTCTACCAGCGCTTTCATATAACGGAACACAAAAGTGAGGATAAGGGTAGCAATGTGGCTACCATCCACATCGGCATCCGTCATGATGATCAGTTTATGATAACGAAGTTTGGAAAGGTTAAGGGCTTTATCATCTTCTTCTGTACCGATGGTCACTCCCAGCGCGGTGAAGATGTTCTTGATCTCATTGTCTTCGTAGATCTTGTGTTCCATGGCTTTTTCCACGTTCAGGATCTTACCCCTTAACGGAAGGATAGCCTGGAAGTTACGGTTACGGCCTTGTTTGGCTGTACCGCCCGCGGAGTCACCCTCTACAAGGAACAATTCGCATTTTTCAGGATCATTATCAGAGCAATCGGCCAGTTTACCGGGCAAACCGCTACCAGTCATTACGCTCTTGCGTTGTACCAGCTGACGTGCTTTACGCGCGGCTTCACGCGCCTGGGCTGCCAGTACAACTTTATTGATAACTATTTTAGCTTCTTTCGGGTTTTCTTCCAGGTAAGCATCCAGTACGGCGGCCACGGAGCTATCCACAACCCCCATTACATCGGAGTTACCGAGTTTGGTTTTGGTCTGTCCTTCGAACTGCGGTTCAGGGACTTTTACGCTGATAATAGCGCTCAGACCTTCACGGAAGTCATCTCCTGTTACTTCAACCTTAGATTTCTCAAACAGTTTATTCTTATCGCCATATGATTTGAATACACGGGTAATTGCCCTGCGGAAGCCGGCAACGTGCGTACCACCTTCAATGGTGTTGATATTGTTTACATAAGAGAAGATGTTTTCACTGAAGGCATCATTATATACCAGCGCCACTTCTACTGCAACGTTGGATGCAACGTCGTGCGCCTCCACATAGATAGGAGTTGGCAGTAAAGGATTACGTCGGCCGCTCTTATCCAGCATCTGGATAAATTCTTTGATACCGCCTTCGCTGTAGAAGGTTTCAGAGAAGAAGTTGCCGTCGTCGTCTTTTTCTCTTTCATCGATCAGGGTGATATTGATCTTACGGTTCAGGTAAGAAAGCTCTCTCAAACGGCTGGCGAGGATTTCCCTGTTATAGGTAGTTTCTTTGAAGATCTCTCCGTCCGGTTTGAAGTGAGTAGTAGTTCCTGTTTTACCACTGTCGCCGATCTCGCGTACAGCGTACTGAGGAATACCGCGGTGATACTCCTGTTCAAATATTTTGCCTTCTCTTTCTACGGTTACATGCAACCGGGTACTTAAAGCGTTCACGCAGCTTACCCCTACCCCGTGCAAACCACCGGATACCTTATATGTATTCTTGTCGAATTTACCTCCAGCGTGCAGTACGGTCATTACCACTTCCAGCGCAGAACGGCCTTCTTTGGGGATAATGCCGGTAGGGATACCCCGACCATCGTCTTTTACACGGATTGAGTTATCCTCCAGGATGGTTACTTCAATATTTTTACAATAACCGGCCAGGGCTTCGTCAATAGAGTTATCTACTACCTCATAAACAAGATGGTGTAACCCCTTGATTCCAATGTCGCCAATGTACATGGCGGGGCGCTTACGCACTGCTTCCAGACCTTCCAATATTTGTATACTCCCTGCGTCATATCCATTGCTGCTGGGGCTAGGTGCTTGCACTAATTCTTCGCTCATATGTTGGGTAAAATCTTTTAGAAATAAAATCGGTAGACGATCATGCAAAAATACGAAAAATAAGCCTTATTTCCTCAAAAGAATGTGTGTTTTTAGGAGGTATGGATAGGGCCTATAAACCCCCTGCGCCTACAATGTCTTTCACCCCGTCAAATAAAGTTTTCCACACAAGGTTGAAAAACGACTTTTTAATATCCCTGGTATGGGTAACGTTGGCAGTACGGACGTTTTCTCCCGGAAGCGGGTTAGAATCTTTGATAACCATTACATTAGCAAGGAAACTTATCAACCCCTTGCGCTTGTATTCTCCATGGTCTTTATCCTGTTTTAACACGGAAATTTTAAGGTTCTGGTATAACAACTTCACATAACCGCTGGCTTTTCTCTCATCTCCATTAATAGAAAAGTCCAATTCCTGGAGATTGCAGGATTTGATCTCTACTTTTCCCAGTGGTTTGGTAACTACATTCAGGTCTTTCCCATTCATGCTGTTCAGCCTCCCGGTTACCGTGAACCTGGCTGTTTTATCCTTCATCAGGAAATCAAATTTCGCCATTAATTTCCCGCTTTGCATAAAAATTGCGTCTAACCTGGCGACCAGGTGATTGTTCTTGGCAATAAGTGAATCAATATTCGTCAGGTTGGTGAATACGCCATGTACATTCCTGAAATGAATAACTCCTGTATGTTGCGTTTCAGGGTTCTTTTCCGAATACTGGATATCTACGTTATTTCCCACCAGCGTATCTATCATGATGGGTATCTTAACTTTCTCCAGCAGCTGTTGGGGAGAGTTGCCCAGTTTGTCGCCCGGCGGCAGGGGTAATGACCTGTCCCTGTATATATTCAGCTTCCCGCTCTGGATTTGCAGTTTGCTGGCCCAGATCTGCTGTTCCTGCAATAGAAGCATAGGGTTAAGATCCTGGATACTGATGTTGTTGAAAGCAACATCGAACAGGTCTTTCTGCGTTCCGTTCACCTTCTGGAACTGGTCCCTGGCATACCTGGGTTGTACCTGGAAATGACCTACATGGAAAGTTCGTTCCGCCGCATCGTACCTGATGCCCTTGACCAGGATATTATAGAGACTATCCTTGGTGCGTTGGGCATAATCTTTCATTGCTATTTCGTAATTCTTCGCGTAAAGGAAGCGGGTTGGATCTTTCAGGGCAACAGAATCGATCAGCAGGTTGTTGATCCTTACATTTAGGTTGTCGAACTGGTGAATGACGCGGGAAGAATCTTTCTTGACAAATACATATTTAACTGCCGTACTGTCTAAAACCAGCCGCCCGATATAAATGGAGCCGATGGTATTGGATATCTGTTCATACGCTGTTTTGGGGGCGGAGGTATCAACCGTGGTGAGGTTCTGCTCATATTCCAGTTTGGGGCCGGTAACAACCAGTTCCCCGGCGCTGAGTTTCTTGCCCATAAAGTATTTCCAGAGCTTAAAGTAACGCAGCTCCAGTTTCTCCACTTCAATATTATAAACGTTTTGAGGCGCTTTATTACGGGCTTTCAACCGTTTGAAAACCAGGGTATCGGGGAGCATATGCACCTTTTCTACGGTAACGCTGCCCGAAAGTACGTCGAGGCGCAGATCCCTGAACTGAACGATATACAGGCTATCGGAGATCTTGGCTACATAGCCGGGAAGTTCTTTCTTCAAAAGGGCGTTCCAGTGCCTGTTAAGGAACCAGCCTAAGAGCAAAACGCCTGCTACCAGGATAGAAAATACGACCAGGAAGGTTTTAATGAATTTTGCGGTATTGAACTGTTTGTTTGCCATCAGGTTTTGCTAAACGAAATCTATACCAACTAAGTTCTTAATAAAGGAAGAAAAATGATAATATGAGACAGCGGTGTTTGTAATGTCAATGTCAAAAGATCAACGCATAAAAAATGAATCACTAAATTTGTGTCACCGATAACAATTAGGACTGATTAAAATAAGACACAAGTGAAAGATTTACAGGATTTATTAGCCATGGCGATTCCGCAGCCTGCAATGAGCCATCAGTTGCAGCTGGCGGAGGAGAGCAGTATTTCTGTGCCTGATTGTTTGGATTTTACACTACAGCGTTTCACATATGAATCTGCCCTTCCTGTGGAAGATGTGGCAATGGTGGTATATCAACCCGCCAAAAGAGGACAGGCAGCGGCTATAGAGCTGCGTTACTGTGTAGCAGGCAGCAAGTACTGTAAAAATCCTGAGTGTACCGATCAGCTCTGTGCAGGCAAAAAAGAACAGTGTAGCGATAAAGTCCCATCTGTAGACCTGATCACTGTTCGTTTCCAGCCAACCTTTATACAAGCCTTGCAAAAGGGCGCTACTTCTTATTCAATTTTCGATAATCAATCCCGCAAACCATTCGTAAAAAGCATCCAGCCATGTACAAAATCCAAATCTGTACTGGAAACAATGGTGCACAACGATTATGAGGGAGTGTTGAAGAACATCTTCCTGCAAAGCCGGGCTTTGGATCTCTTGTTATATAGCTCAGATCAATTCGTGAAAAATGATATTGACGAGCGTTATGGATGTAGATTCCTTACCCAGATGGAGGATAGGGGAAAGATTGAGAAAGCGAGAGATATTTTACTGGAGCAGTTGGATGCGCCAATTACGATCAGGGACCTGGCCCGCAGGGTAGCGATGAACGAATGCTATCTGAAGAAAGGGTTCAAAGCTATGTATGGCACTACCATCTATGATTATTTCCAGAAGGAAAGGATGGAAAAGGCGAAAGGGTTGCTTTATGAAAAGGGAATGTCTGTTTCTGAAGTAGCTATGTTGATGGGATATTCCTGCATTTCGCATTTTTCTACTGCCTTCAAGAAGCATACAGGCCTGAAACCCTGTGAGTTATTACTTCGCTAGTCGATTTTTCCTTTTTTGATCATTACTTTTCCCGAATTGAAAAGCGGATAAATAAAAGCCGTCGTTTCTTTGTATCACGATAGGCAGATATCTATTTGCGTTTCCAATAAGCTTCCTTATCAGATTTGACCATGGGATTGAAGCTGTTCGACGACGAGAAAAACATTGTACATATCAAACACCATCAAAAAAGTCGAATTGTCGAAAAAGTTATCAATCTGATTTTTATAAAGCCGCTTGCCTTTGCAAGTGGCTTTTTTCTTAGTATGGTATCCTGACGGAGTTTGGGAGATGGTTAAAATGAAAAACCCCGCCCAAAAGAGCAGGGTCTGTCCTATTTATCCCTATACCTATGAAATACTTTGTTGTGTTATTCAGTAATGGTTCCTGCTTCGTTCAACAACACAGATTTTTCTGTTCCATTATCCTGAATATTTATTTTGTAGTATGCAGCTACATCTGATCTCTCAATTTTCCAGCCATCTTTTATGGTGGCATCCGGATATTTTGATTTCAGTGTGTTTGTCACTGATTCCGGTAAGGTTTGAGCATCATATGCGCTTCTGGTGGCAATCCATTTGCCATCTGCATCATACTCTGCAGAAGTGGTTATATTATCTTTCTGGAAATTTGCGGTCCAATGTCCAGCACTGGTCTTTGTCCACTTAGCCACTGATGTACCTGCAAAATTCTGATCAAAAGAACTTTTAACTGCTTCCGGTGCTTGCACCGTTTTAGTAACAGCTTTTGTTTTCTTAACTGATTTTTTTTGCTGAGCAAAAGTTATGCCGGAAGTGACTAGAACCGCACAAAATATTAACGTCAACTTTTTCATATTCGATATGGTTTTTCCGTTGGGTTAAGATTAATAACAGGTTTTTCTAATCTTCCTTCGCAAATAAACTAAAACAATGCCAAAAACGCAAAACAAGTACGCTTTATTGCAAATTAGTGAAAAAACTATAAAAAATCTTTAAAAACCCTCGTTTTTGAAAAAGTTGACCCTTTCTGAGCCGGCGTATTTTCTTAACTTTGCACAATTTTAGTCAAATATCATTAAATAACATCAAAGGGCGGGGATTTGTTTTATGTCCAGCAAGTATCAGGAATATAACCAGTTGAATTTACCTCAGATAGAGCAAGAAATGCTGCAACACTGGGAGCAGTACCAGGCTTTTGAAAAAAGCGTGGAAGTACGGGAAGGAGCCACTCCTTTCGTGTTTTATGAAGGACCCCCAAGCGCCAACGGTTTGCCTGGCATTCACCACGTCATTTCCCGCACCCTTAAAGACCTGGTTTGCCGCTATAAAACAATGCAGGGCTTCCAGGTGAAACGTAAAGGCGGCTGGGATACCCACGGATTGCCGGTTGAACTGGGCGTTGAAAAGATGTTGGGTATTACGAAAGAAGACATCGGAACTAAAATTTCCATTGCCGAATACAATGAAACCTGCCGTAAAGAAGTATTAAAATATAAGGACAAGTGGGATGACTTAACCCGTAAAATGGGTTACTGGGTTGACCTCCAGGATCCTTATATCACTTTCGATAATAAATATATCGAATCACTCTGGTGGTGTTTACAAACTTTATATAAAAAAGGGCTGCTTTATAAATCTGTCAGCATCCAGCCTTATTCCCCTGCTGCCGGTACCGGTTTGAGCTCCCACGAATTAAACCAGCCCGGCACCTACAAGGATGTAAAGGATACCACCGTTGTTGCCATGTTCAAGGCAAAAAAAGCAGAGAATTCACAATTCCTGTTTGATGCAGCCGGTAACGACGAAGTGTTCTTTCTGGCGTGGACGACCACCCCATGGACCCTGCCTTCTAACCTGGGTCTGACCGTTGGGGCGAATATTGAATATGTGCTGGTAAAAACATTTAACCAATATACTCACCTGCCTGTCAATGTGATAATGGCTAAAGTATTGTTAGGTAAATACTTTAAGCCGGAAGGTGAAAATGCTGACTTTGACGCCTATAAAGAAGGCGAAAAGGTTATTCCGTGGACTATCCTGGCCAGTTTTAAAGGAAAAGACCTGGAAAACATCCGCTACGAACAATTATTACCATATACACAACCTGAAGAAGGAGATCCTTTCAGGGTTGTAATCGGCGATTTCGTAACAACTGAAGACGGTACCGGTATCGTTCATACCGCACCAGCCTTCGGAGCCGACGATAACCGCGTAGGTAAAAAATATAACCTGGGTATCCTTACCCTGGTAGATAAAGAAGGTAAATTCACTGATAATGTAGGTGAATTCTCCGGCAGGTATGTTAAGAATTACAAGGATGACCCGGATTACAAAGATGTAGATGTGGACATCGCAGTAAAGCTGAAAAAAGAGAACCGTGCTTTTAAAGTTGAAAAGTACGAGCACTCTTATCCGCATTGCTGGCGTACAGACAAACCGGTATTATACTATCCGCTGGATGCATGGTTTATTAAAACCACTGCAATGAAAGACAGGATGGTAGAACTGAATAAAACCATTAACTGGAAACCTGCCTTTACCGGAACCGGTCGTTTTGGTAACTGGCTGGAAAATATGGTTGACTGGAACCTAAGCCGCAGCCGCTTCTGGGGTACTCCATTGCCTATCTGGCGGACAGAAGATGGAACAGAGGAGAAATGTATAGGCGGTATTGAGGAATTAAATGCTGAAATACGCAAAGCGAACGAGGTATTAGGCGGAGACGTAAATAAATCTTTCCTGCACGATGGCATCCTCGATCTGCACAAGCCGTATGTAGATGAGATCGTACTGGTAAGCGAATCCGGCAAGCCAATGCGCAGGGAACCAGACCTGATAGATGTATGGTTTGATAGCGGAGCGATGCCTTATGCACAATGGCATTATCCGTTCGAGAATAAAGAGGCTTTAGATAAAGGAGAAGCTTTTCCTGCCGACTTTATCGCCGAAGGAGTGGATCAGACCCGTGGCTGGTTTTACACTTTACATGCCCTCGGAGTAATGCTGTTCGATAGCGTTGCTTATAAAACAGTGGTTTCCAATGGCTTAGTATTGGATGCGAAAGGGCAGAAAATGAGTAAACGACTGGGTAACGTTGTTAATCCATTCGAAACCATTGCTCAATTCGGCGCCGATGCAACCCGCTGGTATCTCATCACCAACGCATCCCCATGGGACAGCTTAAAATTCGATATTAAAGGTATAGGAGAAGCCCAGCGTAAACTGTTTGGCACCCTGTACAACACATATAACTTCTTTGCGATGTACGCCAACCTGGACAACTTCACGTTCAAGGAAGCGTATATCCCACTGGAAGAACGCCCGGAAATTGACCGTTGGATCATATCTGTATTAAATACCCTGGTTAAAGATGTGACCAGCTATTATGATGATTATGAACCAACCCAGGCGGGTAGAGCAATTGAAAGATTTGTAGACGAGCAGTTGAGTAACTGGTATGTGAGGTTGTGCCGCCGCCGGTTCTGGAAAGGAGATTATGAACATGATAAGATTAGCGCTTACCAGACCCTGTACGAATGTTTGGAGAAAATTACACAGCTGATGGCCCCGGTTTCCCCATTCTTTACAGATTGGTTATTTAACAACCTGAATAAAGTTACAGGAAGGGTACAGGCTGATTCTATCCACCACACAGACTTTCCGGTGGTTAACGAGGCCGCAATCGATGCAGACCTGGAAGAAAGAATGCAGCTGGCGCAGGATATTTCATCCTTGGTATTATCCTTGCGTAAAAAGGTCAATATTAAGGTACGGCAGCCTCTGCAGAAGATTTTGATCCCGGTTGCAAACGCTAAAATGCAGGAACAGATAGAAAAAGTGGCAGATCTGATAAAAAGTGAAGTGAATGTCAAAGGGATTGATTATCTTACGGAAACGGAAGGTTTCATCAAGAAAAAAATCAAACCTAATTTCAAATCGCTTGGTCAGAAAATGGGTGCGAAGATGAAATCAGTAGCAGCCGCTATCAACGCCTTTACAGAGGCCGATATTGCTACTATTGAACGTGAAGGGCACTTTACCCTGCAAATAGACGGAGAGCAGCTAGAAATCCAATTATCTGATGTTGAGATCATTTCTGAGGACATCCCGGGATGGACAGTAGCTAATAAAGGTGCTTTAACGGTAGCACTGGATATTACTATTACACCACAACTCCAGGACGAAGGAAATGCCAGGGAATTAGTGAACAGGATTCAAAAGATTCGTAAGGACAGTGATTTTGCATTGACTGACAGAATTGATGTAACCATACAAAGTCCGGAAGCCCTTAGATCAGCCATTGTGAGCTATAATGACTATATTTGCACGGAAATTTTGGCAGATAGCTTGGAATTAGTGGCACAGTTACATGATGGTACTGAAATAGAGGTGAACGACCTTAAATTCAATGTATTAGTAAACAAAAAAAGCTAATCCCCCATGGCAACAAAAAAGAAAGTTGCTAGTAAAACGACTCAAAAGGCAGCTCCGGCTAAAAAAACTGTAGCCAAGGCTCCGGCTGCTAAACCAGCTGCCAAAAATGCACCGGCAAAAAAAGCAACGCCCGCGCCGAAAGCGGCTGCAAAAAAAGCAGCAGCTCCCGCTAAACCAGCAAAAAAAGCGAGCGTAGCCAAACCTGTTGCAAAACCAGCTGCAAAAGCTAAAACGGTAAAGCCTGCTGCTAAAAAAGTTGCTTCCGCAACAAAAACAGTAGACAAAAAGACGACTGCCAAAACCCAAACATCCGTCAAGAAAGTTGCTGTACCTGCAAAATCGACCGTTAATGAACCTGCTGTAAAGCAGAAAGTGGTTACGAATAGTGTTTCCGCTGAGAAAAAACCATTTATTTCTAAGTCAGAAGAAAAAGAACTTAAAACGATGGCAGTAAAGAAAGCAGATCCTAAGGTAGAAGTTGCTAAGGAAAAGGAATCCTCTAAAAAGGCAGCTGACAAGCCTGTTAAGGCTGAAAAATCAGTAAAGGCGGAAAAATCCGAAAAACCCGAAAAAACTGAAAAACCAGAAAAAAAGGGTGGAAAATCTACTTTGGTAACTTATCAACCTGAGTTTACCAAGTCAGTACTGGACCAACCCGCCGCTCCAAGCGGTCCTGTATTCAGATATAGCGATGCTGACCTGCAAGAATTTAAAGAGCTTATCCAAAAGAAACTGGAAGCAGCTAAAAAAGAATTAATCTACTTGCAAGGCCTCATCACCCGCAAAGATGAAGCAGGTACTGATGATACTGAAAATAAATACATGAGCATGGAAGATGGTAGCGGTTCTCAGGAAAGAGAACAACTGAACCAGATGGCCAGCCGTCAGATTCAGTTTATCGACCACCTGGAAAAAGCTATGGTACGTATCGAAAACAAAACCTATGGCATTTGCCGCGTAACCGGTAAACTCATAGATAAGGCACGTCTCAGAGCTGTTCCTCATGCTACATTAAGCATAGAAGCTAAACTGGCTAAAAGCAAATAATTCCCGCCAGGCCAAAACCAGGCAGGAAACAAAACATATAAAAAAGGAGCGAAGTCGATCTTCGCTCCTTTTTTATTCCAGGTCATATGCTTATGCTACCTTATTCACGGTTTTGCACTTTTCTTCTATCCCGCCATTCTTCTTCTTCAACTGCCTGTATGCAAAGTATAATAAACTTGCTCCCGCCAGGCTTACCAGGCTCCCTACTCCTATCCGCTTCGCCTGCCGTTTACTGATCGCCGGTAGTTTAATAGGCCTGCGGCTTGCCGGCGCTATTTCCAATAACAGGTGTAACGATAACCCATATATGATTTTGTCGGCAACCTTTTCTACAGCACCATTACAAGGTTGTGGACAAAATGCTACGCCAATACCAGCCTTTGTAAGCAGCTCCTGGTCTTTCTCCGGGTTGCCCACATAAATAATATTCTGCGGATGAATACCATACTGGCGTTGAATATAAGAGAAGATATTGCTCTTGCAGTATTGATTACCTTTCATGAAATAATGCGCCGCAGAAAATTCGCCGGTTGCCACACTGTGAACCATATGCAGTTCATTCGCAAATACGAAGTCCATTCCCAGCTTATTTTTAATATGTCGGGCAATAGTATCATAACCATCTGTGATCAGGCCACAGGCATACCCACGTTTCTTTAACTCCCTTACGATCTCGCGGATGCCCGAAACCAAGGGAATACTATCAGCGATCTCCAGCAACTCAGCAATATTCCTCCCTTCCAGCAGCTGCGCCGCATATTGCAGTTTTGTAGCCTGGTCGCTGTCGGAACTCATGATCTGCTCAATACTTTCTTCTTCATCAAATGCGATAGCCGCCCATTCGAGATAATCGCCGCGGAATATTACCTGGTCAAGATTGAATATCACCATCTTCTGCAACTTATCTATAGACTCCAGGATCGAATACTCCATCTGCTCCCTGATCACGTTGATATTGCCCAGTGTTTCCAGGTTTTCCTGCGGGATATTTTCAGCTTTCTTCAGGATGGTCCTGGATACTTCTCTCGACATTTTGCTCAACTGCTCCCAGGTTTGCATAGCGTTTTCAACTTTGCCGATATTGGCTTCCACGATGCGGGCGCCTGCCTGGTGCATATCTATCAGCAATCCGATATCTACCCCATAATCATTTTCGAAATGAATATTGGAGAGAAAGGATTTACGCGCAGCGATCATACCGCTTAATGGTTGCTGGAAATGCGACAGCTCCGGGTAGAGGATACTCAACAGTGGCTTGGCCACCAGTTGGGTGACCCTGCCTGCCTGTCGTTCAAAATAGGATTTGACGAAATCTGCTTCGCCTTTTTCGATAGGATCTGTAAGGAGTTCTACGATATTGTCGGGATAGGTGAGAATATCCCCATCCACATAAGCTACAATGTCATATTTCGCAGCCATCATACCTTCGCGCATGGATATACCTTTTCCTCTCTGGCTGCTGGTGATCACTCGCACCTGCTCTTTCATCGCTTCTTCTACAGTGTTATCGGTAGAATTATCATCTACTACAATGATCTCTATTTTGCGGGATGTCTTTTTAACGGTCTTTATAACCTGGCGTATGGTAGCACCTTCGTTTAATACGGGAATAACGATTGAAATCATAGAGGTTCGTTATGTTAAAAGGTTAGAAAATAGTGCTGCAAAGAGCGCCTGTTGGCAATTTACAGTTGCGCAACCATCAAAAACCGTACCCCTATATGACTGAAACTATTTGAATTCCTGCATCTCCACCAGTTTGTAATATAAGCCACGGCGCTGCATCAGCTGTTCATGCGTACCTCTTTCTATTATTTCTCCTTTATCCATTACCACAATTTCATTAGCATGTTGTATGGTGCTCAGCCTATGTGCAATCACAATGGTGGTGCGGTGTTGCATAAGTTTATCGAGTGCTGCCTGCACTAATTTTTCCGCTTCTGCATCGAGTGCAGATGTAGCTTCATCTAAAATTAATATTGGAGGATTTTTGTAAATAGCTCTAGCAATGGTGAGCCGCTGACGCTGGCCCCCGCTGAGTTTGGAACCTCTGTCGCCAATTACGGTGTTATACCCGTTTTCCAGTTGTTCAATGAATTCATGCGCATTCGCGATCTTCGCTGCTGCTACAATATCGTCCATCTTCGCATCCGGCTGGCCAAATGCAATGTTGTTGATAACCGTATCATTGAATAATATCGCTTCCTGCGATACAATTCCTATCAGGCTTCGCAGATCCTGCAATTTCAGATCTTTCACATCCGTTCCATCTATCCTGACCGCTCCTTCATTGGTATCATAGAATCTTGGCAGCAGATCGGCCATAGTAGATTTGCCGGCGCCGCTTCTGCCTATCAGCGCAATCATCTGACCCTTCCTGATCTCCAGGTTCACATGACGAAGTACATCCTGTTGTTCGTAATGGAACGACACATTATCGTACACGATACTGTCGTTGAACGTCTGTATTGCTTTTGCATCCTGTTTTTCCTGTATGGCATCATCTGCGTCAAGTATCTGGAAAATACGGGCGCTCGATACCATTCCTTTCTGCATGGTAGTAATAGCAGACGAGATGTTTTTTGCCGGCTGCATGATCTGGCTGTAGAACACGAGGTAAGTAATGAAGGTAGCGCCGGTCAACAGGTCACTGCCCTCAAGTACGAGCGTACCTCCCACTATCACGATCACTACGATGATGCATACGCCTATGATCTCTGAAATAGGTGACGCTAATTCACGTTGGTTGTAGATCCGTTTGCTGATGCTGACAAATTGATGATCTACATCAGCAAATTTTTTCTTCATAAATCTCTCTGCGGTGAATGACTGGATAATGCGGATACCGCTCAGTGTTTCATCTGTCACGCTTAATATCTTACCCAGCAAAGCCTGGCTGGACCAGCTTTTCTGTTTTAGTTTTTTTGAGATATAAGATAAGATGCCGCCAGAGATGGGAAAGAATATGATTGTAAATAAGGTTAGTTTAACGGAGAGATAGAACAGGGCAATAAAGTACCCGATGATTATGAACGGATCGCGGGTAAATACCTGTATGGCGCTTACAACATTGTTCTCTATTTCCTGTACATCGTTGGTCATAGTGGAGAGCAGGTCGCCTTTCTGTTGCTTGCTGTAGTAGCTGAGCGATTGCTGGTTGAATTTTTCGTATAGCCGTGTGCGGAGTCTCGACATCATCGTGAGTTTTAACCGTACCATTACTCTTGCGCTCATGTACCTTCCCAGGTTGGCCAGTGTTATACATACTACGATCACGACGCAAACGAAATACAGCGCGCTTTTCAGCGAACCGCTTGTTTGAATGAAATCGTAGAAGTAATAATTGAACAGGTCTACAAAGTATTGGATAGAAAAAGAGAAGGCAGGATGTATTACAGCCTGGGGCGTTGCATCCACTTGCTGGAATATTACGTTCAGCAGCGGGATCAGCATAGCAAAATTAACCATTCCAAACACGATGCCTATGATGGTATAGATGATGTATTCCGGTAAATAATGGTGAAGGGGAGTGGCAAATTTCAATAAGCGCTTAAATATATTCATGCCGGATGCTTTTAGCTGTTTTTTCAGGAAACTTGAACAAAAATAGGATAATTACTATAGGAAGGGTATAATTGACGCTATTCTTTGCCGGAAATGGTTATTTTCGCAACTGACGGGGTACGGAAACAGCGAACTGGCGAGTGAAACCCTGTCGTTTTGATCACGATTAAATTAGAAAGCGATGCAGGAAACTAAAAGGCAAAAACAAATAGGACAACTGGTGCAGGAAGAACTGAGTGGTATATTCCAGAGAATTGGGTTGAATGTAGTTGATGGAGGAATGATATCAATTGCAGCAGTAAAGATGACTCCCGACCTCCTGGAAGCCAAAGTTTACCTGAGCATGTTTAAAATACCATCTCCCCAGGAAATGTTGGACCATATCAGGAAGGAGCGGATGGGTGAAATAAAGAAACACCTGGGAATTGGGTTGGGCAAGCATTTACGCAGGATCCCCGAATTGAATTTCTTCCTGGATGATACACTTGACTATGTTTTCAAAATGGAAGAGTTGTTTAAAAAGATCAAAGAAGACGATGCCAATATCAAAGGCGAGAATAAATAACTAACGCATCATTCATGATCTGGCAATTCGCTTCCCGCTATTTCAGAGCTAAAAAATCTACCAATGCCATTAACATTATAGCATGGGTTAGTGTGGTGGCTATTGCGGTGGGCACAGGCGCCTTGATTATTATTCTCAGTGTTTTTAATGGATTTGAGGGATTGGTGAAATCCCTTTATTCTTCTTTTTACCCGCCCGTTAAGATCATACCCGTAAGCGGTAAAATGATCGTATTAACCCCTGAACAGCTTAGCAAGATCAGTTCGGTACCCGGAGTGGCCCACTATTCAGAAGTAGTGGAAGAAAAGGCTGTTTTGAGGTATGGCGATGAGCCTACTATTGCTGTATTAAAAGGCGTAGATAAAAATTACAACGAAGTTACTGATGTTAAGAGCAACGTGGTAAGAGGGCGGTTCGACACGGGCGACTCCGTAGCTTACAGGGCCGTTTTAGGACTGGAGCTGGAAGGCGCCCTGGAAGTGGACGTAGTGCACAGCCTGGCGCCTATAACGGTTTACCTGCCAAGGAGGAATGTAACAACCATTGTGACGCCTGAAGATGCATTGAATAACGGCGTGCTGTACCCGGTTGGCACCTTTGCCATACAACAGGAATTCAACAGTAAATATGTAATCACCAATATTGACTTTATGAGGCAATTATTGGAGCTGGATACCTCTACTATGTCGGCTTTGGAAATAAGCCTGGCTCCGGGGGCCAGCGACACCAAGGTGCGCTCGCAATTACAACAGATATTGGGTGATAAATATGAAGTTCAGACCAGATTTGAACAAAATCAGTCATTGTATTCCATTATGCAGGTAGAGAAGTGGGCGGTTTACATCATCCTCAGCTTCATCATGATCATAGCAGCCTTTAATATGATAGGCTCGTTGTACATGTTGGTAATTGAGAAAGAAAAGGACATTACTATCCTGAAAGCGATGGGCGCCCGGCAGTCGCTGATCCAGCGGATCTTCCTTGCTGAAGGGTTGATAATTGCGGGAATAGGTACAGCGATAGGTTTTTTTGTGGGTATATCTTTTTGTTTGTTGCAACAGCAATTTGGCTGGATCAAATTACAGGGCGATTCTTTTGTAGTAGATGCCTACCCTGTAAGCATGCACCTGGGTGATTTCTTACTGGTCTTCATAACGATCATGGTTATAGGAATTGCGGCCAGCTGGTACCCGGCCCGGCGCGCCGCGAAAGAAACGATGTCACTGAAATCAACGTAGTTTCACGCAAAGGGTTTCACGCAAAGGCGCAAAGAAAGCAAAGAGGCGTAAGGTTTTTTTAAGAAAAATAAGGAAGCAAAGAAATTATTGTTTGATCGAAGCGGATTTTAAGGAAAGCAAAGGGAGCGGAAATTATGCTATATAACATAATCTTCGCTCCCTTTGCTTTTCTTATTTCGCTTAAAAATTCCTTTGCTTTCTTATTTTTCTTAAAAAAACCTTACGCCTCTTTGCTTTCTTTGCGCCTCCTATGTTTGTACAGGTATTAAAGACTGTTGTCAAAGCTTATAAAGTACTAGTTTTGAACTAAATAAAATAAAAAGGTGAGAGTACATTATGCGCTAAGCAACCTTTGAGGTATGCACTCGCAAAGAAATCACCTCACCTTTTTTGCAATCTCTTAGAGTCTGAACAGAATGTAAGGCACTACCTATATAGTAGCAGCCAGAATATCCAACAGGAGAGAAGTCGATGAGGGATTCTATTTTATTAAAATTCAATTAGCTATGAACAACCAGGTAATCAAACAGGCTATTGGTATCGATGTAGCCCAAAAAGAATTAGTAGTAACTATCG
>NZ_FNRL01000048.1 GCF_900107795.1 Chitinophaga terrae (ex Kim and Jung 2007)
AAAAAAAAACAGGGCCTCCCAGGGTAAGTGTTATCGCTTTCCATCCATGTAGCCGCTGCATTTACGTTGTTACAATCTGTGTAGTATCGGGTTTTTGTTTCTTATGCAACATCACCCTTGTAACCCCGCCTTGTATACAGTTTCTGTTCGTCGGCCCGGATGTTTGCCGCCAGCTTCCTTCAGATTCCACTTTACAGTGGACACCCTTGCTATTGGCTAATGCTTCCTACTACAAAGCGCATTCGGGACTTGCACCCTAGAGATATAACACATGCCTGGCACACATAAAAAAGGCAAGCCTTTGATGGCCTGCCTTTAAACTATGATGAAATGTGTTCTGCTATTCCTGCGGTTCTGATGGCGTTTCAACCGGCAATGTTCCCGGAGTGTCTGAAGCGATTTCGTCATCCCCTTGTTTCCTGCGTTTAAACAAATTCTTCAAGAAGCCAAATGCTGCCGCCACACCTAACAGGATAAATTTCCAGAAGGCGGCAAGATATTTAACAATGATCGCAAAGAATCCCACTTTGGTTAAGACCTTCCCGGCCACTAAACCGCCGATGGTCCATGCCGCCACTTTATCGACCTTCGGATCAAAATCTGCATACGCGTTACCGGAGGTAAATTCGGCCATATTCAATACTTTGCTGATGTCGGCCTTCACCATCGGCAATTCATTCATGGAGCAAACGGCATTCAGGATAAGTACGCCATGCCTGCCTAACAGGCGGATGTTATAGTTAAGGGTATTTACTTCTCCTCCATCTCCAAACCGGATCTCTTTTGCCCAGTGCAGTACTTTCCTCTCTTTATCATAGAACGGATGTTGTGCCCAACCTACAAGATGGATAGGTTCGTACCCTTCCTTCACTCTTTCTTTGTTACTCTCAACTTCCGATTCCCGGATGTCTTTCAGCAGATCATCATAATTGATCTTCTCTGCATCATCATCTTTAATATAACCCATCTCGTCGTACTCCACGATAAAGGCGTACGTGCTGTCGTCGAGCGGCGTCGCCTCTTCCCTGATCACCATTCCAAGTACTCCTTTAGCTTCAGATGGCGGGTTGCCCCAGTACTCTGTCAGCACTACTTCTGTTTGTTGCTGGTTCAGAAATTTAAATCCGGGAGGTACGTTAATATTCGCTTTGCCGCCAGGCAACCGGATAAGACCGTGTTCATAATGGAACGACTGCTTTACGGAATCAAGGTATTTGTTGATCAATTCTTCCCGGATGGCTGTTGAATCTTTCGGGGGTGCAGCATTCAACATGAGCGTGGGGAACACGAACAATGACAGGTATAACAAAATGCGCATAAGGACAGATATTTGCCGCGTAATATCTGACAAATATTTAATAATTCATAGTACCGTTGCTTATTTCTCTTTAGATGGAATAGAAAGCAATGGCAGCCTGGCGTTGTAAGCCAGTTCCTTTGAAATGCTTTTATGGAAGATGCTTGAAAGAAATGATTGTTGCTGAGGCACTGTTATGATCATGGAAACTTTATGCTGACTGGCAAATTCCAGGGCGCCCTTCACTACATCTCCTTCTTTTGTATGGAAGAACTGCGGCTGATACGCTTTCAACACATCGGGTATCCAATCGTTGCTGCGTTTATCAACAGAGGTATCTATTACATATACTCCGGGTTTAAGGCTGTTCAGGAACGTTGCAAGCGTATCCAGCACCGGCTGCGTGAATACTTCCACGTCTGTTGCAAAGGCCACGCTTTCCACTGGCTTCACCACTGTTTCGTTTGGCACGATCAGCACGGTACAATCACTCTCTTTCAGTACCTGGGAAGTATTGCTGCCCATAAAAAGGCTATCCAGGTTTGATTTACCGGAAACGCCCATTGCTACCAGGCTTACACCCTGTTCCTTACACAAGCTGTTAATCCTTTCCGGCAGGAAGGCGTCTTCCGCCAGTATCTCCAGTTTAACCTGGTTAGCAGTCCGTACATTCTCCAACTGATCATGCAGGAGTCCCAAAGCCTCCATCGTATCTATATAGATCTGGTTATCCACTTTTGGAGCCGGCACCCAGAAATCAGTTCCCTGGGCAATGGTGCGGTAGGCATGATATAAAATGGCTTTCTCAATTCCAAGCTGGCCTGCAAAGTTGATAGCATATTCAGCCGCACGGAAAGCGGCATCAGAAAAATCTGTCAGTATAAGCATTGATTTCATGGCGCGGTGAATTGTACTTTCACAATACACCAAAAGTCCGCCAATTGTTCAATCCCCTGCTTCGCAAGCAGGCCGAGCTGGAAGGCAGTCGCCTTATTGTATAAATTTCAACAACGTGTCGATGCAATTACTGTGCAGTCCTTCGTGATATGCGCCGAATGCCAGGGCGGCGTCAATATCCGGTAGTTCAAAACCCTGGCTGGTTGTCCAGGGCGTGTAGTTGGCAAAGCCTTCTCTCATATAACAAACTTCAATGCAATCTATGGAAGATACGAGTAACGATTTAATTTCCGCTATTTCATTTTCATCTGTATCGCCTGCCGGTATGGAACCTTTTCCATACCTTGTTACCAGCACAGGATCCACATTCAGGGGCAAACCTGCACGCCTGTACGTAATGCCTTCCAGCGCCACCAGTAAATGACCTATATTCCAGATAATGTTATTCCTGAAGCCTTGCGGAATTTTATTGAGTTGGTTAACAGAAGTGCGATCAATTAATTCTACCAATTGTTCCCTGGATCGACGAATGATTTTAATAGCAGCGCTCATAGTTTATATATTGAAGTTTGAAGACTTACAGGATCTGCCAGCAAAAACACAGCCAGCAGTTTTCAAAGCTATTAAATTCAATCTTCAAATCAAAACCCGGATCAGATGAGCCCTCTCCTGTAGGCTTCTTTCACCAGGCCGGCAACATTGCGGATGCCAAGTTTCTGAAATCACCTGGCAAGTTCGTTCACCAGCTTTACCGCCTGCTCGAAACGCTCGTCCCAGTTGCCTGATATCTCTTCGTACCTGACCCCATACTTTTCCAGTATCCAGCGGTGAGAAAAGTCCAGCTGGTTCCTGTCGGCTTCCGAAAGCCGCGTTCCGTCCTGGAAATAGGGCACATCGTTATTGAGATACAGGTATAGCGTTGCCTTATTGGCGGTAAATATTTCGTCATCTATTTCCAGCACCTCGTTAAATGCAAATTCGCCATAGGAAAGAGTGATGTAAATATCTGTGTCTATAAACACCAGCGGCTTATCGGCAACGGATGCCCGGTTGATGGCATCGGCGTGTGCACGGGCAACGGCATAGAGATCGTCCAGGGTGAATTCGTTCGAGTCGGCTATCAGGTCACGCCCGGCTTCCAGAACGGCGCCGGCATTGAAATGTGCTGCCAGCCTGGAAGTAAGCGTAGTTTTACCGGTTGATTCTGTGCCCAGTAAAACCACTTTGGTGATGTAGTGCTTTTTAACACTGGCCGGCAGGAAGTTCCAGTATGCTTTATAGTCTTCCCTGATCTTGCTGGCTGCAACGGGTACCAGGTCTCTCCCGATATTAAAGGGGATATGTTCTATTCCCATAAAATCCGCTACCAGGTTGCCATAGGGTTCTGACGTAACCAGCACCTTATGCCCTGGCAGCAATTCCTTAAACTTTTCGGCCCATAACGCAGAAATGGTTGCAGAAGTGACAGAGGTATTAGGAAGAAGAGACTCGTCGTATTCCAGCAGTTGTACATTTATTTTCCGGTTGCCTGCAAACGTTTCTTCAACCCAGGAAACACGGAGGCTGGCGGGCATTTCCTCTTTATTGCTGCAGCAAACCAGTACAGTTAATTCATCGCATACCGTCAACGCAAAATTGATCATTGCCTCATGCCCTTTGTGGAACGGCATAAATTTTCCAAATACAAATCCCTTACGCATACTCCATTGATTTTTTCCAGTTGATCAACCCTGCGGTTGCCAGGCCGAGGAAGATGACATATTCCAGTGATAAAAAATAAACTCCTTTTACATAGTAAAGCACTACGCTTACAATATCTATGGCAATCCATAATACCCATGTTTCTACCTGTTTCCTCGCCAGCAGTACGGTAGCCAGTATGCTGGCGATCATAATACCTGCATCCACGTACGGGTAAGCGGCGGGTAACGGGAAGTAGGCAGGGAGCCAGTTATGCAACTGCCTTATCAGGCTGCCGGCAACAGCGGCGCCCAGTATTAATAAAGCGCTGTAAGTAACAACGCCCTTTTTGCTTAGCCTGCGAACAGGCAGATCGCCTGCCTTCACTTTCCAGTTGTACCAACCATACAATGTTACTACCAGGAAATAAACCTGTAAAAACATATCTGCATATAGCTGTACCTGGAAGAACAATGCAAACAACGCAATTTCATTAACGATGCCTGTTGGCCAGGTGAGGATGTTGGTTCGCGACGCATAATATACCGAGAGCAGGCCCGATACTGTACCTATTAGTTCGAGGTAGCTGACAGGGTATTGCATCACGGTAAAAGCAATATGTTGTATGCTGAAAAAATCCATCAGAATGTATATTTGAATGCCACGTAAACATTCGTGGGCGCTTGTACAAAATAGCTCCTGTTGCCGCTTGCATCAACCGACCCATTGTTGTAGTACCTCGCATTTGTGAGGTTATTGACAAACAATGATACGATATAACGGCCAAGGGTATACTGCGCCCTGGCATTCAGCAATACATAGCTGTTGATATCTGCGGTGTTGGCAAAATCGATATATGAGCTGCCCTGGTACCTGCCGGAAACGCCCAGCAGCCAACGTTGCTGTTGGTACACCACTTCCTGGTTCAGGATAAGTTCCGGCGTAAGCACAGGTCTGAAAGTTGAATGCTGTTCTTTGATGACACTGTGATTGTAGGAAGAATTGTTGATCAGGCTTAAGTTCTTATTTAACTGGTAAGCCGCATACAATTCTACTCCCGCCCTGGTACTGCGTTCAACATTATCTGTCAATACCAGCCCATTGGGTCCTATCTGCCCGTTCAATACGATTTCGTTATGAAAACGCATGTAGTAGCCGTTCAGCTGAGCTGTAAAACGTTGAGTATTCAGTTTTACACCCAGTTCCTGGTCTGTTACATATTCAGCATCCCGGTTATAGATAATGGGTTTGGATGAGCTATCGGCGGCCAGGTCATCGCTGCCCCCGAAAATATCGTTCCTTGTCGGTTCCCTGCCTGTTCTGCCAATGCTGTAATAAACGCTCCATTGATTATTGATAGCGTAATTTACGCCGGCCTTGGGATTCAGGAACTGCCAGTTTAGCCGCTCCAGGTCTACGCTTCCTTTGTAGTTAAAGGTGGCATACCGGTATTGGAGGTCGGCATAGAGAGTGAAACGATCCAGGTAGTATTCCAGTTTGCTATACGCGCTTGCTTCACTTTTATACCCACTGTTCCTGTACAGTTCTCCCAATACATCATCTACTCCCTTGTGCTGCCGGGTATACCAGCTGGCATGTACGCCGGTTGTCCACTTGGTTTTGTTATGGGTAAGCGTATAGTTGCTGAAAAATCCGGCGAAATGTGATCTGAAGTTATAATGAAATAGCTCGCCTGTAGAAGGCAGGCCTGCAAAATTATTTCCATCAAATCCATATCCGCCTTTCAGGTAAGTATAATAAATACCGGAGGTGATATTGGCATGGGAAGAAGGGCGCCAAACCTGTTGCAGCTGTACCAGGCCCTGGAAAAATTCGTCTTTTTCGGCCTTTGAATTGGCATTCGCCTTCC
This sequence comes from Chitinophaga terrae (ex Kim and Jung 2007), assembly GCF_900107795.1. Taxonomy (GTDB): domain Bacteria; phylum Bacteroidota; class Bacteroidia; order Chitinophagales; family Chitinophagaceae; genus Chitinophaga; species Chitinophaga terrae. Next base: position 5,745 of record NZ_FNRL01000048.1, read on the forward strand.
TGTTCTTTGCTATAATAGTATCCGCTACGGGCAGCCAGGCCATCCCGTTCTGCTGATGTCCTGCCATGATATTTATCTTCCAGGCGCTTTTATCGTAGAACAATCCCCCGCTGGCAAAAACAGATTGGGAATTATTAAAGGCGTGTTCTTTATATCCATCCGTATATACCTGCGAAGCTCTTACATACAAGGCTTTGCGCCCTTTGATACCGCTTTTGTATTCGCCGAATACCCTGAAACTGTTGTAGGAACCATACCCGCCGCCTACGGTAACAGCAGAAGAATCTGTGAGGTCGGGAGAAAAGAGCTGCACACTGCCGGCATAACTGGCAGCCCCGTTTTTAGTAGTGCCCACTCCTCTCTGGATCTGGATACGGCTCACGGAATTCAATATATCCGGGTAGTTAGAAAAATAAGCGCCCTGGTCTTCCGGCTCGTTGAGCGGCATACCGTCCAGGGTTGTGTTGATCCTCGTCTGGTCGATACCTCTTAACCGGTAATAAGAGTAGCCCTGCTGGCTGCCTGCATCTGAATACACGGTAATGGAAGGAGTTTCAGACAAAAGGAAGGATGGTTCCTGTCCTATATTCTTTTCCCTGATCCTTTTCATATCAAGGTTTTGAAAGGTCACAGGGGTCGTCTTATTCGCCTGGTAAATGATCACTTCATTTAATCGCTGGGTCGTATCGGTACGTCTGGATGCTGTGTCCTGTGCCTGAACTTTGTTAACTGCAAGCAGGCTTAATACGCACAGGGTAATGTTTAATCTCATTGCTAAAAGAATATCCTTTTTATAATCTACAAGCCGTTCAGGATATTTATTGTAAAAATAACACAAAATAGGAAAATACAAAAAAACGAATCCGGTTAGCCATTTTCCAGGTTGCGAAGCATAGCTGCAACCCGGCACTCCGCTTCTTCTACTGTAATACCATTATAGTAATCATGAACAAAGGGGTGATCAAAATCCTTATGCGGTACAATAACAGGGCGCTGGTTCCCCTTTTGCGTATACACAGTGGCAGGGATGCTTTTTTCGAATGTATAACCTGGTATTTTGTTGCATAGCCAGCCAAAATAGGAGGTCTTATAGTCTTCGTCATCGTAATGCTCCAGGTAATCTTCAAAACTTTTTTCGCTGAGCGATACCCATAAACCGTAATCCAGGTCCTGGCAACTGTCCTGCACTTTTTGCACCAGCACTCCCCTGATAAACCTGTCGACCTGCGTTGCATGTTTGATCACACAGCAGTCTTCATCTAGTACGGCGATATTCTCTTTATCCTCATCCGATAAATAACTGTAATGATCCGGCGAAATAAAGCCCAGGGCAGGCCATTCGTTATGCTCCTCCCCGCAAACGCTGCAGGTATATTTATAGTTATCCATACGCTCGTTGCTTTTGCAGGCGGCAAGTTAATGCATTATAACGACTCGGGTATCCTTACGATATACTATGGGAGTATGGGGAAGTAAATATCGAACCTCAATTATGAAGATTGTTACAGTTTATTCAGCAGTTCTTTTATTTTTTCCAGTTCCTCCCTGGAGGCTTTTTTGTTTTCCAGCAGTTGCATCATCAGGCTGCTGGCAGAGCCTTTGTACATGGTTTCCACGAACCTGTCCAACAAGAAGCTTTTAGTTTCCTTTTCATCCAGCTTTGCCATGTAAACATGTTTCATATTAGACTCGTCACGGTCCAGCATTCCCTTTTCTACCATGATCTGCATCAGTTTCAGGGTAGAGGTATAGTTTACTGCCCGTTTTTGTTCGTTGAGCTTATCATTTACCAGGCGTACAGTAGAAGGGCCATGTTGCCACAGTACCTGCAATATTTCCAGCTCGGCATTCGTAGGTTTAATAGGCTGATTTGTATTTTCCTGCTGCTTCATTAGTTAAAGGTAGGAAACATTTCTTTCTCAGAACAGCCCTTTATATGTCATTACGAATTGCTCAAAGCTGATGGCTGGCCGTTGGGCTATGGTTCTTACAACTTCGGAAACTTCTGCCGCTTCTCCCCTTGCATAATGGGCATAATCTTCGATCAACCCTCCCACTTGCCATTCAGGAAAACCGGCGGCCCGTACCGCGGCTTCCATCTGCCCGGGATCAACATCCACAAATTTAACCGGCTTGCCCAATACCCGGGTAAATATTTCCGCCATCTCGTAATGCGTAAGCGCAGCATCGCCAGTGATATCATATATCCGGTTCTCATGGCCTTTTCCCGTCAATGCTTTAGCCGCAACAGCCGCAATATCCCGGACATCCACTATGCTTACCGGTGCACTGCCTGCCGAGGCATAGAATACGCCTTCATTTTTGATGTATTCCCTGAAAGCAAGCAAGCCTTGCATATAAAGATTGGGGCGCAGGAAGGTGTAGGCTAATCCCAATCCTTTGATCCTGTTCTCAACCTTTGCATGGTAACGCAGGAAGCGCACAGGGGAATGTTCATCCGCTTTCAGTTGCGAGAGTTTTACGATATGCTTTACGCCTGCCTCGTAGGCCGCCTCCACGAAATTGAGCTGCAGGTATTCCGCCTCCTCCGATGAATTGGTTAAAAGAAATGCCTTCTCTATGCCTTTCAATTGTGCAACCAGGAAAGCCTTATCTGCCATATCGCCCGTTATCACCTGGCCCTGGAGGCCGCCCGCGTTGCCCGGGTCCCTTACCAGCGCTTTAAAGGGGATGTTCAATGCTGTGAGTTCCTTTACTAACGCTGATCCTACATTACCGGTAGCCCCGGTCAAAAAGATTTTTGCCTGTGTCATAAACGTATGTTTTAAATGATTTGATGACACAAAGATGAGGCGCTCTTCTTCAGTAAAATTGTATGAAAACGAAACCTAGGGCCTGGGGTTGCAGATATCCTGCTGCAGTTTCAGGTATTTGGAAGGACTGAGTTGCAGGTAATGTTTGAAGTCGTGGATCAACTGACTCTGATCGTAATACCCGCATTCGGCAATAACTTCGAACCAGTCGACCTTCGGCGCAGCAGCGGTGATTTCCTGGAGCATGCGGACCGCTTTCAGAAAGCGTTGGTAGCGGGCAATCTCTTTGGCCGAGTAGCCCAGCAACTTTTTATGATGCAGTTGCACGGCTCTTTCTGTCAGGTCGTTCCTGCCCGAAAGCTCCTTAATAGGACTGACATGCCCGTTCCTGAATTCTGCGATCTGCTCCATTAAATTGTTCCTTTCCTTCAGGTATGGGCGGCAGAAGTCAAGAAGGTATTTCACCCGGGCGGCGTTATCGGGCATCCGGTTAAGTTCATTCCACAACATGGTGAAACAATTGCTGTTGATCAGTTCATCGGGATGTACCGCCGTTTCGCAGACCAGGGCGATGCCGAAGAAACGGAAGAAAGCATCATCTTTAAAGTTAGCTATCAGCATTGCCGACCCCGGAGGCATTATGTAGTGAACCAGTTGCCTGACAGGCCCTGTTACCACAACCGGCGGAATGCTTACCTGGTTTCCCGGGGTAGTGAGGAATGAAACAGGCGGGCCGAAATTAAACACCATAATGGTTTGGTATGAGGGCAGCACAGTTCTGCTGATAGGTTTAGCAGTGGTATTTTCATCGAAATAGAAATGAGTGAATACCTCTTCAAATTCTGCAGGAACTGCGATCCTGTAACCGCTATTTGCCTCGTTCTGGTTCATACGTCAAATGTAGGAAACTAAGGGGAATCGGGGCAGGGAGGAGTGTGAAAATGGAGGTTGGCCCCCTGCCTGTTATAAAAATACTTTACTTTTATCGCCAATCTTCCAACCCCTATAAAATAATGCCTGGGCCTTGTTTGTTGACCCGATGTTTGAAAAACGAGGTATAGGCAGAAGACTGCATGATACTATGCTAAACTGGTATTTCTCCCAAACCCGGGCAGGTATCTGGCTGGGAACTGCTCCCCGTACCCGCGCTGCTGCATTTTACAGGGAATCGGGCTGGAAAGAAACCTGCACTCACGGGAAAGGCGAGATCAGGTTTGAAATGAGCTTTGAGGAATGGAAGCAGCAGCAGGAAACAAATTCTGAAAGGTAACAACAAAGCGGAAATGGCAATACAATTTCCGCTTTGCCTGGCGTTAATTCCTCCTTGCCGGATCATACACCGCTACTGCTACACGGCTATCCGCGCAGCCATAATAAAGGAACCACTTGTTCTTATGCAATACTAACCCCTCAACGAATACCGTACCCGCCGGGTATTGCCCGCTTTTCTCAAATGGTGCGGATGGTTGAAAGAAAGGCTTATCCAGCCGTGCGATCACTTTGGAAGGGTCCTGCAGGTCGAATAACACCTGTCCTGCCGCATAAGTATTAGCAGTATAATTCGTATCTCTTCCTTCTCCTCCTTTGTTCTTGCCGTTATACAACAACAGGATGCCCTTGTCGGTGATCACAGCCGGGGGGCCGCATTCTGTAAGATCACTGTCAAAATGATAACGCCGTGTTTTTACTACGGCAGCGAGTTTGCCTTCACTGTCAATGGTTGGCTGCCAGTTGACCAGGTCATCGGAGGTTGCGATGTTGATAAAGCGTTCGCCCCAGTACATCATATATTTACCATTCACCTTGGCGATCACCTGCCTTCCGTTCACTACTTTTGTAACGATAGATGCAGATTTGCTTGCCAGGTCCTTAAACTTCCCGTCATATGCCTTATAAAAAGCCGGGCCATGTTTGGTCCAGTTCTTAAGATCCCTTGAAGTAGCAACGCCCAGGCGGGGAACTTTTTTATTCCACTGCGTGTAGAGCATCACGTAAGTTCCGTCTTCCGTCACGGCAATCCTCGGATCTTCGCAGCCGCCGGGCCATTCAAATTCTTTCTGGGAATCGTTGCCGGGGTAGAATACCGGGGTAGCCTGCCGTTTCATGGTGATGCCATCTTTACTTTCTGCAAGTCCGAGGCGGGAGGTACGTTGGCCAATACCTTTCCCTGAGCGGTCTTCAGACCTGTACAGCACATATACTTTCTTGTCTTTAATGGCGGCTGCCGGGTTGAATACATCGTTGGCTTCCCAGGCTACCTGTTTCCCCGTCATGGGATCTGTGAAAGTTTTAGTGCTGTCGGGAGCCAGGATGGGGTTTACGCCCGCGGGGCGGATGAATGGCCCGAAAGCCCAGTTGGGCAAAGCATCCTGCGCCCTGCCGTCTGCAGCCATAACGGTGCATGCGGCAGCAATAAGGAAATGTTTAATACTCATAAGTTGGATCTTCATACTGAATAAAGATAGTTTTGTTTACTATTTTATTTAAACAAAAAAGGCATCCCCGACAGAGGCAGGGATACCTTTTTGAAATGATATTTTAATTCTTATACAGCTGCATCAGCCTTTGCATTTTCCTTGTAATGAACTTCAGGCAGCGCTCTCAGTTTTTCGGCAGCCCATTCGGCGGTGATGTCGCGTTGCGGGTTAGCCAGCAATTCATAGCCTACCATAAATTTCTTCACAGTAGCGGAACGGAGTAAAGGTGGATAGAAATGCATATGCCAATGCCATTCCGGATGTTCGCCATCGTTCACAGGCGCCTGGTGCATACCGGCGGAATAAGGGAATGAGATCTCGAACAGGTTGTCGTACTTGGCAGTGAGCTTTTTCAGGATACTTGCGAATGCAACTTTTTCTTCCTCGCTGAACCGGGTGATATCCTGGACATGGCGTTTGCTGATGATCATGGTTTCGTAAGGCCATGTTGCCCAGAAAGGCACCAGCGCTACGAAATGTTCATTCTCAACCACTATGCGTTCCCGTGATTCCAGCTCTACCTGCAGGTAGTCGCCCAACAGGCTGCGTTGATGCTCTTCGAAGTAGGCTTTCTGACGGTTGGTTTCCTTCACTATTTCCAGCGGCAAGCTGTATTGCGACCAGATCTGGCCATGCGGATGCGGGTTGCTGCAACCCATGATCTCTCCTTTGTTCTCAAATATCTGTATGCTTTTGATAGCAGGATTGGATGCGGCAATAGACCTGTATTCTTCGGCCCAGAGGTCAATCACTTTTTTTATGCCCTCTACCGACAACAGGGGAAGGGTAAGACTATGGTCTGGCGAGAAGCTGATCACCTTGCAAACTCCTGCTTCACTCTTCGCCTGCAACAATCCTTTTACATTCAGTTCCCCGGCCGGCGTATCTGCCAGGAGGGCTGAGAAGTCGTTCACAAACACGAAAGAATCTGTGTAAGCCGGATTGACGCTGCCATCGGCGCGGGAATTTCCCGGGCACAGGTAGCATTTAGGATCATAGGAAGGACGGTCGTCGGCTGGCAGCGATTCTACTTTTCCCTGCCAGGGTCTTTTGGTCCGGTGTGGAGAAACGAGGATCCAGTCTCCTGTCAGGATATTCAATCGCGTGTGGGAGTGTTCTTTGAGATCAAAAGTATTCATATGCATTCTTTAATAACAATCAGCTTTATACTAGTTACTTTGTACCAGCAACGGGAAACGAGGATATTCTTAACCTGGCCGCCCCCATTGGTACCAGTGATAATGATTCTTCTTTGCTGTCTGTAACCACAGGGCTCTGAGGCAGTACTGCTGTTAAACCATATTCATCCAGTCCCCATGATTGCACCTTCTTCCCTTTTGCTTTTATCTCCACAGGCGCATTACCGGTAGCAAAGGGGTTATTATCAGACGGCCATGCTTTAGGCACTACGGTGAATGATCTTTCGGGATGTTGGGGATCTACGACCAGGGCATAGTTCCATGCGGATGCAGGAAATATTTCGTAAGACGGCCACTTTGCCGGGTCTGCTCCTTCCTGCCATTTAGAATCCCAGATGGCGGTTTCCTTACTGTCTTTTCTCCTGTACTCTTCGTTGATCTTAAGCGAATAGGTTAGCGGCCCATAATTTACGCTGATGCTGTTCTTGTTTTTCTTCCACTCTCTTACGCTCAGGGTCATTGGCAGCTGCAGCGCGATCTTGTCCCCGTTCTTCCAGTTGTTTTCCAGTTTCACATATTGACCTGCCTGCGCTTTGGACAATACCGTTCTGCCATTGACGGTGATGGTACTATTAGGCGCCCATGACGGGATGCGAAGATACAATGGGAAGTTTACATTTTTATTCATCGACAGCTCAAAATTCACCCTATCTTCAAACGGGTAACGGGTCGTAGATTGAATGGTCACTTCTGTGCCATCGCCCACTTTAGCCTTTACGCCGCCTTCAAGATAATGTTGGGCGGCGAGACCATTATCCGGAGTTGCCATCCAGCTATGTTCGAGATAATACACCCAACCTGCGGCGTGGTTATGCTGGCAGCAACGGCTGCTGAAAGGGTTCATCATCAGGAAAGGTCCCTGGTTATCGATACCCGGGTGGTGATTTTTACCATCGCTGACCGACATATTCGGAGCGGTAAGATAACGCAATGCTTTATAGTCGGAAGTAAATGCAGCGGGGAAAGTGTTAAATGCCACATCCTCGGCATTGTCGGCCCAGTGCGGATCGCCGGTGATGCCCAGCAACATATTGTCGGATGTTACCTGCTCTACCAGCCCGCAGGTTTCTATCGCCTGCCTCGGATCATCGTATCCTTTACGTACATTTTCGTCGCCTCCGAACATACCGCCGGGTACCTGCCCGAACAGATCGCGGATCAGGCGGAAGTTGTTATAAGTCGCCTGCAGGTCTTTCTCATCGCCGCTCTGCATGTAATACTGCGCCGGCTCACGGAAGCATTGGGCAATATTTACATTATGCCAGTTAGGTAAATTATCTTTTTGCCGCCAGTTGGCCGTATTCCTGTCTATTTTGGTTGCAAGATCTAACAGGAATGTATCTCCTGTGTGGTTATACAACCAGTGAACAGACGACAATTCATCGCCTCCCCTGCTGTTTTCCCAGTAGTCTTCCAGGAACTTGTCATCAGGGATGGTCAGTTGCCATCTGAAGTATTTGGTCATCAGGTCCAGCACCCGTTTGTCGCCTGAATACTCGTAGTACGATTGCAGGCACCAAAGCATTGGCATGTTGGTCCAGAGGTCGCGTTTTCCTTCACCTTTTTCTACATCAGGGCCAAAGTCGCCATTGTCACGCTGGTTGTTCAGTACTGCTTCAATCCAGAATTTGGCTTCGTTGATCATGTGCTGATCTTTGAGCACATAACCGATATTGGCGTATCCTTTCAGCCAGTAGGGCAATTCTTCCCAGCCATAGGCGCCTTTACCTTCTTTGTTCAGCCAGGCATTATCTTTCTTCGAAAGCCATATGCTGATCTCCCCCAGGTGCCCCGTTAACCCGTCGCGCTGCAATTCCAACTGTTTTTTCAGCCAGCCGCCGGGAGTGAAAGCGGTTACCGGCAGTTTTATAAAGAACTGTTGTTGCAGCGGGCGTTTATTGCTGGTATAATAAGCATTGATGGTTGTATTGGAAGGTTTGCCTACCTCCGTTACACGCACCTTGTCTTTATATCCTTCTTTAACAACCACAAAACCCGACAATACGGCTATTCCCAGGGCTGCGGGAAATAACTTTAAATAAAACGATTTGTTGTTCGGCATAAATATTAGTGAAATTTTGATCAGCAACCGCCGGTTGCGATAGTTTCATAACGAAATGCGAAGAACTAATATTACCTGGAATAGTGTGATCCTTTTTATCTCATTCTTTATATAAACTGTATCAATTATTGCAGCAGCCCATCTATTAGAAAGCGAGTGCAATATTACTTATTAAAAAATCTTTCAAAGGTCAGAGTAGACCAGATTTTTGGAATAATAGACCAGATTTTTTTGGTAGACCAGTGGAGGGAGTGGTAGACCAGGATGGGAATTCAGTTTGCCGGCAAACGGGAAATCGCGGCTGCACCAGGTTGACCAGGTATCATTTCTTCCGGTGATCTTCATTGATCCTTCCCATTACCTGCCGGAACAACTTTTTAATATGTGCGATCTCTTCCTGGTGAACGGTCTTTTTCCGGGTGCCGAAATACAGCGTGTTTTGCAGTTTCTTATCTCCTTCCCATATCAATTGAATATCGCCCCGCTCCACTTCCGAAAAGCAAAGAAAATCGGGGATCACTGCCAGCCCCGTTCCGCCGCTTAAACAACGTACAATGGAGTTCAGGTTCGGTACAATATAATTAGGACGGAATTCAGGTTTTTTGCCAAAGTTCAGGCTCCAGAACTGGAACAGGTGCTCCATATCGCCGGTTGTGCCGTACCATTTCTGCTCTTTCAGCCAACTCTCCAGCTCTTCCCTGTTCTTCGTTTTATGTACCCGCTTAAAGGCTTTAATATCTACATCCTTCCCTCCTACCAGCACTATGTTTTCGAAAGAGAAAGGCTCATGTTCTATCAGCCCTGAAATTCCCTTTTTAGGCGTGATGATCAGATCCAGTATTCCTTTTTCCAACTGGTCCAGCATTTCCGGGTATTCGCCAAAACTGATGATCAGGTTGAAGGGCAGCGATGCAACATACTGTTCCAGCGTTATCTGGAAGGTTTCGAAGCACATACCAACGCTGAGTGTGGGAGTATTTTTCTCGGTGGACTTCTGGAAATTCTTTTCCACTTCCTCCAGCTTCGCCAGGGGGTCGGAAATGGCGTTAAACAGGACTTTTCCCCTTTCTGTCGGGATCATTTTGCGGCCTGTACGGTCGAACAATTTATAGCCTACATAAGCTTCCAGGGAGCTGAGATGCAGGCTCACGCCGGGTTGGGAAATAAACAGCGCTTCGGCTGCGCCTGTTAAAGTACCCGTTTTATAGATGGCTTTAAAGGTTCTGTACCATTCCAGGTTCACCATAAGATTACTATTAATTTTATGATACCAGACTATAAATAGTCTTATTTTACTAATACCAAAGGTAGGTCTAATTTTGTCATCGTTCTTCAAAAAAGGAAAAAAATGAAAAAGATATTTATCATTAACGCAGGACAGAACTTTGGACATTCAGGGGGCCGGTTTAACGAAACGGTGGCAGCAGAAACGGTCGCTTTCTTCAAAGACCAGGAAAACGTGGAAATACAGGTAACCCACATCAATAAAGGATATGACCCGGTTAAAGAAGTAGAGAAATTCGTGTGGGCGGATGTAGTGATTTACCATACTCCTATCTGGTGGTTCCAGGTGCCGAACGGTTTTAAGAAATATATAGATGAGGTATTTACAGCCGGTCACCAAACCGGAATCTATCATAGCGATGGCCGCAGTTCAGCTAATCCAGAGATCAATTACGGTACCGGCGGCATGTTGCACGGAAGACATTATATGGTCACCAGCAGCTGGAACGCTCCCGCTACGGCTTTCACCCTGCCCGGAGAATTCTTTAATGAGCACAGTGTAGACGCAGGCGTATTATTCGGCTTTCACAGGATGAACGCCTTCACCGGCATGAAACCCCTGAAAAGCTTCCACTTTCATGATGTGGAAAAAAATGCCAACATACCAAGAGACATGAAGGCATACCGCGAGCACCTGGAAAAAGTATTTGCATTTCATTTACAGGAAAAAGCAGCATAAAATGAAAATATACCTGACAGCCATCATTAAAACAAAAGATGAGCACAGAGACGAAGTAAAGGCAGTACTTGAAAACATGGTATTGCAAACACGCAAAGAAGCGGCATGCGAAAGCTATAACCTGCACCAGGGCATCGAGGACAAAAACCTCTTTGTATTTTATGAAATATGGAAAAGCAAAGAAGGACTGGACGCCCATAACCAGCAGCCCTACATCAAAGCATTTGGCGCGCTGGCAGATGAAAAACTGCAGGAGAAACCAACTATTCTTTTAACCTCATTAATATAATTAAAATGGAATACAGGAAATTAGGCAATACAGACCTGGAGCTTTCGGTGATCACCTACGGCGCATTCGCTATCGGCGGCAACATGTGGGGCGGCAATGAGAAACAGGATTCTATCAATTCTATCCATGCATCGCTGGATCATGGCGTTACCACTATCGACACGGCTCCTTTTTATGGCTTTGGCTTGAGTGAAGAGATGATAGGAGAAGCCATCAAAGGAAAAGACAGGACAAAGATCCAGTTGCTTACCAAGTTTGGCCTGGTATGGGATGGCAGCAATAACGGCAAAGGAGAATTCTTTTTTGATGCAGAAGATGAAGGCAGGAAAATACCGGTATACAAGTATGCTTCCAAAGCTAATGTGATCAGGGAAGCGGAAGAAAGCCTGAAAAGACTGGGCACCGACTATATCGACCTGCTACAGTTGCACTGGCCGGATAATACCACCCCTATCAGTGAAACCATGGAGGCCATGGAAATGCTTATCCAGCAGGGAAAGATCAGGGCAGCCGGTGTAAGCAACTATAGCGTGGATCAACTGAAAGAGGCATCCCGCACCCTGAAAGTGGCCAGCAACCAGGTAGCTTACAGTATGCTGAACCGGGCGATTGAAAAAGACCTCGTGCCTTACTCGCTTGAAACGGAGACCGGCATTATCGTGTACAGCCCGATGGAAAGAGGTTTGCTGACAGGCAAGTATTTCAGGGATAGTAAACTGAAAGAGAATGACCACAGGAACGGCTACTTCACACAATTTGATCTTCCTAAAGTGGAAGCATTCCTGAAAGCTATTGAACCGATCGCACAGGCTAAAGGAGCAACGCTTTCACAACTGGTACTCCGCTGGACCGCTCTTCAACCCGGCGTTAGCGTAGTGTTGGCGGGGGCAAGAAACGCCGAACAGGCGATTGTTAATGCCCAGGCGATGAATTTCCAGCTCAATGAAGAAGAGCTGAAGCTGATCAATGATGAATTAGGAAAGATCTGACGGCAAGATATATGCGGTATAAAGGATACTCTTGCTGTTGGAGTTGCTAACTTAGTCGGCAGATCAAGTTAAGAACAATAAAATATCATTATTGTCCGACAAAAATCGGGTTAAAAATGGCTGTAATCCCTTTCTGATAAGGATTACAGCCTAAAATTTGATTGTTTCAAAATGGGGGGAAGCTCCCCTCCTTTATTACGGTGAAAAGGCAAGCGATGATGCATTGTGTTTTTTTCTCCATGCTTTATATGTGTCTTTAATAAATTCCATCAGTCCAACATAGCTTGTCAGGTGTAATCTTATAACGGTGATCATATTAGCAAAAGATTTTTTCGTGGCAGCTTTCTTTCTGATGACCACCATCAGTAATTGAGCGATCAGCACGCAATAGACCTGCATTTTGACTGCAT
>NZ_FNRL01000047.1 GCF_900107795.1 Chitinophaga terrae (ex Kim and Jung 2007)
AGTTCATATCCCAGCTTTTAACGGAATGGAGCATGGTCAACGGCATCGAATTTTTATATATCCAGCCCGGAAAGCCCACGCAGAACGGTTTCGTGGAAAGATTGAACGGTACTTACCGTGATAATGTGTTGGACTGCTACCTGTTTGACACATTGGACGAAGTGAGGGAAGTTACCTGGCAATGGATGGATGATTATAACAATCACAGGCCACATGACAGTCTTGGAAATATGCCACCAACAGAATATGCTGCTCTATCCAATTTTGAAAGCGATAAACAGGCGTGTTAGGGTATTTAGGTTTAGGTTAATTTGAAGAGAATTTTGTAAAATTACACAGTCTTAATTTCGGGAAGCCGACAACTGATTATTAAAATGTCGATTAGAATTAAAACCAATTTTTAATATTTGCTTTCTTTGTATTAATAAGAAGAAGAGAAAAATATATCTTTATAGTGCTTTTTTGATTACATTGGTAGTCAATTCTGCAAAACTGATGGCAAATAACGCCTTCCGCCGTGGTTTAAACTTGAGGTGCCAATTTGGAACCTCAAGTTTTCAACTTCCTCTTCGTTCAGTTGATAGCAGAAAGAAGCAGGAAACCTGTCTATATTCCTTTTTACGGCTTTGTTAAGGTTCTTTGTTTCCACCTGATATAAGGTAGCGAGGTCGCTATCCAACATCACTTGCTTGCCACGTATGGTATAAATCAGGTTTCTGATTTCCTTGCTAATAATGATAGGTTTATTTTCCATTACTTTTTGTAGCTTTTATTTTTATCAAACTCAAAGGAGGTTGTACAATCCTCTTTCAATACGATATACGCATCGAATTTCTTACCTGCCTTGCTTTTCATTCCTTTGATGAGTGAAGTTTTCTTTTTATTGATAAGGCTTTCAATATCGGCTATGCCGATTTGTACGCCACACACATTACGGAACTGTACCTAATTACAAGCCTCATCAGGACACTTCACGATTTTATCACGGATAAGGAGTTGCTGGCTTTTGCATTTTGGGCAAACCAATTTGGGCAGGTTGTTTTGGGTAATGGAAGTTTGCAGCAATTCATTGGTAATAGATGAAGCGTAGGTTTCCATTTCCTTTTGAAAAGCACCTGCATCCGCTTCGTTGTTCTCAATTTTCTGCAATGCGAGTTCCCATTCGGCAGTCATTGCCACGTCCGCAATTTTCCGTTCTTTAACCAATTCATACACTTGCAATCCCTTTTCGGTAGGGATTAAGGATTTCTTTTCCCTTTGGATATAGTTACGGGTAAACAGGGTTTCGATTATTGCGGCTCTTGTAGCCGGAGTACCGATACCAATATTTTGTAAAGCCTTGCGTTCGTCTTCATTTTCGATTTCCTTTCCGGCAGTTTCCATAGCCGACAAAAGCCCTGCTTCGGTATAAAGCACAGTCGGTTTGGTTTTCTTTTCGAGAACGGAGGCTTCTTTTATTTTGAGTTCATCGCCTTTTTTCAGTTCGGGTAAATCCTGTATAGGTTCGGTGTCATCGTCCGTGAAACTTCCCTTAACGGAACGCCAGCCAGCTTCTATAACCTTACAGCCCTTTGCGGTAAAATCGTAATGCAACACCTGTAAACCGACATCAGTCAGCTCTTTGATACAGGCTTGTGAAAGGGCTTCGAGCAACCGAAAGGCAATCATATCATAAACGGCATTTTCTTTTGCGTTCAGTGCTGATGGGATTTTGTATGTAATCAATAATCCGTGGTGGTCGGTAACACGCAAATCGTTCACGATACGTTTATTGAAACGTCCCCATTTCATTTTCGATACGGCTTGCTTGCAGGATTCCCTGTCCTGCAAAGCCCTCACGAGGTTGGGAATTTCTGCCCACATATCTTCAGGGATGTATTTGCTTCCGGTGCGTGGGTAAGTGATAAACTTCTTTTCGTACAAACCTTGGGCAATATTGAGGGTTTCTTCAGCAGAAAGATTTAGTTTTTTATTGGCTTCCTTTTGTAATCCCGTAAGGTCGAACAATAAAGGAGGTTGCTCTGTAATACTTTTACTCTCCACAGAAGTAACGGTAACGCTCTTAACTCTTTCAATAGATTTCAACGTATCTCCTGCCAACTTTTGGTCATCCCATTTGGTTTTGGAAAGACTATTGAAATCAATAAATTCTTTGTTGTGCTGCAATTGTATTTGCCAATACTTCTTCACTTTAAAATCCCTGTTTTCGAGATAACGCTTACATATCAAAGCCAGCGTAGGTGTTTGAACTCTCCCAAGCGAATAGATGCCATTTCCTGCGGCAATGCCTAACGCCTGGGTAGCATTAATACCGAAGAGCCAATCGGCACGACTTCTTCCTTGTGCTGCCTTATACAGTCCGTCAAATTCTGACCCATCTTTTAATTTATCAAAACCCTGCTTAATGGCTTTTTCAGTAAGTGAGCTGATCCATAGACGTTCAAATGGCTTGTTGCATTTGAGGAATTCGTATATATAGCGAAATATCAATTCGCCCTCACGGCCTGCATCTGTTGCTACAATAATGCTTTCGCTTTTATTGAATAGTTCTTTGATTACTTTCAGTTGCTTTAATGCACCGGCATCGGCAGTGTAAGCTTTGTCTTTTTTCACTTTACGAACTTTCAATAAAAAAGGGTTAGGCAGTATAGGTAAAACCGCTTTATCAAATCCCGAAATGCCGTAATCTTCCGGCATAGCCAAGCCTACTAAATGTCCGAATGCCCACGTAACAAAATAGCCGTTGCCTGTGAGATAGCCATCCTTTTTATCGGATGCACCTACAAGTCCGGCTATTTCCCTTGCTACGCTTGGTTTTTCTGCAATAATTGTCTTCATACTTTATTACATTTTTCCGCCTTTTGATTTGGCAGGTGTTTCGGGTTTCTCTTGTTCCTCCTGTTGCTTTTTATTTTTCGGAGCTTGCTGTCCTTTCTGTAGAGGTTCTTTAATCTTTTTGGTCGCTTCATTCGTTTTACCCTCCGAATTGACAGCGGTTTGAGTTCTGTGGGCTTCCGTAGGTTTTGCCCGTTCTTTGAGTTTGTCAGGGTTTTGGAAGGAAAAACCAGTTTTACCAGTTTCAATGTTCAGTGTGATATACCCTTGGTATTTCTGACCTTTTTTATCTATCAGTCCATCTACATAAACAGTCTGACCTGCTTTGAACTTATTGTATTGTTCATCATCCAATTCTTTACCTCTAAAAGTCCTTGGTGCTTCCTGCGACTGATTTTGCTGACTTGTTTGTTGGTTATTTTGCGACTGCTTATTGTTGCCCGATCTGTCAAACAGGAACTCTACATAACGTTTGTCTGCATTGAACTGTACTGTTGCCGAAAATTCTGTTCCTTTTTTAGAAATCATACCCTCTAATTGAAGCGGTTTACCTTCCATTAAAGTTTGCTTTTGGGTATCATCAAGTTTTACTCCTTTTATTTCGTCTGGTATCTTAATGAAATCGGTTTTTAGGGCAACCAATTCATTTGTCAGTCTGTCCACACTAATGATTGATGGAATGGTTTCTCCTGTTTTCGGATTTGTCAGGTTGACTACACGCCCCATATTTCCGGTATTTAGCAAGTTATCCTTGTCATCTTGATTGAATTTATGTCCGAAAAATTCAAAGTTGAGGTTGGGCTCTTTACGGATACCGTGAATGGCAACCACGATTTGTCCGTTATCATTCGGCTGTAGCGACAAACGAGCATCCATACGGGTAACAGCTGTCCCGAGGTTCAGGCTCACAGGAACCAGTTCATTGGTCTTGTAGCCTTTAAGCAGCGGGTCAAGGAGGTTCATTTTTTCAAGTTTTTCTTTACTCAACCCAAGATTGTTCATCGTCTCCCAATCTATCTGTTCCGGTTTGTAGCGGTATTCGCTTGTTTCCGGTGTTGTCTGTGTTGTTTCCATATTGTCTTGATTTTCTTGTTTTTCTTGTTTTTTATCCAGGTTTAACTCTGGTTTTAATTCTTGATCTTTCATCACTTTTTCTCCCTCGGGAGTTGGATTGTTTATTTGTTCCTGCATTTCCTGTGCTTTCTCAACCGCAACAGGTGCAGGTACCTTGAAGAATGAAAAATTGCTAGGGTTCTTTAGCTGGCTAAAAAAATTGGAGAAGAAGTTGGAGAAGAAGTCTCCATGTTTGTCCACCCGCATAAACTGGTTCTGATTTTTTTTCGTAGGATCAACGGTTTCCATATTCCCGTTATCATCAATACTCTTTACAGCCTGAATTTTCTTTTTCTCTTTATCCAATACTAGCAGTATGTCTGAAAATTGTTCGGGCATTTTTTGTGTTGTTGTTTCTTCACTCATACTATCAAATATTTATTATTCATTGCCGAATGTATAAGAAGCGTTCATTGGTTTAGGACAATTGGCAGTTAAAGGCAGCATTTGTCACAGTTTGGCTTTATTTATTTGGCGGGAGGATTAAAACTTTCCCTGATAAACTGGTGTACATCCTATAGTTTGTAGTAGAGTTTTCCGCTAATTGTATAGTAAGGCAGCTTACCGATGGAGCGATACCGTTGTAATGAGCGGTTACTTATTTTCAACATCTGTAGCAAATCCTGATTATCCAATAATTCTTCACCGTCTATACTGTTACGGCTTCTCTTGCTTTCATCTATATGCTCTTTTAATAGATCAAGACGTTCTAAAATACGCTCCATCCACGCTATAAATTCAATTCTGTCGATATTCATATTCATATGTTTAATGGTAGTGTTATTGCTTGCCAGTATTCAACTTTCTGCCTTTTTCGATATAGCTTTTGCCTCTTGCCATCAGCTCTTTTACATACTCGTCACTGGTTTGTACAGCATTGGCATTTAGCATATCCTTGATAGCCCCTATGGTATAGAAATATTGTCCATAAAACTTTGAATAAGCTATCTCACCCTTGGTACGCATTCGCCATAGGGTTTTTTCGCTGATATGCAGATATTGGCATACCTCATGGTTATTCAACCATAGCTCATCGTAGCTATTTTCCTCCTGTCTTTTAAGGTAATCGGCAATGGCATTGATACGGTTGTTCAACTGTTTCCATGCCTCTTCTTCAATTGTTATAATTTTCATTGCACAACTCTTTAATGTCACTTATGCAAAATTGAGTAGTTTGGCAGGGTTTGTCTGCCAAGCCTTACCAATTGGTTTGGCTGTTTTTTTAGAAATTTTCACAATTAGGAAAAACCCTCGTTTTATAGAGTTTTCAAGGCATTAGAGGGGTTTTAGAAAGGAGTTTTGCTAACATTTGCCAATTGGCACATATGGGTAAAAGAAAAAGCAGTACGTTTTGGTACTGCTTTTAACTTTTTTGAATGTAAGCTGTATAAAATGGCTAAAGATCTTTATCCATGTATTCTTCGAGAGAAATTTTGAGATGATCTAAAAATGCTGTCCGGGAACCTGCTCTTGTTTTCATACGGTGAAACGCATGATGAAGATCACCCAACGAAACACTAAAAACTATCTGCGCTATCATGCTTAGTTTTCTTATCCCCACTTTTCCATGTGACACAGCTCCTGAAGCATACATCGCATATATGAGTTCTACAAGGGCATTTTTACTACTCGTCCAAAAAATGTCTTTAGTGGCTTCTTCATCCTTAAAGTTACTGTCCTCGATTGAATCTATTTTAAGATGCAAATAATTTTGGAGCAGATCGTTGGCTATGATGCGTGCAACTTTATAATCATAATAGGTGGAAAAGTGATGGTCGATTTCAAAAACAAAGCTGTTCAACCCATCATAGAGATTAATATTGCCCAATCTGAAAAAGGTTTGGTCTCGGTCATTTCTTCCCGACCGATAGTATCGGTAGAATTCGGAATTAAAAATATTCTCTTCAAATTCCTGCTTGAGTTCTTTTATTTGGTTGGAAAAATAGTTTCTGTATATTTTCCCGCTACCAAGAGGGCAGGCACATTCATTCGCGTTCCTTTTTTTACTATTTCCCAATCTCTAGTTATTATTTGCCCATCCTCCAAAACTTCCCACCGACGGCGCTTTGCATGCAACATGACGCGCTGATTGCGTATGGGAAAATCCTGAATAACAACTTCTGAGAAGAATCCTTTAGAGTGAGCTTTCTTATGTTGATGTTCTACTGGAATGCTATTCTTTTCCTCCAGGTATATGTGAATACCTTCTTTGTCCTGATTTGAATCTATTAAGTCAAAATACTCTAATATTCCCGCTGGTAACAGCAATTCTACAAGTTTGCGAAAGTTCTGATCCACATGCTTTATTGGCTAATCCAATGCAAAAAAACTATTTTTATATTAATCCCCCAATTATTTAACTTGATCCTACAAAAAAGGATACAGTAAAAAATTCTAAGTTTACTGTATCCTTTTTTCTGGTAGATGCTTATCAGTAAAGGGTTTTAGGAAACCAAACCGATCAATTCTATATGTGCATTCAAAGTCGCGGTTCTACCTATAACCACTTCCGGCACCTCGCTCCCGATACCAAAGGAAAATCTGTCAATCTTGGCAATAACCTGGAACACTTCTATATTTTGATTCCTCATAGGATCTGTTGTCGATCCCAAATGGATGATCGTGAGTGGCATCTCCACCGTCGAGTTTTTTATTGTAAGGTGGCCCGGAAGAGTAAACTTATTACCGGTTTGCTGCGTTAGTCCTTTTCCGGAAAACTCAATGAATGGATATTGTTGGCTATCGAAAAATTCCGGTCCTTTCAGGTGTTCGTCTCTGATGGCATTCCCGGTATTTATTTCCGCAACCGGTATCTTGAGCTGAATATCTGCATCGCTGAACCCATTCTCTTTGGAAGTAAAATCGAACTGGAAATTTGAAAAG
Organism: Chitinophaga terrae (ex Kim and Jung 2007); assembly: GCF_900107795.1. GTDB lineage: Bacteria > Bacteroidota > Bacteroidia > Chitinophagales > Chitinophagaceae > Chitinophaga > Chitinophaga terrae. Next base: position 6,832 of record NZ_FNRL01000047.1, read on the forward strand.
TGGCCTCCAAGCTCTGAAATAACCAGATGACTAATGGTGAACCCTATCCGTGAATGGGCGACATCTGCGGTAAAGCTCACCGGGGTTTTATTTTCATTGCCCCCGGATACGGAGTTTGCTGTATCGATTATATTCATTGTATAAATTTTAATAGTTTAAATTTTGATAGATGCATGATCAATACCCGGTTGATTAACAAGAATAGCGTTTACTGCCTGCTGTATTTCCGGGAATTTAAATGTATATCCCGCGTCGATGATTTTGCGGGAAACCAGGTGCTTGCCATTGAATGGTTGCAACTTATAATCGAAGCCATGTACATTGTTGGCTATTGCCTTATAAATATCTCCTAATGATGCAGGTTGTGGTGCTACGGCATTATATACACCATCGAGGTCATGCTGAACGGCAAATGCAAAGATCCCTGCCATGTCCTCTATATGGTTCCAGGAAACCACTGTGCTGTTGTCCTGTTCCGCTATTTCCGGGTTTGCCATTACATGGTTTACATAAGACGAAAAAACGCCTTTCTCCGGTCCTAATACATACGGTACCCTGATTTTACAGACGCGTGAAGCTATCCCATCAACTTTAAAGCTGTCTGCCGTGCTTTCCCAGGCTTCACACAAGTCGGCAGCAAAGCCAATCGCTTTCTCTCCATCTTCATCTATTTCATTGGCCTTATCATTGAAGCTATAATATCCAATAGCAGATGCGGAAATAAATGCCTTCAGTTTTTGGTCACTGGCCAGCAATTGTTCCTTCAGGAACCTGGCAGCACCTACCCGGGAGTCATATACCAGCTTTTTCCGTTCTTCAGTAAAAGGTGTACCATCGTTAAATTTTGAACCTGAAAGATGTATGATGTAGTCAACACCTGTCAGAGCGTCCTTTTCGATAGTCCTGTTTCCCAAGTCCCAGGCAAATTCGTTTTCAGATGTAGGATTTCTTGTCAGGAACTTAACAATGTAATCAGGCTCCAATTTTTTTCTGACATATCCTGCTATAAAGCTGTGAGCGCCTGTGATCAATACCGTCTGTTTCATACATATTTTTTTACTTGATTCAGAAAACAAATTTAGTTTTACCTGCTATCGGAAAGTATAGTTGTTACCGTTTGGTTAGTAGTTACCAAAAGGTAATTACCGGAAGTTAGTTTGTTGGTATATTTGCAGGGTCCAAAAAGCGTTAAGCGATGAAGAAAGAAGAAAAGCAGTTAACAGATCGTTGCCGGAAAAATATCCAGGCCGTGATGGATACACAGGATCTTTTAGGCGGTAAATGGAAGATTTCTATTGTGGGTACTCTTTATTATAGCGGACAGGTAAGGTTTATGGAACTCATGAGACAGTTAGACGGCATTGCGCCTAAGGTTTTGTCCAAGGAACTGAAAGACATGGAGGCTAATCACCTCCTCACGCGAACGGTTACGGATACCACGCCTGCAACCGTCGTGTATGAACTTACCCAACAAGGCAAAAGCCTCAGTAAGGTGGTGGAAGCCATGCGGGAATGGGGTGTTGTATACAGGCAATCCATCATGGACGGTGATAGCTGATTTTTGCATTATCACCATGGCGGAAGTGCTGATGTTTAACCGGCTGCTTATTTCCTGGTAGCTGAGGCCATCTGTTTTATGCATGATATACACCAACCATAAAAAACGAATCTGAATAGATACAAAAAATGATACAGTGAAAAATTCTAATTTTACTGTATCATTTTTTCTGGTAGATGCTTATCAGTAAGGGGATTTGGGAAATCAAACCGATGCTGGGAAGCCAAAGAAAATTGCTAAATCATAGGATTTACCCTTCTACCAGTTGGCTATATGCGTTTTTCAAAAAATCTTTTAAACTGACCGGGCTTCTGCCTAGTAGCTGTTTCACATCACTTTTTTGGGTATCGAATTCTCTGTTAGCAATCGCCACACAGAACCTTGCAAGGTATGCTGCATCTTCTTCAGAAGCACCGGTCTGTACTAGCTGGGCAATATAGGAACTAGCCTCCGGTTGGTGATAAGTTATTGCTTTCCCGGTAATGTCTGATAGCAGGTCGGCAATCTCCGAGAAGGAGAATGCAGTTTCTGCAGCGATGATATATTCTTTGTTTTCATGACCCGGCGTAGTCAGTACAACAGCTAACGCCTCAGCCATTTCTGTTATTGGCAAAAAGGGTGTTTTACCGTCTCCGGCCGGGATGGAAATACCATTGTTTAATATATCCGTTCCTGTTAGGAAGGGAATCATGTCGGCATACATGGTATTATCCATTAAAGTATAAGGAATACCTGTTTGTTTTAGATAATCAGCCGTGTATGCATGATATCTAACCTCTTCACCCATTATACTTTGGTGTAGATTTTTCATATCAAAGCTCGTGTAGATAAGATGGCCAACGCCGGTTTCCCTGGCTGCATTGATCGCATTTTTGTGCTGCTCAAACCTTTTGTCTATATCTGATGAAGAAGATATAAGCAGTAGCTTGTCTACGCCCCGGAACGCACTTTTTAAAGATTCAAAATCCTGGTAGTCGCCAAGTTTTATGTGAACTCCTTTTGATTTTAATTCTACCGACCTGGTTTCATCTCTTACCAATGCGGTAATGTCGTTTGGAGCTATACCCCTGTCTAATAATGAATTGATGGTAGCTTCACCTAAATTCCCTGTTGCACCGGTTACTAAAATCATATTTTTCTTTTTAGGATTAATTACTTTTGATGTGTAAAGAAACAGATATTAATTTTGAAAAGTTGCCCTTTCGTTTGGTAACAATGCAAAAAGTGGTAACCTAAAAGTAACCTTATGGAAAATGAATTAGGCCATGCCGACTGCCCGGTTACAGCAACAATAGCCCTGTTTGATGGACGTTGGAAGGTGATGATTTTATATGTGCTTTCCAAGAAAAGCAGACGTTTTGGCGAAATCCTGGTCAGAGTACCTTCTATTTCAAAAAAGGTGTTAACCGAACAATTGAGAGAGCTTGAAGCTGATGGCTTAATCAGCAGGAAACAGTACAGGGAGACTTCTCCCCGGGTCGAGTATGCGCTCACTGATTTAGGGAAAAGCCTGTGCCCTTTGTTAATTGATATAGCAGCTTGGAAAAGAAAATACATTGGATCGCCTAATCAAGGTGAGACAAAGCTTCCCGATTGAAGACGTAACCAAAACTCCTGATCAAGCCGATTATGAAGTAGTATTTTGGATAGATAGGGATAATGTTGCCAAGTAGTCAAATAGATATTTGAAGTTTAAAAAAAGCATTATATTCATGATGATTAGTTATAGCCTATAGTCTGGATAGGCGTCTAAAACAATATTTTATTTTAGAACCGTTGTGATAATGTGTTGAAAGGGGGTACAGCCAAGGGCTTCTTTTTCCTTGTTATGATGCCTTTTTTAATGTTTCCCGGCATATTGTATACCCAATCAAACTTGCTTAACCTAATCTCTCATTTGTGTTTATCTCATTGTACATGGAACAAAAAACGCAATACTGTCAGCGATCGTGAAAGATAGCCCCTAACAGTTCTGTTTCGAGCCATTGTTTAATTGCAGGCGATATCGAACGACTGTAAATTCCGGTTTCAACTATGAATCGTTCCGGAGGAGGCGGGGAGTGCTTTTATAAAAAAGTTTTTATGCATAATTTCCGATTACGCTGGATTGAAAAGATATTAATAGCCGCTGTTATTAATGCCGCTACCTGGTGTTTATCCATTGCCCAGAGTAACGGTAAAATTCCTTTTTCCGAACTCGGGTCGCTTTCATTGGATTCCGGAACTACCTGGGTTCAATCTGTTTTTAATAAATCAATAGATAACGATGTGCAAGTGGTAGGGCTGGGGGAAGTGAGCCATGGTGGCTATGAACCGTTGGCGCTAAAAGCCAAGATGGTCCAATATCTTGTTGAAAACAGGGGATACAGGAACATTCTTTTCGAATTTCCTGATATAGCATCCGTGAGGCCGGTTAGGCAATACCTGCTCAACAATGATATCAAAGAACTTGCGGTGGCCGATTCTTTGGCAAGCGTGGTAGCAGCTGGATTACCGAATACACAAGAGGTGTTTAGTCGCTTGTTTCGCTGGATCAAAGTATATAACCTGGCGCATCCCAGCGAAATGGTGAAGGTAACCGGCTTCGATCTAAGTATGGATGCCGGATTCCGGAACTTTTTTCTATATAACTACATCATCCCGTTTAATAATACCGATGCGCAAAGATTGCTGTATCACTGGAACAACAACCAGGTAACTGACGAATCCAAGATAGCCTCGGTAAATGCCTGGTTCAATGCCAATAAAGGTAAACTGGGGAAAGGAATGAAGAAGGGTGAGTTTGAGGAATTACAGTATCATCTCCGTAACGAAACACATTCCATGCAATACGTGGCATTGAAAACGGAAATATCAGCGGAGAATGACATCAGGGCAAATAGGTACCGGGATAGCATCATGGCTGATAATGTCGTCTATCTTGCAGGTTCCCAAAAAACCATTGTATGGGCGCATAATGCTCATATTTCCACAACTGATGAATATATGGGCAAATACCTGAAAGAGCGGTACAAATCCCGTTATTTTATATTGCTTACAGACTTTTCCAATGAGGCGGATGTTTACCTGGTAACAGGCGAAAAAGCAGTTCCCGGCAGCAGGAAAATTCGGGAGGCGCACTTCGTAGCAGAACGTACAACAATTGCCGGCAACCTGTTAAAGAACTATGGTATTTCCGGCGGTATTTTCTTTAATCAGGATCTTCCTGCCAGCAAAACATACGATAAATTGAATTTGATTGACATATATGGAAAGCAGTTAATGATGTCTTCGGACCGGGCTTTTAATGTGCTTGTGATATTTAATAACATTACTCCATATCCCAAACCGGTAAACAGCAGATGAGCATGAGACAATTTTCTACTTACATCCCGCCAGGGCATTGCAACCCAAATACCGCCCGCCTCATTCATATGATGAAAGTGTATATAAAAAAGGCTGTTATAATAATATTGCTGTTTGCGCCGCTTCTGGGCGCAACTGCGCAACATGCAGGAACAGTTGCCAATACACCGCTAACAACGGCTATCAGGGATATAGCGACTGGGTTTGACAATAAAATACCTGCGGATACAAAAGTAGTGGGCATCGGCAACGTTACACCTTTTGCAAGGGAGTCCACCGAATTAAGTATGGCAATAGCCGGGTTCCTGGTTAGTCAGAAAAAATTCAGGCATATTGTTTTACTCTATGAAGACTGGCTATTACGTCCGCTAAATGATTACCTCACCGATAAAAGGCCGTTTGATTCCACAACTGTTGACTCGCTAGTAAGAATTTCACTGGCTAACAGCAGTTCGCGTAATACCTCATTCAGCTCATTTGCCATTTGGCTGAAAAAATACAACCTGGATCACAGTGAGTCAATGGTTGATATTTCCGGCATAGTGGCAGATGATCTTATACCTCCCGCTTATTTCCTGGCTACCTATATTTTCCCGGCTGACAGAACCAGCGGGTTGATGCTTTCAAAAAAATGGGGCGCTAATAGCTATGACGACGAATCAGCATTTAAAGACATTACAACCTGGTATCAACAGGTAAGTAAGAATACGGCCTTGTTCAATAAACATAAAGCGTTGTTAGTGCGCTGCGCAGAAGATATTGAACATAATGACATAATCCGTAAGGGCAGCTCTTTAATAATGAAGCCTAAAGTATTGATAGATCTGAAAACCCGTGCAATGGCTGGCCTGGTTCAAAAGAAATCCGATAGGCAAACAATTATTTATGCGAATAACGAGGATATAGCAAGGGCTGCTTTTGTTTTTAATGGTGATACGTTAACGTCGCTTGGCTTGCTTTTGCATGAACAGTTAAAAGATCGGTATTATTCCTGCCTGACAGATTTTGGAGCGCCTTCTGATTTGAACCAGATAGATGCTCAGACTGGCCAATTAACAGTGACTACGATACCAGGATCAGAGTATCTCCAGGTATTGTCACGGAAGAAACCGGCTTTTTTTATGCCGGAAGATAAACAGGATTTTAAGCAATACCGGCCAAGAACAATTTTTCCCGTAATAGGCATTGAAAGAGAAATAGTGACCAATAGTGACCTGCCAGCTGCCGATGCTTTATTTATTATTAAACATCTTAGCTCCACTGGTTTTTTAAAAAGAATTACAGACATCGCCTTTTGATAATCTTGCCATAATACAAACCTATGTTTTAAATATCGTAAGGCTATGAAAGTGAATGAGGGACAGGATGAATTTTATACCCTATTGTTAAAGCTCAAAGAAACTGCTGTAAACACCTATGTGCATGGTGGCTCTTTACAGCGTTGCTGAATTAATTACCTGGTTAACACCGATCAGATCTTCCTCCCTATTCTGGCGGTTTCTTTCAGAATGGTTCCTGTTAATAGCCAAACCAACATCCGGTATATGTTCAAATATATTCTTCTCTTCTTCGTCGAAGATAAGGTGACTGCACAGGAAGCGGGTGATGGCGGTCAACTGATCGGTAGAAAGCTCTAAAGCCATTTCATGCAGGCGCATAGCAATGGCGGCTTCTATTTCCGGGCGCTCCGACTGACTTCCCACCGCCAGCGGCAGCAACAGGAAGAACAACAGCGAGGGATCCGTTTGGTCTTTGTCGATGATCATCTGTAGCTCTTTCCAGGTCAGCAGGGAGAGATGAAAATTCCCACCGGTATTTCCGAGATAGGTATCGTTAAAGAAATAGACTGTTTGGTAAATATGAAATTCCGCGAAAAAGGTAACGGTCTCATTGAGGCGATGTACATAGGTGTAACCGTTCCATGGGTCTTCTGTTGCACCTGTCAACTCCTCCCACCATTCAGCGGGCGGCATGTCAAAATGTTCTGGCAGATAGTCTGTAAGCGTTGTTTCGGTTTCATCGTCGGCCGCAAAAGGAAACTGGGTCAGTAAGAACAAGCAGAAATTTTTATCTGATAAATGAAGTTGCATTCGTCGTGTATTTTTCGGACATCCGGATCAACAAAGCCGTTTTCGGTACTGCAGCTGCTAAGATAAGCCATATCTAACGAATTCGGAAGATTACTGTAAGCACCGGGCGCCCATAACGCGCAATACCGTTCAGCAACACTATTTTACTTTCTTTTTCAACTCCAGACTCAACTCCTTAATAACCGCCGGCTTATCGCTCTTAATTCGTTTGCCCAACTCTTTCCTCGGGCAGTTCTTATTGTATTTGGCGCCCCAATCCATTATTTCAATTACAATCGGCAATAAATCGGCCCCCTTTTGAGTGAGACTATATACAAATTTCGACTTGTTTAAAGGAGAAACTTCTTTTACCAGGATCTTCTCCGATTCTAAATGATTCAACCTGTTCACCAGAATATTGGTTGCTATCTTTTCTTCTGACGCCAAAAATTCGCTGAAGGATACCTTACCTCTTAACATAATGTCACGAATGATCAATAACGACCATTTGTCGCCAAATACCTCCAAAGAACAACTGATTGGACAATCGGATCTTTTGTTTTCCATAAAAAAATAAGTTATTGCATTTTGCAATTTCTTTTTATATTTATATTGCATTTTGCAATAACAAATTTATCCATTTGAAACTAACTTGCCATGGAAAATCCTTTTGAAGTAAAAAAACTATTGGAAGCCTACTACGACGGGTTCTCAAAGAAAGGAAACTGGGAACATACCCTGTCAGATGACTTCCGGTTCACCGGCGGGGATATGACAAACCCGAACCCTGTCGTAGGTAAGCAGGCCTATATCGAAGTTATCAGGCGCTTCTCCCAACGATTTGAAAGTATGAGGGTACAACAGGTAATAGTTGAAGGAGATAAAGCCAGTGTAATTGCCAATTACGATTTCGTTTTTCCGAACGGCGCAAAGATAAACGGGAATGTGGCAGAGTACTGGACAATTGATCATGGCAAACTCAGCTCTCTAACGATCTTTTTTGATACACTGACTTTTATGAATAACTCGAAATAATCCTCTGTCACCTCATTATCATTTCATATTCTTTCGCATAGAAACATTTACATCTTTCTATATTTCCCCTTATCTTTGCCCCGGAATCAATTTATTTTCCGGATGGACAATAAGAAATTTGAGAAAATATCCCGTGCATTAAGCGACGCCAGCAGGATCACCATACTGCAGGAGATCAGGAAAAAGCAGGGATGTTTGTACTGTGCAGAGATAACCGATATGCTTGACCTTACCCAACCTTCCGTTTCCCACCACCTGAAACAGCTGGTAGACGCAGACCTGCTCATACCCGAAAAAGAAGGAAGGAATATCAAATATCTTTTAAACCAGGAAGTGCTGGCCGACTATATCGCCTGCCTGAATTTCCTGAGAGGCTGATTTTCTTAAAACGCCAGATTAGACTATCTCATCATCCTTATTATATAGATACATTCAAATATTTCAAACTAACAGCCAATGAAAAAGTCAATATACGCAATGGCTCTGGGAGCTTTCGGTATTATTACCACAGAATTCGGCGTTATAGGCGTATTGCCAAATCTGGCTCAGGTGTTTCATGTTTCTCTTGAAAAAGCGGGGTGGCTCTTAAGTGCGTTTGCACTGACAGTAGCAGTATCATCCCCGTTTATAACGGCGCTGACCACCAACGTTAACCGTAAGCTGCTGATGTCTTTGGTCCTGGCAGTATTTGTAGTGTCCAATATCCTGTCGGCATTTGCTCCCAATTTCACCGTATTGATGATTGCCCGGGTCTTACCTGCCTTCTTGCACCCGCTATTCTGGAATCTGTCATTGGCTGCAGCGTTCAAAGAGTCGGGAAGCAAGGCGGTTTCTGTTGTAATGTCAGGCGTCAGCATTGCTACAGTTATGGGCGTACCGATCACCACTTATGCGGCTGAATTTTTCAGCAACTGGCAGGCATCCTTTTTCCTGGCCAGCTTTGTTAGCCTGATCGCATTCCTCGGACTTGTCCTGTATGTGCCGTCTATGCCGGCCGCAAGGAAAGCGGCAGGCGACAGTCAGCTGTATGTATTAAAAAGTCCCCTGCTATGGCTGAATCTTGTTTCCACCATCTTAATGCTGGCAGGAATGTTTTCCAGCTACGGTTACCTGGCTGCCTATATGGAAAAGGTCACGCACATGAACGGCACCCAGATCAGCGTTATGCTGCTCCTGTTCGGCGGCATGGGCGTACTGGGTAACTGGCTTACAGGCAGGGCCTTGAGTAAAAATGTTATGCTTACCACCCGTGTATTCTTTACGGCGCTTATATTAGTACAGATCCTGGCTTATCTTTTCGGCGGCCTCTTTGTTCCTATGGTGATCCTCCTTTCTTTATGGGGCGCTATCCACACCGGCGGCTTCCTGATAGGCAATATCCGTACAACCCGCTCTGTTCCTCACAGTGCGCTGGAATTTGTGAATAGCCTGCTTACATCTTGCTATAATATCGGTATCTCCCTGGGTGCGATGCTGGGAGGGCTGGTCATTGCCAGGTACGGTGTTCATTACGTTGTCTGGATGAGCGTTGGATTGCTGGCCGTAAATCTGGGTCTGAGCTTTATTACATTCGGTAAAAAACATCAGCATACGGCGCCCGCTGCAGCAATGGAGAAGGAGCCCATCATGATGCATGCATAAGCCCTTCGTCCACGCCCTGGGCAATAAAAATGCAACAGCGCCAGCTAAATAATAAAAGGTGATATCAGTAATTACAGGACGCCTGCCATGGAGATTAACTTCCGGCAGGCGTCTTCATTTTGTTCTCACAGGGTTTCCATTCTCTTACACTTCGGATAACCGTATACGTTAGCCCTTCGCGATCTTTCGACAGTCGTTCCTTTTTGAATTTCTTAATTTTCATTTCTTTTTCTTAACCGAATGCCTTAAATTAAATATAGATTTGCTGAGTCTGTAACAATCCAACCTTATACTGCTCTATTTTAAACGGAACATTATGGCTAAATATTCAATTCAGGTAAATGGCAAAAAGCACGAAGTTGATGTGCTGGAAGATATGCCATTGTTATGGGTGCTCCGGGATATCATCGGCCTTAAAGGCACTAAGTTTGGCTGCGGCAAGGCCCTGTGCGGCGCCTGTACGGTGCATCTTAACGATGATGCCATCCGGTCCTGCAGCTATCCTATTTCAGCGGTTGGCGACGCCAAAATAACCACGATAGAAGGATTGTCGGAAGATGGGGATCACCCCTTGCAGCAAGCCTGGGAAAAATTTGTGGTGCCTCAATGCGGCTATTGCCAGACCGGCCAGATCATGAATGCAGCGGCGTTGTTGAAAAGGAACGCACATCCTTCTGCCCAGGAGATCGAGCAGGCTATGCAAGGTAACCTTTGCAGGTGCGGAACCTATAACAGGATCAAGGCAGCCATTTCAGAGGTGGCCGGCATCCCAAATGCGGCATCCAAATAATTTCTCCATCCTTAACCAGCGTACAAATCATGAAAATATTGGCTCCTTTTCAAAAGAAGAAGAACGAGAATATCAGTTCCGAAGTTTTCAGCGCTTCCAGGAGAGATTTCCTGAAGGTGGGCGGCCTGCTGACCGGCGGACTCGTATTGGGTGTAAGTTTCTTTAGCTGTAATGAAAAAGGTAAGAAAATAGTTACCATCGCACCTAACGTTTACCTGCAGATTGGCTCGGATGGTAAAGTGACCATTGTTGCACACCGTTCTGAAATGGGACAGGGCATCCGGACCTCACTTCCGCTGATCGTGGCGGACGAACTGGGGGCCGACTGGAAAAACGTCCGCATCGTTCAGGCGGAAGGAGATGAAAAGAAATATGGTAATCAGAATACAGATGGCTCATTTTCCATCAGGCAATTCTACAAACCTATGCGCGAAGCCGGCGCCATCGCCAGGCTGCTGCTGATAAGAGCCGCTGCACAGCAATGGAAAGTACCTGCTGAAGAATGTGATACTGAAAAAGGACAGGTGATCCACAGGAACTCCGGCAAAAAACTGGAGTTCGGCGACCTGGTGGAAGCGGCTAAATCGTTGCCTGTTCCTGCAGTCAGCGAAATAAAACTAAAGGATAACAGCAGGTTTAACATGATAGGAAAGGAAACGCCGATCGTTGACCTGCACGATATAGTAAGCGGTAAAGCTGTTTTTGGCATCGATGCCGTGACCGACGGGATGAAAATAGCCGTTGTTAAAAGATGCCCCGTTGTAGGAGGCGCCGTGAAGTCGTTCGATGATACCAAAGCCCGCGCCATCCCCGGTGTTATCAAGGTGATTGCCATCAAAGGCCCCGGCCTGCCGGCGACCTTGAGAAAACCCCTGAGCGGCGTAGCCGTTATCGCCGAAAATACCTGGGCGGCTATCAAAGCCCGCGACCTGCTGGAAGTGGAATGGGACCTGGGGCCTAACGCCGGCTACGATTCTGCTAAACAGATCGAAGAGTTAAAACAGGAAGTGACAAAAAATGGGACAGTACGCAGAAAACGAGGCAACTTCCTGGCCGCAAAAGCTGCTGCTAAAAAAGTTATTGATCATACATACGTGGCGCCTTATCTCGCACACGCCACCCTCGAGCCGCCTACAGCCCTCGCTGTTGTGAAAAACGGTAACTGCGAAGTCTGGGCATGCACACAAAATCCGCAGGGGGCGCGGGAAGCGGTAGCGGAAGCGCTGGGATTCCAGGCAGACAAAGTAAGGGTAAATATAACGCTGCTGGGCGGCGCGTTCGGCCGGAAGTCCAAGCCGGACTTCATCGTGGAAGCAGCCCTGCTGGCAAAGGAATCCGGGCTCCCGGTAAAGGTGCAGTGGACCAGGGAAGACGACATTCATCACGATTACTTCCATGCGTTGAGCGTACAACGGATCGTTGCCACCATCGACAACCAGAATAAGCTGAGCGGCTGGGATCATCATATCGCTTATCCCTCCATTTCCGCTACGGAAGATAACGCCGTAGTGCAACCCAGCGATGGAGAACTGGGACTGGGGGCAACTGATTTTCCGTATGATGTTCCTGCTATCAACGTGGAAACGCACGATGCCAAAGCGCATCTGCGCATAGGCTGGTTAAGGTCCGTACGCAACATACCACAGGCTTTTGCTGTTGCCACAATGTTGGACGAAGTAGCGGAAGCCAGGGGAGTGGACCCCGTAGCCAATGCGTTGGAGCTGCTGGGAGAAGACCGTAATATCACTTTCAACGAGGAACTGGTAAAAACTACCTATCCAAACTATGGGGAGGATATTGCCAATTATCCCTGGGAAATTGCCCGTATGAAAGAGGTGATCCGCCGCGTGGCTAAAGAATCTGGCTGGGGGAAAGAGATGCCTAAAGGTTCGGGTCTGGGGTTTGCCGTGCACAGAAGCTTCCTTACCTACGTAGCTTGTGTAGTGGAAGTACAGGTGGATGCAAATAACAAGATCACCATTCCCAATGTATACTATGCCGTGGATTGTGGCCTGCCAGTAAACGTGGACCGCATCAGATCACAGTTTGAAGGTGGCGCCCAGTTTTCTGCGAGCCTTGCCCTTAAAAGCATGATCACCGTGAAAAACGGGCAGGTGGAGCAGAACAACTTCGATGGTTACCAGATCATCCGGATGCCTGAATCGCCCGGGCAGATCCATGTACACATTGTGGAAAGCGCTGCCAAACCAACAGGCGTAGGGGAACCGCCCGTGCCGCCTTTCACGCCGGCGCTATGCAACGCGATTTATAAAGCAACAGGGAAACGCATCTACACGCTTCCTATAGATATTAATGCCTGATTTTTCGGAGTGGGCGGCTTGCACCAGGTTAACAGCGCGACGGAACTTAACAGGCCGCCTGGTTTTGGCCGAGATACCACCTTTCTTCAATTTGAGCGTATGATGGATATTGCGTTACAGTAATTACCTCCCCGGTAATTACATCTTCAACTGATATTTTTGTTCTTCTCTGCTGCAATATCAGCAGAGAAAGTATCCCTTATTTTTATTTAATTCCATCAGAAATGCATAAAAGCAATTATACAATCAGGAGGGAAAAGCCTTCTGACATCAACGCTATCGATCAGGTAACAAAAGCTGCATTTGCTTCCGCAGCGTATAGCAGCGGAACAGAATCATTCATCATAAAGGCCCTGCGTGCTAATTGTCAGCTTACCATTTCCCTGGTAGCAGAGGAGGAGGGTGTAGTAATAGGACATGTGGCTATATCGCCTGTGGCCATTTCTTCAGGAGACGAAGGCTGGTTTGGACTGGGGCCCGTATCAGTGATCCCTTCCAGACAGGGATCCGGTGTCGGTTCCGGCCTTATCAGGGCCGCTATCGGGGGCTTGAAAGAGCTGCATGCAGCCGGCTGCGTGGTGCTGGGTGAGCCTTCTTATTATGGCCGGTTTGGATTCAGCGCCAATGCGCGTTTGCAGTACCCGCATGCGCCTGCGGAGTATTTCCAGGTACAGTCATTTACCGGGCAAATACCGGAAGGAACTGTCGAATACGACGATAGTTTCAATGTCACCGGTTGAATGTGATCAAATGGAGGCTGCCTCAAAACATGGGCAGCCTCTTTATGTGTGCCAGGCATGTGTTATATCTCTAGGGTGCAAGTCCCGAATGCGCTTTGTAGTAGGAAGCATTAGCCAATAGCAAGGGTGTCCACTGTAAAGTGGAATCTGAAGGAAGCTGGCGGCAAACATCCGGGCCGACGAACAGAAACTGTATACAAGGCGGGGTTACAAGGGTGATGTTGCATAAGAAACAAAAACCCGATACTACACAGATTGTAACAACGTAAATGCAGCGGCTACATGGATGGAAAGCGATAACACTTACCCTGGGAGGCCCTGTTTTTTTTTTTACAGGGAGTCAGCCGAGGTCATAGTAGGCAGGGAAACGAGCCATCTCCCGAAGTACAAGGGTAAAGATGGACGACTCACAGACAAGCTGAAGGACCGAATGTTAGAATGGCAAAGGAATTTGACCAGGTGCATAACAAAGCGTTAACAACCGAAACACTT
>NZ_FNRL01000018.1 GCF_900107795.1 Chitinophaga terrae (ex Kim and Jung 2007)
GTCTAATTTTTCATTCGGATCGAGGCGTACAATATGCATGTGAAAAATTTAGTAACACGTTAGATTCCTATAAAATCATAACAAGAAGTATGAGTAGAAAAGGTAATTGCTGGGATAATGCAGTAGCAGAAAGCTTCTTCAAAACGCTAAAATCCGAGCAGATTTACGGCAATAAGTTGATTACCAAGGGTCAGATGAAAGCAGAACTATTCGAATACATAGAAATCTGGTATAATCGAGAACGTCGTCACTCCACATTGGGAAATCTTACAATTGAGCAATTTAATAACAAAGAGCAAAAAATTAAAAAAGCTGCTTAACTAGCACTGCCGATTTTATTTGCAAGTCCACCCCTCATTATAATTCCCATTAACACTATAGTTGAAGTTTCTATATAATTTTTGGCCGGCGTCATCGACTTGCTGAATTTGCTTTATTCTTAATCCGCCGGCTAACCTTATTCTCCCCAGCTCATCTTTATATCTATGCGCTTCATAAATAAACCTTGTACGGCCTCCCGTAGGATATTTTATTTCGGTAAGCATACCTTGCTGCATAGCACTCTCATTTGGCTCCCTATCGCCACCAGGAATAGAAATATCTTTTTGCTCGCCAGGATATGGAAAGTTATTTACCTGAACTGAAGTTGTAATTGAAGGAACCAAAGTAGTATTAGGCGCAGCATTATAGAAACCCCACTTATCCAATGACCTCGTGTCTTTGCTCATAACGCCGTTATATTGAAAACTATATTTTTGAATCTCAGTTGAATATGGTGACGAAATTCTCACTTCGCTAAGCTGCATAGCGGCATATCCGGAAACAGCTTGAATTAACTCTATTTGCTTTACAAGCGTATTTTGATAATTATAAACCCTAATAGACGTCAGACCTGGTCTCCCTCCTTCATTTTTAGTAAAAAGAATATATCCTCCGCTAAAACTAATTTTATTAATGTAAGAATTAAATTGTGTGATTGTTTCAGTTGATCGTTGCGGAAAAGAGTATCCTGTCGGTAACGTTACATTATATACATCAACAAGTTGAAGCTGTTGAGCAGTCAAATCATAGTTATAGTATTTAGGATTCATACCAACATCATCAACTTGAATTAATGGGATTTTATCTGTGCATTGACAGGAGATATTATCCAGCATTACTACTTTATCGGTCATTCTGTAAAATGGCACCTCTGTTATATTATCAGCATACTCAAAACTTATACTTCTGTTAGACAATGGAGAAAAAATGCTTTTAATTTTCCATGCGGTTGGAACCTGGCTTACACTGCTACCATAAGTATGATAGACGTAATCTTTATATTTACTCTCACTACCACCAAAGGAATACTGAAAACCCATTGCGTCAGTTAAGTTTATAACATTGGTATAATCATTAACATTCGGAAGATTTACTTTCACGGGGCTAACTGGTATAAAAACAGGCCTCAATTGGTTATTGGCCGTCCTTTTAAAATATAATCTACCGCTGTTATTTAACAAAGAATAATTAAATTCGTCCAGAGCAATATCCTTCTTCTGTTCAACAACCTGTTGCATCTGAAAATATGATGGTAGCATATCATTGTCAAAATTCCAGTAATATAATTCATCAACACCACCATTGATACTTCTCGAAAGGGATGGGCCTGTATTCAAACTCCACCCATCACCTAACCAGCTACCAGACCTGATATTGGGTTTCAATCCAGATGCATGGTAATTTAAGGTAACCGGCAGTTTTATGTCTCCTTCATTGATTTCGTACAACGGAATACTAATTTGCACCAAGCCATTACTAAGATTTACCGGGTAATTTATATACTTTGTTAGCTCCATAGCCACTGG
This sequence comes from Chitinophaga terrae (ex Kim and Jung 2007), assembly GCF_900107795.1. GTDB lineage: Bacteria > Bacteroidota > Bacteroidia > Chitinophagales > Chitinophagaceae > Chitinophaga > Chitinophaga terrae. The sequence goes on from NZ_FNRL01000018.1 coordinate 1,848, forward strand.
AGAAGCCGGGATTACTTTGGACAACTGTGTTTGAGCATAAGAAGCATTAGCTGAAAATATAAGGAAGAAGATCATCATCCATCTTCTCATCGGAACATCCGTTGCCATTTTAGGGAATTGTGAGGTACAGGTCATATAATAATTATAGTAGGTCAACTTTTAGGTTACCTGCTTAAAATAAGGTTTATTCTTTCAATCATTGTCAGCTATACAGTCGATCGCTGCTTTTCATTCCACTGTATACGTTATTCAATCAGTTCAGGTCAACACTTGTAGTCACTGCGGTACTTATGTAGCCAAGGCTATGATAATTTAATCAGATACAACATTTTCTAATATAGTAAAAAAATTTTCCGTTTTTCCATATATACTGTTCTCATAAAACTTTCAAACAGCATAACCTACATTAAAAGCCCCCATAAACATTGACCTAACAACTGTACACCCACCAAAAATCTCCTCCTCCTCCCCAATCCATCATCTTATCCAGCCACCTGCCTACCACCAATTCCCAATTTAAACAATTACACCCCCAAGAAACCCCCAAAGCCTGTTAATAATGATAACCAGACAACCAACCAATCCCCAAAAATAAGCGTACAAAAAACACCTTGCTTACGTTTAAAAACTACCACAAAAGCCCATAAAATCATCAAAAAACAGCTCGTCCCTCCTCAAAAAAGAAATTTTTTTCTCATTTCGTTTTTGGTAATACCGAAATGTCTATATTTATCATGTATCAACCAAATAGAGGCAGTTTAGAGTTTTTTCATTTTGAAACATCGAGAGTTAAATAGTGAACGAGATTTACTATTGTTAGTATCGCAAGGCGATGAAACCGCGTTTGCCCGGTTGTTTCATGCCTATCATCAGCGCCTCGGCGCCTTTGTATACGAGCTAACAGGATCAGTGTCTATGGCTGAAGAAATAGTGCAGGAAGTGTTTATCCGTATCTGGGAAAAACGGGATAAACTCAGCCAGGTTAGCAATTTTCACCCTTACCTTTATACCGTTGCCAAGAACTATACGTTCTCTTTCCTTAAAAAACTGGGCCGCGAACTGGCGCATAAACAGGAATGGGAACTCAGCATCTCCCCCGATACCGGCAATCCATATGAAGAAAGCATGGACGCCTGTTACCGCCGCATCATCGACCAGGCTATTGCCGAACTGCCAGCCCAAAGACAACGGGTTTACCTGCTAAGCCGCGACGAAGGTCTGCGGCAGGCGGAAATTGCAGAGCGGATGGCCATCTCCCGGGAAACCGTTAAAAAACATATGGTACTGGCCCTGCGGGCTATCCGCAGCTATGCGCTTACTCACGCCGAAGCCAACCTGCTGCTGCTATTACTGCTGCATAAATAACCATTGACAGTTCCCTTTCTTTTAAATAAGGGAATACCCTGCCTTATCCTAAAAAAAAATTTTTATCCAGTTACCTCTTTTTGTATACTCCTGCTGTCTACCTAGTAAGACACACCTGTAATCAATGGATAACAACAGACTCAAGTACCTGTTAAGCCAATATGCCACGCGTGCGGCCACTCCTGCCGAACTGGAAGAACTGAGGACGTTCCTGGACTCGGAAGACCAGAACGCCCAGCTCGAATGGATAATGGAGGAAGCATGGATACAATCCGCCGAAACAACACAGGAAGTATTCGTCACCCAGTCGGACACTATGCTGACGAATATACTGGCCAGCCGGACGAAAAAACAGCCTTTAATTAAAAGGTTGTATCGCGCTTCCCGGGCTGCAGCGGCGGTGCTGCTGCTGGTATTGGCCGGCGCCGTTGTTCTCCTGAGCCGCCAGTTTAAAAAACCTTCAACTGCTACCGCACAACATACAGTTGTGCTGCCGGGGTCAGAAAAAGCTATTCTCACCCTTGCCAATGGCGAGAAAGTAGAGCTGGACAGCAATATGACAGGACATATCGCGCAGCAGGGACAGGTAAGCCTGCAGGCCAACGGCGGGCAACTGGTCTACAAACCGCTGGCAGCAAGTGAAACGCAGGTAAGTCTGAATACCTTAACCACCCCCAAGGGCGGTCAATACAGCCTGGTATTGCCTGATGGTTCCCGCGTATGGCTTAATGCCGCCTCTTCTCTTCAATACCCCACAGCCTTTACGGGGGCAACCAGGCAGGTTAGCCTCACCGGGGAAGCCTATTTCGAAATACAACCTAACGCCGCCCAGCCGTTTTTCGTAAATACCGGCACAGCAGCGGTAACAGTACTGGGCACGAGTTTCAATATAATGGCCTACAACAATGAGAATAGCATCAAAACAACACTTATTGATGGATCAGTCAGGGTAAAAGGGCCATCCGCCCAACAACTCCTGAAACCAGGACAACAATCACTTATACACGAAAACGGCAACATGGAAGTCATCGACCATGCCGACACGGACCTTGCCATCGCCTGGAAGAATGGATTGATTTCTTTCAGAAGCGCTGATATCCGCACCATCATGCGGCAGGTAGAACGCTGGTATAATATAGAAGTGGTGTTCAAAGGCGATGTGCCTGCACGCACCTTCACCGGTGATATTCCAAGATCCGCCGACCTTTCAGCGCTTTTGCGCCTGCTCGAGATCAGTAAAATTAAATTCAAACTGGAAGCACAAAAGCTAATTGTTATGTAGTAAGACGCGATACATAATTTTCAAGATTCAACCTAAATCAGTATTCAACCTAAATCAAATCGTAAGACATGCACAAAGGTCCCTAGCAGATTTGTGCTGGAACGGCAAAAAAATCCAGGAGCGCTCTCACCCGCCCCTGGTAAAGTTGCCTGAGCCAGTATGACACTTGCGGTATCAAAACTTTTATTTACTCAAACATCCCAAATGTATGAAATATCATCGTCATGCAAGGCCCTCTTATGTGCCGGGGCCACGTTCAACTATGCCAGATCACTTGCCTGCGTATAGTCATTCTGGTGTACATCTCACCCTCAAAAAAAGACTGATCATGCAACTTAAAATAGTCGCCCTGTTGATGACCGTGGCCTGCCTGCAAATCAGCGCAAAGTCAATGTCCCAGCAGATCACGCTATCAAGAAAACATGCCTCACTTGTTACCGTATTGGAAGATATTAAAAAACAATCGGGATATAGTTTTTGGTATGAAGACGTTATGCTGAAAAAAAGCAAACCAGTAGATATCCAGGTGCAAAACGCTACCCTGGAACAAACGCTGGCAACTCTTTTCCATGACCAACCTTTCTCTTACGAAATTATCGGGAAGGTGATCGCCCTTAAGGAAAAGGAGATCGCGCCCCCAAAGCCGGACGCGCCGGCAGCAACCGTAGACCAGGATAAACGCCGGATCACAGGTGTGGTAAAGGATAGTACCGGCGCTCCCATACCTGGTGTAACTTATCTTGTAAAAGGCACTAAAACAGGAGGCGCTACAGATGCCAACGGACGCTTTAGCCTGGAAGTACCGCAGGGTAATGTAGTGCTGGTATTTTCCTCTATCGGGTTTCAATCTACCTCCGTTACCGTAGGAAACAGCAATACCATCACTGTTGTAATGACCGCCGCTTCCAGCGGGTTAAATGAAATGGTTGTAACAGCCCTCGGTATCAAACGCCCTAAAGGTACGCTGGGTTATGCCATCAGTACCATCCAGGGAGAAGAGCTCACCAAAGCCGGAGCTACCATGAACCCTTTCCTGGCGCTCTATGGTAAAGCCGCCGGCGTTGGCGTAAATATGGGCGCCGCCGGCCCGCAGGGAGGTATCAAGATCAACATCCGCGGCGCGGCCAGTATGAACCCCGATCAGAACGTACGCCCGATGTTCGTGGTAGATGGAGTTATCCTCAGCGACCGCAAAACATCTATCGACGGTTCTATCGGCCAGGGCTTCGACTACGGCGCGGGCATCAACGATATCAACCCTTCCGATATCGAATCCATGGTCATTCTTAAAGGCGCTAAAGCCACAGTATTATATGGTAGCGATGCGGCAAACGGCGTGGTGCTGATCACTACCAAGAGTGGCCGCAACAGCACCGGTATGGGAATGACCGGATCTATCCAGTATACTATTGAACAACCAGTATCGTATCTCAAGCTGCAGAACCAATACGGCCTTGGCGACAACATCTACGATACTACCTATGCTACCGTAAACGGTCAGAAGATCAGGACTATTCCTAACAAACGTTTCAGCTTCGGTCCGAAATTCGATGGCGCTGATGTAATGTTCTACGATAGCGCCATGGTGAAAAACACACCGCATACAGATAATTTTCTTTCCCTCTTCCAAAATGGTCATTCTACGACCGGTAACGTAGCCATTTCCGGCAGCAACGAAAAAGGAAGTGTACGCGCTTCTTACACCAATTACTATTACAAAGACATCAATGGAGATAACTCCTGGCAGAAACGAAATACCTTCAGTTTCAACGGTAACATCAAAGCTTCCAACCTTGCCAGCTTTGAAGTGATCTCCAATATTTACAATATTACCAGCATGAACCGCCGTGGTTCCAATGGCGGCTCCGTTGCCTGGGGACTGCCGCTGGATTACGACTACGACCGCATTTTCCCGTTCTATACAGATCAAACCGGGTATAAACGCGACCTGTCCAATGCCGGCGTACCAACAGCCTTTTCCAACCTGGGCTCCTTCATGTGGGACCGTTCTAAAAACCGCCTGAAAGACGATAAAATACATATGATCACCTCTGCAAAGGTGACGTTGAACTTTACGCCGCATCTCTTCCTCGTTGGACAAGCTGGTCTGGACTACGACAATACCAACTATACAACCGAAAGAAGCGTAACCAGGATCCTGCCCAGCGTTGCTGAGGGAGCATTTGGCGTGGCGAAAGAAAATGCTACCGTACAAACTTACCAGGCCCTGTTAAACTACAACCGTTCTTTTGTGCAGGATAAACTGCACCTGTTTGCATACGCGGGCGGCGCTTATCGCCTCCGCTCTTCAGATTACCTGGGAAGCACCACCATTGGCGGGCTTAATTTTGCCGACCTCTATTCGTTCAACAACGAATCCGGTACGCCATCTTCCAGCAACCTTTACCTGATCAGGAATTTTAACCGCGGTAATGATGTGCTTTACAGCTGGCTGGCATCTGCTTCCCTTTCCTGGAAAAGTGAACTTACCCTGGAAATGCAGGGCCGTATGGACTGGAACTCTACCCTGCCTCCGGAAAACAACAAATACTTCTATCCCGGCGTAGCGCTTAACTGGAACTATACCGAACGTTTCACCATTCCTGGCATGAACAGCGGTACCCTCCGTCTCTCCTGGGCCGACGTAGGTAACGGTACCAACAGGTATTTTGCCAACAACCTTTATAGCTTCACCAGGTTGCCAAACACTACTGCCCTGGCTATTACTCCGCCCGAAGCAATTCTGCCCGGCGCCCTGAAACCGGAAAGAAAAAGAGAATTCGAAATCGGTATCAACAACTCTTTCTTCAAAGAAAACCGTTTGACCATCGACTTCTCTGCGTATACCAATCACCGTTATAACCAGATCTTCAACCTGCCTATCTCTTCTGCCTCCAGCTCCAAAGGGCTTAAGATCAATGTGGGAGATGTTAAAGCATGGGGCTTTGAACTGGGACTTACCGGTACTCCACTTATCGGCAAGAACTACAGGTGGGATATCACCCTCAATGCAGCCAGCCAGGGATCTAAAGTAATGAAACTGTACCCGGGTGTTACCAACAACCCGATCTCTAATCTCATTAACGGTTCTGCCGCTTCGGTACATGCCGACGAAGGCCGCCCGTATGGCGAAATCGTGATGTATGATTATCTCCGCGACGACGCAGGGAACAAGATCGTAGGTTCTAACGGCATGTATTCGCTGAACAACCAGAAAACTGTCGTAGCAGGTAATGTAATGCCTAAAATATATGGCGGTATTATCTCCGATTTCAGTTATAAAAACTTCAACTTCCGCGTGAGTCTTGATTACAAATCAGGCGGTACTATCTTCTCTTATACCAACAACCGTCTTACAGGAGTTGGAGAACTGGAAAGCACGCTTGAGTACAGGGACGAAGCACACGGAGGTTTGGCCTACTACTACAACTCCGATGGCGCTATGGTGCCATGGCAGCATAATCAGCCTGCCCCTGCCGCATCCCGCGATGGCCGCGTTTACCACGATGGTCTGATCCTCCCTGGCGTGATGCTGGACAACAATGGCAAATATGTACCGAACACCCAGATGACCAATGCCAGCACTTATTACCAGAGCTATGCAAACGACCTGGCTACTTCTTTCCCGCCAGATCGCTTGTATAAGAACAACTACATCAAAGTAAGGGAAGTAGCGATTTCGTACGAAATTCCCCGCGAGTTGGTAAAACGAATGAAACTGCAAAGGCTTTCAGTAACTGCAGCGGCACGTAACCTGTTCTATCTTTATAAATCCATTCCGAACATCGATCCGGAAGGCGCGCTGGGAGCAGATACTTACGTGGAAAACACCATCTATCCAACACTGCGTACTTTCTCACTTGGGCTGAACGTAGCATTCTAAACGCACAAAAAACGACAACATGAAAAAATCATACTTGTACATAGCCATGATGGCCCTCTCAGCCACTTTCACCGCCTGTAAGAAAGATGTGGAGAAGAGATTCTATGACCCGGATAAACTGAACGCCACGGTTACTGACGTGATACCGGGTTTATTCACTCAATTGCTTACTACCAATAAAATATTTGTCCAGGACTATGGAGAATGGTATTACCTGCTCAATGGCGGAACAGGTATAACCGGTTACGAACAGGTTGCACAACGGTATATCTCTTACCGCTATGATTGGTTCAGCAGCTACAACGACCTGGTAAGCGGCAATGGGTTCGATGATTTCGCTATATCCGGTCAGGGATTTTTTGAAAGCAGCTACACCAGGCTGAAAAATTACGAAACCATTAAAGACTCTGTGGACCTGAGAACCGGTCAACTGAAGTCAGATGGCGATGTATACCTGAAGCTGGCGACTTTCATTAAATTGTATCAATGCGGCAAACTGGTAGACTTTTTCAATTCCATCCCGTATTTCGACGCCTTCCAGGGAACCAAGGGCGGACCTCAATACCTCTTCCCTAAATACGATGATCCGAAACAGGTCTATCAATCCATCATTGCCGACCTGGGAACGCTTGTCAATACTTTGCCAACGGCATTTGCACAGATGTCTGATCCTGCCAAGATCATTTTCCAGCAACAGGATTATGCGTTCAAAGGAGACATCAGTAAATGGGTGGCATTCATCAACTTCACCCGCCTGAAAATGCTGGTGCGTATTGCAGGTGTAGAAGAAGCTTATGCCAAACCCCTGATACAGGAAACACTATCCAAACCACTGCCTGCCACCGATCTTACCTGGGGTATGTGGTATAAGATAGATGTATTGAGCGGCGGTACCTGGCAACGTGGTTTGTATGAAAATACCTACGCCTCATTCATTCCTAACATCATCATGAAACGGTTGAACTACGGCGATTCTACCTACCAGCGCGGTATCGATGATCCACGCCTGCCAGTGATTGCCATGCCAACTAAATTCAGGGATTATCGCGGCGTTTCTGCTAACATCGAGGAGCAGGAAGCGCTATATAACAGCGGCCAGAGATACTATCCGTATGCCGACAACCTCGCTTCTTCCCTTGCTCAAAATGCGAAATCAACTTACAGCCATATTACTTTGCACCGCAACGAAAATATGCCTGTATACATGGTGACCAGAGGAGAAGTAGACCTGCTGCTGGCAGAGATTGCGCTGAAAGGCCTCGGTAATACCGGTAAAGACGCCGGAGATCATATCAAGGACGAAGTAGTACATTCCACTGATTTCTGGTATTCGATCAACCAGCTCAGTACCTACGGACGTGGAACTGCCGATTCCCTGTTATATCCTACCAAACCGGGAGGCGATACCGTTGAAACATGGGGCAACAAGATCAAAGCCAAATTCCTGGCTGCGCCTACGCTTGATGACAAGATGGAGATCCTGATGCAACAAAAGTATATTCACCTGAACCTGTTGCAGCCTTATGAATTGTGGGCAGAGTTAAGAAGAACAAGGCATCCTAAACTGGAACCATTCACCTGGCACGCCAATGTATGGAAGCCTATGCCGGAAAGAGTGCATTATCCAACTGTTGAATTGACCAACAACCCGGATAACTTCTCGAAAGTAGCGAATGAAAACAATACTACTTCGCCTATTTTCTGGGTGCCTGCGGATAAACGCGGGGTGCTTCCGTACTGGAATAATTACAATTATGAATAAGCAGTGATCAATGAATAATTTCCCGTAGCAAGAAGGCGCCTCATTCATTTTGAGGCGTCTTCTTTTTTTATAGCAGTTCGTTATGTTCTAACGGGGAAACAATACCCCGGTAATTTCTTTGCAATAATCCAATAACTTTTCCTGCTTTGCCACATCATCCGCTTCAGGATTGTAACGTCTTTGCTGCTGATGAAAAAAATAACGGCCACTTACCAGGGCTTTAGGGTCGTTGCTCCCCGCCAGCCATACCTGCGTTTCATATCCTTCCTGCAAATCGTCGGGCGCTCCTTTCCCTCCCATTTTCGTTGGCACCCAGCCGGGATCAACGGAGTTGGAATAAACATCCGTCCAGATCCTGGATGCGGCCATAGACAGCATGAGAACATATAACTTGGAATCGGAGTAACTCAGGCGACTTATATCAGCAGCGGAACTCAGCCTTCCCTGGAGATGCATCCCGGAACTCAGGTAGATGAGCCGCCTGGGTTTCCTGATTAATGATGTAAGTATATAAGGCGCCAGTACATTGACATGCAGCAATTGTTTTGCTGAGGTGTTATATACTCCTGCATTGTGTATGATCGCATCAAACTGCCCCAGTTCATTTACCTGTTCAGCAAGTTTTTGGGTTTCTTCAATATCAGAGAGGTCAGCGGCCAGGATATTGGCTGCGCCTTTTACTTTATCGGCTACACTGCTTTTTCTTTGTTCGTTACGGGCATGAAGCACAACCTGGTGCCCTTTTTCTATCAATGCCTGGGCGGCTAGTAAGCCTAATCCGTCTGCTGAGCCGGTAATAAAAATTCTTGCCATTTGGTTATGGTTTTGGGAGGCTTTTTCAACTATTATAATTTCAATTATTAAAGATAGGTAGATATAGCCAAATCGTTGATGTTCACATAAGTTGAAAACAATGCGACTTGCGCATGTAAATTCTCCTGTTCCGATAAAAAGAATAAAGCAAAAATCCTATATTTATATAGGTCAGTAAGTCTAAACATTTTTATGGATATCAATAGTGCGATAAAAATACTGGAAGCCCTGGCTGCAGGCTGTTCTCCAACAACGGGTGAAATTATTCCCAATGAAAGCGTTTTAAATGAACGTAATGTAATACGTGCCTTGCAAATTGCTATTGACAACCTCAAAAAAGGGGCGCCAGCTAATGATGGGGGTGTCGGAATCTGCGAAGAAGATATTAACACAGCCATTACGCTTTTCCTGGAGCATGAGAGTACACCCACTGAAAACCGTTTAACCGACTTCTTTATGGGCACTCGTGCATTTAAGACTACGGCATTGGTTTCCCATAGTCTTTACGGAAAATACAGAACACAGTATACCAAGGGTCAACTGCATGATTTCTTTGCTGATTACCTGTCTAAAAGAGGGTATTTACAGCACGGAAAAAATGGTAATGGAAAGAGAACCAATGCCCCCTGGGCGAATATTGATTTTTTCCAAAAGGCAGTTTTCAATAATCTAACGGCAACTGATATAGATATTTTAAAAGAAAAGGTCAATGAATTTGGAGTCACTAAGCAGGATAATCTTGCCGATTACGTCGTAATCGCAAGAAAAAAATATCCAAGAGCATATGAGCCATGGAATGAAGCTGAGAAACAATTGTTAAATGACGCGCTGAAACATACCAACGATGTGGAGTTGCTAACCAGATGTTTTCAAAGAGGCGAAGGCGCTATTATTTCCTTTGGAAAAAAATTGATATATGAAAGACAAAGCAGCTAATCGTGGATGCTTATTGATCTAGGTTTTCTTCCGGAGGTTTATAATCTGGGAAACAGGCTATAAACCGCCGGAAGACTACGCAAACCACAACCCCTGCACCATGGTCTGGCAATTAGTAGAAGAATTGTTTGAATTGCAATAAACCTACATCTTCAACTCCCCATTCAATATCACATTCCTATCTTCCTTCCTATCCTTATACAACACATCTTCCCAGGCGCCATACATGGCATTCGGCAACACAATGAACCGATCGCCGAACCTGGTTTTATTGCTATCTACCTGTTGGCCACGGTCTGCAGCCGCAAAAATACCGCTAAAGTCGCCAAGGTTATCGCCGATCCATAGAACAACTTCGTAATTATTGGCAATAAACGCCCGCCGGCTGTCCTTAGACGAGTTGCCGTCAGACAGGAACAGGTGCGCCGAGTCAACATCCGGCAAGTTGAATTTGCGCAGGTTGGCCAGGGTAGCAGCAGTTTCAGGCTGGAAGCGATTGGTCACATAAAATACGGTAACTCCCAGCTCCTTTGCATGACGCAGGAACTGCACGGCGCCCGGCACCGTGTCGCACTGCTTTTTGGCAGTCCACCGAATCCAGGAACTATCATCATAGGTTTTACCCGCACGTGCCTGCGCCACAAAATAAGGGCTGTTATCCAGCACCGTTTCATCTATATCCGTGATGATCGCCTTTGGCAACGCGGATGGCAACTGCGCCAGGGCATCCAGCCGCAAGGTGGCCAGGTTATAGGCCTGGTAACATAAAGCGCGGTATTCCGCTGCCCGTTGCTGGAATAATGCACCCCATGCAGGGCCGCCGGGCAACAAAGCCAGATCTTTCCCGCCGGAGGAAGGGCGACAGGCGCCTAACAACAGCGCCGGTACCGCCCAGGCAAATAGTTTATACATCCTCATTTCTTCTCCTCCTTCGTGATCCAATGGTTTAATGTGTTGTACGGCGCCTCCAATACTATCTTGTAATAGTCGGAAGGATAATTTTGTATATCAATCCAGGCGTGTTGAGACGCCACCGGCACCTCCCCTATTAACTGGTATTGATCCGGCTTGCCCTCCTTGAAATTATTGGTAGTAGTTAGCCAGATCTTTACCTTACCGGTTGGTTCCAACGCTTTCCAGGTAATATCCAGGTGTCCCTGTATCACATTGAAGAGCGGCTGGGAAACTGATACTTTACCAATCAGCGGCGTACCGTCAACTTCCCGCTGCACATCCTGCGGCACACTGATATTCATATAACGGGCGATGGTTGGCATGATGTCTACGATCGCTGGTTTATAGCGGGTAGCATAATCATTCAGTGGTTTGTAGTTCGTTACCATCCAGGTTGTACGCTGGCGGGGCGACTGTCCTCCATGGCCTTTTCCGGTTCTCTCATCCCGCCCATGATCTGTTGTGATCACCAGCAGCCAATCTTCTTTAAATTGTTTCCTGCGGTACTGGATGGCGTCGTACAGCCTGCCTATCTGGGCATCCAGCATTTTAATGGCTGCTTCAAATTCAGGGCTATCGCCGTGCATATGCCCCATATCGTCTGTATATTCCAGGTACACCCACGAGAGATCAGGCGCATTTTTCCTGATAGTGGCAGTAGCTTCGTCCACTACTTTTTCGTCGATGCGGTGCATGAACTGCCGCTCTTTATCATGTTTGAAATTGATGGTATCCAGTTCATAGCCATCGAAATGGTAATCGACCTTCACACTGCCTGCGTGAGGTAATTCATGGCCGATCAGTTTTGTACGGTTATCTTCCCAACTGGAAAAGATAGCCGTTTTCTTATTGGGATACTGGGCTTTAAACAAACGGAAGATATTCTGATAGTTGTAATTCGGCGCTTTGATATCGTTGTCGGGCACATTGTGCTTGTTAACCCAGGTGCCTGTCAGCAGGCTGTTATAGCCTACAGCAGAAATGGTTGGGGTTTCGCTGTACGCATTTTTATCGCCCCCTACATACATGCGCGTATAAGTACCATCATTGATGATCCTTTTGATGTTAGGAAGCTCCAAACGCTCTATTACATCTGCAGGGATACCATCCGCAATTACAAAAACAGTCTTTTTACTACTTTGAGCATAAACGCCTGACTGAAAAGCAAAAAACAGAATCGCTACCGATTTGGTCCATTTATTCATGAATACGATGTTTAAAGCTGCGCTGCCCCGATAATGATGCAGCGCAGCAGATTATTTATTTTTTAGTGCAGGCGGTCAGGGTCTGATCAACCACATCACACCGTTAATATTATCGCCTTCCGGGTACTGGCGGGAAATAGCTTCCAACACGTGATCTTTATTCAACTGCAACTCGCTTTCCGGGTACATCCATCTTTTAGGGATCTTGTGATCATTAAGCATACCTGATCCCGCCACATCAAAAGCGGGGAAACCTGTTCTGCGTTGCTCGTAGAACGGCTGCCAGCCGCTGTTAAAGAAAGATGCAATATACTTCTGCGTGATAACCTGTTGCAAGCCATTGGCAGCAGACAACTTCACGGAAGCCTGCTCCACGTATTTATCAATAGTTGGCTGATCGATATGATAGAACGTCATAGATGCCCTGATGCCCTTTTCATAGAAATCGCTGGCCGAACCGCTGATCCATCCTTTCAACACGCCTTCTGCCAGGATAAACTGCTGCTCCGGGTACCCCAATGCAATACTGGGTTCATTTGTTGGGTTATTATAGAACCGGGGATTGATCTTGGATATTTCTCCCGCTACTGTTCTTGCGTTGTTCTCGTTCACCGGCGCACTTCCTTTTGCTCCGCCATAAGCGTTAAAATCATCAGCCGGTAAGGCGGCGAATTTAGGCGCTTTGTCGGCAAAGCTGAATAAACGCACGTCCTTCAGGTCTTTCAACAGGTTCACAAAACTTTCTTCCATATAATCAGCTGTCTGCAAATCGTTATTGTTGAAATACGGATAACGGTTTCCCTGCAGATCATAGAATTTCAAAACTACGTTATCTTCGTTCCCAGTCAGCAACGGGTAAGTAGTTGGATTGTTGACGATTTCGGCAAAACGCTGCTTCACATCGATCTTCGACTTTCCTTCTTTCAGCGACAAACTCATTAATACCCGTAACGATAAAGCATTGATGGCGCGTTTCCACTGCTGCATCTTGCCGTTGTAAAGGATATCGCCCTGCACATCGGCGGTACCGGCGCCAATCATGTTGTTGGCTGCTTTCAGGTCGTCCAGGATGCCGAGATAAATATCTTCCTGTTTGTCGTAAGCAGGATCGCCCAGGCCATCATCCCCTTTCAATGCATTGCTGTAAGGCACGTCCCCGAAGGTTTGGGTCAGCTGCAGGAAATACCAGGCGCGGAAAAACTTTGCCAGTGGCAGGTACTCCGGCTTGCCCTGTGCAACAGCCGCTTCCTCCATCTTCAATACCTGGCGCAAGCTTCCATAGGTACCGAAACCGGCCCTGTCCCAGCCATAGTACTGGTTCACGTTAGACGCATCTGTGTATACCATCTGGCGGCAGGCTAATGCGGCGCTAATGCTGGTAGACTGAAATGCGTTCTGTATAATGGAATTCAATAACAGATCGGGTGTAGCGATGGTCGACTTGTTAGGATCTACCTGGAATTCGCTGAATTTTTTACATCCCGATTGTATGACAAGGATACTCAGTAATATAAATACGATTTTTTTCATAAACCAGCGCATTAGAACTTAACGTTAAAATTGATACCCATAGAACGTGTAGAGGGCGTCTGCAGATTATCAGCAGCCGGATCAGGATCCACATTCGGCATCTTTGAAAACAGCAGCAGGTTACGGCCAACAAAAGACACGGTGGCTGCCCTGATGAATGACCTGCGCAACCATGCTGACGGGAATTGATAGGTAAGCGTTACCTCGCGGAGCTTCAGGAAAGTCTGCGAAAAATAATTGTAGTTATTATTCGCCCCGTTGCTGGTGTTGGTCATATAGTCGATATAGTTAACCGCTTTGGTATTACGGGCAAACGTACGGGTATCTTTAATGATGTTGCCGTAGCTGTCGTAAGATACTTCTCCTCCCGTTACCACTACTCCCTCTCCTACATAAGTAGCCTTATTCTCGTTCGCTTCATCACGGAAGTGGTTCACAGTGCCGGGATGCGTACCGCCCCACCACATCTTCTGGTTGGTAGTGGAGTACATCATACCGCCGATACGCCCATCAACCAGGAATTTAAAGGAGAAATTCCTGTAGGTAAAAGTATTTTCCATACCATAGGTCCAATCCGGATCATTATAACCAATGAAGCGGGAGAACACGTCATTCAACGGGAAGCCATTGCTGCCGTATATAATATTGCCCTCGGGATCTTTCTGGTATACGCTGGTAAATATCTTATCTGTACGATCTCCTACGCGCAGGAAGTTCAGCGTTTCCGCATTTCCGTAGATCTCTTTCAGGTAACGGCGGTATTTGCTGAAGTTTATCGCCACATCCCAGTTGAATACTTTACCTCTTACCGGAGACCCTGTCAGCATCAGCTCTATTCCTTTCCGCTGGTAAACGTTACCGTTAGCCAGCTTGCTGGAGTAACCGCTGGAAATAGACATTGGCACTGAAACAATATTGTTGTAATCGCGGGTTTGGTAATAGGTTGCTTCCAAACCAATGCGGCTGTCGAATATTTTCACATCTGCACCGGCTTCCCAGCTGTCTGATGTTTGCGGGATCAGCTTACTGTTCAGCAAAGCATCGCCATACGTCAAAGACGGGAGGTTATTCCAGATAGTACCTTTGTCGAATGATGGCAGGTAACTATAGGTATAACTGTTATCGTTCAACGTAGCGCTGGAAACCCTGGACCAGGAACCTCTGGCTTTCAGGTAAGTGATCCAGGTCGGCAGTTTGGTCAGTTGTGAGATCACTACAGCGGCGCTGACAGATGGGTAGAAGAAGCTGTTGTTTTCTATCGGCAACGTGGAGATCTTATCCTGCCTGCCTGTTGCAGAAAGATAGATCGCGTTCAGGAACTCGAGGTCTACAACGCCATAAACGCTGCTTGTTCTTCTCTCTTCCAGGTAGTTGGTAGACTGCACGGGATTAGCGGAGTTGCTTAAATTGTAGAAGCCTGGGATAGTTAACCCATCAGTATTAGCGCTACCCCACTTGTAGTTGCGATAATAGTTGGATCCGCCGAGTTGCGCGTGGATCTTGAAGTTATTGGTGAAGGTATGGTTATAGTCGCCGATCAGGTCGGAAGCAATATCAAAATAGTTTTGCGTTGCAACGGTGAACTGGCCTCTCGACTTGTTGCCATAACCTATATAACTCTTTGGCTCTTTGTAGGTACGGTTAAGACCATAGGCGTTGATACCATTCCTGAACTGTACGGAAAACTCAGGACTGATCTTATATGAAAGGTTCAGTGACCCGAAAGTATTGTCTTTATAATAGCTGCGCAGGTACTCGTATGCCTGGAAATAAGGGTTGTTGTAATACGAGTTGTTATAGTTGCGTTGCTGGATGCCTTCTTTGCCCGGCACCCAATAATTGCGCAGGTCTTTTACACTCACATCGGCGCCTGTCCATAATACCAGGTTATAAAGATAGTTCGTAGGTCCATACCCGGTTTCAGGGAAGTTATCCGTATACTGTTTGTTGTAGGTTAAACGCGCATCCATGGATAACGCATCTGATAATTTGTAGTTGCCTGCTACGGTGAAGGAGCTGTTGTTCAGACCGGTATTGGGCACAATACCTTTCTGATAGATATGCGAAGCAGAGGCCCGGAAAGATCCTTTATCTGAGCTCTGCATAATGCTGATGTTATTGCTCGCTACTATACCGGTATTGAAAAAGTCTTTTACGTTATTTTTTCCACGGGAGATGAAGGGGATTGGAATACGTTTACCCGTTGCCGTGTCGACAGGACTGTTGAACTGCGGGGTTTCGAAATAGCCGCTTGGAGTGCTGGGATCAAGTTGATCCAGCTTTGGTCCCCATATCCAGCCGGAGCCTTCAGGTCCGCCACCGGAGCCGTCGACGTAAGTGTACTTTCCTTTAAAACCTGCGCCATATACGGTTTGTACTTCGGGAATGCGGATAAAGCTGGGTTGCAGCTGGGTAGAAGAGTTAACTTCTACGCTTAATGTTTTGCCTTTACCACGTTTGGTGGTGATCATGATAGCCCCGTTCTGCCCGATGGAGCCATAGAGGGCCGATGCGCTGGCGCCTTTCAGCACCGTCATGCTTTCTACATCATCTGCATTCACTTTATAAAAGTCGGCCGTTTGGTCGGGTATCCCGTCTATTACGATCAGAGGCTTGCGGCCGCGGAGCGATATTCCCGGGTCCTGGAACAGGTCAGTGGAGTTTTTGATATTGAGGCCCGCAACCCTTCCGGTAAGGGAGTTTACCAGGTTGGGTTCACGCGCTTTAACCAGGTTTTCGCCCTGTACTTCCTGTACAGCATACCCGAGTTTTGTTTTTTCCTTCTTCACGCCTAAGGCGGTTACTACTACCTCGGATAAACCTTTCGAGCTTTCTTCCAATACCACATCATACCTGTCCTGTTCTCCCACTGTTACCTCCTTTGGCTGGAAGCCGATGAAACTGAAAACGAGTATGTCGCCGGTACTGGCTTTGATAGAGAAGTCGCCCTCCTGGGTAGTTACCGTGCCTGTATTGGTACCTTTAATAAGCACAGATACGCCTGGAAGGCTTGCTCTCTTGGCATCAGTGACATGCCCTTTTATCAGCCGGGGTGCGGGTGCAGCTGCGCCGGCGGCACGTAAAGGCTGTATAATGATCTGGCGGCCTGAAAGCCGGTAGGTAAAATTTAAGTCCCGGCCAATCACATCCAGGATCAATGACAGGCTTTGATTGCGGTTGACAAGATTAACTTTCTTTGTCAGCAAACGCGTGTTATCTACACAAATAAAATTAAAGGCGGTTTGTTTTTGCAGGACATCAAATACCTCGCTAAGCGGCATATTGACTGCTGCCAGGGAACACTTTACTTTTGATAGGTCTCTTACGTCGTTGTTTCTATGCGCAGCCAGCAGCGGTTGAGTGCATAAAAAAAGAACAATAACTGTTAAAAGTCTGCAAAGACGTAGAATTAGAGATACAGGGTAACTCTTTTTTTTCATAAATTAGCAAATTCGTTAATTAGATTCCGACAATTTAATAGCGATCCGACCGGCATTTCGCAGATGCCGGTTTTCCTTTTTTTAGATCATACTCATGGAAAGACTTACATAGTTTTCATGTAAAAAATTTTAGTGTTAAGGTGAACAGATTGAATTGGTATTGATAGAGGCATTTTTGTTTCATTAATTCTTTTCCTGTCTCTCTTCTTAACTACTCTTCTTCATTGTCACATAAATAGTGTCACCCTGCTGGCGATAGGTAAGCACTCCTGAAATACAGATGGCAGACAACACATTCTCGAGTGGTTCATCTTTGAACTGCGCATACAGTCGTGTTTCCGCTGCTTCTTCATTATTAAATATGATCTTCACGCCGTACATTTTCTCTATTCTTGGCGCCACGCTACCGAATTGTTCATTTTTAAACACCAGCACATTCTGCTGCCACCCCAGTACGGTAGCGGAATCCAGTGGATTTAACGCCGCCTGGCGGGTACGATGATCAACAGATATTTCCTGGCCCGGCTTAAGCAACCAGGATCTATCGCCTTCCAGTCTGATCTTCACTGATCCTTCCAACAGGGCCACGGTACTCGCCGGCTGGTCGGGGTCCGCATGAACGTTGAAATGGGTGCCCAGTACCTGTACGGATAATACAGACGTTTGTACTATAAACGGTTTGCCGGGCGCCTGGCTTACTTCAAAATAAGCTTGTCCTTTTACTGATACTGTCCTGTTATCTTTGTCAAAGACTTTGGGATAAGAAAGCTGGCTTCCAGGGCCTAATACTATCCGGGTACTGTCTTCCAACCTGATAATTTTTTTCTCACCTGGTTTGGTGACAATAGTTAAATAGGACAACCGGGAGTTGTTTGATTTTGTTGGAAAGAGATACCAGGCAGCCAATAAAGCAACTAGTAGGCTGGCTGCAGCAGCGAACCAATAAAACTGCAGACGCCTGGATTTAGCCGGTACAACACGTTGTTCGCCGGCGGCAATCCTTGCCCGTAATACTGATAACGCCTGTATGCTTTCTTCATCCGAGATCCGCTGATGTCCCTGCCATACTCTTTTTACCTCTTCAAATGTTTGCTGGTTGCTCTTATCTGCGGCCAGCCAGTCTGCCAGCCATGCGTTTTCTGCTTCGCTAGTTTGATCAGACAGGTATCTTGTGATCAACAGATAAAGTTCTTGTTCTTTCAATTTTCAGATCCTTTTATAATAAGACGTAAGAAAAAGGAGAAATCATGACAAGCGCGAAAAATTTTTTTTAGGCAATGGAGTTGTCGAACCGGTAAGTTTCTTTCAGGAATTTGATAGCGCGGTACATCTGTGTTTTGACAGAGTTAATGGAGATATCGAGGAGGTCGGCAATTTCCTGGTAACTGAGTTCATCTTCCCTGTTCATACGGAAGATGAGCTGCATGCGTTCGGGCAACAGCTTGATAAGCCTCTCGAGGTTTTCTGCAATCTCTTTGTAATTCAAGGTATGGTCGGGACCTTCCTCGCTGGCCATTATATCGCCGGGTATATTCTCCAATGAGGTATTGGGTTTAAGTTTACGGCGGTAATCATTTACCCTGTTTTTGGCAGCGGTGTACAGGAAAGAAGAAAGGGAAGAATGTATGTTGATGGTTTCGCGGTTTCGCCAGAATTGTTGAAAAACTTCCAGTACCACGTCTTCTGCCTCGTCGCTGGGGTATGGCAGCAGCGATCTGCTAAAGTGCAGCAGGTTCGGATAATACTTCATGAACAACAGATCGAACGCCCGTGATTCTCCCACTTTAATGCGGGCCAGTAATTGTAGATCATCTGTGTGATTAGCAGTCATGAGCCGCCAAAAGTAATATCGGTTTGTGAATACAATGTTAAATATAATAATATTACACGCCAATCATCAAATTTTTTCTGCCAGCCACTGTTGCAGTAAACGACGGAATGTAATAAACTTTTTTTCCGTTGGCATTTGCAGGGCATTTTCTGCTTTTTTGGTGAATCCACGTACCCTAATGGTTTGTAATGGCAGGATGTATTCCTGTTCATCCACATCTTCCAGGTAACTGTCGTATATTTTTTCCAGGGTACGCAGGCGATCTTCGGCATTCAGCAGTTCTTCCAATGATTCCAGCAAACGCCGGGGCGCTACGCCTTCCAGCGGAATGGTTTTCATTTCAGCGCCGGACGCGGGGTAAAAAGACATACTTCCACGGTAGGTTCCCTCCTGGTGAATAGTAAGATCTATCGACAACAGTCGTTGGGTAAAACCGTCGTGATGCCGGAAACGCAGTAAGGGAGGCCTGTCTAAAGGTGAATTAAATTTGGCCATGCGAGCGTATTTGTCTTTAATTTAATTAAAAATCCAAAATATCAGCCAGACAGTATTCAACAAAAAAAGACTACCTGTGCAAGTAGTCTTTTTCTATAAATTATTTTCTTTTCTTATCTAAAATACGGTCGGTGCATAAAGCGGGTAATAACCATTGTAACTGCTCCTGCTGACACTAATACTACCGGAAACAGAGAATGTTTTATCGTTGCTGATATACATTACCCCCACCTGGGCAGCCGGGTTAATGCTGAAGTTCCTGTTAGGCTGCATAAAATTGTACCCTTTGTCAAATCCCGGTTGAAAGAATACGGGGCCGGTACCCTGCAAAACGGCGGGCGTAACGGAAACGCCGCCGAATGCATAAATATTATTATGCAATTGCCGGTTAACCTGCAGCCCTAAAGGTGCAGACAGGAAACTGGCGCTGCCTCCCCTGAATGCAATAAATCCTGCCGAAATGCCGGAATATTGCGAGAAAGACCATTTTTTATGAAGGTAGCCGCTATCTGTCGCCTGGTCGAAACTTCTCAACGCGGGCAATGTGGCGGGCCGGCCTCCGAATAAAGGAAACTGTGCCTTTGCAGCCACTGCTGATACCAGGATCGCGATAAAAATGATTGCACGTTTCATAGTATGAAGATAATCATCCTTTTTATTAATATTGCTAACAAAATCCTAATATTTCAGGCATTTCCCACCATCAGAATGCTATTTAGGGATTCCATGACACTAAAACAACCTTGTATGGAGACCTCTGATACACACAACCAGCGTATTGCCAAAATGACCTTCTCCTCGGTTTATCCGTTATTGCTTGCTAAAGTGGAGAAGAAAGGCAGAACTAAAGAAGAGTTGCACCAGGTAATAAAATGGCTAACCGGGTTCGATGATAAAAAGCTGCAGCAGCTGATCGATGAAAAAGCAACTTACGAAACTTTTTTCCGGCAGGCATCATTAAATCCCAATGCTCATCTTATTACCGGCGTTATCTGCGGGTATCGTGTAGAGGAAATTAAAAACCCATTGACACAGCAGGCGAGATACCTGGATAAACTGGTAGATGAGTTAGCGAAGGGAAGGAAAATGGAGAAGATTTTAAGGGGATAAAACAACTAATACATCATCCCTTCCTTCCAATCAAACGGCAGCAACTCCTGCAACTTAACAAAAACGCCATCCCTGACCTCTACAATCGTATCGAGGTTACCAGGCGACAACTGGCTGATCAGCTCCCGGCACCGGCCACAGGGCGGTACCGCATGTCCAGCTCCGTCGACCGCCACAATGGACTTAATAACCGACTCGCCATGCTTCAGCATTTCAGCAACAGCGCTATGTTCGGCACAGAAGCCCATAGAACAGGCAGTATCTATACTGATCCCCGTGTAAACATTCCCGTCTGCGGTTTCAAGCGCGGCTCCTACGCCGCCGACAGTGATAAATTCGTTAAGCTTACGCTCCCCCGTAATTTTCGCCGCAATTTGCTTCAGATCGTTCCGGCTCATAGTGCATTGTTTTTTATTCCGCCCAATTTACTATTTTAATAGGGTAAATGACTTGCCCCGAAAAACATCATACATACTTATCCAAATGTCCGGTATTATTTTTTTTCAGAAGATAGAAAACTATGTGAAGCTCAGCGATACAGCGAAAGCCGATTGGGAAGCCTTACTGAAAGCGAAAACCTATAAAAGAGGCGAAAGCTTTGTACGTATTGGCCAGGTACCGAGAAATGTTGCTTTCGTGGTAAAGGGTTTGTTTTCGCAGAACTATGTAACCGACAAAGGGGAAACAGTGATCAAGTATTTCTTCCCGGAAGGCCGTATCGCAGGTTCAATTCCTGCAACCTTAACTAAAACAGAAAGCCTGTTCGAAATAACTGCGCTGGAAGATACCAGCGTATTGGAATACGATTATCATGCGTTCAAGAACCTCGCGGTTAAACACCCTGATATTGCTGCCTTCTATATCGCGTATATGGAAAAACACTGGATCATTGATAAAGAGCCGTATGAAATTTCTTTCCGGCATGATGATGCCAAAACGCTTTACAATGAATTTTTGAAGAAATACCCGGGCCTCGTTCAACGCGTAAAAAAACACCACATTGCAGCTTATTTAGGCATCACTCCTACCCAACTGAGCAGGATCTTTCTTTCTGCCAGATAAATTTTAAATTCCTCAACATATGTAAAGAAAAATGGAAACCGGAAAAGTCAATTTTGTTGTATTAAATAACACCTAAATCTTCACAACATGGCTACCAAAGTTTTCATCAACCTTCCTGTAAAGGATCTTGAGCAATCAAAAAGCTTTTTTCAAAACCTCGGCTTTTCCGTTAACCCGCAGTTTACCGACGAAAAAGCCTCCTGTCTTGTGATCAGCGAAAGCATTTATGTAATGCTGCTTACAAACGCTTACTTCCAGACTTTCATTAAAACAGGGATCTGCGACGCCCGCAAAGCAACTGAAGTGCTCGTGGCGCTGGACGCGGCTTCCAAAGAGGAAGTACAGGAGATTATCAGCAAAGCACAGGCGGCAGGCGCACAGTTATACGCCGAACCGCAGGACTATGGCTGGATGTACCAACATAGCTTTGCCGACCTGGATGGTCATAAATGGGAATTCGTATACATGGACAGCTCACATATGCCAACCCAGGAATAATTCCTTATCCATAGTAACAAAAAGGCATGCCAACCATCGGTTAGCAGGCCTGCTGTATTTTGCAATTTTTTTATCAGAATTTATATCCCAATGCCAACGTCATCCTGGCTCCATTCCCCATTACATACTCGTTGTTCTGCACCCTGTACTGGCTTCTTGGCGGATAATAAGCCTGGTTGAACAGGTTTTCTATACCCATTGAAAGGTTAAACGCAGAGCTGATCCGGTAACCTGCATTGAAATTAAAGTATGCAACAGATTTCACGGGTCCTTCACTCAACCCATACACACCTGTGTTGGCGCGGGGTTGGAAACGGTCCCTGCTGCCTGTATACACCATCGACAACTGCATGTTCAGGACATTAACCGGCTGGTAGTTCACGAACGCTGTTCCTTTTGCAGGCATGATACGCTCTCCGTTCATGTACCTCCATTCACCGTCGGCCTGTTTAGACTTGCCTTCTACGAAAGAGTAACTAGCCCCTGCTTTTACGCGGTTGCCAATACGGGAATCGATCACCAGCTCGTAGCCATAAACGCGCTCCGGTTCGCGCTGGGTTACAAATATCCCGTTCTGTTCAACCAGGTTGGCGCCCAGCTTGGAAGTGCTGATAAAGTAAGAAGCGGAGAAATTAACAGGACCAAACTCACTGCTGAAGCCAGCTTCGTAATTGTTGGTGATCACAGGATCTGTCTGGATCTGCGACAAGGTATTTTCGGAAGCTGTACGCAATACGCGCCCCAGCTCATTCAGGCCAAAGGCCTGCGAAAAGCTGACAAACGGGCTGAATACATTCCAACGGTTGTAACGCGCACCTATATTGAACATAAGGGCGTTGTAATTCAATTTGCCTCCTTTGATAAAAGTGCTGCCTTGTCCTTCCGGTCCTTTGGCGATGGTATTGAAGTCTTTTACCCTGATGCCGTCGTTCTCATATCTCACCCCTCCTTTCAGCACCAGCCGGTGAAAATCTGCTTTCACCTGTGCAAACGGCGCCACATTCAGCATATTCATATCGGGCACGTATATACGGCCGTCTGTCAATACCTGGTTGGTGCGGTCTTTCAGTACATCCAACCCATAGGTAACATCGCCGGAAATGAACTTCGTTTTCCAGGGCGTATTCAGGTTGGCACGAATCCCTTGTTTGTATGACTGGATATATGTTTGTCCTGGTCCGTACCAGCTGGTGGATTTTGCCACATAGCGGTTCAGCGACTGGAAACGGTTATCGTACAATACTACTTCCAGGCTGGTGTTAGCCGGAAGTTCAGCCACCTTATAGCTCAGGTACATATTATGGCTGTGCGGGGTGCCAGCCGGATCGCCGGGGTCTACGCCCGGAACGCCGTAAGCCGGCGAAACGCCATAGACGCCATCTTTGTTGATATATTTTGCGTGTTGCTGGCTTTTGAAGATATTATAAGAGAAAGTAAGGGATTGTTTGTCGTTGATCTGGTAGCCCAGTTTGGCGAAGCCATTGAACAACCTGGTTTCGCTGAGTCCATCCGCCTGGGCAATTACGTTGCCGTCTGCATCTTTCAGCGCGCCTGTGCGGTTGTATATGCCGCTTACCACGTAGGAAAACTTGTTGATCTTCCCGTAGAGCGACTGTGAAAGCTGGTATCCAAGAGTATTATCTGAATGGAAAAGGTTTCCGTCTGCGCCTATCCTGGTTTCGCCGCTTATCTTTTTATCCCCTTCAGGGTTTTTGGTGATCATGTTGATGATCCCGCCACCGGAGCCATTTCCGTAGATGGAGGTAGCGCCTTTGATCACTTCTACCCTTGAGATCACAGCCGGGTCGATAGACCGCAGGTCGCGGCTTCCGTTCATTAACGGGGTAGACTGCGGAATACCATCGATCAGCACCAAAACAGAACGGCCCCGGAGGGTTTGACCGGCGTTGGTTGCTTTATTGGTGAATGTACCCAACCCGGGAACCGTATTTCCGAGTATGGAGGTAATAGAAGGGTTGATGGCGGCCTGCTCGCGGATCTCTTTTTCCCGTACAATTGTTACGGAAGAAGGCACCTCGCGGATACTTTCGGCTTTACGGCCGGCAGTAACCACTACTTCATCGAGGATGCTTTCCGTGGTCAGTACCACATCCAGCGTTTCCTCTTTTCCTTCTTCTATATTAATATCAAATATGCGGGAAGAGTACCCCATCGCCTGCACCATTACTTTCTGGGCGCCGGGTTGCAGGTTCAATATAAAACGGCCTTCTTTGTCTGCAGGTTTTGCCTGGCCTTTTTCAGGCGTTACAAAAGCGTCGGGAACGGGTTTCCCTTTATCTGTCAGCACCCTGCCACGCAGGCTGCCTGTAGAGGTTTGTCCGAATGCGGTAATGCTGATGAAACAACAAAGTAAAGCGGTAAGTAGATATCTGATCACGTTCGAATACAATTAAAAACAGCCTGAAAGTTTGTAGGTTTAATGCTACCGGGCCGCAAGTTGCTACATAATTGTATCAATCAGTTTATGAAATGGGAAAATGATTTACGCAATCGGGAATTTTTTGGGAGGTGGTATTGGGAGAAGACATTCCGGATATCTTTTCACCACATCAGGAAGCTAATTAGCGGCCAGTCGTTTCTTTTTCCTCTTTCCCCACCAGATGTAAAAACCCGTAACCGGTAAGGAAGCGGTAACAATTGCCCCCAGGAAAACAACTAATCGTAACGGGAAACCGCCTATCATACCTGTATGAATGTCGTAGGTCATACGGTTGGCCAGTTCTCCCCCGTTTACATCTTTAAACTTCCCGCGGGCTCCGGCAGGCAATGCGGCTCCGGTTTGCGGGTCGAAGGTCAGGTAGTCGGCGTTGAAGCTGCGTTTTTGCTCAGGGAAATAACGGACTGTCAGCACCGCTTTGCCATTGGCAGGCAGCAGGAACTGGGTTCTCCCGGCGTTGATATCATATTGGGCCCTGATCTGTGCATCTACTATGTCGAGGGGCGCCTGGTTAGTCGCAGCTGCGCTGGTTGCCAGTTTTGCAGTTTTTACCTTAGGTTCCTTGCCCGGGTAGCTCTTTCCCCCGCTGAATACCCAATACTCGGCATTTCTCACGCCTTCAAATCCCCACACCAGGCCTGTTAAAACCACGAAGATCATCACCCAGCTGGCATAAAAGCCCAGTACATTGTGCAGGTCGTAGTTCAGTCGTTTGGGCGAGGCATTCAGTTTAACGGCGAAGCTCTGTTTGCGGGTAGATTTATTCCATTTCTTCGGCCACCACATGATGATGCCGGAGATGATCATAATGCCGAATATGAGAGCGGCATACCTTACAATGTAACGACCTACCGGGTCGGGCAGCCAGAGGTGCATATGCCCGTTCAGTACCTGGCGGAAAAATTCCCGGTCCATATCCTGAACATGTATAACTTTTCCATTATATGGGTTGATATACACTGTATAGTTATATCCTTTCTTTTTATCATTGAAACTGATAGCAGTAGACCGGCCTTCGCCGCCATAGGTAATGCGGCTCACTTTTTTACCTGGCAACTGCTGTTCGGCGATGGATTTCAATTGGGAGGCCGGAAGTATAGGGTTGTCGGTCTTTTCCGCAAAGAGGTAAGGCTGAAAGGCATCGCTCAATTCGGGCTGAAAAGCGTAGATAGCCCCGGTGAGCGCCACTATCATGATCACGATACCGGAAACGAGGCCAAACCACAGGTGCAATACGGACACCAAACGGCGGAACGCAGATGGTTTCTTACCACTTCGTTTGTTCTTTACCGGAACGGGAGAGATACTCCCTAATCCGGTACCAGGCTTAATTCCGTTTATTTTTATTTCTGCGGTAGGCGTGTCGACAACGTGCATGCACTTAATTTTCAGAGTGCAAATTGCTACATTATATTATTAATCATTTTAGGAAAAGGGAAAATGATTTACGCAATCGGGAAAATTTTTGTCGAAAATTGGTTTTATCAGGGAAAAAGGTTATAAATAAATCAACCTGGATGACTATATTGGTTCTTATTACATGATAAAATACTATTATTCGAGGTTTACAGAATGGCTGTCTTTTATTTAAACGGGAAAGAGGATGTCACGAAATGACATCCTCTTTTTTTCTTTTAGTGTTGAGTGTTCGACAGTATAAAAGTGAGCGCCGCACGCGGATCATGCGGCAACAATAGATGCCCTTCATTCTTCCTGACATCTGTAATCACTTTTCCGTCATACTTTTTGTACAAAGCGCTGACCGAAACAGTATTCGTCTTACAAAACGGATCTTCACTACCAGCTACCAGGTATAATGGTACCCCGGCTTTTGCGAGGGTTTCCAGGTGCTCAGGTAATGGCTCTTTTGTCATAGCAATGGTTTTGAAAATGGCGTTCTCCAGGTACACAGCAGATACTTTGCCCGGGTTTTCGGTTGCCCATCCGATGGCTTCGCCGGCGCCGGAGGCCTCCCCGGTGATCACAGGGCGGGCAGAAAATCCTTTGCCTGTAAGGTAATTGTAAATGGTATTCCAGTGCGCTAACTGTGGTCCGTCAAAGTTATAAGGTACGGATCCTGTAACGATATAATATCCTTTTTCCAGCAGCGCTCTAGCCAGCTGGTCATCCCTTTTCACGTAGGTAGAACGGAAAACCCATGGGTTTCCCGCGGCTGGTTGAGAAGGCGCGATGACCGTAATGAAAGACTCTACACCCGGCAACTGGAAGCTATAGCGACGATAGCTGCCTGTAAACCTCGCGCCCCTGTAAGTGATATAGGTTCCTTCGTCGGGCGAGTGTTTATAAATACTCGCAGCGGGCGTAAACCAACTACTGTTATACCCGTTGTCAAGGAACTCCGGCGCTTCTATCTTCTCTTTCACGCTGGCCACCATAAAATCGGCAATGGGTCCGGGCGAGCGCAGACTATGGGGATGGTGCCCAAATCCTTCCTTCACCATTACGGATATACGTCCACCAAATTGAGGATAGATCTCTTCAACAGGTCCTGTCGCGATGGGATACAAAGGATCAAGGTTACCGATAACATGAAAGAGGGCTACGTTGTTCCTTGCAAGTCCTTCCAGCCCTGCAAGACTTTCAGGGGTGATAGCCGGATTATCCGCATAAATAGCGCTCACCTTATCGGGATGCCGTGTTGCCCAGGTATATTCAAACTCCCCGCCCCTGCTCATACCCACGAAACATGGTTTAGGAGATAATCCCTGCATGGTAAGGAAATTGTACCAGACGTCCCATTCTTTGCCCGGTCTGAAATTTGCGCCTGCCGTGATGTATGCGATATGAAATCCGCGACGCAGCAATTCCACTTCAGCCTGGGGCTGGTGATCCCAGTAGCAACCCCGCCAGGACCATGGATTGCCGGGAGCAGGCGTTTTAGGAGCGATTACTACACAACGATGTTTCCCCTTAGGCGGGTCTGCAATACCAAAACGCTCGTCAGAATCTGGCTTGAAAGGAGTGATCTCCCCTGTCGAATCATCCATGATGTAATCATAACGCGTGAAACCATCGTGCCAGGTGGATTCGGCGCCTTTAAAATGAGGAAGCTGCTGCGCAGCTGCATAACGTGGAAGCCCTAACGCTATGCCTAACAGGCTTGTCAGGATCAGTTTTTTCATTTGAGTGATACAAATGTTTACGGTTGAAGAAACAAATTTGCAGATAGGTTCATGCGGGCCTTGCATGCCTGTTCAGCTCTCATTTGGAGTAGCCGGCCGGCACAACGGACCATTTCGTTATACCCTGGTACAACGATCTTATGAATGCCTAACGTGGTTATACAGGTAAAAATAAAAGAAATAAAGAAAACGGGAGGAGAATTACAGGAATGGAAAAAGAAATAACACTAACCGACAGCTATACGATAAAATTGGTAACGTTAAATTCATCTTTTATTAATAAACGATCAACCAGCAAATTTTACCATTTATTGTAATATCGCAATATAGTAATAATATGTACTGATAGAATCAGAAGGTACTCAATACACCGATATGCGACATATAAACCCATCTATCCATCATGGATTTTGCAAAAAACTGGAGAACATTGAAACAGAACCCAATTTAGTGAACAGACAAATTATTTTTGAAAACGAAATTGCCGAAGCCTTGTCATCAGACAAGAAACAACTAGAAGACTTGTTTTACTCTTACCAGGAACGATTGAAAGAAATTGATCGTATCCGCAGGGAATACTTCAGGATACAACAACAGGCCAGGGTTAAATTAAGGAAACAACAACTCAGGAACAATACAAGAACGAAATAAAAACGCTACCGCCGCCTACTCTACATCTTTATAAAAAATTTAAACTCCCAAATAAAAAATCCGGGCGCGAAGCCCGGATCATCATTTTTTAAACTAGCATGCGTTATTATAAAGAAAGCCCGGATGCGATCCGGACTTTTTTCTATCATTATAAACTGAGATCAAGTTTGGTCCAACCTTTCCACCATTCGCCTTCCGGGGTGCCGGCAGCGCCAACAGCTCCGCGGAAAGAAACCTGGGTGAAAGCAGAAGCCCTGTTCATGGTGAACGCAGCGCCGGTTAACAACGGAGATCCGGCCAGCGGGGTAACATCCGGAGATGAATACTTGAATGCAGCGGTCAGTTTCACTTCGTCGTTGGTGTTCAGGATAGTGTTGCCAAATGCGGCTGTAGAGAACCAGTTGATAGCATCCTGTGCGCTCCAGCCGGTTGGTGTTGAGCTGGCAGAGTAATCAACAGGTTTAGCACAACCTGCAACCACAGTATTGGTGATAGCCAGGGTACCAGCTTTGATGTTGTTATCTGTAGGAACACCTTTGCTTGCATCAATCAATACACCTGTAGGATATCCCATGATCACTGAATTGTGAATAGAAATAGTAGAATTCCTTCTTATCTGCGCACCTGCTAAATACAGGCTGTTTCCTACGTTTGTTTTAGCGGCTCTTGGACCGATAACGGTAATATTGCTGTATACTGCACTGGTTTGCGGAAGTAACGCGCTACCGTTGGCATCATTATCACTTTCCCAGCTTTCTGATTTGGAAATATCTGCAATGGCAGAATCCCGCACTACGATACCGAATTGTACTGTACCGCTATAGCCGTTGTCTGTATCGAAATCGTCGTCCAATGTGCTGATAAAGACAGTGTGACGTAAATTTACTGTACCGCCGAAACACTCAATGGCATCATCGTTTGCCTTGAAGATCTCTACATAATCAACAGTTGTTCCGCTACCAACACCCGCAAGGGTCAGGCTGTTCAACTCATTATCCGGCAGGTAAGCGTAACCTGCATACTCGATCCTTACATACCTGAGAATTCCGGAATTATCAGTAGCGTTGTTGCCGCCGTACAATCCAAGACCTTCACCATTATTCACACCTCCTTCTACCTGACCAACACCCTGAGTTCCATTGAAGGAAGAGTTGGTAGGAGCATTACCACAGATCACGATACCACCCCAATCGCCGCGCTTCGGAGATGAAGCGTCTGAAGTAAATACAATAGGCTTTTCTTTTGTACCATCTGCAATGATCTGGCTACCTCTTGTAATTACCAGGGCTCCTTTTGAAGACGTTTCACCACGTACCACTGTACCTGGCTCAATGGTGAGCTTTGCTCCGTTGGTCACATACACAATACCCCTGATCGTATACGTGTTACCAGCTTTCAAAGTTCTGTCTTTACTGATCTTACCTTCCAGCAAAGTAGATTCGGTGACTTCATTGTTATTACTGCCGCCGCCTCCTACGATAACTGTATCGGCCTCAATCTTCCGGCAGGAAGTGGCCAGAAAAGCTATTGCTGCTGTAAATAAAACTAATTTTTTCATGTTATTGCGTGTGTTCGTGTTTATACGTTTATGTAAAGGAGTGCTTAGAAATTATATCCGAAAATGATGCTCACGTTGGTACCATAGTTCCTGATAATAGCCGGCGCATCGGAGTTGGTGAAATGTTTATCATCATCCAGGTCATGGTAGAACCTTGCACGCTGATTGATCAGGTCTGAGATATTCATTTTGATCTCGCCTCTTGATTTAATGATCTTTTTAGCGATCTGCAGATCCAGTAATGGGCGTGGCGCTTCCCAGATCGGCGGCACATCGTCGTTTCCTACAAACAGGATACGGCGGCCTATCTGGTTAAATAAAATGGTGGATGTCAACCCTATCTTCTCTGCATCATATAACAAACCGGCATTAATGAGGTATGGAGATTGCCCCTGCATAGGCCTGTCTAATGTTTCGTTCTTAAAGCTTACACGGTTGTAGATATAAGACGCATTACCCTGGAAGCTGAAATTCTTCAAGTTGTCGGAAATAAAGTCCAGTTTTTTGCGGATCTCCAGCTCTACGCCATAGCTCTTCGCAGATTCGGCATTGATGAAGTTAAAGCTGTTGGAACCAACACCAGACTGGTTGAATTGCAACTCGATCGGTTTGCGGAAATCCTTAAAGAATACGCCCAGTGTAAATACTTCTCCGGGTCTTGGATACAGTTCATAGCGCAGGTCCAGGTTGGTCACTTTTGTTCTTTCGAGCGTTTTGGACCCGGTAATGATCGCTCCCAGTTCGAAGTCGTAGAATGCCAGGTTGGTCAGCTCCCTGAACTCAGGACGTACCAGGGTTTGCGAACCTGCCAGGCGCAGGTTGGTCTTTGTATTTAATTTGAAAGTTGCGTTCACCGACGGCAGGAAATCTCCCACCTTCGTATAGTTATAACGATCATCGGATTTACGGGTGCTTCCTACTAACTGGTCGAAGTGTTCATATCGCACACCCCAGACAACGCGCAGCCAGTTGGTAAATGAATTATCGAATTGCAGGTAACCTGCATTCAGGATAGTATTGGCAAGGTACCTGTACTGGTTTCCTGAAATTTCATTAAAACCGAGTTGTTTATCATCAGTTCCGAAGTTGCCCGGAGCAAAAATATGATCTTCATCCAGGGCTCTCAGCGCCGGGTTATCGGATGGGAGGTTGATGGAGAATGGACGCGCATTATACAACCTGTCTTTTATCTGCAACAGGTAACCGCCTTTAACTGACTGCTTGCGGTCAAACAGGTTGAACGATTTTGTTAAATTGCCACCGGCAGTATAGATATAGTCAGAAAGCGTAGAGTAGAAAATGCTGCCACTCTTCTGCGACAAAGTGTTAGATAAAAGCGCGGTGTATGGCGCATCAGCCACTTCGTTTGACTGGTTATACTGGATACGGCGTTGCATCGGGATATACTGATCCAGGATGTTAAAACTGCCGTACCAATCGAACTTCAACCCGGAAGACGGCAGGTTATGCTCTCCCGATAATACGGTATTGAAGAAAGTGTTGGCCCTGAAGCCCAGTTCCCTTGCCCTGATATTTTCGCCCACCACTGATTGTGCTTCGTAATCCACTCCTGTTCTTAAGTTGGTATAATCGGAGGTATTTACGTTCAGCATGTTTTTCCATGCAACCTTGTTGTTAGCGTTTAATTTCAGGGAGAGGTTAGCCATCAGGCCACCCAGTATTTCTGTGTTATATTTATTATTGTGATAAACAAAACTTGGTTGTGCCAGTTTCCCGTTAACCACAAAGAAACTGTTATCATACTGCAGTCTTCTTACTGACCTGTTATAGTTTACAGCGAACACGCCTCCTATTTCTTTCCCAAATAATGTAGTACGCGTACCTCCGCTGATCTGCACCTGTTGGCCAAGCGTACTTAACGGGCTGCTGTTCTTGCTTACAGAGAAGTTATTGGCTGCGATCTGCTTTCCAAAATTGATCTTGTCGGCAGCGCTTAATGCAGCAAAAGCATTTTTGGCAGGCATCCCTTTAGGCAGCGCCCTTGTACCATCATCAAAACCTAACCAATCAGTGCCTCCTCCTTTATACGAATAGAAATCATTGCCAATTGTATTGGTATTGAAGTTAGTTCCGATCTGGACGTTCAGGAATTTCTGGTTGGGGATATCCTTTGTATTCACCTGTACAAGGCCACCCGCCCATTCTCCCGGGTATTCAGGAATAAATGTATTATTGATGATGATGTTGTCGATGGTATTGGATGGAAACAGGTCGAAAGAGAATGTTTTACGATCTGGTTCTGTACTGGATAACAATACCCCGTTCAGCATAGCCTGGTTATAGCGGTCTGCCAATCCCCGCACTACCAGGTATTTACCTTCCTGTATACTGGTACCGGGAATTCTTTTCAATACTTCACCGGTGTTTTTGTCGGGCGACCTGCGGATAGCTTCTGCGGAAATCACCTGCGCTACTGCGTTGGTATTCTTTTGAAAACCAATGAGCGAATTGATCGATTCTTTTCTGAAAGTGGTAGTAATATTTACCTCTTTCAGGTTAGATACGTTAGCGCTTAATGTGATGATAATGTCTTCCTGGCTGTTCTTCGGAACTTCCACATCATCAATGGTTTTGGTAACATAACTTAACGCAGAAACCTGAATGCTTAATTTGCTGCCGGCAGTTGCCTGAAATGAAAAACGTCCCTCTACATCAGTTACCGTCTTTAAGGTTGTTTTCAATACCTGTACATAGGCCCCGATCACCGGGTTATTTTTATCGTCGACAACCTTTCCAGTTATTTTTCCAGTCTGAGCGAATGCAAAGTGAGATAAAAGGATAAGCAAAGCTACCTGAAGTAGTTTTTTGTACATCTCGGGATTTGGTTTATTTGCGGCAAATATCGCTACATCGTAATATAATAATATAACGATAGAGGTTAAGTAATTATTAACTCTAATGAAATTCTAATCCCTTCTAATGAGTGAAGTATTGTAATATTGTTATTAACTATTAATACAATGGGAATTACGAAAACGGGATTATTCAGCGACCGGCAGAACAAGTTGGCCCGAATGGCCAAGATCATGGCGCACCCGGCCAGGATAGCAATACTTGATTATATTATCAAAGCGCAGCGCTGCATCTGCAACGACCTTGTTGTAGAATTGGGGCTTGCACAGCCGACTGTCTCGCAACACCTGAAAGAACTGAAAAGCGCAGGCTTGATCAACGGCGCCATTGAGGGCACCAGTGTTTGTTACAGCCTGAATACTGAAAACTGGAAATTATATAAGGAAACCTTCCTTAATTTTTTTGTTGACGCTGCATCTCTCCGGCAGGTTTGTTAATCCCCCACTCCATCTGTAGTTAAGAGCACTATCTGGTTATTAAGCCCCCGGTAACCGGCTATTCAGCCGGCAGTCCTTCTATTTCCATATATCTCCATTCTATAATCCTAATCTTTTGTATATTAACTCCCAACAAAAGGCCGTTGCCCAATGAACTACTGGAAGCATAGCCTGCTGTCTAAAAAGAAATTCAACGGAGAAGCAGCCGACTACCTGCCCATTCATAAATTCCTTGACAGCAGCAAACTATTTTACTTTAATCTCCGCCATCGCGTACTGTTGCATAATACCTATGGTATTGATCTCTGTACCCGGAAATTTGGCGAAACAGTTATCAACTCAGCTAATCAAACCATCCTCGTACGCGACATTGCCGCCGAGCATTGTAAAGAAGACCTGTTAGGCGTAGTCCCTACCCTGAACCAATGGTTTAAATATGTAGATGAGGAACTGGTAAGGCATATTCCTAAGATCCAGCCTGCAAATACTGTACTGCAGGAATTCCTTATGGGACCGCTGCTGATGTCGGGACTCCCGGCTACCCTGCTCATTACGCACAGCAATTTCGGGGTATACCTGGCCAAGGAATTATTAGGTATCGATGAGGCGTTGACGTTAGCCGGCCAACTCGGCGCTACGCCAGTGAATGAATTGCTGCAATACATCAAACTGATTGACAGATGGCAGTATACTGCCGACATAAAACAACTCAAAACAATAGAGAATGAGCTTTCTTAAAAAGTTAATGGCACTTTTCGGAGGCAGGAACGCTGCCCAGGACGCAAACGCTTATCCATCTTCCACCGAACCTCAACCGGCCCAGGACCCCAATTCATTTATGGTTTCATGGCAACAGGCCATGTTTAAAAAAGCTAAAGAAGTAGAGCCTAAGGTCAGAGATTGGATCATCTATACCCTCAAAGAGGATGGCGCCATTCCCTTTACCTGGGAAAGCGGCAATGACGAAGCTTTTGTTGAGTTAACCAGCTTCGATGCGGAATCTCCTGAACTTGAGGAAACAATCTGGTCGATGCAGGAATATATCATTTACACCTTAGCCATACCGGATGCAGGCGAATTCCAGATGGATGGAAAAGGCGAGATCTATTTGCAGGGCAATGAAGCCAGGATACGCTATGAATCTACCTACGTGGAAATAGTTGATTACGACGAAGAACTCGACGAACCGGTATACGAGAAAGTTGAAGAAAAAGACAGCGGCGACAAACTGCTGTTTACAATATAAAGCCGCAGGAGCAATATTCTTAACTGCTTATAACGATCAAGTATAAACGCAGATGATTACGCATCAACTAATTCCTCTTCCACATCAGCCGCCAAACCCGGCGCCTGTTCCAGGAAAATATTTTCGATCATCTCTATTTCCTTGCTGTACATAGTCTTCTTGCGCTTGCCGAAGTAGAGGGTGTTTTCCATTACCTTATTTCCTTCCCATACCTGCTTTAACTTACCGTTGTTCAGCTCCTGCCGGCAAAGGAAATCAGGGATAATAGCAAATCCTTTCGAATCGCTCATACAGCGTACAATAGAGCATTTATTGGGAACAATATAGTTAGGTTTGAAATCGGGATGCTTTCCAAAATTACAGAGCCAGAATTTCCTCATATTTTCCATATCCGCTGCCGTCGTGTACCAGGTCTGGTCTTTCAGCCATTTTTCAGCTTCGTTGTATTGCCCTTTCCTGATCAGCTTTGAGAAAGCAGCAGTATCCTGTTTCCCTCCCGCTACCAGCACTATTCTTTCTTTAGCGAAAGGACGATAAGTGATAGATGGCTGATTCCCTTTCTGGGGGCTGACAATCAGATCGAGGACGCCATGATCCAGGTCCTGCTGCATTTCAGGATATTCCCCGAATTTGATGTTCAGGTTGAAAGGCAGCGAAGAAATATATTGCTCCAGGGTGAACTGGAAAGTTTCCAGGCACATTCCAATGCTGATGGTAGATTTATTGGAGGCGGCGCTTTTATGAAAATGCTGTTCTGCTTCTTCCAGTTTATTAACTGCTTCCAATATATAGTTGTAAAGCACTTTAGCCCTTTCTGTAGGCACCATTTTCCTGGCCGTTCTGTCGAACAGTTTATATCCTACATAAGCTTCCAGCGAATTCAGATGCAGGCTAACTCCCGGTTGCGATACATATAATTGTTGGGCGGCGCCTGTCAGCGATCCCGTTTCGTAAATGGTTTTAAACGTGCGGAACCATTCCATATTCAGTAACATGATCTATAACTTTTCTGATACAAATCTAGCATTTATACTATTATGATAATAATTGTTGTGCAGGTAATTTTGTGTCATCAAAAAAATTAAACAGCAATGAAACAAACAGAATCGATAGCGCTGGCGCAACACATACCTGCTCAAAAGGGCTTGCACCCTGCATTATGGGCACTGACAATCAGTGCTTTTGCTATCGGAACAACAGAATTTGTGGCAGTGGGCATACTTCCTACCATTGCCGATAGTCTTGGCGTCACTATTTCTTCCTCCGGCCTGCTGGTGAGCATCTATGCGCTTGGCGTGGCATTGGGAGGACCAGTACTGACGGCGTTGACAAGTAATGTTCCCAGAAAATTGCTTTTAGTATCCTGTATGGGCTTATTCATAGCAGGTCATATCGCCTCCGCTGTTGCACCAGGCTTCCTTTTCCTGCTGGCTTCCCGCTTCATCTCCGGCTTTGCCCACGCCGTATTCTTCGGTGTAGGCGCTACTATTGCCGCTTCCATCGTACCTCCCGATAAAAAGGCCACCGCTATTGCCATTATGTTTGCGGGTCTTACTATCGCCATTATAGTTGGCGTACCATTAGGCACCGTGATAGGGCAGCATTTCGGCTGGAGGGCCACCTTTGTTGGCGTAGCTATCCTGGGCAGCATTGGCCTGGTAGCCAACATGCTGCTGTTGCCTGCCAATTTACCAGCAGGGCTGCCGCTTAAGATCAAAGACCAACTAAAAGTATTAGCCAACAAACATATCCTGCTGGTGCTGGCCATCACAGCGCTTGGCTACGGCGGCACTTTCGTGGTATTCACCTACATGGCCACCCTGCTCGAAAAAACCACCGGTTTCAGCGCCAATACCGTGAGCATCCTGTTACTGGTATACGGCGTAGCTATTGCTATCGGCAACCTGCTTGGCGGTAAATTATCGAATCATCAACCTGCTAAAATCTTAGTACGCTTGTTTGTACTCCAGGCTATTGCATTGCTGGTGTTCAACTTTACAGATGTAAACCCCGTAGCGGGCGTGATCACCTTGCTTTTCATAGGCGGCTTTTCATTTGCCACCGTACCTGGCCTGCAACTTTACATTGTGCAACTGGCAAGCAAGTACCTACCGGGAACGGAAGACATTTCATCTGCCCTGAATATTTCCGCTTTCAATCTCGGCGTAGCAATGGGAGCGTTCATAGGAGGACTGGTAGTAGATTCGCCGGCATTGGGATTGAATGCAACTCCCTGGGTCGGAGCCATCATTGTGCTGATCAGCGCAGGACTTACTGTGATCAGTTACCGGAATAATAAGTAAAAAGCGGAAGCCGGCGCATAAGTGCCGGCTTCTTCAATATCTATTCGTTCACCAGGAAATAAACAATGCGGCATACTTCTTTTCCGCCGCCGGTTTCAATTCTCAGGGTATGCGGACCAGCCGTCAACCCATCACCCAACAACAAATACCAGGGCAGGTATAAACCGTTGCTCCATTGCGTATGCGTGTTCTTCGTTTGTACGGGACCGTTATCAATGCTGTAACTGATAGTCCCGGCGTCAGGGCCGGAAACAATAGCAATCCCCACTGCCCGGCCGGTGAACGGAAATTCAACTACGGCATTGGCAGAATCAGATACCAGCATGGGAACATTTACAAAACCTTCCCGTGTTCCCACGTTATCTGCCGGTTTCCAGCGTTCGTCGATCCTGAATCCCCTGATGATCTTAGCCTGGTGAATATCAGCGTACTTCCCTTTTTCATAATTGAACTTATCCGCAGGCTTAGGCAGCTTTGCCGCCACCAGTTTAGCCGGGGCAGGTTTTGAAAAAGCTTCATCCAGCAATACTTTGATCGTATTGAAATACAGCGTTTGCCCGAATGGCGAAGGATGAAGATCTTTAAAATCCTCTTTCCAGGTGAATTCGCCGGCATCTATGCGGGTTGTAACTTCCTTAGCGAGGTTTATAAAAGGAAGATGGTATTTCTTAGCCATATCTTCATGCACCCTGACTTCCAAAGGTATTTTCCCCGCCCTGTAGTCTGCCATTTTATCTTCATCCACAAATGCCATTAATACAATATTCATCTCCGGGTTCACGGCAAGGGCATGCCGGATGATCCCTTCCATTGCCCTGCGTTGGGTTATCTCGTTTGTTTCATTGACCTGGTCATTCACCGCCGCTTCCAGGAAAAGCAGGTCGGTTTTGCCTAATTCTGCCACATCACGCCCGAACCTGAACGAATGCGGCAGGCTGCCAAGCGACGGAATGCCGGCATTGTTGAACGTCCACCTGGTATGCGGGTACGCCGCTCTCAGGTAATCGCCCACCTGGTCTCTCCACCCCGTCATATTGGTAATGGAGCCGCCCAGGAAAGTAACCGTTACTTTTTTATCTTCCTTTAAATGGTATAAAGTATTATTGAGATCGCCATATTGGGAAATGAACCGCTGCTGCGCCATGGCACTAACAGCCAGGCATATACTAAATATTACACTGCAAAAAGATCTGATCATATCGTCCGTATTCTATGCGTCAAATTTATGGGGTGATGGTTGCAGTACCTGCAAGTAAATTGACCGAGGCTGGTAGTATTTTCACGTGCGGGTTTCACGCAGAGGGGCTAAGGAGGCAAAGAGGCGTAATTTTTTTTTAAGATGCATGAGATTGAGGCGGAGATGATTTTTAGAGATGTAAGGATTGAAGCGGAGATGTTTTTTTGATTGAAGTGGAGATGTTTTTTAGAGATGTAAGGATTGAAGCGGAGATGATGCTCATCAAACCCTTGGTTTTCAACTATCCAAGGGTTGCTGGATGATAACGCAGACATCTGAAGGATCTTTTAACGCAAATTCTTTCAGTCCCCAGGGTTGGATCTTAACCTGCTTCAGGTTAGGATGAAGCAGGTCGGGCGCCCGGTTGCTAATCTCTCTGAACAATGCGTCGATGTCGTCAGTTTCTATACGGATCTCGGGCCTGTCTTTGGCTGCAAACTCAGCATCTTTCACCAATTGCAGGATCACCTCGTCTTTTTCGACCAGGTAAAAAGTGTCGTTATCCTGGTAGGTGATTTCGAAACCCAGGCCGTCGACAAATAATTTCAGACCATGTTGTATGTCTGCATAAAAGATCTTTGGAATAACTTTGAGGAGTTTCATTTGTTGAAGTATTATCTTGCCAGCGCCCTTATCTTCAGGCAGGTTGGCGTTGTTTTTACAAATCCTTTATCTACAAATGTAAAGATAATACCTGTAAGGCGTTTTGAACGGTTGATCCAGGGATGACTGCCAAACAATCCAGGGCTGGTATTCTCTACCAGGTTGTCGTTTTCTGCGGTCACATCTCTCCAGTTCCCTATCCCATAAAAGTTCCTGGAATTAAGCAGGGCAAGCGGGTAAGGCGAATAACCCACTTTTGCATCTGCCGTATATCCTTTCTCCATCAGTGCGATGGCATTTTCGCTGAGCACCCTTTTACCGGTATAGGCGATACCGTTATTCATCAGCATGTCCAGGAAACGAATATAGTCGTTAGCGGTTGATCTTACCCCTCCGGCAATCTGCGGGTTGGCAGTCATGCCATAATCGGTATTTGTCATACCGCAGGGATTGAAGATCTTTTCCGCTGCCAGCACCTTCCAGCTTTTACCGGATGCCACTTCGCAGATCCGCCCCGCGATCTGCATGCTTAGTCCGCCGTAATAAAAGGTGCTGCCCGGCTGGTAGGCCAGGTCCACGTTCCGGGCTACCTGTTCGGCGCATTGGCTTAAGGTAGATAATACATTGCTTTCATACCCCTGGGTAGAATTTCCCGGGAACCCGGAGGTATGGGAGAATAATTGAGCGATGGTGATATTGCCTTTGCCGTAAGCAGTATAAACAGGCAGAAATTTGCCAATGGTATCTGTCAGTTTGATCTTGCCTTCGTCGACAAGGCTCATCAGTACCGCTGCGGAGATCCATTTGGAACAGGAAGCGATCAGCAGCCTGGTATTCCCGTCGTACCCGCCGAAACCCCGTTCATATACCACCCGGCCGTCGACATGAATGATCGTATAGCACTTGCCGTTAAAGACTGTTGATACTGAATCTTTTAGCACCTGGTCGATTTCTCCGTATCCCCTGGAAACAACTACGCTGGATTCCTTTTTAGTACAACTGAGCAGCAGGCTAAAAATGAGGCTAAATAACATAATACGGCATATCGACATAGAAACGAATTAAAATCCAATGCAATATTACTGCAGTTATTTTTTCATATCGCATCAATATTTGCAAGATTTATAAAGTTATAAAAAATTAGGGCAGTGTTAGCCCTTTATTATGGTGAACATTAGTGCCAACTTCCTTTCTTGCAACAGAATAGTTTCCACGTTTTTATCACTTGGCCCAAAGAATTGAAGACCCGATAGTAATTCCTAATCATCAATTGTTCCACACATGAAAAACAAGTTGCATTTTCTTTTCATTTTATCCATTGCGGTTTTATTTGGTTGCCGGAAGACGGGAGTTAACAGCAAGTTAGACCCGATCAATGGCAGTAAATCCGGCGTTGTAGCACTGGGATCCCCTGTTGGCGATGTGGTTGGAAAAATAACGGTAGGTTACCAGGGTTGGTTTGCCGCCATAGGCGATGGCTCGCCTATCAACGCATGGTGGCACTGGACCCAGAACTGGGGAGCGGCCCCATCTCCCTCAAATAATGGCATCAAATCATGGCCCGATGTCAGGGATTACACAAACACTTATCAAACCGGCTGGGCAAATCTAAACAACGGGCAGCCGGCCAAACTCTTTTCTTCATTCAGCGATCAGACTATCAACACGCACTTCCAATGGATGCAGCAGAATGATATTGATTGCGCAGCGCTGCAACGTTTCAACCCCAATGGCTCCGAAGGGCCGGTGAGAGACGCCATCACAGCGAAAGTAAAAACTGCCGCCGAAACCTACGGCCGGAAGTTCTATATTATGTACGATGTAAGCGGCTGGACCAATATGCAGTCAGAAATTAAAACTGACTGGACTAATAAAATGTCGGCATACACCTCCTCTTCTGCTTACGCCAAACAAAATGGCAAACCTGTTGTCTGCATCTGGGGTTTCGGATTTAACGACAACAACCACCCATGGTCGGCGGCGGTATGCCTGGATGTGATCAACTGGTTCAAAAGCCAGGGTTGTTATGTGATCGGCGGCGTACCTACCCACTGGCGCACTGAAACCAGCGATTCCAGGCCTGCATTCCTGAACACCTACAAAGCGTTCAATATGCTGTCGCCATGGATGGTAGGCCGTATCGGCAACGTGAACGACGTAGATAATTTCTACAATAACGTTCAACAGGCGGATCAGACCTATTGCAATAACAATGGCATCGATTTTCAGCCATGCGTACTGCCGGGCGATCTGCAGGAACACCAGAGAGCGCACGGCGATTTCATGTGGCGCCAGTTTTACAATATGGTGAGGCTGGGCGCCCAGGGCATCTATATTTCCATGTTCGACGAATATAATGAAGGCAACCAGATCGCGAAAACGGCTGAAAATGCCTCTTTCATTCCTGCAGGTTCCAATTTTGTAACACTGGATGAAGATGGCGTTGCCTGCTCGGCCGATTATTACCTCCGGTTAACGAGGGATGGAGGCAGAATGCTGAAAGGACAGATCGCGTTAACGGCTACCCGCCCTACTGCCCCGATACCGGGAGGAGGTACCGGTATCCCTTATGGACAGACCATTACCCTCAAAGGCTCCAACAACCTCTATGTATGCAGTGAAAACGGCGCCCAGCCAATGAATTGCAACCGCGCCGCCGTAGGCGGATGGGAACAATTCACCGTGGTAAACCCGGGCGGTGGAAAAGTAGTGCTGCAAAACGGCGGATTTTATGTGTGCAGTGAGGACGGCGCCCAACCCATGAACTGCAACCGTACTGCTATTGGCCCATGGGAACAGTTCGACTGGATCGACAACGGCGATGGAACCATATCCCTGAAAGGCAGCAACGGTAAATATGTATCCAGCGAAAACGGAACCATATCCATGACCTGCACCCGGTCTGCCATTGGCGCTACAGAAAAATTCAGGGTGAATCAATAGGAACTATTCAATACCATATTCCGGGTACCTTTCCTCATCACTATCGGGTTGAAGGGTACCCGGATTTCTTTATCCAATAAAGCAGTAACTTTATGTAATTAGTTCACCTAAGCGGGGTTGCAATGAGAACGATCTTATTTCTTATAGTATTAATGGCTACACAGATAGCTTGTCATAGTCAAAACACCAATAGTCAAACATCTAATCAAACGCAGATGAAGAACCCGTATTACTCCAGAACGGATACGCAGAAGCTGCATGTCAGCAATGCGGAGTGGAAAAAGATCCTGCCGCCGGACCTTTACGCTGTTGCCAGGGAAGCCGCAACAGAAAGGCCATTTACAGGCAAGTACTGGGATGCTGATGTGAAAGGCATGTATTACTGCGCAGTTTGCGGGAACCCGCTTTTCAGGTCCACCGCCAAATTTGCCAGCAGTTGCGGCTGGCCCAGTTTCTTTGAAGCTGTTAGCGATCACAGTGTGATCTATAAAGACGACCATTCCTATGGTATGGACAGGATCGAAGTGTTGTGCGGCAGGTGCAACTCGCACCTGGGACATATTTTCGACGACGGTCCCCCTCCTACTCACAAACGCTTCTGTATGAATTCTGTATCGCTGGACTTTGAGCCGGATACAAAATAATCAAGAAATGCTTTGGCAAAAGCGGATGCTGAAATATGTTTATTCAGACTTCGCCTGAACGGATCAGACATTGCCAATGGCAACCCGGGAACCGGATGAATAATATGGTAAAAGGGCCTGCTCAGATCCTGCGAATTGGCCAGGATAATAAAAGTAAGGTCCTTTTCCGGCACCCGGAGAAATAACGCCGAATACCCTGTCCACCAGCCTGTATGCCAGGTTACTTTCATTCCCCTGTATTCTTCTATAAACCATCCCAGGCCATACTGGATCTTCTTTCCTTTTGGAGTCACAAACGGGGTAAACACCTGGTTCCAGGTTTCGGGTTTCAAAAACTTTCCCTCATCGATCGCAGCGGCATATACTGCCAGATCGGTAACACAGCTTCGGATACCGGCCGCTACGCCAAACCCGTATTTAAAAGTAACGGGTACTATTTGCTTGTTCTTCCAATCGTAGGGTAAGGCTGTTGCCTGCCTTACGCTATCTGCATTTTGCCCGGTAACCGCAAAACTTGCACTATCGTCTGGCGTTGGCACGGTATGCCGCAACTGCAAAGGATCAAGTATCTCCTGTTGTAGGTTTTCTGCTACCGATTGGCCTGAAACCTGGGTTAAAGCCTGCCCTAGCTGCTGATACCAGAAACCATTATACCTGAATTGATAACCGGGCTTAAAACCGTTAAAATCGCCTCCCATAGCCGTATGTGTCAGCAGGTGTTTCAGCCTGATCCTCGGATCGCTTTGCCAGCGGGCGCCCAGGTTGATCTTATATTTCGCGATAGGATCGTCCAGGCTTAAAGTGCCTTTTTCTACCTGTTGCATCAGCAAAATGGAACCGAAGGTTTTAGTAACAGAAGCTATTTCATACAAGGTATACTCGTCAGGAACCTTTTTCAGGGAAATATCGGCATATCCAAATCCTTTCTTCCATACCAGCCGGCCTTTGTAAACAATACCGGCAGAAAACCCCGGGATATGATAACGGTTGCGCAGGTGCTCCAGTTTCTTTTCGAAAGAAGCAAATGGCGACGGAATTGTGTCGCCGGGCGCCAGGGATTTGGCTGTCTTAAACGGGAAAATTGCAATAGTAAAAATGAGAAATACTGTCTTTAAACCAGGTGCCATACAGAAAAATGTTTATTGCAAAAATGCGCCAAAGCCTCGCCAGGACCTACTCAAATCCGGATTTAAGTACTAATTATAACGGGTTTTCTCCTTTTTGAATGCGGTTGGCGACAGCCCTGTCACCTGCTTAAACGCCCGCTGGAAAGTTGCCTGGGAAGAGAAGCCGCAATCATACGCAATACTGGTAATTGTATACGTCTCGTTTTCCGAGTTTAGCAATTTTTCCTTGAATAATTCGACCCGGTATTCGTTCACAAACTCGTTAAAGTTTTTGCCCAGATGTTGGTTTAAGACCGCCGACAATTGTTTTGAGGGAACGCCGATGTGTTTTGCCAACCCGGTAAGACTTAACTCCGCATCCAGGTACAACTGCTCCTGCTCCATTACTTTTTTCAACTGTAGCAGCAAATCCCCAGCCTGTTCTTTGGAAAGAATATTTGCTGGCTTTTTTTCCCCTGTCTCCTGGTACGACATGATCAATCCTTTAATTCCAAACCAATAGATCAGCACCGTCATCGGCAGGTAAATCGGGTACCAGTCAAGGATCCCCAGCAACCGGTCGGTATATTCCGGGATAATGTAAGGAACCAGGAATAAAAACCAGATTCCAAGAAAAATCAGCATTAAACTTGTCATCTGTTTTAACCAGGCAAGTCCCGGCGTTGTACTGTTCTCCTGCTGATATTGTTTCAAATACCTGGCAGAAAGGAAAACATACCAGGCCAAAGACAGCCACCTGGGAATATCGGAGTAAACGTTGTAAGTATCAATGACCAGTACCCATGGCGCTGGTTTCCGTGGGATCACATTCAACAAAACACCTATTACATATATTTGTGCTATGAGCGCTGGTACAAGATCTACGACAATCGTGGCAAATTGCCATTTCCTTTGTTTGGTGATCGTAAATCCGGAATCAAGAAAAGATCGAATATAAAAATAGAATAAGGGGCCAAAAGGCATGGCAATAACCCAAGGCAGCAGCGCAGCTACAAACCTGAGGATACCGCTGCCATACCAGTTATAATAAGAACTATAAAGATTAAAGCTGGCCAGTGAGAGTAATGCAAGGAAAACCGCCAGCAGTTTGTTCGCGGATCTGCCCTTGCTCGTAGAGTACAGCAAATAGCTTACTATAAATCCCTGGAGTACACCCAATAAGATAATAGTTCTTAAAAAATTTGTCACTATGCCTTTTTTAGAAAATAAGATATGCGATGAAATCTGAAAATACAAAAAAAGGTGAAGCAGCTTGCAACTCATTATTCATAATGATTGTTTAGCATCATACCACCACTGGTTGAAAAACCTGACCATAAAATTTTACCCGTAAATCTGACAAGACATGAGACACAACGCACATCTGACCAGGACTGGCCCTAATGGATCCGAAGACCTGTTTGTAAGCGACTCGCTCCCCTTCTTCTGGCTGACACTGATCCGGGAGAAAGACCTGGAACAACTCAGCCAGTCCTCCACCCTGCGGATCAGCGGACAAACCGCCATTACCAACGGGCAGGCTACTTATCCGTTTATGGAAGAGTGTTTGCCTGACAGGCTGAAACTTTACCAGGACTTTATTGC
This sequence comes from Chitinophaga terrae (ex Kim and Jung 2007), assembly GCF_900107795.1. Classification (GTDB taxonomy): domain Bacteria; phylum Bacteroidota; class Bacteroidia; order Chitinophagales; family Chitinophagaceae; genus Chitinophaga; species Chitinophaga terrae. The sequence continues at coordinate 46,822 of NZ_FNRL01000018.1, forward strand.
TTACCTGGATAAACAGCTGTTGCCCGGCGATGAAATAGAGTTGAACCTGCTTCCGTTAGCTGACGGAAACATTCCCTCATTCTTACAGTCCTTAAAGGAAGAGTTGCAGGCAATGGAAATGTTTGATATCGAAAAAATAGAAGGCGCCTATAGCAACACTGATATTACCGCGTTACTTGGTGAAGGCCATTTCCCCGGAAACGACGCGGGGTTGTACGTGCAATCGTTCGCTCCTGTGGAAGTTACAACAGCCGAAGAAAAAGTTCCTGATGGGCCCTCGCTCATTGCGGCTATCGTGATCATACTGGCAGGCATCATCATCCTGTATGTTCCCTGGCAGGGTTACCGGAACGACGATATCAACCTCGCTGTAACCTGTTGTCTGCTGATCTCCCTGATCATCCTCGTCTATGGCTGCAGGCAATTGCTGGCCGCTGTAAGAAACAGGATGGTAAAGAAAACGCTTCAACCATAAGTATCGTGTGAAAGTCAGAAGAATTTTTCTATCGTAAGCCCGTAATTAAAAAGGAGGTTCTCTCTTTCTGTCCTGTTCAATTTGTTATAAGTCATAGCAGCAGTAATGCTAAGCCAGGAGCGCAGTTTCACAGACATGCTGTTATTGCATTTGATACTGTAATCCTCTCCGTGGAAGAAAGAATTCTGCAGGTAATTACTTCCTTCCAGTACAATAATATTTTTTATAACCCATTTGTACGAAAGCCTGAAAGAATTCCTGAGCGTCTGGTAAATATCCTGTATGGTATCGTGCAGGTACAGGTTGCTGGTTTCAAACAATAATCCATCGCTTAAATTCAATACCGCATTCTCCTTTTTGATCACGTCGTATGCCACCCCTAACCCAGACTGGAAGCGGTTGTTGATCTTCAGGGAAAAACTTTTATCATAGGTTGCAAGCCCCCAGTAATAAAACCTGTCGTTTCCCCTGTTGAAACTGAAATCCAACGCTGCAGAAATATCATCGTTCGTTAATTCCCTGTTTTGCTTTCCATACACGTAACTCCCGCCGGCATTCAGGGTAATTCGCTTTTTGCTGATCTTAAAGCCCATATTGTTATTCAACAGGTAAGCCGTTCCGTCGTTCGTCCTGTTGATGGAACCGGTAGAAGCATATTTGATATAGTAATGTACCGAATCGCTGAACTGCGCATACGATGTAACAAACAAGCATAAACTGACAAATAGTAAAACTAATCTCTTCATAATCCATTCCTTTAGTTTTCCAATGAGAGGTCGGGCTCTCCTGATCTGCGAAATATGGTCAACAAGCTGCAAAGATTCTTAAAAAAATGCTGATAGCATTATAAAAAACAAAGTTTTTTGAAGACCTTTAACCATACTACTTTACCAAATTGCATAAAAACCACGTAAAAAAATAGGTATGTCAACACGTCGGAACTTCCTGCTGCAAACAGCTTTGGGCTTTGGCGCCCTCGCCGTGCCAGGCCTGTCTGCAACTGCAGGTACCATAGTTAAAAAAGGAGAAACTGAAGCAGGTCCGCTGCTCCCTGTAGGCATGGCGGGTTATACTTTTGCAAAATTCAATATCGATCAGGCTATCGAAATGCTGAACCGTATCAATGTACGGAACCTCTCTTTAAAAGATATCCATCTGCCGATCAACAGCACGCCCGGGCAGATCCGGGAAGTGACGGAAAAAATAGCGAATGCCGGCATTAAAATTTATGCGGTTGGAGTTATCTATATGAAAACACAAACGGAAATTGACAACGCGTTTGCTTATGCAAAGCGTGTAGGCGTTCCGTTGATCGTGGGCGTTCCAACACCGGAGCTGCTGGATTATACAGAACAAAAAGTAAAGGAATACAATATCAAAATAGCAATCCATAATCATGGGCCGGAAGACAAACTTTATCCAGGCCCCAAAAGCGTGTATGATCTCATCAGGAATCGGGATGCCCGCATGGGTATCTGCCTGGATATCGGCCACGCTATGAGAGCCGGCGAAGAGCCGGCACAGGCGGTATTGAATTACCGGACCAGGCTATTCGATCTGCATATCAAAGACGTAACCGCTGCCGCCAAAGACGGTAAAGCTACAGAAATCGGCAGGGGCGTGATCGATTTCGGGAAGCTGACCACCAACCTGCTTAAAATACGTTACCCGGGTATATGCGCCATCGAATACGAAAAAGACATGAACGACCCACTGGTGGGCATCGCCGAATCGGTCGGCTACTTCCGCGGGGTTTCACGGGAGGTTTCACGCAAAGGGGCATAAGAAGCAAAGAAGCATAAGGATTTTTTTTAAGAGATATAAGAGTTATTAAGAAACATAAGAAAAAGAAATTTAAAACTGGAACTGTAAAAAATAAAAAGGAGCGAAGATTATACTGCATATCTCCGCTCCTTTTTTATTTCTTATCTAAACCTTTTTTCTTAGAAACTCTTATATCTCTTAAAAAAAAATCCTTATGCTTCTTTGCTTCTTATGCCCCTTTGCGTGAAACCTCCCGTAAAACCCGGACGTTGGGGGTTGCCGCATCATCCCTGACTTCCTCGCTGGCGGTAGTTACGAGGGTATCGCCTTCCTGCAGCGGACCGAATACTTCCGTTTGGCCGTTATCGGACCTGCCGGTTGTAACCGGGATCCATTTGGTTTTCTTATTCTCTATTTTGATCACGTATACGCCTTTGGTAGAGTTAAGCACTGCGGAACTAGGCACCACGAAGTTACTGGTAGCGCTGTTCAGCGGTAAAGATACTTCCACGATCATACCGGGTAAGAGTTCTTTGTTATCGTTCTGTACATCAATTTCGGTATGCTGGGAACGGAGCTTGCGGTCCAGGGCGCCGGCCATTCTTACTACTTTACCTTCAAATGCTTTATTGGCAAGGGAAGCAACGGTGAATTTCACCTGGTTTCCTTCAGTAAGATAGGTAGTATAGGCTTCTGGCACGCTTACAACCAGCCTTAATTTCTTTTGTTCCTGCAATGTGAAGATAGGTAACTCAGAACCTTTGCCTGAAGGGCCTACATAGGCGCCAGCGCTTACGTTACGGGCTGTGATCACGCCGCCGAAAGGGGCGCGGATCTCCAGGTAGTTGCGGTTGTCTCCTACCTCTCTGTGGGCAGCCCTGGCTGCTTCCAACTGTGCAAGGTCCGACTTCTGGCGGGCAAAGGCCAGGTCCAGGTCGTTCTGCGAAACAGTACCCGGAGTTTTACTGGTTTCCAGTAAACGATCGTATGTTGCCTTGCTGGACAAATAAATCGCTTCCTGGGATTTCAACCTGGATTCGGCGCCCGATAACTGCGCGTTCATTTCAGGCGCTTCCATTGTGGCCAGCAGTTGGCCGGCAACTACAGTACTTCCTACATCCACGTACAGTTTTCTTACAAAGCTATTCACCTTCGCATAAAGATCCACCTGCTGAAATGCTACCAGCTCGCCCGGTATGCGGATAGAGGAAGAAAGATTGCTTTTTTCCAGTGAAAATGCTTCCACTACATTAGCCGATGCCGCAGCAGATTCATGCTTTTCATCTTTTGCTCCGGAAGCGGTGCAGCTGGCCAAACCTGCCGCTACTGCCACGGGAAATAAGAAAGAAAACAAGGTACGGTAACCGCTTTTCATAAAATTTATTTTATTAGCAATGAGATAATTATTGTTTGTCATTGTTCTTACGCTTGCTGTCCAAAAGGAATATAATGCTCGCTTTCTTCATCTCTGGGATGCAGGGAAACGCTACGGGTAGTAGCTTTACCTTGTCCCCAGGCAAAAGCTAAAGGTAATATAAATAGCGCCGCAAAGGTAGATGCTACCAGGCCGCCGATCACGGCTCGGCCTAAAGGAGAAGACTGATCGCCGGCTTCTCCCAATCCGCTGGCCATCGGTATCATACCTACTACCATCGCTAATGCCGTCATCAGGATCGGGCGCAAACGCAATGCCGCAGCTTCCCGGGCCGACAACAATGCATCGCCGTTATGTTTGCGCAGCTGCTCTGCATTCGTGATCAATAACACCGCGTTAGAGATAGACACGCCTACAGACATGATCATACCCATATAAGATTGAAGGTTCAGCGTAGAACCGCAGAGCATCAGCAGGGCAAGCGAACCTAACAACACCGCAGGTACAGTTGCCAATACAACCGCAGATACCTTGAACGACTGGAAGTTTGCTGCCAGCATCAGGAAGATCACTACGATCGCTACCAACAATCCGCTTTGCAGGCTGTCTAAAGTTTCCGTCAAGGTGCTGCTTAAACCTATTGTCTGTATGCTTAATCCTCTTGGCAATTCGCCCAGCGCAGCAATCGCCTTATTTACATCCTTTCCTGCACTGCCAAGGTCTTTCTTGTTGATGCTGGCGGTAACGGTGAGGGTTGGCATAGCGCCCAGGTTATCTGCCTCGCCGTAAGTAGTATCGTTGCTGAAAGAAGCCACATCGCTCAGGATCGGGCGGGAAGCATTTTTCTGCAGCGGGATTTCACCAATATCCTCTTTGCTGGTCATTTTATTTTCAGGCACCTGCACCTGTACGCTGTAAGTGTTTCCTCCTTTTTCATCCACCCATACGTTCTTTTCAGTGAAACGGGAAGAAGATGTGGACGCGATCATAGAACGGGTTACGTCGCTCATATCTACTCCCAGTTGCGCGGCTCTTACCCTGTCGATATTGATGCCAACCGCCGGGTATTTTACAGACTGTCCCAACTGCACATCCCTCAAATACGGGATCTTCTTCAGTTCGTTGATCACCAGTTGGGCATATTTTTCATTCAGCTTTTTATCACGGCCCGACAAACGTACTTCTATCGGGGTTGGAGAGCCCTGGCTGAGGATCTTATCTGTCAGTTCTATCGGTTCAAATGATAACTTCATCTGTGGATTGATAGATGCTGCTTTCTCCCTGATCTTATCTTTCAGCTCATCCATGTTCACTTTATATTCTTCTTTCAGCGCTACCTGCAACACCGCTTCATGAGGTCCTGCCATCCAGAGGAAGATAGGGCTGATAGAGAATAGTTGCGGGTGCATGCCCACATAGGCGGAAGTTATGCCTACGTTTTCCTTTCCTACAATATCCTCAATTCCTTTAGTCAGTTTAATGGTTTGTTCTTCTGTTTTTTCTATACGGGTACCATCCGGAATACGCATCCTTACCTGGAACTGCGAGCCGTTCACTTTCGGCAACACATCCCTGCCGATCCCCATGAACATAAGTACTACGATAGCGCCGGAAATAATAAGATAAGCGGCTACTATCGGTTTGCGGTAAGGCATCATCCTTTCTATAAAGCGCAGGTAACGGTTTCTCAGTTTTTCAAATTTGCTCACCTTACCATCCCTGTTGCTGTCGGCCCTTTCTACCAGTTCTTTTTTCTGGTTCCAGGTATCTTTTTCTCCCGCGCCGGTAAGACCCGCTGCTGCAAATTCTTCTGCATCGGTGAAATTGCGGCCGCTTGGAGTTTTATGATGTTTGATCTTCATTATCCAGTTAGCCATTACCGGCACAAATGTCTGGGCAAGGAAGTAAGAGATGATCATGCTGAAACCTATCGCCAATGCCAGCGGCAGGAACAGGGAACCGGGGATGCCTCCCATGGTGAATGCCGGCGCAAATACCGCCAGGATACAGAACAGGATAAGCAGCTTAGGAAAGGCGATCTCCTGGCAGGCGTCCCATATAGCCAGGGCCTTGGGTTTACCCATATCCAGGTGCTGGTGTATATTTTCTATCGTCACCGTACTTTCATCTACCAGGATACCGATTGCCAATGCCAGTCCGCTCAGCGTCATGATATTGATAGTCTGGCCTGTCAGGCTTAAGAACAATACCGCGGCAATAATGGAAGTAGGGATGGTCATGATCACGATCATCGCGCCCCTGGCATCGCCCAGGAACAGGAGTACCATCAAACCTGTGAGAATAGCGCCGATAGCGCCTTCTGTCAGGAGGCTCTTCACGGAGTTGATCACGTAGGTCGACTGATCAAATTCGTAGCTCAGCTTTACATCTTCCGGCAGCTGGGCCTGGATCTTCGGAATAGATTTTTTAAGGTTCTGCACCACTTCCCAGGTAGAGGCGTCGGCGCTTTTAGCGATGCTCAGGTAAACGGAGCGGCGACCATTTACCAGGGCATAGCCGGAAGCCACATCGGCCCCGTCTTCCACGGTAGCCACATCTCTCAGGTACAGGTTCTTTACATCTCCTTTAAATAAGGGAATATTCTCAAAATCTTTTACATTTTTGATAGTGGTATTAGCCGGGGTGATATAGTTGTTATCTCCTATCCTCACGTTACCGGAAGGCGCTGTCTGGTTATTCAGCCTCATGGCTTCCACCAGCTGATCAGGCGTCAGGTTATGCTGGCGAAGGAGTACCGGGTCGGCTTTGATAACAATGGTACGTACGTTACCGCCAAAGGGAGGCGAAGAAACCAGGCCCGGGATGGAAGTAAAGGAAGAACGAACGTAGATGTTGGCCATATCCAGCAGTTCGTTGTTGCTTCGCTTGTCGCTGCTCAGAACGAGTTGTCCTACCGGCAAGGTAGAAGCGTCGAAACGTACGATGAAAGGCGGGTTTGATCCGGGTGGGAACACCGCCTGTATCCTGTTGGAAAAGGCGCTTACCTCCGCCGCCGCCTGGGCCATATTGGTACCTGGGTAGAAGTTGATCTTCATCAGTGTAAGGCCCTGGATATTCTTGGTTTCAATATTCTTTACCCCGTTCACGAACAGGAATATGTTGATATACTGTTTTGCAAAGAAAGCTTCCATCTGGGTTGGCGTGTATCCTCCGAATGGATGCGATACGTATATAACCGGCATATCCAGCTTAGGAAAGATGTCGATTTTAATCGTATTCACCGCTTTGATGCCGAAAAAGAACAAACCGGCAACAATCACCAGGATTGTAATGGGTTTTTTAAGGGCAAAACTGATTAAATTCATGATGCTTCGATATTGATGATTTAGCCAAGCCTGGCTTCCGTTTAACTATAGCGTTATTCTCTTCTTATAGCGTTGATCCTAGTATTCAAATATGCTGAAGTCACCTGCCGCAGCAGCTTTCAGCAACAGGGCCTGCCATACGTTACTGTAGGCGATATCCCTGTCGGTTTGTGCACGGATCAGGGCGTACAAAGCCTGTTGCACATCTACCAGGTTCGTTAACCCGTTCTTGTAGAGAACAGATTTCTGCAGGTAGGCGTCGGATGCCGCTTTAACCTGCGTTGGAACTTCCCGGTAGTTGTCGAGCGCATTCTTGATCTTCACATCCGCTAACGACAATTGAGCGCGGATCTGCTGATCTGCCAGCTCATACTCGTTCTGTAATCCTTTGCTGGTGAAGTTCTGAGACTTTACCTGTTTAGAGATCCTGAATGGTTGTGAAATATTCCAGGTAACTCCTAACCCGAACAGATAGTTAGTGCGGGTAGGTTTCACGCCATCCCAGTACGATTGTGTAAAGTCGTGCTGGTCCAGCGCATAATTATTACCAAACCCCGATCCCCTGGTTTGTACCAGGCCTACCAGCGAAAAGGCGGGGAAGTAAAGTGTCTTATAGTACCTGGATTGTTCATTGCTTAGGGCAATACGGCTTTTATACCATTGCAAAACCGGGTGATTGTCCAACGTTGCTGTAGTATCCGGGATCACAGGTATGCGGGTTACGTAAGAAGTATCCACTAAAAATTCGCGTGGCGGGATACCCAGTAACTGGGCCAGTTGGTTGCTTTGTTCCTGTTCAAAATCTATCGCTTTCGTTAACGCGATCCTGGCGCTGGAGTATTCGGCGTTTGCCTGTGAAGAATCTACTCCCGCTATTAGGCCATTCAGTACCCGGGTACGAACGACTTTACGTATAGTGTCAGCACGATTTAAATTATCCTGGTAAGAGCGGGTCAGTTGATGTGCTGCAACCAGGTTTAAATAAGTAGCCGCTACCTTAATTTTGTGCTTAAAAATCTCTTGTTGCCAGTCTTTATCGTTCTGAGTAGCGGCTGCTAATGCTGTTTTGATCTTTTCTTTTGCTCTGCCGAAGGCAAAGAAGTCCCAGTTTACATTGGTAAGATAGAGCGAGCCAAAAGCTGCGTTCCAGTTCTGACGATCGAGCGCCGGGCCTGCGGCTGCGGTGTTTAAACCTCCGAATCCATATAACGGACCATTCTGCCCGTTGATCGTTCCATAATCCTGCTGTGCACCAAAATTGACGTTAGGTAAATACTCACGGCGGGCTTGGGAAACCAGCTCTTTTGAAGCAGCGGTGTAGTTGGCCTTCGCCTTGATAATTCCATAGTTTGCAATAGCGGTGTCAATAGCCTGTTGAAGTGTAAAGACCTGTTGTGCGGATGACCAATAACCAAATAGCAACGGCAATAACAACAACAGCAAAAATTTCTTACTCCACATTGAATAGATATTTTGTTGTTGAATCCTTTAAAGGATTTTCGACTACAAAAAGACTACATCATTTTGAAGTAAACTTGAAGAATTCTGATTTTTTTCTAAACTTCTGCCGCTTCCAGTTCAGGAACTGCAGTTACATTCAATTCTTTTTTAGGAGGATCAAATACGATACGTACAGAATGCCAGCCTTTTGAGTACTGGTATGTGATGGCGAAGCCGTTCACTTCGCAGATCTGTTTTACAATGGCCAGGCCCAGTCCTATGCTTTCATTACACTGGTTGCTCTTTTTGAAACGCTTGAATAATTCCTGCGTCGGTATCTGAGGAGGCAGGCCGGTATTGCTTACACAAAAATCTTTCTTTGTCAGTTCAACCCTGATAAGCCCTTTTTCCTGGTTATGCCTGATGGCATTGCTCATCAGGTTACTGATGAGTATCTCCGCGAGGGTCGGGTGAATGATCAATGGTATATTCTTATCAAGACTGTGCGTGAGGGTGATTTCCTTCAGCGTCAGCCAGTCTTCATACATGGCAATTACATCTTTGGTAACCCGGCAGAATTTGATGCTCTCATTGGTTTTGAATTCCTGGTTCTCCAGCTTCGTCAGTAACAAGAGCGAACGATTGATATGGGATAGCTTCTCAATAGCGTTCTGCATATCGCCGATGAGGGCCGCCTGGGTGCTGTCGATATTGGTTTCAGACAGCAGGTCAAGTTTGCTCCTGATCACCGCCAGCGGCGTTTGCAATTCGTGGGAAGCATTTTCACTGAATTCTTTTACTGCTGCATAATCTTCCATTGCCTTATCTGTCATTTTCCTTAAAAATGTATTGAGCTCCCTGAATTCTGTTGTAGAGGTATTGGGCAACTCAAGGGGTTGTTTCTGCTTCAGGTCAAATTTATACAAGGCTTTCATGGTGCTGTGAAATGGCCTGAAAACCACTTTCGACAACAGCCTTGCAGTCAACGATACTCCCAGCAATATCAGGAGTATCTTCCATACCACTGTGTTCAACATTCCCCTGAAAATTTCTTCCGATTTAATTACATAGTTAAAGGAAGAAATTTCATATGCTTTGTCACCGATCTGGTAAAAAGAATTCACGGTGATCCGACATTCTTTTTGCCCCAGGTCTTCCGACACATAATTATCCTTTACTATCTGCACCTTATTTTCGGGCAGTGGTCCCTGAAGCGTGGTTATGGCTATAGGCCGGCCATGGGTATAACGGTCCGGCTTCTCTCCTGCTGCCAGTTGCCGGGCAACCCGGTCGTTCACTTCCCTCATACGCTCTACTTCCGCCTGGTCAAGCTTCTTCTTGATGTTATGACGGGAGATCAGCATCGTAACCGGCGTGGTTAAAAAAACGATGCCAACGAACCAGATAGTTACCTTGTTGAGCAGCTTCATGTTTTGGAGGTATTAAATTTATAGCCGAGGCCATACACAGTTTCAATATAATCTACTCCCTGCAGTGCACTGATCTTCTTTCTTAAATTCTTAACGTGCTGATAAACAAAATCAAAATTGGCCAGGCTGTCGGTATAATCGCCCCATAAATGGGAGGCAATAGATTGTTTTGAAAGTACCCTGTTCTTGTTAACAATAAAATACAACAGCAGGTCAAACTCCTTGCGGGTGACATCCAATAACGTGTTATTAACCAGCGCCTCCACCGTATCAGTGTTCAGCACGATCTCGTTGAATGTTATCAGGTTGCTCCCTTCCAGTTTTTTCCTCCTGTAAATAGCTCTTAATCTTGCATGTAATTCAGGTAAGTGGAATGGTTTGGTCACATAATCATCTGCTCCCCCTTCCAATCCGTTTACTTTATCATCGAGGGCGTCTTTAGCGGAAATGATCAAAACGCCGCTGGAAATATTTTCTTTCCTGATCAGTTTCAGTAGTTCCAATCCATTTCCATCCGGCAGCATTATATCCAAAAGAATACAGTCATATGTGAACAGCGCCAGTTTTTCACGGGCCGACTCAAAATCGTAAGCCAGCTCGCAGATGTACTTTTCCCCGTTCAAAAAATCGGAAATACCGCTGGCTAGTTCCCTGTTGTCTTCTACAATCAATACTTTCATATAACCGCCAAAATCAGGTGCAAATTTATAGAAATTTTGAAGCGTGGGGTTCACGCAGAGAGGCTAAGGGTGTTTAAGAGGCATAAGGCTTTAAGAAAATTTGGTTAAGAAAAACTAGTATTTAGAATAAAATATTATATATCAGAAATATATAGAGAGAATTATTTTTAATAGAACTCCTTAATTTATCCTTAAATATTCGCTTCGATCTCTAAAGTTTCACGCAGAGAGGCTAAGGGTGTTTAAGAAGCATAAGGCTTTAAGGAAATTTTGTTAAGAAAAAACTAGTATTTAGAATAAAATATTATATATCAGAAATATATAGAGAGAATTATTTTATAATAAAACTCCTTAATTTATTCTTAAATATTCGCTTCGATCTCTAAAAAATTCCTTAAAGCCTTATGCCTCTTAAACATCCTTAGCCCCTCTGCGTGAAACCTCCGCTTTGGTCTAAAAATTTCCTCAAAGCCTTATGCCTCTTAAACACCCTTAGCCTCTCTGCGTGAAACTTAGCCCCTCTGCGTGAAACCTCCGCTTAGGTCTAAAATTTCCTCAAAGCCTTATGCCTCTTAAACACCCTTAGCCTCTCTGCGTGAAACTTAGCCCTCTGCGTGAAACTATTTCAGCATTTCTTTTACCGCCGCCTCCAGCTGGGCATCTTTGCCGGCCAGGAACTCTTCGTATGGTAAAGGCACTTTAATATCCGGCTCTAACTGCAGGTTTTCTGTAGGCCTGTTTTCCTTGCCTATAGTAGCGATCATAGGGATACCAAATACCAGGGTAGGATCTATCTGTGTTTCCCACCAAACTGCCGTACCGGTTCCCGGCACCGGCATACCTATCAGTTTACCCACTTTGTTTTGTTTGTAAACATATGGGAAGATAAACGCGTCGCTGTAGTTGCCTTCGCTCATGATCACGCAGCTAGGTTCCAGCCATTGGCCAATCGGCTCGCCGCCTTTTACCTTCTGGCCCTGCGGCGCAAATTCCAGGTACTTTTTACCGTTCAGGAAACTGTAAAGGTCGTCGTGCAGCCATCCACCGCCATTAAAGCGGGTATCTACGATCAGCGCTTTTTTATCGCGGTTCTTACCCATTACTTCGTCGTATACAGAACGGAAGCTGGCGTCGTTCATGCCCTGTACGTGTACATAGCCTACTTTCCCGCCACTCAGTTTGTCTACCATTTCACGCATGGTGTTCACCCAGCGTTTGTACAGCAGGTTCATTTCTTCGCCTGCCGAAATCGGTTTTACTACTTCTTCCCACCTGGCTTTGGTAGTAGGATTATAAACGCTCAACAATACATTTTGTCCGGATTTGCGGTTCAGTAACGCCGACCAGTCGCTGTTGCCTGCAATGCTTACTCCATCTATCTTTTCAATAACATCCCCTTTCTTCAGCTTAGCTTCCGCTTTGTCCAAAGGTCCGCCGGCGATCACTTCATCCACTTTCAGGCCGTTGGCATAAGAGGTTTCATCATAGAATAACCCTAATGAAGCAGTAACATCCGGGTTTACAGGTTGCGGTGAATAACGGCCGCCGGTATGCGATCCATTCAGTTCGCCCAGCAACTCGCTGAGCAGGTCCTGGAAGTCGTAGTTATTGCTGATATGAGGCAGGAAGCGGGCGTAGTTGTCGCCATACGCCTTCCAGTCCATATTCCTGAGGGTTGGATCGTAGAATTTCTCTTTTACCTGTTTCCAGGCATGCCAGTAAATATAGGAGCGTTCCTTCTCCTGGTCTAACGACAGTTCGGTATTGATGCTGATAGGCGTGATCTTGCCGCTGCCGGCGTCTACTTTCACCACGTTACCGCGGTTGCTCACAAACAGGGTATTGCCATCTTTGCTGATAGCAATGCTGCCAGGGCTTCCGCCCAGCTTTGCCAATATTTTGGTATCGCCGGTCCTTGGCTCGGTTACCCACAGGTCGTAGCCTTTTTCAAAAGCCGCCATATAGAATACTTTGCTGGCGTCTTTATTCAGCACATAGTCGCTGATGGAGGAGCTGTTGATGGTCAGCCTTACCTTCCGGTTCTCAAGGTTATTGAAATCAGGCGTCCAGTTTTTGGGTTCTGCGGCCTTTTTGCCGGTTGTATCTTTCTTGCTGGTGGTATCTTTTTGTTCTTTCAGCAGGCTGAATTCATCTTTCGATAGTTTGAACTTATCGTAAGCATCCTGGTCGAAGAACACGCCATAGATATCGTATTCGCGGCTTCCCTGTTTAGCCAGCGATTTGCGGCCTTCGCGCGCGCTCATCGCAGTTAACAGTTTGCCGTTCATTGCCCATTTGGCATTGCCTTCCCCGAACCCGCTGTTAAGAGGATAGATGACCTGCCCTTTTCCATCAACCGGGAACAGTGCTGCGTTGGAAACGCCGAAGTAACCCTGGGAGTCGTCTACCACCAGGTATTTATTGTCTGGGCTCCATTCGAAGCTCCAGTCGCCATCCGCATAGGAATGGTTATGGCCTTCCGGCATCACCGTGCGGGATTTGCCGGATGCAATGTTGTATACTTTCAGCACATTCCTGTTCTCTATGTAAGCGATCTCTTTTCCATCGGGAGAGAACAAAGGCTGGTATTCTTCTGCCGCAGTAGCGATAACAGGTTCTTCCTTCAGCGTGGTAGCGTTGAAGAAGAACTGTTCTTCTTTACGGGCTTTGGTAGTTTGATAGATATCCCAGTTCCCGTTCCTTTCGGCGGCATAGATGAGTTTAGAACCATCGGGCGACCAGGCGATCATCCTTTCCTGTTGCGGAGTATTGGTGATGCGTTTGGTCTGGTTCCCGTCTACGCTGGTTACGAACACTTCTCCCCTGGCGATGAAAGCCATTTCCTTGCCGTCGGGGCTCATTGCAAATTCGGTAGTATTGCCGTTGATAGGTACGTTCTTTACAGTACCGGCACGGCCATCGTTGAAAATGCGGACATCCACTTTCTGCGGTTGGGAACCTTCTTTCAACGTATATATTTCACCGTTATAGGTGAAGCAGAGCGTATTGTTTTGCGCCAGCGAGAGATCCCGTACAGGATATTTGGTGAAGCGGGTCAGCTGTTGCATGTTGCTTTTATCGGCAACAGATGATTTGAAGAGGTTCTGGGAGATATTACCTTTTTCGCTGAGGTAATAGATTGTTCCGTTGCTGCCGAATACCGGCTCCCTGTCTTCTCCCTCGTAGGTCGATATCTGTTCATAGCTGCCTTTAGCCACATCCAGCACCCAGATATCCCTGGTTACGGAAGAAACATGATGTTTCCTCATAGGATCTTCATAGCCTTTCCTGTCCTGGAAGATGATCTTCTTGCCTGACTGGTCATAGTGCGCCACATCTGCTCCTGCTGCGCTTACCAGCACGGGGTTTCCGCCTTCAACCGGAACCGTGTACATGTTCCTGAACAGGCGGTAAGGAAACCGGATGCTTTTGGCAGGGGCGTTCCTGGCGCTGCCGAACAACACCTGTTTGTTATCGGCAGTAAAGTCGTAAGGATAATCGTTTGCGCTGTTCGATGTCAGCCGTACAGGCTTCCCACCGGTTGCCGGCATTACGAATACGTCGAAGTTCCCGTACCTGTCGCTGGCAAATGCGATGTATTTACCATCGTGGCTCCATACGGGCATCATATCATGCGATTCGTGGATGGTCAGCGGTACTGCCACTCCACCTTTAGCATCTACGCGATAGATATCTCCTTTATAGCCAAAAGCGATAGTTGTTCCATCGGGCGATATGGAAGGGTTACGTAGCCACAAGGCATTGTCCTGGGCATAGGAGGCGGCGGCCATCAGCATGGCGGCACAACCAAACAATAATTTCTTCATAAGCGATTGTTGTAATTGCATCAGTAGAGAGCTGATCCGCTAAATGTAGGAAATTGCAGGCTTTTTATCAAGCGTATATGGATAAAAGGCGAAAATCCGGCTTGCAAAGGCGTAAAGGAGAGGCCTTTACGATTTAATAATAAGTAAATACCGCCGAATTTTCGTAGCTTAATAGTACACCAAAAGCAAGGTAACATGAAAACTATGTTGATGCTCACGGACTTTTCCGAGAATGCCTTCCGTGCAGCAGAATACGGCTCATTTATCGCAGGCCCCCTCCAGGTTGAAAGAATTATTCTGTATAGCGCTTACCAGTCACTCTTAACAGGTACAGATCTGCCCAACAGCTATGTCAAAAACAGCCAGGAAGTCTATGAAGAAACGATGGAAAGCCTTGGACTGCTGCACGATAGGGTGAATACCATGACCGGAGGCAAGATCAAAATCGATATGGTAGCTCAGGAAACCATTTTGCCCGGCGATATCAACAACTACCTGAAAGCAGAAAACGTGGATCTTTTGGTAATGGGCGTTTCAGGCAAATCAGGCATCGAAAAGCTATTGCTGGGCAGCACCACTTCCAAAATGATAGAAGCCAGCGACGTTCCCGTGCTGATCGTTCCTAAAGAAACACCAATCGGTCGTCCGTTCCATTCTATCGTTTTCACTACCGACCTGAAAAGCGCAGATGTAATCCCGGTTCACCAATTGTATAAATTCCTGGATGCATTCCCTGTTCCTGTAAAAGTAGTGAATGTTGAATCGGCGGCCCGCGACAGCCGTTTTGATGTTGGCAGGAAGGAAGCTATAGCCGATCTCTATAAGATCTTTGAGAAGCATAACGCGACTATCGAATACCTGGATGATAAAGACATCGTGGACGGCGTGCTCGACTATGCCGACAGGCATGAAGCATCGCTGATCATCATGGTGCCTAAAAAGCAGGGCTTTTTCGCTTCTATATTCAATAAAAGCATTTCCAAAAAACTGGCATATCATTCAAACATTCCTATGCTTGCCTTACCGCCATTGATGATTGAAAGAAAAGCATAAAAAAACCTCCGGGTATACCGGAGGTTCTGCCGTTTCTAATTTTTTGTTCCTTACGCTAGCATTACCTAGGTCAAGTTTGTTGGGTTTTATCTCAGGTCTGTATGTCAAACCACCCCAATTAGAATTAGAAACTTTCACTTTTTACAGCAACAAAATCATGCCAGGCAAAAAGCCGGTATTTACAGCAATCGGGCTGGCAGATTTCACCACATCCTGTAACTTTCTTTCTGCCGTTGCGTGTTATTTTTCCGCAATAAATAATACTGCGTCCGCTACCACTGCGCCATCAGCCTGCTTATTGCTGATCACTACCGCTCCGTTACTGCCCGCTTTGAAATGGTAAGATCCAAGGTCTACCCATTCGCCGGATGTTTGTCCTTCTATTTTAATATCGCTGGCCGAAACTTTTATTTCTTTGTTCCCATCGCCCGACCGGATATTGATAGTGGTAGTTCCTGAAAGGTGCTGTATTTTAGGAATATAGGTGTATACATGATATTTGCCGGACTGCTTTATTGCAGGTTGAAAGCTGATCTCTTTGGCTTCGCTGCCTTTGCTGTAGTCGGCATATAAGGAATGGCCATAGCCGCCGCTTTTTGTTTCACGAACCCAATTTCCTGTCAGTTTCACCTGGGTGCTGTCGTCGTTGTCTACGAGGATCTCGGGAGTACTGCCGTTTGCCAACGGATTATTTTTGAGTTGCTGCTGCACTTTGCTCACATCTACCTGCTGCACACTTTTACGGGAATTAATCGCTTCCACGGCGGCGGTAGCGGCAGATTGCGCCAATACCATGAATACAGGTTCCATCCTGATAGATCCGTAAGCGATATGGGAAGCAGATAAACACACAGGAACCAACAGGTTGCTACAGTCTTCCTCCCTGGGAATGAGAGACCTGTAAGAAACCGGGTATGGCCCGAACCCTCCTATCTGCACATCTCCTTCATTCTTCACCATACCATTAACGACTATACGCTGGCAGTTATGGGAATCCATTGTATACGCCGCCATCCCTACTCCATCGTTCACCGTTTCCCTGCCCTGGCAATTAGCCTGCGTCATAACATAAGCGCCAACCATACGCCTGGCTTCCCGTATATATAACTGCGGCGACCAGTTCCCGTTATCGGTATACTCGTCTTTCGGGTATCCCCATTTCAGCATTTCATCCCGGATGGCTTGCGGAATACGGGAATCATGACCGATGAAATACAACAGCCCTTTGGTATAATCCTCATGCGCCTTAATAATTTTTCTTCTTTCCTCCTTACTGGCTTCAGGATAATTGTAGTTCATTCCTATCATGTCGGTAGAAAAAGGACCGTTATTGTTAATGTCGGTCTTGTTACCAGGCATATAGTCGAACTTCAGGATGTTGCGGATAGTGAGGGATTTATCATGCTGCAGCAGGCGAACCAGCAATTCATATTGGGACGGGTCATAATTCTCCGGCCGGGTGATAGGAATGCGGTTATCGGGGTTGCTGGTAAGACAGATCCTGAAATTATAGGCTTGTACTTTCTTGTCGCCTGTCCCGTTTTCGTCCGGTGCTGCATCACTGATCCCCCACAACAAGCCGCTTTGCGGGTTGCCTGGCTCTTTGTATGGATCTATCCCGTCAGGGAACTGGTGCTTGTCGCGCAACTGAACGCCGTTATAGGTTTCGGAGTACAGGCTGTTGGCCTCTCTTCCTACTGTATACTTAACGCCTGCTTTAGCCATCAGGTCGCCCTCATAGGAACAGTCTATGAACATCTTTGCTTTTACAACAAGCGGGGTTGCTCCTTCGACCGTAATGGTGCTAATACCTCCGTTGTTTTTAACCACTGAGGCGAGGGAGTAATTATACAATACCTCTACCCCTGCCTCCTTTATATACTGTTGAAAAGTGGCTTCCGCTACATGTGGTTCGAAGATCCACTGCTCCAGTTTCCCGTAGTGATGCCCTATTCTCCTGTAAAAATCCCTGGAAATGCCTGTAATGGCAAACTTATTACCGATATCTGTATATCCCAGTCCGCCGGTTGTAAGCCCTCCCAGGCGTTGGTCCGGCGAGATCAGCAACACCGTTTTATGCAGTTGTTTGGCCGTATAAGCAGCAATAACGCCCGCCGAGGTTCCACCATACACGCATATATCAACTTCCCTCACCTTATTGGCAAATAAAACGCCGCCCGACATTAGCAGGCAGCTAACAAAAAGAATAGCTCGTTTCAATAGCATAGTAAATGATTTGTCAGCCTATCCCCTCAAAATAGGAAAAATTTATTCCCTATAAAAGCGGGTCATTCATCTTTTGCTGAAACAAATCAATAAAGTTTCCTACATGGAAACCATCCATTAACCCGTGGTGTACATGAACGGACATAGACATACGTTTACACCCCTGCACTTCCGTCATCTTGCCAAACGAGATCTTCGGGCAGCTATCCGGGAACGAAAAAGCCCGGGCATGGGAAACAGCGCTGAAATCTATCCATGGCAAAGCGGAATAATGGATCACATTTTCACCGGAAATAGCGGGAACAAGTCCTTTGCTATTCCTCACCCGCGCCACTTCCTCCGCCGCTTTGACCGAGAAAGTAGCATAGTCGGGGTAATAGTCCATATACCCGAAGCCGAATGTACTGTCGGGGCGATTGATGGTAGGCGATGCCCCTACGGTATCGTATACCCACACTTTTCCGTCGTTGATCCGGTACCTGAAAGGGGTTACCTCGTTGGCGGCAACCAGTGAACGGTGCAGGTACAAGAGAAAAAAGGAGGTTTCCATGGCATTGGCCTGCTGCCAGGCAATACTGCAGTCAATGTCTACACAGACCCCGAAAAAAGGTTCTTCAAACCGGCTGAAAAACTCGTAATGCTCTTTTCTTGCCCAGGTGTCGATGTCTAATAAGTGCTTCATGGATTTAAGTGTTGCAGGATCTCCCTGATCGAATCGACTTTATAAAACCTTGGATCTTCCACGTTATAATCGATTCGTTCATGCTCCCAGGTTATATGATAGGGTATATGAATAGCGTGACCGCCGATAGCCAGCACCGGTATTACGTCTGATTTCAGGGAATTGCCCAGCATGAGGAAGTGGTCGGGACTACAGCCCAGGTTCTTCAGCAGCTTATGGTAGTCTTTTTCCTTTTTATCGCTCATGATCTCAATATGGTGAAAATACTTCTCCAGTCCCGAGTTCCTCAATTTCCTTTCCTGGTCCCTAAGGTCGCCTTTTGTGGCCACTACCAGCCTGTATTTACCGGAAAGCGCCTGCAATACCTCTTCCACCCCATCCAGCAGTTCAATCGGCTTATTCATCATTTCCTGGCCGTATTGTATCACTTTATGCAGGATTTCCGGGTTTACCGAATTACCGGTGACGCGTAACACAGTTTCAAGCATGCTCAATATGTATGCCTTAATGCCATATCCGTACAGGTCGAGGTTCGCCATTTCCGTTTTAAAAAGTTCCTGGGAGGCGCTGTGTTTGGGAAGATAATCTTCCAGCAGGCTGCAAAATTTATCCTCTGTTTCCTGGAAATAAGGCTCGTTTACCCAGAGGGTATCGTCGGCGTCGAAAGCTATAACACTGATTTGTTGTATCATCTTATCTTTGCATTTTTAAGGAACGCAAAATTACATAGCCCCTCAATAAAACTTGGGACATTTGTCCAATATCCGATATGTTAAGAATTAATTTACCCATCCTGGAATTCGTTGAAGCCCGGTTGAATGGCCACCCCGAGGTCGGGAAAAAAGTGTTTGAAGCAGGGAAAACGTTCATACAGCAAGGGTCCCGGATCTCGAAGGTCTATTTCCTGTTGTCGGGTATCGCCAAATGTTATATCCAGGAGGATAACGGGAAAGACTATATCTTCGAATTCCTGGGGAAGGGAGAAGTAGTGGGCGATATTGAAGCCATCCGCCAGGAAAAATGCCTTTGCAATATTACCGCTATTACGGAAGTGGAAACGCTGGTGGTGCCGCAGGCCTTATTCAATTCCCTCCTGGAAAGCTATCCGGCCTTCAACGCTATGATCATGAAGGAACTGGCCACCCGTATCAGTCAAACCTGCATAAGGGCCGCCTACCAGCAGCTTTACCCGGTAGAATATGCCCTGCTCCGCGTGCTCACGCTGGAAAATGCGCAACAGATCTTCATTTCAAAAAAAGACCTGGCCGCCTACCTGGGCATTACTGTAAGAAGTTTCAACAGGACAGTGAAAGAGCTGCGCCAGAAAAAGATCATCGATACCCAGGGGCTAAAACTGGATATCAGCCAGGAGGCCCTGGTGAAAATTCTAAATCGTTTTGATGAATAATACCCGGTTCCTATTTCATAAGAGAAAAACGTCTCCTCGTCTAATGCTACGGAAGGCATGGATCAAAGCCTGATCTTCAGTCCCATTTCATTCTTCATAACCAGCAATGCCTCTGCATTGCCCTTTGCATCATCTACAGGATGATGAGTATGTTTTGTTTTCCATAGTATAAAATTCTACATTATTGTTGTGCGCCGATGCTGATCTTACCATTCACTATCCTTGGCTTGCCGTCGATATCCGTGGTACCGTTGACCGCCTCGCTGATCACGGCGCCTGCGTTAATAGCAGGCGAATTCGGCCGGATGTGCAGATCAGGGGTTGTAATACTTTTCAGCAAAGGATCTTTCCCTGAAAGAGATGCGGCATCCATTTTACTGGTCTGTTTCCAGGTATTGAAGTCGGTAATGGGCGTGCCGTTAGTAACGCCCCAAAGCCATTGGTACTGGCTTGTTGTATAATACAGGTTGTTATCTATCACGTTCCCGTTGCCACTGTTGGTATATTTATGGATCAGCTGGTCGTTGGCCCCGCCGTATACCAGGTTGTTGCGGATCACGTTATTAAAACAGTTCTCAGTCAGCCTTATCTCTCCTTCTATTTCTCCGAAAGCGCCTACAGTGCGGTTATTGCCGAACAATGTATTATTCACCACGTAACAGTCATACGTTCCGCCATGGGTATAGTTTAAATAATCTCCCATGTAGATGCCTGTACGATAACAATTATAAACGAAGTTATTTCTTACGATACAGGTTTTCGTAGGCAGCACATTGCTTTCGCTTACCAGCCCTATTCCCCTGTCGCAGTCGTACACTTTATTACGTTCAATAACAGTACCGGCGCCGCCGCAAACATAGATGCCGATAGCGCCATAGTTATCTTTTCCCCAGATATCAGCGCTGTTGCTCATGGAAACATTATACACCAGGTTATCGCTTACTACCCCGTTACGTGCGTAGTTGGTACTGATGTCGCCGCCGGGGTTCAGGTTATCGCCGCCGGCGATGATGATGCCTATGTTTTCTGTATGGTAGATGGTATTATGGGTGACAGAGAAGCCATCAATATTTCCTGCCAGTGTAAGATTCTCACTGGTACCGGTTTCCATATCATGGATGGTGCAACCTGTAACCACCAGGTCTGTTATCGGTTCTGCCGCATTGCCTACCACGAAGATGGCATGAGCGCTCCTGCTCTCGGCCAGGGTAGCCTTGTTTTTGATGTTGTAGATATTGCAATTCCGGATGGTGATATTTTTAGAATTGCCGGTAATAGAAATACCTTCCGGATCGGTACTGTTCCCGTGGGAAGTGAAGTTGCAGATATCCAGTCCTTCAAGGGTTATATAACGGAGATTTTTGATGGTCACCAACGCCTCCCATCCTACCACTGCCAGGCCGGTACCATCGATAATGGCTTTTTCGCCGGGTGCGGCCTTCAATATAATTTCTTTGCCTGCTATTCCTGATTTCGGGAAAACTACCTTTTCATGATAAGTTCCTTCTTTCACTATCACTACATCGCCCGGCAGGGCTTTGTTTAACGCGGCATTGATGGTTCTCAGCGGTGCAGAAGATTTCCCGGAATTCTGGTCATCTCCGCCCGGCGCTACGTAATAGGTGTTTGACTTGTTTCCGCTGTTACTATCATCTGGCTTTGGGTCTCCTTTGCTGCTGCACGACATCAGCAGTATAAATCCTAACAGGTATAAAACAGATTTCATACGATTACTTTTACTAACTACTCCTGTTAGCAGTGATCGGGTGACAATGAAACCGGTATTTTTTAGCCCAATACGTGATGCGCCAGTACTTTTTGCACTTCGTAAACATCCACCGAGCGATTGAACTGCTTTACCACGCTGGGTTCTGTTTCGCTCGATACCCAAATTTTCAATTCCGCCTCCAGGTCGAAATGCCCGGCAGTTTCGATACTAAAACGGGAGATCGTTCGGTAAATAATGCTCCTGTACTCCATTTTACTTCCTGTGATCCCCTGTTTATTAATAAGGATAAGGCGTTTATTAGTGAATATAAACGTATCCCTGATGAGTTTAAAACCCATTTCGATGCTCTCGCTGTCTGTCAGCAAGCGCCCATAATCCCTTTGCAGTTGTTCAATGCTTACTGAACCTGCATTTCCCATTAAACCTGAAAATAATCCCATATTCAGAATTTTTATGCTAGATACAAAGTTTTAGCATTCCGGGAAAAAAATAATGCCGGAGGTAACGTTATGGAAATAACGCGTACCGCCGGCATTGGTTGTTTTATTGCTTATGAGAACTATTACAGATTTTTTGACAGCAGGTCGATCTTCTCGTTCAGGGCATTTAAATGCGCCCTGGTTGACTGGTCTGCCGCCTGCGGTAATGCTTTTTTGATCAGCGCCCCGATGGTTTTGATCTCGTTAAAGGCAACTGAAGAAGCCAGCGATTCGCTGATCTCCGCTTTCGCATTCCTTGTGATATTGAACAATGCCCCTACGTAGGCGTTCTGCATCATCTGGTGGTTCCCATCTACCTTGGAAAGATTGTTCCAGATCTCTTTACGCACCAACTGCATGTATTGCTCTATACCCAGGGCTTTGTTACCGTAGCGACGCTCCAGCGTCATCAGGTAATTGATGCGCACAGGACTCAGCAACGAGTTTACAGCGCTGATCTGTATGGTTTCTACCGGATGTATGCCTCCCGGCACTTCCACCATATCCCTGATCTTTGTATCCATCAGCCATGTCGGCGTTTTAAATACTTCGTTGTTGAAGAATTCAACGGCGTCGATCTGTTTGGCTTTAGGAACAACGGTGTAGGAAGGCCTGTCGTCGCCATCCATGCGCACGGTGTAATTCACTGCTGCGATGTTTTTGGCTACATGGATAAGATACTGGTTATATTGTTTCATTACCTGCTCGTACATATTCTTCAGCAGTTCCCGTTGTCCGCCATCTTCTTTTGTCCAATCTTTCAGGTTGGCCATTACCCTTTTCAGGTTTTTAATACCCAGCGCATTGGCTTTGGCGGCGTTATCTCCAAGATCTTCCGTCTGGCAGGCAGGATCAATCTTTTTTTCTTCTCCATCCCCAAACCAAAGGCGGTCATTGGCTGCCAGGCGTTTGGTGATCAGGTCTCTCATTACCTTGTTATCTTCTTCCGGGGTTTTGGCGTTGATATACTTGTATCCCCATTCTATTGCCCATCTGTCATACTCGCCAATGCGTGGGAACAGGAGTTCCTGCGGGATCTTGTCTTCCGGTTGCGCCACGTAATTGAAACGCGCATAATCCATGATGCTGGCGGTATGCCCGTGCGCTTTCAGGTAAGCGATGTTGCGAAGACTATCGACCGGCGTTCGGCTGCTGCTGCCGAAATTATGACGCAAGCCCAGGGTGTGCCCCACTTCATGACTGGATACAAACCTGATCAGTTGCCCCATCAGCTCATCATCAAATTCCGCTGAGCGGGCTTTGGGGTCATTAGGTCCCGCCTGCACCTGGTACCAGTTATGCAGGAGTTCCATCACGTTATGATACCAGCCAATATGGGTTTGAATGATCTCGCCGCTGCGGGGATCATGAACGTTAGGACCATATGCGTTGGTAAGTTCGGATGCGAAGTAGTTGATGAAGCTGTAGCGAACGTCTTCCATTCTCATGGTTGTATCGTTCTCCGGCCATTCTTTGGCTACAATTGCATTTTTAAACCCTGCCTGCTCGAACGCCACCTGCCAGTCGTTCACTCCCATGATCAGGTATTTGCGCCATTTCTTCGGGGTAGCAGGATCAATGTACAGCACAATTGGTTTCGCCGGTTCAACCAGTTCTCCCCTCTTGTAACGTTCCATATCTTCCGGCTTAGGTTCCAGCCGCCAGCGATGAATGAAGTGGCGTTCCTTTGACCCTTGCTGATCATCTGCATATTTCACCATCCAGTCGGAGAAGTAGCCGACCCGCTGGTCGAAATACCTCATCTGCATAGGCTTTTCAGGCAGCGCGATCAGGGAGGTAGTTGTTTCCAGCGTAGCAGGCCTGGGAGCCGGGCCGCTGATCATCCCGTTTTTGCTGATGGAAATTTCGATATTGTCAGGAAATGCAAGAATTGCGTTCACTTCATGATCCTTCATGTTTTTTACATCCAGGGACTTGGCGATAAAAGGATGATTAGGCGCTCCCGAGTTAATGAAGTTATTATTCTCTTTCAGGAATTTGCTGACATCGATCACGTAACTGGCAGAATCCTTCCCATAGGCTTTAATAGGGAAATTAGCAATAACAGGATTCAGGTTGGAAGCAGTAACCGCCCTGGCAATGGCATTGCTGGAATCTGCCGCCCCTATCACCAGGTTCAGGCGAACCCGGATAGATTCGTTCGGTCCTTTTTCGAAAAAGATGGTTGAGTTGTCTAACTCTTCGCCGGGATATGCCAGGATACCGCCCGGCGCTTTTTTAATGCGATTAACTACCAAAATGTCCCTGCCCAGCAACGGCTTGTCGATCTCCAGGAAGACGCTATCCATCTCCCTGGTGTTGTGTACAGTAATAAGTCCCCGTTGCGTGATCATGTTTTTGGTGATCACCTGGTCATAAGGCTTTATACCGTTCTTCCCTACCGGCGCAACGGGTTTTGCTGGTGTTGCAGCGGCAGGCGTAGCGGCGGCTGACTTCTTGGATTTTTTATTCCCGCCCTTGAACACAGCACAGGATGCCAACACAGTCACAAGAGGGATATAAGCATAGCGTTTCATTCGTAAATACTAAATGATTTTGGTAATGAATAAATCTGTATGTACTAAAAACACCCAGGTTAATGCAGCGAACTATCCGGTTATGTATTTTTTCATAAAATATTTATTCAGCAAAAAGCTCCTTCTGCCAGGCAGGAAGGAGCTTTTACTGCATTAACAGGGATGGATAGTAACTGAAGGACTATTTTAGTTTTGAAGATAGTTTCCTGATACGGCTATCCAGGTCCTCCAGGTGCATCCTGGTTTTGGCATCTGCTGCCAACGGGATAGCTTTTTTAACTTCTTCTTTCAGTTTTGCAATTTCAGATGCGGCGATATTAAAGGCAGGGGAGCCCATCAGCGTCGGCTCCGGCGATCTGAAAATGGTAAACATACAAGCCAGGTAAGCTTTCTGCATATTGCAATGATAATCGTCGATGTTCACTGTTCCTTTCTGCAGATCTCCCCATATTGCTGCATGGGCTTTCAATATAATTTCATCGGCCGTAAGCGTTTTGTCGGCGCCATACCTGATGCCGCGGCGATAGTATTCGTTCAGCGTTGGCGCGCTAAAGGCTATGTTGATGCTCCTGAGCTGTGCATCTTCAATATAATTGCGCGTTCTCGGCATGTTGATCTTATTCAGCAATTCCGGGTCTACCAGCCAGGTTGGAGTATTGATAAATTCGTTGATAACAAAATCCAGGGCAGCTACCTGCTTTTCTTTTGGCACAGGTTCGTAAGAAGGCGCTTCGTCTTCATCTTCTTTAATTTCGTAAGTAACGCCGCCGATATATTTTGATACGTTTGCAATGAGTCCCAGGTATCTCAATACCCCAACCTCGAATATGTCATGCATCAGTTGCCGCTGTCCCCCATCTTCAAATGAATATTTGCTGATCTCTGCAAACACTCTTTTCATATTCATGATCCCGTAGGTATTGGCTTTAACGGCATCGTCGCCCAGGTCTTCCGTCTGGCAACGCGGATCAATAGGGGGTGCGTCGTATAACGACTCCTGCTCTCCGTTCCCGAACCAATAACGTTCATTGGCAGCCAGGCTGTCTTTGATCATCCGTGCCATTATCTTCCTGTCTTCCTCCGGGTTCGCGGCAAAAGTTTGCCTGTATCCCCACTGGATGGCCCATTTATCGTAGTCGCCTACCCGTGGGAACAGCAACGCTCTGGGTATGCTGTCTTCAGGTTGCGCCGCATAATTAAAACGTGCATAGTCCATAATACTGGCCGTATGCCCGTATTGCTGCAGGTATGTTTTACTGCGCAGGCTATCTGAAGGCGTTTTGCTGCTGCTGCCAAAATTATGTCGGAGTCCCAGCGTATGCCCCACTTCATGACTGGATACAAAACGCATCAGCTCCCCCATCAACTCATCGTCCAGGTTTCCTTTCTGCGCGCCGGGATCTGCGGGTCCTACCTGCAATACATACCAGGCATGCAACAGCTTTGAAATATCCTGGTACCACTCTATTCTTGTATGAAGTATTTCGCCCGACCTTGGGTCATGAACGTTCGGACCATAAGCATTCTGCTGCCTCGAAGGCAGGAACTGCAATACAGAATAACGCATATCTTCCAGGCTCATGGCAGAATCGTTTTCCGGCCATTCTTTCCCAATGATCGCGTTTTTAAAGCCGGCCTTTTCAAATGCCGGCTGCCAGTCGTTAATCCCTGCTACCAGGAATTTGCGCCATTGCTTCGGCGTTGCAGGATCTATATAGATGACGATAGGCCTGGCTGGTTCCACCAACTCGCCTCTTTTGTACTTCTCTACATCTTCAGGTTTGGGTTCCAACCTCCAGCGATGGATGATCTTGTTGATCCGGATCTTTTGCTGGTCATCTTTGTATGCTACATACGGGATGGCGAAATATCCTACACGTTGGTCGTAGAACCTGGTCGCCATAGGCGTTTCCGGCAATTTGATAAAGGAGGTAGTAGTAACAAGCGACATAGGACCTCCTTTTTTATTAATGAGGTTCATCTCATAGGCGCCGTTTTTACTGATGCTGATAGCTATATTTTCGGGAAACGTGCGCACAGATTCCACCTCGAAGTCCTTAAACGTAGCGATTTTAATATATTTCTGGAGATCGCTTTGGTCAATGCTGTTCATAAACCCTGATGCATCCCTGATCAATGGCGTCGCATCGATCACGATACTCGAATCCTTGCCATAAGCCAGGATGGGACAGGTAGCCAGCACCGGTCTTGTATTGGCGCCGGCAACCGCTTTACTCAATAACTGGGAAGAATCGGCCCGGCGTGATAACACCTGCTGCCTGATCTTCAGGTTGGAAAACTGCCCTTTTTCAAAGAACAGAATTTTCTCGTCCAGTTCTTCTGTTGCAAAAAATGGGAAACCTCCTGCGATCTTCGCTATCCGGTTAATCGCCAGCACGTCTTTTCCCAATAGCTGCCTGTCGATTTCCAGGTACACGGTATCCTTTTTTTGGGTACTATGAACAGTGATAAATCCCGGGTAGGTAACCATCTCACCGGTAATAACGCTACTGTACGGCTTTACCCCGTTCTTATCGGGCTTTACTTCTGCAGCTGCCGCAGTTGTTTCCTTCTTTTTGTTCCCACCTTTGAATACAGCGCAGGACGACAGCACAGCAACCAGTGGTATATAAGCATAGCGATTCATCAATAATTGCAATTGATTTTGGTAATAAATAAAAGGGGGGTGTATGTTTGAATGATCTTCCGTCAGAAACGGGTTTCAGGCAATGCGTTTTGCAACATGGGCCGTTTGTCTTTGTCTGCAGGCAGTATTTCGAACAGCGAGGGCGGTGTAATCACCTCTTCTGACACGACAATACCGGGCAGCTTTTTAATTACATTGGCATAAATATCTGCACGGTCGGCCGCTGCTTTGTCCCAGATCAGTACTAAGGGAAAAGCCGCATCGTTTATTGCCAGCCGGAAATCTGTTTTCTGCAATCCTTCTTTGGTAGTGCTCAGATCCAGTACCACGCCTGTATGTTTCTTAGCCCATTGGCTGATCAGGGTACCGGATAATAACTGGTATTTATAAAGAAGCTCGTTGGCGAGAGTATCGTGATGCAAAGTTGGCAATTGCACTACAACAAAAGGTTCGTCGTTCCCCGAAACGGGAATATCCAGGTAGGATATAGCGAAGTTGGATAATTCGGTTTGTCCGTTGGTTTCCTTTCCCAATATAGGCATATGGTCTTCCGGGAAGGTGGGCCTGTCGGGCAACTCTTTTCCACCCGGCGTTTGCGGCCTTATGTCCCCGCAACTGCCGAGCAGGGCGGCGCCTATCGACATAACCAGTAATCCTTGCAGGAATAAGATCTTTTTTCTTAACAGCATAAAAATGACTTCTTATGCTACATAAACACGGTATAGAAGGAACAGAACTATCCTGTTCCTAAAAAAAATCCTGGCATAGGGGTAGTTCCAATCAGCGGGGTTAGTGTTCCTGGAACTGTAAGCGTTGCAGCACACTGGAAAAAAGAACAGGCCACAGACCTGTTCTCCTTCCGCCATTTATAGTTTCAGTGGGTTTACAGGCCAGCTGTTACCGCTTTCATTTTGGCCAGGCCGGTACGGGCTACCAGTAGCGCATCCTGTTTGTAGTAGTTTGGATTAAAGACTTCCAGCGACAGGATGACGGGATTACCGGGGTGTTTTAATTGTTTCAGCAGCGGCTTTAAAGGCGCGATTCCATCGCCGGGGTAGATCCTGTCGGGCTCGGAGATCTTTGCCGGGGCAATACCGGCAGGATAATCGTTGATATGAAGTATATCCATGGCAGGCC
Source organism: Chitinophaga terrae (ex Kim and Jung 2007) (assembly GCF_900107795.1). Lineage (GTDB taxonomy): Bacteria > Bacteroidota > Bacteroidia > Chitinophagales > Chitinophagaceae > Chitinophaga > Chitinophaga terrae. The sequence continues at coordinate 75,037 of NZ_FNRL01000018.1, forward strand.
TGCCTACGAACGGAGCGCTGTTGAAGCTGGACCCTCCCTTGAAAATATGGAAGGTATCCATCAGTACCCGGGCATCCGGGTCGCCCGTTTCTGTGGCCACATAGATCACCTGGCTGATCTTTTTCAGGTTAGTGGAGCCGCCCCACATTTCCAGGATAGGCATCACACCGGTTCGTTTGCCCATTTCAAGAATGGTCTTATACCGTTCAGTGATCACATTCAGGTCTATAACGGCAGCATCGGGTCCATGCGCCCCGAAGGGCGGCGCTGCCACCCGTTTGCAGCCAATTTTCGCCAGCAATTCCATTTCATGGCCCAACTGTCGCAGTCCTTCTTTCCTGGTAGCTTCATCATCCACTATCCATTTGGCGAAGCCTATGGCATTTTCAATTTCCAGTCCCAGGTCGCGGATCACTTTTGCAGCGGTAGCGGCATCGCCTCCTTCCGCCAGGTATTGCTGAAAGGTATCTATCCAGATCTCAACATGCCTGAAGCCTGCTTTGGAAGCAACTTCCAGCTCTTTTATAAAACCCAGTTGCTGCCCCCTTATCGTGCTCATGTTCAGGGAATATTTAAAATCCGCAGCCGGTTTGCTGATCGTTCCTTTTGCTGCAGCAGATCCCTGGACCAGGGAAGCCCCGGCAGATAAACCAAGTACTTTCAGCAACTGCCGGCGATCAAGTTCGAATGATGACATTTTTCGTTCGTGGAATTTGGTGAAGAATAAAGACCTTAAGATATTCAATAATTCCGGTCTTTACTATACCCGGCTGTTGGCAACAGCGTTATTTTCCTTCCCGGGTCACTACTCTTTCGCCAGCTTCTTCTTAAACTCATTCTCCCAAAACTTAACTTCTTCCTTATAACCTTTTTCATCCCGGAAAGCGGCAGGGTTATAAGCATCGCCCGGTTTATGCTTTTCGTGCAGTTTGAACTGGCTGGCATGAGAAGCTACCCAGATATCGAAGGTCTGATGTTTAAGAGAATTGATCGTATATGCGTAATCTTTGGCAATACCCGGGTAAGACCTGATGTCTTTGAATTTCTGTTCCGTAACGATGCTCGGCAGGTTTGCGATCAATACTTTATAGGTCTTTTTATCGTCCTTTACATTGAGCAGGTAGCTGCAGGAACCTTTCGTATGGCCGGGGTGATGAAGCATTACCAGAGTTGTTCCTCCTAAAACGACACTATCTTTATCTTTCAGCAGCTTGTCGGCTTTCACTGGTTTGAAGGAACTGTACTGGCCTCCCAGCGCGTAATCAGTCTTTCCTCCGCTGGCTACTTCCTCCGCATCCGCTGCATCTACAAAGAATTTTGCACCTGTTTCTTCTTTGATGGCTGCCATAGCGCCCAAATGATCATAATGCGCCTGGGTAGTGAGAAGTATCTTCGTGTCTTCAAACTTAAAGCCCAGTGCTTTAATGTTCTTTTTTATATCGTTGACTGAAGATGCCAGGCCGGTATTTATCAGGATGTTGCCGGCGGGCGTAACGATGAGGTAACAGGCCAGGTCGTAAGTTCCTACATAATACAGGTTCCCCGCTATCCGGAAAGGCTGGTAAGGCTTTACCCAATCCGGTTGTCCTTTAGGCTCCACCACTTTCTGGGCCATCGCGAAGTGACTTATTAAAACTGCAGCGCAAAACAACAGGTATCTTTTTATCATGATCGTGCTTTTAAATCCGGGGAAATATTGTTTAACTGATAAACCCCGCAAACTAACCAAAAGGTTGGGCGCCGGCAAATTATTTTCTCGGATAAATTTAATGCCCCATCATTATACGCAACAGGCCTAAGGAAAATATCTTTCCTTAGGCCCTTCCTGCCAAACATCCGCGCCGGCAGGCAATGCGACTATCTATTTTACCACTCCAAGCTGTTTCATCATGGTTAGCTCGTCTGTCACCCGCCAGTGTTCTGCAATACGCCCGTCTACGATCTTCTCTATATTTATCTGCAGCACCTTTACCGGCTTCCCTGTGGGCGGCAGGCCGAAAAGAGTATCCTGCTGGGTTCCCGTCATTACCACCCGCATGGTTAAATACCCCGGCGCCGGGATCATGTCCTGGATCTCGTAATGCAGATCGGGGAATGCTTTCCTGATAGCCAGCACAATGGGCTTCAGTCCTTCTGGGCCGGGAACTGTTGGCGCGCTGGGCGTATGGTTTATATAACCCGGGGCAAGTAAACTATCGAGCAGGTCTACTTTGCCCTGGTTCCAGACTTCTTCAAAATAACGTTGGCCGATCGTACGATTTATTTCCAGGGGATCCTTTATCTTCTGCGGTTGCGGCGCCGTACAGGCGGCAACCATTGCTATTAAAAGGAACGGGAGATATTTATTTTTCATGGTTCTTCATTTTAGTACAATAGTCTATTCCATACTTTCCGGCCCCCTGTAAAAAGCAGACAATGGATAAACCAATGGCCAGGAGAAAGAATTCCATCCCCTCTCCTTTTTGCATCCCAAACCAGTTCATAAAGAAATAGTCGTGCTGTACTGTGATAATAATACCAACCATGATAACGAGGATCAACAGGGCTGATATCCTTGTAAACCAGCCCAGGACAAGGAGTATCGGCATTGCAAATTCAATGACGATCACCGCAAAGCCAATAATAGCTGGTAATCCGACTGTTTTTGTAAAGTACTCCATAGACGCCTGGTAGCCGAACCCACCGAACCAGCCCAGCAATTTCTGGGCGCCATGGGGGAAAAGGACAATGCCCAGTGCCAGCCGGGCAGCCAGGGATGTAAGATCGCGGGATTCTGAAGCGGGTAATGCTAAAATTTTATTCATAGTTTGAAAGTGTTGTATAACGTCTCAAAATTAGAATATGGGGCTGGCCGGACCTTTGACATTTGATCTGAATTTAGTGTGATAAATATCACAGCATAGGTGTGCGTACATTTACCTTTGGCGCCCTCATACGCGCTCCGGTAACTGTTACCGGGAAAGAAAAAGCGCCTGTGACAAAAGTCACATCATTTTCAGTTGAATGCGCTATTTTTATAGGAAATATCAACCACTTTGCATCCGCTTCATAAACATATTACAGCAACAGTACCCCTTTCTGAAAAAGAATTCGAATTATTGCTCTCGCATGGCAGGAAAAGGAAATTAAAGAAGAACCAGTTATTGCTGCAGGAGGGCGACTATTGCCTTTCAGATTTCTTTGTGCTGGATGGATGCCTGAGACAATATTATATAGACAATGCCGGCAATGAACATGTGATACAATTTGCATTCCCGGGTTGGTGGATAAGCGACTGGTATTCCATTCTTCATAAAAAACCCTCAAACTACCATATTGAGGCGCTTATGCCCACAGAAACTTTACAGTTCACATATGAAGATCTCGAAAAACTGTTCCACGAACTGCCCCCGCTGGAACGGTATTTCCGCATCAATTTCCAGAGGGCCTTTGCCGCACAGCAACGCCGCATACTATGGTTGCAGCAACCATTGAAAGAAAGGTATGCCGAGTTCGTTTCGGTATACGGATTCTTTGAGCAACTGCTGCCCCAAAGCCAGATCGCTTCTTATTTAGGTACAACGCGCGAATCTATCAGCCGGATAAAAAACACTGTCTCCAACAAATAATATTATAAATAATTAAGCCGCCTACAGCAGCAGGCGGCTTAGTTGTTTTTTCTTATCAGCCAGCGGTTTCAATAACGAACGCCTTTAATTCAGCCATCTTGCCGTCACGAAATTTCCAGACATCACAATAGGAGTAATCGACCATCCTTCCCGCTTCGTTCTTCATACTGATCTTACCGATGGCCGTCACAAAATCGCCCTCTGCGATCAGGGTTTCCACTATAAACTTTGGCGGTTCAACATAGGCTACCGCCATATACTGCCTGACGGCTTCCTTTCCTTTCAGTGTATGGTCGCCCACGAATGTCCATTCCGTATCTTCCGAGCAGAAAGACAGGAAGCCTTCGTTATTTCCTTCCCTGATCGCCGCATTGGCTTTTTCCAGTATTGCTTTGTTAGTCAGATTCATGCTACCGTATTTTATATCCGTTGAAGTTACTTCGCCAGGCTGATATTAGTCAACCCGCCATCCGACAGGAGTTCTGTACCTACTATAAAGGCCGATTCGTCTGAAGCCAGGAACACCGCTGCATGCCCGATGTCGGAAGGGCGTCCCTGCCTTCCGGCAGGTGTAATGTTCGCCCAGAACTGCTTCACCTGTTCTACCTGTTCCTGCGGTACGGCCTTATCAAAGATAGGCGTATCAATAGAGCCGGGCGAAAGTGCATTCACCCGTATCTTCCTTGGCAACAGGTCAAGCGACAGGCCTTTGGCCAACGATACAACAGCCGCTTTGGCTGCGGAATAGATAGCCATGCCCGGCATCGCGCGATGCGCCGCGCTGGAAGCGATAAGGATAACAGAAGCGCCGTCGTTTAAATAAGGCAGCGATTTCTGTACGGTGAAATAAGCGCTTTTCAGGTTCAGCTCCATGTACCGGTCGTAATGTTCTTCCGTTACATCGGTAATAGCAGCCAGGGGCACTCCGTCAACCACTCCGCCGGCATTGACAACCAGCACATCTGCTTTTCCGAATTTAGCGGCCGTTTGTTTAAATATATTTTCCAGGTCAGCAACCTTCGTTACATCTCCCCTGATCCCGATAAAGCTGTTTCCTAATGCCTCTGCTGCAGTGTTCAACGTTTTTTCGTTCCGGCCCGTTATTGCGCCTACCGCTCCTTCTTTGCTGAATGCCTCTGCGATACCAAAGCCGATACCGCTGTTACCTCCTGTAATGACTGCTACTTTGTTTCTTAATTTTCCCATCTTTCTGTCTTTTTATTTGTGAGTTACAAAGCTAGGCACTCAAAGTATATTTTAGTAACTTCGTAACCAAAAGTAACGGTAACCTCTAAGTAACAAAGTAACCTTATGGAGTGCGCAAGTGAATTTTTAAAGGATCGCAAAAAGGAAATGATGGCGATCAACGACGCGATGGATGTGCTGAACGGGAAATGGAAGATCTGTATCATTTCATCCATCTGCTATTACAACAAAAGAAGGTTTTCAGATATCCTGAATGATGTAGCCGGTATTTCAAACAAAATGCTGAGCAAGGAACTGAAAGAGCTGGAAGCTAATAAACTGGTTAAACGAACGGTTTTAGACACCCAACCGGTTACAGTACAGTACGAACTGACAGATCATGGCAAAACCCTGCAGACTATTATCACGAACCTGACAGAGTGGGGAATGGAACACCGGAAGAAGATAATCGGAAAGAACTAGTACCATCTGTTCGTCCTGGTTAAGGGTTGCAAAAAGTTAATAATCCCTTAATACACACACCTGAAAATTGCGCTTAAGTTTGTCATTGGGAAAATAGTGGCAAACTATGCGATCAACTTTACCTGAACAACCGGATATATTATTATTGGAAGAATGCAGGAAAGGCAATACCAGGGCTTATGATGTACTGTTTGACCGGTACTCGGGCAAACTGTATCATTATGCGCTGAAGTATATCCGTGACGAAGCCCGGGCAGAAGAGGCCATGATGGACCTGATGTTCTGGCTCTGGGATAAACGTCATCAGCTGGAACCGGATATACAACTGGGCCCCTACCTGTTCAGGGCGATGAAGCATGCGATCATCAAAGTACTGACCCGCAACCAGACCGCTACCGTACCGCTGGACCTGGCCGGCGATACTTCCGTTGAAGACGCAGCCAATCGCCTCCGGGAAAACGAGCTCAGTGAACTTTACCAGGAAAAACTGAATGCCCTTAGCCAGCAACGGCAGAAAGTATTTCGTCTCAGCAGGCATGAAAACCTTTCGCATGCAGAAATTGCGAAGGAAATGAACCTCTCGCTGTTCACTGTTAAAAATCATATCAAAGCTTCGCTTACCTATCTCCGTACTGAACTGAAAGAATACATAGACATTACCGGTATCCTGGTATTGATTTTTATTTCCTGAAAAATTTTTTTCTGCACATTAGCCCCTCTCCTCTTTTTTTGGCCTTTATTAAGTAGGCGATAAGCATCGCCTGCATAACATGGCAAATATTACCAAAGCACTTTTAATCAAATACCTCGACAATAACTGCACCCCTGATGAAGCAGCTATCGTGGAAGCATACCTGCGCCAACCGGGCAGCGGGGATGTACTTAACCTCTTGCTGGAAGAACGCCTGGAGAAGGATATGGAAGAAAGTATGGAGGCGACTGCAGACAGGTCCCTGCAACAGCAATGGGTAACGGCGATGCATACACGCATGGGCAGAAGCGGCCCGTCCAGGCCTATGCGGAAATGGTACTACATGGCTGCTGCCGCTTCTCTTTTAATGATAGCCGCCATATCAGGACTATTCCACACCGGCCAGCGAAAACAGGCCAGCATTGCAATGTCCGTGCAACAAAACAAAGCGGGGCAGCGAAAAGTCATTCAGCTCAGCGATGGTTCTACCATCTACCTGGGCGCAGCCAGCCGCCTGCAATACCCGGAGCAATTAACTGGTCAAACGAGGGAGATCAGCCTTGCAGGGGAAGCCTTCTTCGATATTGTTACCGATCCGGCTCACCCATTTATTATTCATACGGGAGATGTAGCTACTACGGTACTGGGCACTTCCTTTAAGATTGAAGCGTTTGAAGGGCAACCGGTAACAGTTGCCGTTGCCACTGGAAAGGTAAAAGTAGCCGCACAAACGAACGGGCAAATAAAAGAACTGGCCGTGCTCACCAGCGGCAAACAGGTATCCTGGGATCATCGGCAGGCAGCACTCGATAATGTAAACGCAGGCGATGTAGCTACATGGCATAAAGGCCGCCTGGTCTTCAACAACCAGTCGTTACAGGAAATAGCCGCTGCACTTGAAAGATGGTATGATGTACAGATAAGCTTTGACAAGGCGCAAAAAGCAAAAGAGAAGGTAACAGTAACATTGTTCGCCGCCAGCAATCTTAATACCACCTTGCAAACGCTGGCTGCAGGAAACAATTTCAGCTATACGGTAAAAGGCCGGCAGGTAAGTATTCACTAAACTTTAATCATAAGCATGCACAAACACTACTAAACAAAACAAAAAACGTTCCCGCACGCATTGGACCGCAGCAGGAACGTTTAAGAAGGTATCCGGACTGCCAACAGTTTTCTCAGGACGGCAGGCAGCCGAATTATTAACAGATTTTCCCGGCAAACCGGGTCTAACTATCAACATTCAAAAGTATGGAAAAAGGATTAAAAAATGATCCTTTAGGATTTTTCGTGGAACCTGTGCCCGAAAGCTTTGAATTTGTGTTAAAGCCCACTGGCGCAGGGTCTCCTCCCGCCACCAATAGGTACAGACACAAAATTTACTTCCTGATGAAATGCTCATTTATTGTTCTTGCAACACAGTTGACTTTTGTAAGCCTGTTGTTTGCAGATAATCTCAGGAGCCAGGACCTTTCCCGTCGCCTTACCCTGCACATCGAGGGCGCGAATATCAAAGAAAGCCTGCTGAAAATCGAAAAGGAAAGTGGAGTTAATTTCCTGCTCCCGGAAGCGCTGATGTCTTCCGACTCAAAGAAGGTAAGTCTCCACAACGATGATATCAGCGTAAAAGACGCCATTGCCGGCGTACTTAGCGGCACCTCGCTGGAGTACCGCCTGCTCAATGGTTACGTGGTGATCGCCCGTAAAAAGGTGCCTGTAAAGATCTCTGGCCGGGTATTGGAAGCTAAAACTAAAGAACCATTGCCGGGGGTATCTGTACGCATTAAGAACAGCAGCGGCGGGGCAGTCACCGATATGAACGGTTACTTCACAGTAGAGATACCTTCGGAAGGTGCAGTGCTGATCTTCTCGCTCATGGGTTATGAACCCCGCGAAGTAAAAGTAACAGGCGGCTCCGCTCCTGTCAATATCCTGCTGAATCAGAGCACCCGCAACCTGGGTGAAGTGCAGGTACAGGCGCGTCGCAAAACCAATACAGAGATCACCGTGTTGCAGGAAAGACGCAATGCAGCCATCGTGCAGGACGCCATCTCCGCCCAGCAGATCGAAAGAACCGCTTCCATCACCACTACGCAGGCGTTACAACGTGTAAGCGGGGTAACTATCACCGATGATAAATATGTAGCGATCCGCGGACTGGGCGACCGAAGCGTGATCGGGCAGCTCAACGGCGTACGCCTGGCTTCTTCAGATCCCGACAGGAGCGCCATCCCCCTGGACCTGGTGCCTGCTTCGTTGCTGGATAACATCACCATCTACAAAACAGTAACGCCTGATAAACCTGCCGATGCGGCAGCGGGCATCGTGGAACTGAAAACCAAATCGGTACCCGATAAAGCAACGCTGGAGATCATTGCACAAACAGGATTCAACTCCAACATCGGTCCCGGCGGGCGCATGAACAGCTTCTACAACAGCGATCTCGGATTCCTGGGCAACAAAGTGAACAGGAAAAACCTGGGCAACGATTTCCTGCAGCTTGGCCAGCAATATCCAGGCGGTTTATCGCAGATCCAGAAACTTATTGCCGAAAGCAACGGCAGTCCGGCTATGCAACAGGAAGCAGCGCGCATCAATAAGATCATGCACAGCTTCGACCCGGTACTAACTACCCGTTATAAGACCGCTCCGTTGAACCAGTTGTATTCCGCGACCTATGGCAACAGTTTCAGGGTGTTTAAGAACAAAACGCTTGGCGTGGTTGCCGGCGCTAACTATTATCGCCGGACCACGGATGTATATGGCGGCGATCTTACGCAATACAGCATCTACCAGGGCGTGATCACAGGAAACCCGGATGTATACAGTCCCCGCAACATTCCTAACTACATTACCCCTAACAGCCTGTTCATGGGTAAATACCAAACATATAAGGAAAACACAGGCACCGAAACGCTGAACTATGGTGTGTTAGCTGGTCTCACCTTCCGCTTTGATACCCGCAATGAAATAAGCATGCAATACATGGGCAGCTGGGGAAGCGAGGCGCAGGCGATCAATATGTATGGAAAATATGAGTATACAGGTTTACCCGGTGAGGTCAGAAGTACTATCTACTCGCTGAAACAAACCCGCCGCAACCTGAACACCTTCAACCTGCAGGGCGAACATAAGTTCCTTGCCGGCCAGTATTCTCCGAAACTGAGCTATAACCTTGCATCTTCCACTTCCGCGCAGAACGACCCTGATTTTAGGTTTGTAACGCTTACAGACTACAAACCCCGCGGAGGCGCATGGTATATTAAACCAACCGTCGGGCAGGATCTCGGAAGCGGGGAATACGTATATACAGACCATTTATATGCACTGAATTCGGGTTACGTGAATGGCTATGGTACTTACGGCATCATCCAGGCAGAACCCAACGGCCGCCGCTGGCGCCGCCTGTCCGAAACCAACTGGAACTATAAAGCAGACCTGGCATTTCCTTTCCCTTTGTTCGGACAAAAACAGGAATTCAAAACAGGCTTCAACTACCTGAACCGCGACCGCAGATTCACCGAAAATATGATGTTCCTGCCCGGCTCTAACTTCTCACAAAACAAAGCAACAACATTATATGCCGTAAATGGCAACCTGGATGCGCTGGTAGGTCCGAATGTGATCGGCATCCAGCTTCCTTCCGGCGGCACCGGCGAAGGCACCGATGCGGTAGGAGGTTTTCTTTACAATACGCAGAAATCTCCCAACAACTACAACGGTTTCTTTGAAACAAACGCTTTCTACGGCATGCTTGATCTGCACCTGCTGAAGAACCTGCGCCTGGCGGGAGGCGTACGTTTCGAAAGAACGAATATACAGTCGGCAGTGGATACGGCGAACGTTTTCCTTGATCCGTCGCTTACCACCAAAAACAGCGATGGTACATCCGTGCCCGTTGTACTCATCAATCCCAACACCGTTTACAAGACCAGTTATAAGCCATACTATGCCATCAATATGACCTATACCTACAAGGAAGACATGAACTTCCGCGTAGCCTATAATACAACCCTGGCAAGGCCGGAGCTGAGAGAACTGACAAATGTGTTCGAGTTCGACGCATTCCAGATGGGCCTGGTGGTAGGCAATCCCAAACTGGTGAACCAGCATACCGAGAACCTCGACTTCCGTTGGGAATGGTTCCCTAATCCCGGCGAAGTGATCTCTTTATCTGCTTTTGGCAAACGTATCAACAACCAGCTGGTAAAAGTATTCAGCCTGCAAACCGAAGGCCTGGCAGCCAAATATCCGGAATACCCTACCATCCAATTCCAGAACGACCCGAACACCGGTACGGTATGGGGCCTGGAACTGGAACTGGTAAAGGATCTGGGCAGGTTAACGCCGGTCATGAAAAACTTCTTCATTGGTTCCAACCTCCTGCTGGCGCAAAGCAATATCAGGAAAACAGCCGCCCGTTATAATGCCAACAAATCGCTGGACCGGCATACGCCTGAAAACAGTCCCTTGTTCGAGCAGGCGCCTTATTCTATCAACGGCTGGCTGAATTATAAGAACATTAAACTCGGAACAGATCTTACCGCCGCTTTCAACATGGTAGGAGAACGCCTGGTGCAGATCAACCTGACCGGTGAACCGGACCTTTACACCCGACCTGCGCCGACCCTGGATTTCATTTTCTCGCAGCAGTTGGGCAAACGCCTGCTGTTTAAAGGTTACGCGAAGAACATCCTGAACCCAGCCATCGAAACGGTGTATGCCAACCCGGGCACCGGGGGCTTCTGGTATGGCAAGCGCTATGTGAACCGCAGTTATAAAAGAGGTGCAGAGATCATGATGGGATTCACTTACAAGTTGTTCTAAAAACTTAAAAAAGGGAAGATATGTATTATAAACGTTTTGCCGCAGCGTTGCTCCTCTTTGCCGGTTGCATACTGTCGTGCAAGAAGGAGAAGCTGAATTACTCGTATGATAACCGCCATGATACGATAGTTGGAGGAAGCTCCAATGTCAGGCTTGTCAACCTGCTGGGAAACAACCAGCTGGCTATTAACGGCGAGCGGCTGACCGGCTACCTGGTGCTGCAACCGCCTGTCGGCGGCGGAGAACCATTGTATCCGGGCACCTACTGGTTCCCTGCCAATGGTAAAATGGGAACCACTTTCACTATACCGCGCCAGTTCCTTACCAATGGCAAAGCCATGGTAAGCAGCGACAATATGGCATTCCAGTCGCCGAGCGACTCTATCGGGTTTGAAATAACGGAAGAGTATAACAAGCCTAAGGACTATTACATGGTAAGAAGTTTGCCATATACCGCGGCCGCAACGGAAAGAGTAACTGCAATACCGCGCGATATCACCGCCCCGGCAAAAGCCGGTTACTTCAAGATACGCCTCGTGAACATGGGCGACGAGGTAGCCGCCAGCAATAACGCAGAGAACCTGGCCTTACCATTGACGCTGGCCTATGCAGATGGTACGCCTGTCAGCAACGCTACCAGCAATATCAATACACATAGCTGGTCTGATTACGTGGAGCTGCCGTATGGTACTTACCAGTTTAAAGTGCTTACCCCTTCAGGCACTGAAGTGAGTTCTGTTTCCGGTAATGGCGTTGAGCAGACAAACATAATTGAACCGGCTACATCAACGCTGGTGAAACCGGTGAACGGGTTTCCCAACGCAGTAAGTACGGGGCTGACTTTCGGACCTGTTAAAACTTTCCAGCCAGGCGGCGTATATACTATAGCCGTAGGCGTTACCCGGATGACCGCGCCCTATGTATACGGTACTCCGGGTGAAAGCTTTCCTTTCTACCAGAATACCTTTCGCATAATCGCCGATATCAGCGAACCGGCCAACACGGACTATTACCGCCTGCAGGCCGTGCAGGCGAACCCGGATGAGGCGCAGGTGACTTTCCGCGTAAACGGTGAAAAGCTGGGAGATGCAGGTTACGCGGCGCATACAGGCTACGGCATTTATATCACAGGCGAAACAACCATAGAAGCCCTGGATGCCGCAGGTAAAGTGATCGCATCTGCCAAACAGTTGCTGAAACCCGGTTTAAACTATACAGCATGGTTGTACCTGACGCCTGAAGGGAAAGCCGCTATTTCGCTTGTCAATAATAATCTCAGTGGCGGCTGGTATGCAGTACGCCCCGACAATACGGGGCAGGACGGCATTTACAACCGCATGCTGAACGAATATCCGTTCAACCTGCGCTTTCTCAACTTCTGTCCTGATCTGCCTTATGTGAGCTTTACAATGGATAACGGGCAGGCTGTGGGCTCTGAAACCGGTTCGCGCAACCTGCAACCCGGAATACCTGCCCTGGAGCTGCCCTATGCCAGGTTTAACCAGGTGCAGGAAGCTTACAGGATCCTCGCTTACAGGTCTGGTCCCGGCGTTTACCCTGGCACGTGGCTGTCGGAGATCCCCGTTCTTAAAAGCACAGACCTGATCGCGCGCCCCGATGCTTATGTGCGGCCGGTAAAGCCAGTGCATGAACCGGGCATCTATACCATTGCGCTGATCGGCCGTTTGAAAGGCAACCTGCCTGAAGCAACGAAAGCGAAAATGATCATTATTAAACACACGAAGTAATTGTTATGACCAAGATAATGCACCTCCTGGCTGCCTGCACGCTGGTATGGAGTTTCAGCTCATGCAGCAAGGTTGACTATACGGAGATAGAAAGACCAGCCTATCTGCGGGTGTTCAATGATTTAAACCTGAAAATAGGACTGGAAAATAAGGATGAAGAGAGACCTTTTCTCTGCATGTTGATAGACCCGGTAATTGACAAAGACGGGGTGCCTGTATCGGCAGCTATCAAAGGCGACTTCCTGGATCAGCGCGAGCCATACGCGCCTCCTTATCCTTCCCACCTGGGCAGCAGCACCAGCAAAAATAATCCTGAATACCCGGGAAAAGAGAATGTACTGGTAGGACCTGTGTTAAATGGGTTCGATCTCTCCAGCTGGGCGCAGGTACCTTCCGGCAAACATCGCATCGTATTCTATTACCGGCCCGTGAATGAAGTATCCTTCTTTGACCTGGAGCCTAAAGTACGCAGCAATAAGGTAGTGGACACAGTGATTGACCTGGGCGTGGAAGAAGTGTATACCATGCATGTATTGCAGCGGAACTTTATCACAAAGGAAAAAGGTATCATCCTGCGCAAGGAGAATTTTCACCAGCTGCCGTTATCTGATTCCATGGTGTATGTGAATTTCTACAACTACAGCGCAGATGGATTCTGGCAGGCAGATAAAAGCCTGAAGAAAAACCAGTTCAATTCAGGCGTTATGCAATATGGGATCCGTGATGAAATGAATATCTGGCTTTCGATCTGCAAACCAGGCGGATGGAATACAATCCCGGGTTACCGCTTTGCTTACCTGGGGCAGGTAAAGAGGAATACAGGCAACCATGTAGCGCCGTATTTCAGCTTCCCGCTGTTTGCCGACAGCGCGTCCAATCATATTGTAACGGATATCTGGCAGCGTATTTCCCTGCTGGCGCCGGGAATTGATCCGGAGATAATCCCGCATGGCGATTACGCTACGATCACCGACGGCGCTTACGGGTTGATTGCCTGTTATGGAAATGGTACGCGGCAGAACTTTGAAAGAGGGGCGCTTTTCCTCCCCAGCATGATCGTGAACATTCATTCAGGCGTTTATAATCCCCGCTCTTTTGCGACGGTCAACACCATCGAGGTGGTTAACGGTAACGCCTACCTGACAACGATCCAGCGCAAGTATGAACCCCCGGTTTATTAAGCAGTACCAACTAATCATCAAAAAAGTAAAAGCAATGTTTAAATATATCAGAACCTGCATGATGCTTTCCCTGTTGCCGCTGGCTTTTTCGGCCTGTAAACATGATGAGCTGGCAGTGCCCGGGGAAAAGGAGTCGTTCCGGCTGGCGGGTGATTTTATCAGGAACAACTATGACCTCTCGCTCTTCAATGCAGCCATGGAATATACCGGCCTGGCCGAAGAGATGAATGGCCCCGGACCTTACACCCTGCTGGTACCGGGAAATACGGCATTCAATGAACTGGGAATTACCCGCCCATCTGATTTTCAGAAATTAAATAAAGACAGTCTTAAAGCCGCTTTGCAATACCATATACTCAGCCGCCGGTTGCCATCTTCAGCCATTCCCGCCAACGGCGTTGATATCAGGTATACCAACCTGGCCAACAAAGAGGTATACCTGACCTATGCCGCATTTCCTGTTGACTATCCGCAGTTTCCCACTAACCATATTTACGTGAACGGTTCATTTGTCACGAAAAAGGATGTGGTGCTTGCAAACGGGATATTGTATGTGTTGGACAAAGTGATCAAATACAATCCCGGTACGGTGCAGGACTGGCTTGCAGCCCGGCCGGAGTATAGCGTATTTGTGGCGGCGCTTAAGCAGTTCGGGCTCTGGAACCAGCTTTCAGGCGAAGGTCCGTTCACTGTTCTGGCGCCCGACAATGAAGCGCTGGCAAAAGCGGGTATCACCATGGAATCATTGCAGCTATACACGCCTGAACGATACCTGGGAGCAAGACTGTTCGGCGTATACCTGCTCAGGAAAAGGCATTTCTTTCTTACCGATTTCCCTGCGTTTTCCTCCATGTATGGCGCCAGCGGCACACAGGCTGCAATTGAAGGCGACAGTTACGAATATACGATGAGCGCTACGAAGAACACCTACCAGGTTTCACCAACGGTTTACACGTTCGGCTACCAGGACCCTGCGCGCCCCTTTCTCGGCGTCTTGCGCAGCGTTACAGGAAATACTTCCCGCAGAAACGATAACCTGACAGATAACGGCGTTGTGCATTATTTGCCGGGGGTAGTTGTCATGCCGGAAGAAGCTTTAAAAAAATGATACATAAAAAGCTATTAACATGAGAAGCATCATATTTTGTACACTCGCATGCTGGCTGTTGACAGTGGCCTGCCGGAAAGAAGAGTTCCAGCAGCCGCCGCATGGCGGGCCGGTACCATACAATGATACCGCCAGGTATGAATTGAAATCCCTCCTGGGAATGACGGGGCATAAACTGTTTTATGCCGCCTGGCAGAAAAGTAATTTGAATACGATACTCGCTGCGCAGGGAGCCGCCATGCGCTACACTATCCTGGCGCCCGATGATGCGGCGATGACCGCAGCCGGCTATACCAATGCCGCCATTGCCGCCGCACCGGTAGAAGAACTGGATTCCCTGCTCTGCTTCCACGTCATTCCCGAATATGTGGATACGCTGGCGCTTCGCGGCCAGCGGGGCAGCGTACGCCGAAAAACCATGTTGCAGGATAATACGCTGGTAGAATACCTGAACGGAGTTGGTTCTAATGTTCCCTTCATTAAACCATATACATACAAGCAATTCCTGGCCCTTGGCAAGGATGGCGGCTTGCTGGTAAATGGCAGGAACACGGGAAAGGGCCAACCCATGTATGCAACCAACGGCATTATCTGGCCGGTGAACCAGTTGCTGAAACGACCAACCGAAAGCATGCTTGACATTATACGCCGCGATCCCCGGCTCAGCATCTTTTCGGAATTGCTGCAAAGAACAGATGAGATCTGGCAAACGGAAAGCATGGGTTATTATGAGAGAGGAAACTTCAAGGGACTTGGACTGGTGAATGGAACAGAAGTAGTGAGCGACGGATTTTTTGCCCCAACGAACGATGCTTTTAAAAGAGCCGGTTTCAACTCAGTAGATGATCTTATGGCATTGAACAGCCGTTCCATGCCTTACTTCAACTGGGATACCTTTGAAATGGTAAATGGCTTTGTGACCGATTCTCTCCTGGCCTATCATGCCTGGGGAAGGATGTATACGCCTGTGGGCGCCTTCGGTACAGGTAACCGCTCCGTAGCCATGTTCTACTCCAATGACCTGGATAATAATATCATTGGCGACTATGACCTTACCAGCAGCAACGGGGGCAATTTGCCTCCCTACCCTATGACGCTTGAATTTGGCGTCAGCACAGCCGGACAGATCACAGTAAAGGTAAAAGGCAGCAACCATCCGGCAGCCTCCATCACGGAAGCAGACATCAATACATTCCAGGGACCGCTGCACCTGGTAGACAACCTGATTCTTTCCAATAAAGTACAGTACTAATGAGAAAGTTTAAGATCAATATACAATTACTGGCTGCCTGCGGCGCGTTGCTGCTGACCGCTGCCGGGTGTTCCAAGGATAAAACCGCGCAGCCCCAGGACGGCAACCGCATTGCGCAGGTACTGGCAGATAACTTCAACCTTACCATGATGAATACGGTGGTTACCCGTTCCAACCTGCGTACAGATCTGAGCGGGCCGGGTCCCTATACCTTGTTTGCGCCGTCAGACGAAGCATTTATAAGATCAGGGTATTCCAATACGGTAGCAATATTATCTGCCAGTCCCAAACTGATAAACTCTATCGGCGCCTATCATACCGTTGAAGGAATATACGACCTGAGTAAACTGCCTTTCCTCTTCAACCAGGAGATCACTTCCAGGGGAGGAAAGCTTTTTGTAACAAGGTGGGTAAAAGGAGAAGACACTGTGATCACCATCAACGGGAGCCGCCTGCTCTCGTCATTTATCAGTGCATCCAACGGGCGGGTGCAGGTGATCAACCGCATGCTGGAACCATACCTGCATGCCACGATTGCAGACGCCATTGCCGCCGAGTCGTCGCTTACCCTTTTCTGGCAGGCAATACAACGCGCCGGGATGGTGGATATGCTTAAAGGTAAAGGACCGTACACCATCTATGCACCTGACAACGATGCGATGAAAGCAATGGGATATGCAACCCTGGACGCCGTGAACGCAGCGCCGGCAGCGGCAATAACAGCCCTGGTGAAATACCAGGTTGTAGCAGATCGCCGCTTCGTCAATGATTACATCCTCTCCACCGCCATCGGAAAATCAACCACGTCGCAGGGAATGAGCGATAACAATTCCGTTACCGTAACGCTTACGCCAGATCCCCAACAACCCAATGTATTTTCAGGCATTACGCTTCGCGGACTTGGGAATACTACAGACGTAAATCTCCTGAAACAGGATATTATCTCCGGCAACGGCGTACTGCATATCACAGACCAGGTGTTAAAAATAACCCAATAATCATCAATGTTTACATAAGCTATCAGACATGCAAGTTTATACTTTTAAATATATACGCTTCTTCTTACTGTTGCTGCTGCTGCCTTTTGCAGCGCTGGCGCAGGAAACGGGAGGCGGCCTTACGGGTAAAGCGCAATCCGCAAAAGGAGAACCATTGCCTGGTGTAACGGTGATCGCCGTTCATGGCCCTTCCGGAACAAAATATCCTGTCATTACGGATAACGGCGGACGTTACCGCATCAACGGCATGCGGATAGGCGGACCTTACAAGGTTACCGCCACCATGATGGGAATGGAACCGCAGATCATTGACAATATTACCGTGAAGCTGGGCGAACCGCAGCTGCTGAATATCACGCTCGCCGATCAAAGCACTAAGCTGGGCGAAGTGGTTGTAAAAGGAACGAAAGCCGGCCCCCGCGCCAACAGCTATGGCGCAGGCCAGAATATAAGCAGGCAACAGCTCAACAACATGCCTACCGTCAACCGCAGCATACAGGATATTACCCGTATGGTGCCGCAGGGATCAAAAGACAACAGCTTTGGCGGCTCCAGCTTCCGGTATAATAACGTGACCATCGACGGCGCTATCAACAATGATGCGATCGGTTTCAGCCCTTCCAACGGCGGGCAAAGCGGCACCAGCGGCCAGCCGGGCAGCAGTACGCGAACCAACCCCGTATCGCTCGACGCCATCGAAGACATGCAGGTATACCTTGCACCCTACGATGTTAAAATAGGGAACTTCACAGGCGGCAGCGTGAATGCCGTTACCCGGAGCGGTACCAACAGTTTCACCGGCTCAGTATATGCGTATGGCCGCAATGCCGCTATAACCGGTAAAGACAAAGCAGGTACGCTCGGGAAGATGGACAATGAATTCAAGGACTACCAGGCAGGTGTACGCCTCGGGTTTCCTATCATCAAAAACAAATTATTCTTCTTTACCAACGAAGAGATCACACGCCGTACAGAACCTACACAGCTGATGGCCGGCAAGGCAGAAACCGCGCAGATCCTCAGCGCCGAAGATGCAACCGCTATCCGCAAAGAAACCATCAGCAGATATGGCCAGATCTTCGACCCCGGTACTGCCGGCAGTTATAACACCAGCTCCAGGTCCGATAAATTCTTTAACCGCCTGGACTGGAATATCAACGATCGCCATCAGCTTTCTGTACGCAATAACACCATCCGGTCAAGCGCCGTTCATATGGACCGCGACCAGCAGGACTTCCGCTTCAGCAGCATGGCATTCAAACAAACGAACAACCAGACAAGTACAGTAGCCGAACTTAAAAGCCGGTTTAACAACGCCATAAGCAATAGCCTGGTGGCAGGTTTCAGCATGGTAAAAGATCGCCGCGACCCGCTCAGCGATCCTTCCCTACCGCAGGTACAGATCATGGGCCGTACGCCGGGAACTACCATTTACCTGGGCACAGACCGCGAAGCCGCTATTTTCAATATGAAACAGCGTACTATCGAAATCAGCGACAACCTTACCTATACAAAAGGCAAACATACCTGGTTGTTCGGAACGCACAATGAGTTGTATCATATCGACTACGGCTTTGTAAACAGCTGGAACGGAAGAGTGGATTATCTCAGCATAGAAGATTACCTGAACAATAACCCTTACCGGGTGCGCGGCAGTTACAATTATGTAAACAACAACCGTGATTACATCCTCGCTCATCCCGGGGCAGTGTTCAATATCAGCCTGCATAGCGTGTATGCGCAGGATGAGATACAGGTGACTGATAAACTGAAAGTAATGCCCGGGCTCCGTGCAGACTATACCTGGTTGCCTGAAAAACCGGAGCTGAGCGAAAAAGTGATCAATTCGCCCGCCGACCCATATTTTGGTTCTACTTATTCCTATACTCCGTTGAGCCGTATCCGTAACAAATTCTTTGATAAGGTGAAACTATCGCCCCGTTTGGGCTTCCGCTACGATTGGCTGGGCGATCAGCGCCTGATCCTCCGCGGGGGCGCGGGGCTGTTCACAGGCCGCATTCCTTTCGCCTGGCTGGCTTATGCTTACTACAATAACGGTATCGGCTATGGATCGTTCGACCAGCGGGCCGACCAGAAGCCATTTGCGCCGGGGTCGGACGCTATTAAGCCAGGCCCCGAAGGCATAGCAGGTTTTATTAAAGACAATGGAACCATCATCAACAATCCCAATGCCGGCAAAACGCAGGTAGACCTGGTAGACAATGACTTTTCCATGCCGCAGGTACTGCGAGCCAGCCTGGCGGTAGATTACACCACTAACAGCCAGTGGAAATTCACGGCGGAAGGCATCGTTACCAAAGTGCTGAAAGATGTATTTTTCCAACAGGTGAACATCTCTGATAATCCATTCTATTATGGTTATGATAAGAACAGGGAACAACCTGTGTATGCAGGCAGCATCAACCCGGCTTTCTCCAACGCTTACCTGTTAAGCAATACAAGCAAAGGATATCGTTACAGCATTACGGGAACTATCGGCAAAACGTGGCAGAACGGGCTGTATGTGAACGGCGCCTATACATTCGGAGAAAGCAAGGATGTGTTCAATGGCATCCGTAACTCCATGGAGAGCAACTGGCAACTGAACCAGGCGTTGAGTCCCAACGCCGCCGGGCTGGCTTATTCGAATTTTGACATCCGGCATCGTATAGTCATAAACGTTAATTACCGGAAGCAGTGGAACAACGTATTGGTAACCACGCTGGGGTTGTTTGGCAGCGCGCAATCCGGCAGTCCGTTCACCTACGGCATTGTAAACAACAGCGTACAGGGATTGCCGCAGCAGGTGAGCCTGGCTTATATTCCAAGGGCCAACGAAGCGGTTAAATTCTTCCGTGATACCGAAAGCCGGACGGCCGAAGAGCAGGCAGCCGCCTTCAATTCGTATGTAGATGGCAACGCTTACCTGCGCACCAGGAGAGGCATGTTCACCGAAAGGAATACAGGACGTACGCCGTGGAATGTACAGGGCGACCTGCATTTCGCACAGGAATTCCATCTTCCTTCGCTGAAAACACAGTATATCACTATTACCGCCGATATCATCAATTTCACCAACCTGCTGAACAGGAACTGGGGAATACAGTACTTCTCCCCTAATACCTTTAACAGCACTGCCAGCGTAGGTTTAACGCCTACCCTGTACCCGCCTGCGCAGGGCAAGGAAGGATACCCGGTTTACGACTTTGCCAACCCTGGCAAACCTTATTCGATCGATTACCTGAACTCGCGCTACCAGATGCAGTTAGGCATGCGTTACACATTTTAATACATGAGAAATGAAAAAGATAATAACCTACTTGTTTAGCCTGGTGTTGCTGGCTGCCGTCGGGATGCTGGAAGCATGCAGGAAAAATGATCCGCCTTTGGCGAAGCCGATAGTTGTGAGCAGTTTTTATCCTAACAGCGGTAATGCCGGTACGCTGGTAACCATCCTGGGAACAGGGCTGCCGGCGGATGGCAAGGTAATGTTCGGCGATATAGCGGCAGATATACTGAGCCAGAATGATACGGCCATGGTTGTAAGGGCGCCTGAGAACGGGCAGACCGGCAAACTTGCACTGGTTGCCGCCAACAAAACAATAGAGATCGGCAACTATACCTACCAGGCTTTGAGCGTGCGCAGTTTCTTTCCGCAGAACGGACCAGCGGGCATGCATATACGAATAAGCGGAGCAGGATTTGGCAATACCGCTTCTCCCGCTGAAGTGAAGATCAACGGCGTAAGCGCAACAGTTGTGAGCGTAAGCGATACCCTGATCGTGGCGGAGATACCCGAAAAAGCCGGCAGCGGTCCTGTAACGGTGATTGTGGATGGCAAGAGTTCATCGGGCGCTGTATTCCGTTTCCAGTCAATTACGACAGTCAAACCCCTGACAGGCGGACCAGGTACGAAAGTGACCATCAGCGGTTCAGGATTTGAAGCGCTTGCGGCAGGCAATACGGTTGATTTCAATGGCAAACCGGCACAGGTGCTGGAAGCGTCAGAATCCCGCTTAGTGGTAGTGGCGCCGGCGGCAATTACCACCGGTCCTTTATCCGTGACCGTTAATGGCCAGAAAACGCCGGGTCCTGTTTTTACCATCGTACCCTTCCCCACCATCGACCTGGTGACGCCGCTCAGCGGGCCTAAAGGAATGGAGATGACCATTACAGGACTGAACTTCAGTAAAGAAACAGATGAAAATATTGTCACTATCAACGGTGTAGCGGTACCGGTTAAAACAGCTACCGCGAATAAACTGACGTTGACGCTTCCCGGAGGCACCGGCACCGGGAAGGTGATCCTGTCTGTAAATGATCAGAAAGTAGAAGGACCGATATTCAAAGAGCAGAACCTCGGCATCCTGCAGGTGGTGCCGGCCAACGGCCTGGCAGGAACAAAAGTGACCATCAGCGGCGCCGGCTTCAGCACCGTGCCTTCCGAAAACATTGTAACATTCAATGGCGTTACGGCAACAGTGGAAAGCGCTACTGAAACCTCGCTGGTTGTAATAGCCCCTGCCAACCTTACCACCGGCGCACTTGTGGTACGCAGGGCTGCTTTGGAAGCTACAGCGCCGGCAGCTTTCCTTCGTGCAGGCGTTCAAACGCTGTATGGAGGACCGGGAACAGGCAGTTTCATCAACTATGCTTCTACCAGCATAGCGGTAGACTCTAAAGGGAACGTATATATTTCCAACCGCGCCGATGCCACTATAAGGAAGATCACTCCAACAGGCCAGGCTTCCGTATACGCCGGTATTCCGAATACTTTCGGAACCAGGAACGGTCCTGTTGCGGAAGCTACATTTGGAAGCATCAGCAGCCTGGCAATTGACGCCAACGACAACATCTATGTTGCGGATAATTATGCAGGACCAACGATCAGGAAAATTACGCCTGATGGCATTGTTTCCAACTTCAAAACCGGTTTGCCGAGAAGTGGGGTGCTTTTCCTGAACAAAGCAGGAGAAGTCTATATCACCCAGTTATATGAAGGTATCCTAAAAGTATATGCTACCGGGGCCACTGAAAGGCTGTTTTCATACACGGCCAGCGATGTTTGTCGCCCGTCTGTCGACGCTGCCGGTAATATCTATTTCTCGACAGATGATTACAATCCCTACCTGTCGATGGTTGGCGGCAACGGTACTTATACCTCGCAGTGGCTGGGAGGATCGGAAGGCTACCTGGATGGTCCCCGCTTGTCTGCGCAATTTGGCGCCGGGTTATCGGGCACCGTTATCGACCAGGAAGGCAACCTGCTGATCCTGGATAAATGGAACTACGCAATCCGCAGGTACAACTTCTTAACCGGTGAAGTAACCACTATGATGAAGCTATCGTATGGGTTTGCCGACGGAAGTTTTGAAGAGGCAAAAATGGGAGCAGGCGTATCAGGTATGGCCCAGGGCAAAGATGGAGGTATCTATCTCCTTGACGGCAACAATGGGGCGGTTCGCAAAGTGTTCTTACGATAGTATTATCACTGAATCTTAGTAATATATCCGATAAACGTTTCCCCGTCTGTTCCCAGACGGGGTTTTTTATTCAGATAAATTCAGGTCACCCGCGGCGCAGGTTCATTAACTTGATACATAGCGGGATAAGCCCCAGTGAAATAGCAATGAATATGGCTACGCGGATGTAGTTAAGCAATTGCCACAGTGAAGTTTTACTCACCAGGTTTTGGGCAACCGACTGTGTTTCGGCTATTTTCTGGAAGTTGATGATGTTAGGCGCAAAGAAAGCCAGTGTCCAAACCCTTACAGCAATGTGAAAGGCGAATAATACCAGCAGCCAGTTCCGGGCGAAATCAATTTTCCAGCAAAATATGAGGGCCAATATAAAGGTCACTTCATGTAATGAATGAAATACGATCCAGAAATTTTTCAGGCTGGCGCCCCTGCCGTCTAATAATAATTTGAAATTGGCCGGCGGCGCATCTGTCCATTTAGGCACGAATACAAGCGTTTCAAATATCTGCGCCCCGTTCATGAGGAAGTAGACAAGCGTTGTGATATACAGCCATGCTTCAGCTCTTGTCAGGTAATTGGTTGTAATGTTATCCATTATTTAACTGGTTTTATAATTATATCAATTCCGTTGTATTTTTATAGATAATACATCTATTTAGATGCAAAAATAAACAAACAGGTGATTTTGTCAAATTTTTCGTCCATATTTCATTAGATTTACATCCAATCCGATATAATAATGAGTGAACTTGTTAAACTGATCAGCGCCTGGGAAGAGTATTCCCAAAAGAATTCATCCGTTACGGCAACAGACTTCTGCATGTATTTTTTGGCTAAAGAAAGCAACAACCAGTTGTTCAGCGGGCTTACGCCTCCCGACCTCGACACCGTATTTGCAAAACTGGTAGGCAGGCTGGCGGGCATGCACCGCGTGTATCTGAAAATGGCGTTGCAGGAAATACCGGGATTTGACCTGGAGTGGTTCTATTTCCTTAACTCTATTTACCAGATGAAAGAAGTAAAGAAAACCCAGGTGATACAGTACAACTTTACAGAACAGACCACGGGCATCGATATTCTCAATAAACTAAAAAACCTTGGGTATATCGCAGAGCGAACAGACCCTGACGATAAAAGGGCCAAACTGGTAGGTATAACAAAAGCCGGCGAGAAAATGCTGTTCAGGCTTTACCAGCTTTTATACAAACCTAACCTGCTGATGTATCATGGCATCGATCCGAAAGACAAACAAGTGATCATCAACCTGCTGAAAGACACGGAGCACACGCACCAGGAATTGCTATCCGGCGCCCGGAATAAAACCCTGGATGATCTGCTGTTGGAGGTATTGGGAGAAGAAAAACTTGCACAGGCGGAAGCGGAACAGGAAAAGCGAGTGGCTGCATTTTCGGGAACCAAACAACATAAGAGGGAAAAGAAACCGTAGCATGAGGCTACAGCATGGTTTTCAATAACAATCCTAACGCCGCCGCTATCAATATCACCACAGGCTCCGGCGTCTTCTTCATCTTCCATAATACAACTATGGTGGCCAGGGCAATTATGACAGTATAAAAGTCGGTAAGCGATCGCCGCGCCAATACGATAACTGCACCGGAAATAGCGCCGATAGCCGCCGCTGTTACGCCATCCACAAACGCTTTGATGCCGGGATGCCTGCCGTACTTCCTGAAATAAGGCGCCGGCAAAACAGTGAACAGGTAACAAGGGAAGAAAGTAGCAAATGCAGCTACCGAAGCCCCCTGCAAACCAGCCGTCAGGTAACCGATAAAACCCACTGTGATAACCACCGGGCCAGGCGTGATCATCGCCACCGCCACAGCATCTACGAACTGTTGCTCGTTCAGCCATCCATACTCTTTCACTACCCCGCCATATAGAAATGGTACAATAGCCAACCCGCTTCCAAATACAAACGCTCCTGCTTTCGTGAAATACCAGAATAACTGGCTCAGCTTCCCCCCGGAAACGCCGGTAGTTGTACTCCATAACAATGGAAAGAACAGCGATTTCGACGCCACTTCACCTTTTCGTATCAGCGGCATTTTCTTTGGCGGCGTTTTTATCAGCCAGTAGATCACGCCTGAACCCAGGAACAGCCAGACGTTCTCATTCTCTTTCCAAACCGTGTAAACTGCCGCTACGAGGTAAATAGCCATCAGCAGGTAGTTATGACCAATTGATTTCTTAGTGAGCTTAAATGCACTCATAGCTATTATGCCGATCACCGCAGCCCCTACGCCGTAAAACACTGCCTGCATCCACGGAATGCCCTGCCATAAAGTATATACATAACCCAGCGCTACTACCATAAAAAAAGAAGGCAGTACAAATGCCAATCCCGCCAGCGTAGCGCCCAGCAAACGGTAATGCACATACCCCATATAAATCCCCAGCTGCGCTGCCAACGGTCCCGGCGCCAGTTGAGCCAATGCAAGGCCTTCTTTATAATCTTCTTCCGTAATCCATTTTTTATTTTCAACAAGATCCCTATGCATGTAGCCAGCCAATGCAACAGGCCCGCCAAAACCCCAGGTTCCCAATTTTAAAAAATAGATAATAAGGTCCCGCAACTTATACGGAGCGGTTGATTGATTGTTTTCCATACTCCGCAAGTTCTCATTCAGTTTATCAAAAAACTAGAATGAAAAAGAAGGTTTTGATCATTCTTTACTTTTTTGCAAAAATTACCTGGCTTTGTTAGCCGTCTGATCCAACGCAGCTTTCAACCCCTTTGCCAGTTTCTCCGCCGGTCCTACGCCCCAATAGTGTAAAAAGAAGATACGAGGTTGCTCATGTACCATATGATTGTGCACGGCTACTACTTCAATACCGTTTTCTATCAACGCCCTAATCACGGGTTCTACTTCATTTTCCAGCATAGTGAAATCGCCTGCTACCGCAGCTTTATCGTCTGTGCCCTGCCAGGCCGCCCAGGTATTGAACCCCATAAAGGCGCTTACAGGTATCCCATGTTCCTGCAGCGGCACATCGGGGCGGCCAATGGTGTATTTATACACTCCTTTATTCCACTCTCCTTTCTGCCCTATAAGACTGTCGAGACGCGCTATATGAATGGTATTTTCAACGCTGTCGGCTTTCGCTTGTTTGGGGTCCTCTCCCCTTGCTTCTTTTACTTTATCGAAGGTGGCCTTTGTACCGGCAGCTACTTTGCCCAGGTCGCCCTTGCCATCAATGTGCATAAACATAATATCAGGATGGTTCCGGACGAAGTGGTTATGGATGGCAGTAATGGCAAACCCCTGGCGGATCACTTCCTGCTGTACGGGCGCCAGGTCTGTTTCGGTTACAACAATATCTCCCATTACCATTATGCTGTCGTTGCAGGGTGTGAAGGCCGCCCAGCTGCTTAGTCCCATGGCCGGGATAATTTTAAACCCATCTACGGTAACATGCAGGTCGTGCTGCGGTACGGTAATTTTGTATTCGTTATTCTTTGACACTCCTTTCATGCCTGTCAGTTCTTCAATTTTCTGAACATCCAGTTTGTTGCTGCCGGGAGGACATAAAATATTATTGCGTTTATTACTGGCTGTATCGGCGCCGGGGGCAGTTGAATGGTTGCAGGCAGATGCCAGCGCCATAGCGAAGAAGGCGCTAAAGAGAAAGCAGGAACTTATACATTTCATAACAAGTGTATTACAGGTTGTGCTGCCTGCAATTTCCTGCACTTTGATACTATAAAATAGAACAAAAACTAAGGTTTGGCCTGTTTTTTACTTTTTTGCCAGGCCTTTTTTATAGGCAGAAGGGCTTTTACCGGTAAACTTCTTGAAAATACGCGTAAAATGGCTCTGGTCTGAGAACCCTGTCAGGTAAGCGATTTCAGTCAGTGAATGTTCTGTAGTGTTCAATAATTGAATTGCCTTATCTATACGCAGTTTACGGATATAATCGCCGAACGACAGATCATCAAAGTATTTGGAGAACTCGCGCGACAGGTAAGCCGGGTGCACCTGCAAGGTTTCTGACAATCCTTTCAGGCTCAGATTCAGGTTGGTATCTATCTGGTCCTGGATGATCTCTTTCAGTTCCTTTGCCCATGCAGGTATTTTCCTGCTGCTTTTTTCCTGTTGCAGGTACTTATTGAAAATATCCAGCAACTGGTTTTCAAACGGCTGTTGCGTGTGCTTCACCTGTTGCAGGTGTTTGGCCCAGCTGTATAAAGCATCGTACAGCCACATACCTTTTTCCAGCAGTGCATAATCGTCTGGTTCATTATAGGCAAGACCCGCGGAGATAGCCCATAACCCTGATGCCTGGCTGGCCAGATCGTGCCTGTCGGTATCGGCTCCCCTGACGATCGGCGCCAGCACCTGCACTGCCGGGTCGTTGATCTTGTGTTTTTTTATGATGTAATCGAAGGTGCACTGGTCGGCGTAGTGCGTATACTCAACGCCTGGAATATCGAAGGGAATGGCATTTTCAGCCGCAGCTTTCTCCAGTACCTCTTCAAATGGTACATAGATAAACCGGGCATCTGCATCCACAAACCTGCGTATTAACCAGGGGCAGGCAAGGCGATCAATTTTCGGACGTTCGCGGGTGATCCATTTCATACCTGAAAGATAACCCGGATTTTCATTTTTCTGCATCTTCAATTTGCGGACGAACACCGGCTGGCAGCGGAGATAAAATTTCTGAGAGCCAGGAATTTGTCGTAATATTCCTCTTTAAATTCCACTACAGCAATTATTAACCAAAGCTAACTTTGTAGATATCATGGATGAAGTAAGGGACAGAAGGTATATAAAGGAAATTATTAATGAATATACCACCCGCTTTGTTGCCTGGGGCCCGCCAGACTCCTGGGACCTTGATCAATTCAAGACGCTGGAAAACATGATACAGGAGGCAACAAATGTTACCGTGAATGCCAATACCCTTAAAAGATTTTTTCAGCAACGCACCGGCAACCCGCAGCTAGCCACCAGGGACGCCCTCTGCAGCCTTCTTGGTTATGCCGGTTATACCGATTTCGTTATAAAAAAAACAAGGACAGTGGAAGCTGCCGCAGCTGAACCTGCCCAGGAAAAAATACAGGAGAAACAGGAAAAAGCAATGGACACGCCGGCGCCTCCTCCGGTTGCAACAACACCAAAACCTACGACGCCGGAGAAAACAGCGAATTCCAGCCGCCTGTACATCTACCTGCTTTCAGGCCTGCTGCTTGTTGTATGCGGTTACCTGCTGTATACCCTGAAAATAAAGGAAATGTATACCGACTACCTGCTGTCGAAGATCGAATTTTCTGTTTCCAACCCGAAAGGCGCCAACCCGTTAACTGTCACCTTCTCCTATAATATTCCCGCTCCCCTGCTTAAGAACATCAAACTGGTATATGAAGAAGCGAATGGAGATACCGCGGAAAAGCACCTGGCAAGGAACGTTGGCAAAGTAAATGCAACCTATATACAGGAAGGCGATGGCAAATGCATATTGGAGTATAACGGTCGCGCAATCAAGACCCTTACAATAGAAAACCGCAAACAAGGTTGGTCTGTTTATACCCGGAACGAACGTAAAGGAATTTTCAGAACACTCCCCATCAGTGAAGCATACAACAAAGAAGGCTATGCCAGCCTGCCGCTGGACAGCGTTGTGCCGGAAGCCCGGCCTGGACATCTATTTGTGAGCTATGTATATTATAAAGAGAAACTGGTAGATGGAGATAATTTTATTTATGAAGCCAGGGTGCGCAATTCAGCTAAAGATTATGCAATTCCACGTTCCGATGTAATGATGTACATCCTTTCCAGCACCGGCATGCACGGGTTTGCATTGAATGAAGCAGGTTTTGCATATATTAAATTCATCAGCAGCGAAAAGATGATAAAGGGAGATGAATTTAACCTGAGCAATTTCAACTTCAACGCATCTGAATGGCACGTTATGGGTATCAGGGTAGAAAACAAAAAATCCAGCTTCTATCTCGACGGGCAAAAAATATACAGCCTCGACTACACAACGCCTATCGGCATGGCCAACGAACTGATCCTGCGGTTTAAAGGATGCGGGGCGGTAGATTATGTGAAGATCACCAAACTGGATGGACAACCGGTTTACGAACAGAATTTTGACCAGGTCCTGCAATAAGAGTTTCAGCACGGCTTTCGCAGAAAGACGGCACAAACCTAAAAGAACAAACCTGGTTGCTGCTTAGCGTGTATGCGTTAAGCAGCAACCAGGTTTGTTCTTCTATTAATAATATTACTTTCCTTTAGATACTGACGGCGGCAATTCCGCGCCCTCAAATTTTCCTGGCTGAGGGCCCATTCTGAACTCCAACGTTCCGCCGTTTATAATATCATTGTGGGTAATGAACAATTTCGTATAGTCTTTCCCGTTCAGCTTTACACCCTGTACGAACCTGTTTTTGTCGCTTAACCCCGTTGCTGTTACTGTAAATGTTTTATTATTTACGGCGATGGAAGCCTTGTTTACCATTGGCGTACCAAATACATAAATACCTGAAGCCGGGTTAACGGGGTAAAATCCCAATGCGCTGAATACATACCAGGCCGACATCTGCCCGCAATCGTCATTCCCCGCCAAACCATCCGGCTGATCTGTATACAGGGTAGTCATGATCTGGTGCAACCTTTCCTGCGTTTTACCCGGCTGGCCAATATAATTATAGAGATAAGCCACATGGTGACTAGGCTCATTCCCGTGCGCATACTGCCCTATAAGCCCTGAAATATCCACAGGCACATTTTCACCGGTCAGCCCCGAAGAAACGGTAAATAAGCTATCCAGCGACCTGCCGAAGGCTTCGCGGCCTCCATGCAGGTTGATCAGGCCCTGTATGTCGTGCGGAACAAAAAAAGAATACTGCCAGGCATTTCCTTCTACCCAATCGCTTTCTCCATAAGAAGAAAAGAAAGGATCGAATGGCCGCCGAAATTTTCCTTTGCTGGAAAAGCCGTTCATTAGCTTGTATTCCTGGTCGAAGTAGGTGCTGTACGACATAGCCCTCTTCATAAAATAATTGTAATCTTCTTCCTTACCCAGGTCCCTGGCCATTTGCGCAATGCACCAATCGTCGTAACAGTATTCCAGCGCGGTAGAAACAGACTTGTTGTATAGGTCATAAGGAATATAGCCGAACTGCTTCAGCTCCGGTATTCCAAAACCCTCCTGCATGGCAGAATGTTTCATTGCCTCGTAGGCCTTGTTTACATCATAATTGCGGATACCTTTAAAGTAGGCGTCTACGATCACCGGTACAGAATGGTAGCCGATCATGCAATTCGTTTCGCCCGACCATAAAGGCCATACCGGCAGTAAGCCATACTGATCGTACTGCGCAAGCATAGACCGGATGATATCATTTACCTTTCCAGGTTCCAGTATCGTGAGCAAAGGATTGAGAGAACGAAAAGTATCCCATAATGATAAAGCCGTATAATTTGTAAAATCTCCCGCCTTGTGTATTTTATCATCGAATCCCCTGTACTCTTTATTAACATCATTGAACAGGTAAGGTGTGATCAGGCTGTGATACAATGCGGTATAGAAAATTGTCCTGGTTTTTTCGGGCGCTTCTATCCTGATCTTCGCAAGCTCCTGCTCCCATTTCAACTGGGCCTGGGTCAGCGTTTCGTTGAAGTCCCAACCCGGGATTTCAGCGCTCAGGTTCTCTAATGCATTTTCTACACTTACTGCCGATATACCTACTTTTACCAATACCATTTCATCTTTCCCTGTTTCAAAGTTCAGTACCGCTTTCACCTGTTTTCCGGATGCCGATTGCGCAGGGATAAACTTATCGTCAACCGCTATTGCAGCATGGAAAGGTTTCGAAACTTTTATTGCATAAAAAAGACGCTGGTTCACCCAGTATTTTTCGCCGGGTTCGCCCCAGCCTTTTGTTTTCCGTTCTCCCGCCAGCGTGCAGCTATCAACTACGTTCACTGAAGTAAAGAGCACCGAATCGGTAGCATAATGATGAGAGAGATCCAGTATGATATGCGATTCCTTAGCTGCGGGGAAAGTATACCTGTGAAAGCCGCAGCGTGGCGATGCGGTTACTTCGGCAGTAATATCGTAGTCTTTCAGTTTTACTTTATAGTAACCCGGCGTTGCCACTTCTTCATCGTGCGAAAACCTGGAGCGGTATCCTTCTTCCGGCTTTGTTTTGCTGCCCCGGTCGAGTTTTATCTTCCCCGTGTAAGGCATAAGCATAACATCCAGGAGATCAGACCGCCCGGTACCTGACAAATGGGTATGGGAGAAGCCAATGATGGAGCTATCCGAATAATGATAGCCGGAACACCAGTCCCATTCTTCCAGCCCGGTATCGGGGCTTACCTGCACCATCCCCGAAGGATAGGTTGCCCCCGGGAAGGTATGACCATGACCGCCGGTTCCTATAAATGGGTTAACATAGCTCAATACATCAACATGCACCTGTTGACTGTCTTCTGTTGCGCCGCATCCCGCAATAAAAGGGATGAAAAAAAGTAAAACTAAATATCTGCTCATGGCTTAGTTATTTTTCTACACCAAATTCCAGTTCATTGGCCCAATGTTCCTTCCAATCGGGATGAAAGGCCCGGGCATTGACCTTGGATACGCTACGATCCCTGGCCAATTCCATACAGGCCGCCCCCGCTCCATCGTCGTTGATGCGGGCGGAGAATTTTATCTTCCCGCCTTTATCGAAAAGTTTTTTCACATCAGGTATTTCGCTCCACGGAATAGCACATTCTGTAAACAGGGTATTCCCTTTCCGTACCGTTACCAGTTTGCCATTTTTCACCGGCCCGTCGTACGGCGATTTAGGTTGCCGCGGGAAGAAGTGCTTGCGCGGCATTCCGGGCGTCAGCAGCCGCCATATCTCGAAACCTCCGCCATATTCGTCTGCCACGGTATTGAGCGCATACTCATAGTCGGTGCATTTGTACCCTGTATAACGCGGCATAGTTCCTTTCGGAGCGGCTTCCATGCCATCTTCCCCGATCGGGATCACATTGAACGCGATCAGGATGTTATCAAACTTCTCTCCTGTCATCCCATCCGGCAAGGTACCTGTTTTGCGGTAAGAGAACTTCCTCACGCCTGCGGGCCATACCAACGGCACCAGGTCGTTCTGCGTAACCGGCGCGCAGCGGATGTTTGCAGCCAGCGAGTTTTGAGCCCCCACCAGGTAATATCCCGCTTTGCCGTACACGCCCATCCAGTTGCCCTGCGTATCGAAATCTTTTGATACCAATACCGCAGTGGCTTTTTTGTTATTGGCCCCAACAACGTTATCTGATGCATCAAAGAACACACCCGCCACTTTGGTGGTATTTCTCCAGCTGTCCCAGCTGATGGCCGAACAGCGGATACGCAGCTTCCCTGACAGATCGAGGCTCAGGTAAGCGCCATTCCAGCAGTTCTCAATATTGGTGGTCATCAGTTCTTTCCCGCTTTCCCTGTCGTATACAGTTATTGAAACATTGCGCTGGTTAATGCCGGGGAAATACAGGGATGTTCGTGTATACCTGTCGAAAGGCAGGTCTATGTCCAGCCCTACCGACCTGGTAGTAGCCGAATTTTCATAATAATTCAATACTCTGCCTCCTGAGGGCAATTGCAATGCGCCTTTATCCGACTCCGTAACCGGTTGTTTAACCAAAACAGATTCCATGGCATACATGGTTTGCATGTAAGCCGTGTCGGGATAGAAGTACTGATCGTCGTTGCGCGACTCGAAACGCGGTGCGCCTTTACTAGGCGTTTTATCTGCTACGCGCGCGCCAAAGTAGAAGTACTGGTCGTCGTACGCTACATAAGTATTGGCCAGGCCTTCGGAGTTGGTATCAAAATTTTCGTAAGGATGCCAGGCCGCCTCGGTTAAAGAGATGCTTGCCTTCGAAGAACCTTTGATGGTCTGCGGAATAACACCAGCCCAATCGCCCAGGTCTCCGTCTACCTGTATGGTTTTCTTCGCAACATAATTGACGTGCATTTCTTCGTAATGATCTGCAAACCCATCGTTGCCCGCATCGAAATGCACTTCCAGCGGGTATTTGTTTTCTTTGTTTGCACTGCCGCTCTTTACCCGTACGGGGATAGTTTTCGTTTCAAACGCTTTCAGCGCAATGGTTCCGGGATAATCGAGCTGCAACCCGTCGATATTCACCGCTAATTTCCCTTTAACCGGGCGGTTCAATATATTCGTTAACTGCAGTTCCATAGCCGGTTTTGCCTCTACCGGCGCTGTGAAATCTTTTGCAATGATCTCCAGCGGTTCATATCCTTCTATCTTCGCGTTGCTCACAGCAGCTACCAGTTTATCGTAAGCGCCAGGCGTACCGTTCACCCGCATGAAATAGCCTTTGTAGGTAAGCGGTATGGTAAACGCCCCGTTCTGAGGCGCTATCCTGTTGCCATAAAAATCGTATAAGAGGAAAGAAGGATCAGCTTTTACGATCATCTTACCGTCGGTAATGGGAGTATATTGGTTGAGTTCATCGGCGGCTTTTTCACGCGCTTTCGGATCGGGAGACGTTTTGGCAAGCTGGTAAAGCGCCTGCCTTTTCTTTGCATCCGTAAGGCTTCTTACATTCCTGAACAGCACGCGCGTTGGACCAAAAGCATCTCCCAGGTCGCCGGCAATAACAACCGTTCCATCTTCCTTATTGTTATTATATCCATCAAATAACATTATCCATGGCAATCCGTTCTTAAACAGCAGCCGGTTGAAATCACGGTCGCCGATCAGGCTTTGGGTAGCGCCCATAGCGGCGGCGGTAGACCAGGTATTATGCAGTCGCGGTACTGTTTCCGAGCCGTTCTTTGTACGGATAGTCAGGTTCTGCACGGAACGATGCGGATCTCCTGAATACATATATCCTCCGTATACGCCCATAGAACGGTCGTAGCCCGCTGCCCGGCTTGCCGCCACCACAAGGCCTATACGATCGTCTGTATTTCCCACCCAGCTTTCTGTATCCCATATCTTCACCCTTCCTTTATAATCTTTCCGGTTGTTGAATTCGGGGTACAGTACAGGCGACTCCAGGCCCTGGTAGTGGATGGAAAGAAAATCAAATATGGGCAACATCTTCCAGGCGCCGTCTGAGAAAAATTTATCCATGGCATTGGAATTGGAATCCCCGCCGCCTACCAGCACATCCCGGTCTTCCTTGCGCGTTTCCAGCACCGCCTCCGCCATTTTAGTATAGATCTCGCGGTAACGGAGCATATCCGCCTGCCAGCCGGAAATAGATGTACCTTCCCATGGCTCGTTCCAAAGGCATACAGAGGTAACAGGTCCGTACGGCCAGCCAAAATTCATCAACAACTCTTTTACATACTTCTTAAAATCTTCGTCCATATCCGGCATCCAGGCAAGATCCTGTTTGGTGCGCAGGAATTTCCCGGTACTATCCAGGTGTGGCCGGCTGATGCCCAGCGGCATGGATTGCGCCGTCTGACCTTCGCCGAACATCAGCATCACTGTAATGTTGTTGTCTTTAAAGTTCTTCATCAGGCGTTTCAGCTCCTGCATATATGCCTGGTAACCCGGATTGGTAGTTGCCATGTAAGGCACCCCGTAGCGGATAGCCTGCACACCCATGCGGTGAAGGAAATCCACTCCCAGGTAATCCAGCGATTGCTTGGGGTACTGCATCTTTACAGGCGAAGGCCGCATACTTAATACGAAACTGGTTCCCAGCCGGCGGCCATTTTTACCAAGGTCGAACACTACAGCGTAGCCGCCATAGTCTTTAATATCATCGATAGTAATAACCGTGTTGGCGTAACCGTTAGGGCCGATGTTCAGCCTCACAGGTATCACCTTTTCATAATTCATCTTCACCATCTCCGGCAGCCAGATATCGTTAGGTATACCCTTTGTTCCATATTGGATAATATAAGCCCTGGCATCTGCGCCAATAGGTTGGTTCGTGTTGTTCACCAACTGGAATTTCAGCCGGATCTGATCTCCCGGCCAGAATACGTTTGCCGGCGCCGACGACTCTACCAGGTTAACATCGTAATCATAACTTCTCAACCCATTTTTAAGGCCCAGCACTTTCTCATAACCTATCCAGTCCTGTGGGTCTTTCATCTGGCTCCTGGCCGGCTGCATTACCAGCAAACACAACATCGCCAGCGCAAAATTTCTTAACTGCATATTACTTTGAATGTATTTCGAAATCATTTTTAATCCTGAACTCATCATCCGGCTTCTTCAATGCCTTTACCAACAAACTGCCTGCTGATAGCTGCAGGTATTTATTATCTGCAATTACTTTGATATCCTGCGGCTTCGGCAATTGTTGCCCTGCCGCAACCGACAATGATAAACCGATGACCGCTTCCTTCATTGCGCGGAGGTCGAATACTTTCCGGCTACCGGAATGAATGACATAGTCGGCCCATTTTTTATCGCCTGCTGCCCCCAGCTCCCAATGCCCATCCTCCTCGTTCCAGTTGCAATAAGGCACTTGTACCAGCATCCGCAGGTCGCCGGAACTGAATTGCAGTTCGCGTTTGTTCACCGTGGAAAGCGAAAAGGAAGAAGCGCTGATATCCCCGCCTGTTTCAATTCTCAGGCGCAGGTCTGCTGCCGCCAGGGTTGTATCTTTCAGCCTGTCGAGGTTGGGATGCCTGTCGCCGCCGTTATAGGCCAGGTTCAGTACCGACAATACGGTTGAAGAATCCTGTACACTTTTGATATGCACAGCCGCAAAATCGTACTGGTCATGCAGGAAACGGACGCGCAGGTAAGAGGGATGTTCCGGCGAGCCCCAATGGGCAATCAGCGGGCGGCACTGGTTCCATAAGTATGCCTGGTTCACCGAGGCCAATGCATAACGTTGCTGCATATACAATTTGCCGGTAATATCCTGCGCCTTCATTTCTCCATCGGGAAATGTTGCGTGGTTCTTTACCTGGTATTTTCCAACAGTGAATGTATCTGTTTCCGTACGCGGCAGATCCGGCTCCAGGAAATAATGCAGCAAAGCCGGAGGTATCTGGTGAGGCTCCAGCACCCGCGGCTGATGCAGGTATTCGCCCGGCAGGTTTACCTGCCCGTTGGAGGCGTAGAAGAACAACTGTTTCAGCTCCGGCGTCAGCAGGTCGTTATACGCACGGAGATTAGGTCCGCACCATTGCCCCGATGGCTGGTGAAAATGGCGGGCGATCATGCTCCAGCAAAGGTTGTACAATTCGTCTACCATCTTTTTATCCGCAGGGTTGGTGATCGCCAGTTTCATTCTCAGCAATTCGTTCATGGCTACTACCGTATAGGTAGGACTGTTATACTCAGTAAAGCCTTTGCTTTCTTTGGTGAAATTGTAGAAGTACGCAAGTTTCTTTTGGCCGTAGGTTTTGATATCAGGCTGTTCATACAGGTTGCCTACAACATAGCAAACATAGGTTCCCATGATGCAGATGTTGGTATAATCGGCTTTCACGTCCCTTTTCATGATGGCATGGGCAGCCAGTATCAGCGCTTCTCTTACCTGCTGTTTAAGATCATTATCTATCCGCTCCGGTGCATTGAGCATAATATCAATTAACGAAACAGATATAAAATCGGCCCAGTTATAATCTACCGGCGCTTTTCGGCCAGCCAGCGGGTCTTCAGGATAATAAGGCCATACGCCACAGAATGCCCGGGACGTGTCTTTTTCCTGCAAGGGAAGGATGGTTTTTAAGATATCAATGCCCCGCGCTATGCTGGCGGTATCATTCATCCGCAACACGGCCGCTGCATACTGGATAGAGCCGCGCGTGTCATGCACTCTTACGCCGCTGTCGAGATCGCTGTGATAGTGCTTTTCTTTGGTAACCATCCATATCATCTTCCTTCCGGCATCGTAATGTTCGTCGCTCTCGCGGAGCTCCTTCTTCAGCAGAACGATCTCCTCGCCGGTCAACTTTATCGGCTGCCGTCGTATATCGCTGCCGGCCTGCCTGCAGCCAACACCGGAGAGCAGCAACCATGCTATCATTAAAATTGTATGCCTGCGCATCCGTTATTTTTTCTGTTGATCTAACATCTTTTGTACTTCTATACCGGCAAAGATCACGGCAAATGACCCGTGTGTATCATCATCATAAAAAGGCCTGTTCATGTAATAGTTCTCATCTTCAGAACACATGGTGCCAACGCATATTTTATGTACGGTACCGTCATCGTCGATCTCCGAAGCAACGGCCTTCCAGCCTTTCTCCACTACCGGCGTAAATTTCTTTTTATCCAGCCATCCCATTCTCACTCCCCTTGCCATTGCCATGGTAAAGATGGCAGTACCTGAAGTTTCTACAGGGGAATCGTTGCGCGTGATCACGTTATGCCAGAAACCTTCCGGGCTCTGGTAGCGAACCAGCGAATTGGCAAACTCCCTGTAGAGGTTCAGTATTGGTTTATATTTCGGATGATTCTCCGGCAATGCCATCAACACTTCCGTCATCGCCCAGATGGCCCAGCCGTTGGCTCTTGACCAATATGGCAGCTTTACCGACGGGCGGTTGGAATAATTGGCGTGCATAAAAAGCCGTGCATCTTTATCGTACACATGTTTGGTGAAATCCAATACCTGGCTGGCGGCATCGTCAAAGAACAGTTTGCGCCTGGCCGGATCGCTGCTGTAAAGTCCTGCCTGGATTAAGAACGGAATACCCATAAACATATCATCTACCCAAACCGTATAAACCTCGGGAGTGGTACGGGTATAGTTGGTATAGCCCGGGCTGCGGATCTGGCCCGATCTGGCGTATTCCATCATTTTATCAATATACGATTTATAGATGGCTTCATTTTTAAAATCCTTCTCCTTCCGCAGGCGGTAGATAAGGGGCATGGAAGGAGCGAGCGTAAAGTCCAGCAGCCTGGAATCAATAACCATCGCATTGGCAGAATTATATGCTCTCAGCTTGTTCACCTGGTAGTCTACGAACGGCATTCCCATCATCTGGAAATCACAGAAATCATTCGCATACCGGTTGTATTTTGTTTCACCTGTTAGTTCGCTTAGTTGCGCCATTGCCCAGGCAACGCCGCCATTATGGTAGTTCCACTGGTAAGTAGTACCCCAGGCTTTAGCGCCTATTACATCTCCCAGAACCTCTGTTTTAGGGATGGTCCAGGTCACGGCTTCTGAAAGGCCAGGGTACATAGCGCCAAAGCGGATATCGTTTTCCGGCTCGTGCGCAGTGGTTATTCCCGGTTCAAAAGGCCCGCAGATCAGCCAGGTGCTGAGAGAAGCAACACTGGCATCTACGTTCTTTACATTTTTCAGTCCTATTTCCGGGTAAACCTGCGGGGTATTTATAACTGCGTCATGCTCGCTGGGCGGTTGCAGGAACACGCACCATTCTTTTCCGCTGGTTGAAGATTTTATCAGCAGGTCGTTATTCCCTTTCCTCAGTTGTATTTTGAAGGAATCTGGCATCGCCATGCTTCGTTCATCCCTGGTAATGGCAATATCCTTGTTTCCGTTCTTTTCATAAACCAGCTTACCATTGCACCAAACCCGGCAATCGTCGTTATGCGCGATCTCAATCGTAAACAGGGTATCTTTTTGCGCGGTCAGTTGCGTGTAGGCGTAACCTACTGCCGGTTTCCCTTTTCCGAATGCCCTTCCGAAATCTACAAAGCAGAGATTATTAAACCGTTGATTTCGCGCCGGTAATATCAACCGGTAAGCAAACGGCGTTTCCCGTATCAGTTTATCCCCTATCTTCTTTATTTCATCAACAGGACGCGGGCCTTCGTTCAGCGACTGTGCAGTAACGCTGCCTGCCGCCAAAAGAGCAAACAATAAAATGCTAAAATATTTCTTCATCATTACTATCATGTATGGTCAATTCAATTATGCCCGGCTACCTGGACTGCAACCACTTTTTTAAAGCTGCCGTCCACTCCGTTTTATAGAGAAAATTATCATTCAGCGCCCAGCCATGGCCACCCTTGGGATATATATGCAACTCTGCCGGCACGTTCTTTTTATGCAATGCTTCATAATAAAGAACGCTGTTCAGGGATGATACTGTTTTATCGTCGTCACTTGCCACGATAAAGGCAGGAGGATTTGTTGCAGCTACCTGTTGCTCGTTGGAGTATTCCCTGACCAGTGCAGCATCAGGGTTTGCGCCTAACAACTCTTTGCGGGAGCCGGGATGGGTCAGCCCTTCTTCCATGGAAATAACCGGGTATAAAAGAACCTGGAAAGCGGGGCGTTCATCGGCGTTGGCATGCGTACTTAGCGTGGCTGCAAGATGCCCGCCGGCCGAAGAACCCATTATGCCTATTTTATTTTTGTTGATATGCCATTCCGCCGCATGTTCCTTTACCAGTTGCATGGCTCGCCTGGCATCGCTCAACGGTACGCCGCTGCGGCCTTTGGGCAAACGGTATTGCAGCACGATCAGCGCAATACCCTGTTCGTTGAAATAGGAAGCGAAGCGGGTTCCTTCCTTTATCATCTCCAGGTAAGAATACCCGCCGCCAGGACAGGCGATTACGGCCATCCCGTTTCCCCCGGCGGGAAGAAATACTTTTACAAGGGCATTGTTGTAATCTTCTGTACCGGCCTTTTCGGGCCACAGCGGCAATTCTATGCTTTGCTGCGCCCGGGCGGCATTAACGTATATGCTTGCCAGTAATAACAAGGCAAGCATCTGTAAGCGGTTATTGGTTTTCATTTTTTGTCAACAGCTTTTAGTTTCAGGAACAACACCCCATGCGCAGGCACCGGCGATGAATAACTTTTGCCTGCAATGGCAAGATCCTTTTGCCGCCAAACATCACGTATGGCCTGGCTGCCTTTTATATCCAGTTGTTCCCAGTTAACGGTTATCTCCTGCCGGTTATCGGATAGATTGAATAACCCAACAGCCAGGGAACCATCCTGCAACGGTTTAGCCCATATTTCAATTCCCTTGTTCCTGTCGGCAAACCTCCTTTTCCCCTGGATTCCCAGCGGGTCCTGGTCTATAGCAATTACTTCGTTGTTGGTAAGCAGTCGTAACGTAAAGCTATCTACCTGGTTCAGATCGCAGCCGATGAGTAATGGAGCGGCAAGTAAACTCCAGAGCGTAACATGGGTATATTGTTCATCGGGCGACAACCTGGTAGGATGGATATCTTTCCCCCAACCAACATTTCCTGCAACCAGCATATCCGGGTCGTTCCAGCTGCCTGGCCGTGCGTAAGGCTGCCACCTGTTCTGCATGAAGCCGATAGTGGTCATACTGCACCAGGAGTCGTGAATATCTCCTGTTGTGCGCCATGCGTTGGTAAGATTAGCCCAGTCCGGCGCCAGCTCAAACGGCGCGGCGTTGGAAATGCTGTAAACAATATCCCTCCCCGACTGGCGCAGCAGGTAGGTAAGTTCCGCCGTGTGTGCAATGTCGTTAGTTACCCAATCGTATTTCACATAATCGAATCCCCAGTCGGCCCATTGCTGCACGTCGTTCCTGGCAAAAGAAAATGTGCCGTACCGGCGGGCGGAGTTGATCACTTTACCGTCGCGGGTATCGGCGCTCCCCCCTGTAAACCCTGCATAGGTCTGTACCCAGGGAGAAGAATAAATGCCGATCTTCAATCCTTTACTATGTACATAATCTACCAATGCTTTCATGTCCGGGAACTTCTCATTAGGCATGATGGCATTGTATTTACCGCCACGCTGCCCCTGCCAGCCATCGTCTATATTAATATAGGCGTAGCCGTAGTCAGGGAGTCCCAATTTTACCATGGCATCGGCCATATCCCTTATTTTCTGGTCGCTGATGGCAGCGCCGACTACATTCCAGCTGTTCCATCCCATGGGCGGTGTAAGGGCTATTTTTTCTCCCACCACTATGGCGAGTTCCCTGGTATCTGTACCGTAGCTGTTCTCTGCGCTGACAGATACGCGGTAAGTACCGTTCTTCACAGCCTTGCCGGTGATAATGCCTGTGCGGCTATCGATACTGAGTCCCTCCGGCAGGCCGGTTGCCTTTACAGTAACAGGCCGCTCGCCCGATAATGGAACGCGGAACAGGAAAGGATTTCCCGCCCGCGTTCCATAGATATAAGGCGCATTGATAACAGGTTTTTTAGGAGCGGCAGGCGTAGTTATATATGCCTGCTCCCGGGGCCGGCTTATCGACACCGGGTCGGCGCCCGCTACTTCAAAGCTGGCGTCTACCCAGTCGGCACGGTCTCCCGCGATCCCGTCTCCCGTATGATCAACATGCAGGATAAGAGACCTGATTCCTTTTGTCGTTACTTTCAATGGTTTCGCTTTTTCGTTCGCGCGCATAACACCGCTACGCCATAGTACGCGACCATCGCCGATTACGGAGAATTCAGCGCTGGCCTGTTCCAGTTCATGCGCCGGGGCAGAATCATCAATCCCTACACGGGCGCTGAAAGAAACAGTCTTTCCATCCAGCTGTATCCTGAATACGCTTTCGGCATGTGTACCAACACCCCTGCTAAATTTCTCACCGGAGACAGACAGGGGTGTTTTCCACATTGATTGATTCGCAATTGCCTGGCCTGCCGATTGATCTACCTTACTTAAATCCAGTTCATCGAGCCATACCTGGCGCCTGTTGGGTCTAAATCCTGTTACGAGTACTGTCAGCAGAACCAATGCAATTCCCTTATTCATACTAATAGCCTTTATTCTGCACACAATTGGCATTCCTGTCTATTTCCGGCTGGTAGATAGGCAGCGCGTACTGATCATCAGTATTCCAGGTGATAGCCCCTGCCCTGCTCTTTTCATATACTTTTGCTTCGTTCTTTCCGAGTCCCCATCTTCTTACATTAAACCACCACTTTGCTTCCCCGAAAGTTTCGGCCCAGGTTTCGTAATACAGCGAGTTAAGCGCGAGCTGGTCCTGGAAAGAAGGATCAGCGGCATTAGGGTTCAATTGTGCTTTGGTTATCTTAGAACCGGATGCCACTGCATTGTAAT
This sequence comes from Chitinophaga terrae (ex Kim and Jung 2007), assembly GCF_900107795.1. Taxonomy (GTDB): domain Bacteria; phylum Bacteroidota; class Bacteroidia; order Chitinophagales; family Chitinophagaceae; genus Chitinophaga; species Chitinophaga terrae. The sequence continues at coordinate 116,563 of NZ_FNRL01000018.1, forward strand.
CAACGCCCGGTTGGTTAGATCCTTCCCAGGCCCTGCGATGCACCCTGTTGATGTAATCCAGCGCATTTGCATCAGTATTGCTGCCGCTGAGTTTCCAGTAGCACTCTGCCAGTTGCAGGTATACCTCCGCCAGGCGGGTAAAGTAGAAGTCGGCGCCATGCATGCGCGGGTTCTGGCTGGCCTGCATATCATACAGGTTGAATTTGCGGAGCGACCAACCATGTTTGATCACATCACTGCTCTGCTTGGCGTTCATCTGGTACTCCGTTTCCGTACCGGCTCCGTAAGGCAGGATGGCTACTTTAGCGGTATTGTTCATTACAGAATCTACCCATGGCTGGTAAGCGCTAACCCATAAACGCGGATCAGGATCGGTAGCATAACGTTTCAGCGTTTTCATATGCTGGCAGGAGTCGATATACGATGTTTCAACGGTGCGTCCCGGGGTTCCGAGCCCTTTCATTACCGGGTAATATTGTTGAGGGAAACCGAAACGACCCAGGTTCCTGTCGTGCATGAACATGTTTCCATAACCCGGGGTAGCGCCGCCAGGAGCGCCGTTGTCGTAGAACGGCGTAATAAGAAGGCTCACAGCCGACGCCGTTGACGGTCCCGCCATGGCATTGTCGCCGGATCTTACGATGGTAACCTGGTGCAGTGCTTCCGTATTGTTAATCTCGTTGCTGGCGTATTGAGGATTGCCGTTCCACATGTTATAATAATCCTGGAACTTCATCAGCGATTTGCCGGAGTTATTTACAATGTCCAGGAACGCATCACGGGCTTCGCTCCAGCGTTCTTCATACATCAGTACGCGACCTAACAAAGCTTCCGCTGCATAGTAGTCGATACGGCCTTTATCAGCGCCTGCCCAGGTTTTCTTAGCCCCGGTTGCAGGATCTGTTAACTGGCCCATTGCTTTCTGCAGATCCGCTATAACATAATCCCAGCATTGTTTCACCGTACTGCGGGGACGCATTTCATCCGTACGGTCGCCGATCTTGATATCAGAAGTGAACAGGATCACACCGGGATTGGTATTATCCCCGTTGTTCTTCACCACTACTTCCTGGGCGTAAAGGTTCATCAGGAAATAGTAATGCCATGCCCGCAGGTAATAGGCTTCGCCCAGCTTATACCGGAGGGCCAGCGTATCGCTTGCCGATAAGCTGTTACCTTTCTTTTGCTTGAAATTAGGAACGATCTGGTCGATGAATGTTCTTGCCTGCTGCACACCCCTGTATAGGCCACGCCATTGCGCTCCTGCATAGCTGTTGCCGGAATTGACATGCAACACCTGCAACTCGTTCCATTCGCTGGTTCCCAGCCAGGCCACATCGCCCGTATGATCTATATTATAAAAAAATCTTCCTAACCCCATAAACCCGAACAGCTCAACGCTATGAATATTGGCATAGGGAGAATTAAGGAAGTAATCTACCTGCGCCATTGTTTCCGGGAAGATCTCCGGGTTCAATACGTTGTAGGGTTTAGACTCGTCTACAAACTCCTTCTTACATCCGAAAAGCGAAATGCTTAAACCAAGGATGGCGGAAAGTTTTATGATGCTGCGTTTCATTAATAATAATTTTTCTGTTTAAAAGAATCGATTAGAATCCGAATTCAAGTCCGAAAGAATGAATCCTTGTTTTCGGATACACTTCAGCGGAAATAATACCCTGGGCCAGGGCGCTGGAATTGGCGCCGGAGAAGCCCACTTCAGGATCTACGTTTTTCGCTTTGGTGATCACGAACAAATTCTGGCCGCTGTAATACACTCTCAGGTGCCTTACTTTCAGGCGGTTCAACACTTTTTCAGGAAGGTTGTAGCCGATCTGCAAATTCTGCAGGCGCAGGAAAGATCCTTTCTGGATATGATAATCAGAGATCCTTTTATAGTTGCCGTTAGGGTCGTACTGGAAAGAGTTATTGGCATAATATCCAAACCTTGGCTGGTTGGTCAGCCCGTTTCCATACATGAAGGAGCTGTTGAATACCTGCGCAGTTGTATTGAAGTCGTTGTAAATACTCTGGTAGTATCCGTCCATTCCATTATATATGTCGTTGCCATATACGCCGTTAAAGAAAGCGGCGAGGTCAAAGTTTTGATATGACAGGCCAATGTTGAAACCGTAGGTCATTTTAGGAAGCGGGTTGCCGATGATGGTCCTGTCCTGGTCGTTGATCACTCCATCGCCGTTCAGGTCTTCATACCAGATGTCGCCGGGGCCGGAACCTGCGGCATACCAGTATGCCGCGCCTTTGCTTTGCGCATTCGCATTAAGCTCGTCCATTGTTTTCTGATCAGGGATCAGGCCTTTGGTTTTAAATCCGTAGAATTGGGAAATAGGCGCATTGAGTTGCGTACGGGCAACGATACCAGACCAGTATTCGCCTGCGGAACCTGCATCTATAGGCAGTTTCTCGCCGCCGAACGACAGTATCCTGTTGCGGTTGAAAGCAGCGTTAAAACCAACTTCTACTCCCAGTTTTCCAAAATTCTCTTTGTAGTTGACAGCGAATTCAAAACCGGTATTCCTCATTTTACCCAGGTTCATATCCAGTATGTAGGAATCGGAAGCGTTATGGCCATTGGTCATACCTGCGCTTGGGGGCAGGCTGCGCTGGTACAGCATATCTTTTGTATCACGGATGTAGTAATCCAAAGTTGCATTCAGTTTGTTGTTGAAGAGTCCTATATCCGCACCTACGTTGAAGGTGGTAACAGTTTCCCAGTGAATGTTCTGGTTGGCTACGCGGCCAATACCCCAGCCGCTCACAGCGCCGGTTCCCGGCAGTTCGTTGAACTGGGTTTTGTCGTAGTTGGCAAGAGATGGAATATATACATAGCTGCCAACGCCGTCGTTACCCAGGCTGCCGTAAGTAGTGCGCAGCTTCAGGTCAGACAATGCCTTGAACTTATCTTTCAGCCAGGGTTCTTCCGTGATCCTCCAGCCTGCGGCAGCAGACGGGAAGTTGCCTGTGCGGTAGCTTGGTGCAAAACGGTCGCTGATATCCTGGCGGAGATTGGCTTCGAAGAGATATTTATTCTTATAGGTATAGTTTACTTTTCCGAAATAGCTCAGCATGCGCGAGCTGCCGTAGTTCATATCGGACGACCGGCCGCTGGTGTTGCCGGGAACATTGCTCAGGGCGGAAGATTCGGAGAAGCCGACAGGGAACGCATCCGGGATCGCAGGTACGGAGTAAGCGGAGCTAACTGCGTAGATAGACCCTGAAAGGTCGTCGGACGATGATTTTCTTGCCTCGGTACCTACCAGCGCTTTGATCTCATGATCGCCCAGTTTCTTGCTGTATGACGCAACGAGGTTGCCCACGTAGGCCATAGACAAATTGCTTTGTTTCCTCAGGTTGTCTTGCGGCTGGTTGGATTGACCGGAAACATACCATTTGGCTTCGAACTGGCGGGCCATACTATTGGTAAGATCGGCGCCTCCTGTGGCGCGTATATGCAGGTCGTTTACCGGTTCTACATCTATATAAATATTACCTTCTGTTTCCAGGGCATTGTATCTCCTGTCGGTAGTATTCACATAGGCGGCCCAGTTACCTCCGTTGTAATTACCGGCAGCAGGCAATCCGCCCCAGGAACCATCCGGGTTTTTAGGCCTCATCAGGGGCGAAGACCTGAAAGGCAGCGCATAGGCGTTTAACGCATTACCGGTGATCACAGGCGGGTTGTCGGAATAGGAATAGAGATTCAGGCGTTCTCCCACTTTCACTCTTTTGCCCAGGTCGTAATCGCTGTTTACCCGCAGGCTGTATCTTTCAGACCAGGAGTTGATCACGATACCGTCTACACGCCTGTAACCGGCGGAAATATAATAGTTCTGTTTTTCGCTGCCCCCGCTTACAGAAGCATTGTAGTTCTGTTCTTTACCGGTACGATAGAGGTAATCTACCCAGTCGGTGTTTACAGATTCGTCCCAACCGCTGGCGGCAGGAGTAATAGCAGCCCATGCTTTTTTGTATTCAGGCGTACCAAGGAGTTTAGGCAGGAAGGTACCTTGAGAAAATCCCTGGGTAAGAGAGATATCTACATTGGTCCTTTCTTTACGGGAACCTTTTTTAGTAGTAATGAGAATAACGCCCCCTGCGGCCCTGGCGCCATAGATAGCGGCAGAAGAAGCATCGCGAAGCACCTGGATGTTTTCGATATCGCGCGGGTTGATATTGAAGCCGGTGTTACCGATGGCTGGTACGCCGTCGATCACATATAAAGGCGACATACCACGAATGTTGCCGACACCCCTGATCACTACAGTACCGGTAGAACGGGGATCCCCGCTGGCGCTGGTTACCTGTACGCCGGCTGCACGGCCCTGGAGCATGGCTCCCACGCCTGTAACGGCCATTTTCGACAGCTCTTTTGTTTCGATAGAAGAAACGGCGCCTAAGAGGTTTGCTTTCTTCTGGGCGCTGTAGCCGATCACCACGATGTCTTTCAATTGTTTTGATGCAGCGGTCAATACTACGCGCAGGTTGGTAGTGGGGCTGCTAACGGTGATCGTCTGGTCGTCGAAGCCCACATTGCGAACTACCAGCGTTACAGGGAGCCTGGCGACTTTAAGCGAAAAATGTCCGTTCATATCGGTAGCGATACCGTTGGTAGTACCGCTTTCGATCACGGATGCACCGGGTACCGGTTCGTTCTGGTCGGAGACTACCAGCCCTTTTATTACCGTGCCTTGTGAAGCAGGGTCCTGTGCTTTTGCGATAAACGCCATCATAAGCAGTATAATGCTTAAGAATTTGTGCATTTTCATATGCTTGCAATAAGTTTTTTTGTTTAGAAACATGTATAGGAATAGTGGAGGCCTGCGCCTGCGGGCCTTCTGAATGCATGACAATACCAATTTTGGTTGTGAAATCCCTGGCAGTATCAGGTCAGCATACTGGTCATTGACCGACGTTCGTGTTTATCATGAACGGATGAAAAGATTGCTGCCTGGTTGGTTGATGACCATATTTTAAATCTCAGGCCGGGTAACCCGGTGTGTGGAGAAATAATGGTAACGGGACAGGTGCGCCCCAAAGCACGTAAAATTGTTAGCTTTTTCATATACGTAGAACTTGAGATTAGATGGACTCAGTTGTTGTTTCCAAAAATATCACCTGGCGGCAGCAGGGAACAAATTAAACGGGAAAAAAAGCCGGAACAAAGTGAAAACAAAGTGCGAATAAAATTTTAACTACTTGATTATCAATATAATAATAATGCAAATAAAACATCATTAAAATAACAATCTAAAACCTTTATTTTAAATTTTATTTATCAGGAAGGCGAGATAAGTATGAAACCGGCACTTCTTTTCCGGCCAAATGAATAGCATAACTATCCGGAAAATGGAATGAGGGGGGATGACTTGAAGTGTTGGGAAATGATACTCTTATTATATTATATGGAGTAAGTATAGAAGAGAGAGGATGACGGAAGAGGATCTGGAATCACTTCCGTCATCGCCCGGAAATATGTTAGCGTTTGCATTGTTTGATCAACCAGCGGGTGAGCGCATCGGCCGCCTGTAGGTTTTCATAATCGGCAGACAGCAACTTGCCGTTTACATATTCGTTGTAGAACCAGGGATCGCCTACCGCAAACACGGTTCCTTTACCGACCCTGGATACAGCCATGATAACATGCTCTCCGTCTTTATACACAGCCCGGGCGGGCGCTTTCAGGGTGAGCGACGACAATTCCTTTATATATACCTTTTTTATGCCTGCAAAGATCTCGTGACCGGCAGGGATCATAAACGCTCCCTGTTCAAAATGGCGCCCCTGTACCCTATTCCGGCTATCGCCATTAAAATGGATACCAAATTTTTCCGCCAGGATATTGAAGTGGTCAAATTCTGCATTCAGGCTATCGTTTTCCAACATTACCAATACGCCGCCGGCCTTCACCCAGTTGTAAATCGCCTCTGCGTCTTTATTGTTCATGTAATTGGGCGATGGGTTTTCCTTGTCGGTGTCCGGGTCTACTATTATATAGATGTCGGTATTACTTAGGTTTTTCTTTGTTGGCGCTTCCAGCAGGCTGTCGGTTTGTACGCCATACTTATTAAAGATCTTGCCCCAATAAGAAAAGCCTCCGTTATCCTGCTCATCCCAGATGTAATGCCAGCGTACCAGGTTGCCGGCTTCGTCTTTCTTATGTTCGTTGTTGTAATAGTAGTCGAGCGTTACCCGCTTCCCGCGGCCTTCCTGAGTTTGAGCTGAGGTTCGGGAAACGGTGCAAATAAGTAACAGGTATATAACAATGTTTAGTGGAATCCTGATCATAGCTGTTGTTTAGGGTTTCAAAACTAAACATTCTGTTGCGATAATTATAGTGATTTGTTGGCAGGACATTTTTGCACCTCTATCAAAACATTACCCTGCTGTGGCCATCCGCATCTTTATCAACTTTTATCTTTAACTTTATTTATGATGGTCATTAGCCGATAGTTGAAACGACAAAACACTGCAGGGCATTCCATATGCCTTGGTATCATCGGGCAATTTTAAGGAATACCCCGGTCAAATGAAGATCAGCATTTTGGATTGTCAATAAATTTATTTTATGCAAGATCAGGGCAACCAGCTTCCAAAAACGGCGAGACAATTTCCGGGAAACGAACCCGATGCCGAAAATCCTTTTAAACTCCTGGATCTCCGGGTCACCCCTCCAAAAACATGGGCCGCAGGCGTACCTGCTGTAATGGCTGCCATGAAAGATCTTGTAGAAGAGAAAACATTTTTCAGGGGAAATTTTGCCTTACTGAAAATGAACCAGTTTAAGGGTTTCGACTGCCCCAGCTGCGCATGGCCAGACCCTGACGACGAGCGCTCCCCTATAGCCGAATACTGCGAGAACGGGGCAAAGGCGTTGGCTGAAGAAGCTACCACAAAAAAACTCACCGCAGAATTCTTCAAAAAAAATTCGGTCGTTGATCTTGCAAAATTAGATGACTACCAGATCGGCAAACTGGGAAGGCTCACCGAACCTATGTACCTGCCGGCAGGCGCCACACATTACCAGCCTGTCAGCTGGGAGCAGGCGTTTGAGAAAATTGCAGCGCATCTGAACGCGCTGGCGTCCCCGGACGAAGCAGCATTCTATACATCCGGCAGAACCAGCAATGAAGCGTCCTTCGTGTACCAGCTTTTTGCAAAAGAGTTTGGTACCAACAATATGCCCGACTGTTCCAATATGTGCCATGAAACGTCCGGCTCGGCCCTGCGCCCTACCATTGGCATCGGTAAGGGAACGGTGAAGCTGGAAGATTTTTATGATACAGATGTAATCGTGATCATAGGGCAAAATCCGGGTACCAATGCCCCAAGAATGATGAGCGCCCTCGCAAAGGGAAAGAAAAATGGAGCTAAGATCATTGCCATCAATCCTTTACCGGAAGCGGGATTAATGGGTTTCCGCAATCCGCAGGCCGTATCAGGCGTTTTGGGGGATGGAGAAAGACTAGCGGACCTTTATCTGCCTGTCAAAATAAACGGGGATATGGCGCTTTTAAAAGCCATCGAACTATTGTTGCTTGAATTTGAGAAGAAGTCGCCGGGCGAAATATTGAACCAGGATTTTATCAGGGAGAAGACAGTAGGCTATGAGGAGTTTGTGAAGCAATTCGAAAAGTACGATCTTAATACCCTCGCAACAGAAGCAGGAATTACCCCTGCCGCTATTGTTGAAGCGGCGCAGATACTGGCCTCCAAAAAGCGTATCATTGTCTGCTGGGGCATGGGCCTTACCCAACAGCCGAATGGAGTGGACATGATCCGGGAGATCCTGAACATTTTACTATTGAAGGGAAGCATGGGCATCCCGGGTGGCGGCGTATGCCCGGTAAGAGGACATAGCAATGTACAAGGCAACCGGACCATGCTGATCGATGAAAAACCAACGGATGAACAGTTAGACCGCCTCGAAAAATTTTATGGTTTCAAAATGCCGCGCAAGCATGGGTATGATGTTGTAAGAGCTATTAAAGCCATGCACGAAGAGAAGGTAAAAGTGCTTTTCTGTATGGGCGGCAACTTCCTCTCGGCGACGCCGGATACAACCTATACCGCCAATGCCTTACGCAGGCTCAATTTGCTGGTATGCGTTTCTACAAAACTAAACCGGGGCCACCTGGTTCACGGAAAAGAAGCGCTTATTCTTCCTACCTACGGACGAAGCGATAAAGATATTGTAAACGGGGAAGTGCAAATGATATCTACTGAGAACTCAATGGGCGTAGTGCAGCATTCAAAGGGAGTGCTGGACCCGGTATCCGACAAGCTTATTAATGAAGCCCGGATCGTTTGCCGGATGGCTATGGCTACTTTAGGTGGCCGTGCGGTCGTGAACTGGCAGCGCTATCACGATAGCTACGATGCAATAAGAGACGATATTGAACAATGTATCCCTGGTTTTGAAAACTACAATAAACGTATTCGGGAAAAAGGCGGCTTTTACCTCCCCAATGCAGCGCGCGATGAGCAGCGGTTTGCAGCGCAGTACGATTATCGTGCACCCTTTACAATGACGGAACTGCCAGACAACCGGCTGGAAGATGACGAATACATGATGGCTACAACCCGTACCCACGACCAGTTTAACACTACCATTTATGGCCTGGACGATCGCTATAGGGGCGTACACAATGAGCGGCGCGTAATATTTATGAACCAGCACGACATCGATAAAGCCGGCTTCAAAGCAGGCGACAAAGTAGATCTCTTCAACTACGACGATGGCATTGAACGGGTTGCTCCTTTATTTGTTATTGTCGCCTATCCTGTCCCTGAAAAAAATACTGTTACCTATTTCCCGGAAACCAATGTGCTTGTGTCGGTAAATAACGTGGTAAAGGAGAGTAATATGCCGGCGTCGAAGTATGTAAAGATCAAAGTTAGGAGACATAGTCCGGAGGTATTTAAGAAAGTGGATGAAATGCTTTATAGGGGAGAAATGCAGTAATTATTGCTAATCATATAACTCCTGTCGTGTTGCCGATACAGAATATACGCTAAAAGATTCGTTGACGTTAATAGCTGTTATACTTGGGAATGCTGACTTTGCGGTTTCTTTTGCGCAACTGCCGCACCTATCAGCGACGCTATCGCCCCGAAGAATAAATTAAAGACAATGCCTCCCACGACCACGAACACCATGAAGAATTTTTGGGTAAAATTAATGCCTTGTTCGATCTGTTCTTGCGGAACACCTTTCTTTTCCATTTCTATCCGGGATACCTCAAGAGCTTTTTCCTGTATGTCTGGAAATATGAGCAGCATGATAACGGAGAAAATAATGGTAACCACTGTAATGATCAACGTGGCTTTAAACCCGCTCATAAAAACGTTGCCAAACGTTACATTACCCTCGTTGATCTTCGAGTAATTGAGACAGGTAATGATAATGCCGACAAACATGATGGCAAGGCCAATCCATTGGGTCCATTTTTCCTGATTGAGGTTCAGTATGTAAAAGAGAACAGATAATACAACTATTATCAGGCTGATGATCATGCCATACTGTACATAGTTTTTGTTCATATGTGGTAGTTTGTTTGGATGATAGACTTATCGAGTAATTACTGTTGTTTTATCTTTTTTCAACCAGTCACTAATACCAGTAGTTAGGTAATTTTTTAACAAGAAAAAGCTGTAGATGAGAAATAAAGCGATAAGCTTTACCAGCACAAGTATAGATCAAGTTATTGGAATGACCAAACCACAGAAGAAATTTATTATTGCAAATAATTAACCCGGCAGACATTTAACGATGTAGCTGCCGGGTTGTTTTTTTCAAGGTATAAAATAAGATACCGGTTTTGTTCGCTTTTTATTATTTAACTCACTTGGAGGTATGCGGCAACATAAACCGCCATTTGATAAGCCTGCATGTCTTTATAACGGATATGTTCCTCTGGGCCATCCAGCGGGCGGGGCATAGCGGCATTTTCAGCAGCCGAGTTTTTTCTTTTGCCTCATTTTAAGATAAAAAAAGGCGGTATACTTAGCACAGCGGGTAATATAGTTTTCAAGTGGCCCTTTTAGCTTTATTTTGCAAAAAAATATCAACCGTATATACATTTAATATTCTATACGATCGTTTGTTCTTATTTATCTAAACGACCGATGCATGCCATTACCACCCATACCTGCCGTCAGTCATTTGGTACAAAGGAATTCTTAGCCGGTGCTCCCGTAGAATTGATTATGAAGATTAGCGGTCATAAAAGCCTACGGGATTTTTACAAGTATATCAGGATTATCCCGGAAGAGGCAGGGTTAAAGCTTTTTCTTATTTTTGCGTCAAGTAAATTTTTATCCCTATGGAATCAATCGAAAAATCAATCTTTGAAGAAGAGGTAGACCTTGTGCAGGCTTCTTCTGGCAAACGGTTGGCCAATTACCTCATAGACCTGCTGGGGTTTTATGTGTTCTTATTTTCTTTCTGGACGGTTATAGTATCACTTTCTTCTACGATGATGGAGTTTGCTGTTTATCTTGAGGAGAATAGGCTGCTCGATAGGTTAATTAGCCTTGTTATGTATGGTTTATACATGGGAGTATTGGAAATGCTTATGAAAGGCAGGTCATTCGGGAAATTCATCACCGGTACTGCAGTGACGACAGAGGAGGGGACAGTGCCATCTGCCCAAACGTTATTTTTAAGGGGTATCGCCAGGTCTGTGCCGTTTGAAGTGCTAAGTGCGTTGGGTAACCCAAGTTATCCGTGGCACGACAAATGGACTCAAACATTGGTGATAAATCTGAAAAGGTCAACACTCAAATCTGAATATTAACAACACGATTAATTGGTTTTCCCATGGTTTTCCTTTACCTGAATATACGGTTTTATTGACAAAGGGAAAACTATGCACTATTACTTAGCTTTCACAGAGTTGCCTATATCCATATTTTACCAAAATAGTCAAATGAAAATCACCAGATAACTATTGTTTCTGAAAATTTACATTTGGATAACTCTCCCTCCCTTAGAAGTATCTCATTGATAAGGTGAAACTCTGCACTTCGACTTGACTTACTTTCATAGTCCAGTTGTTTTAGGTGCTGATTTTGCAATTTTGTTTGGTTCTTTTTGTATCGGTTTGGTTTCCTAAAACCCTTTACGGATAAGCATCTACCAGAAAAAAGGATACAGTAAACTTAGAATTTTTTACTGTATCCTTTTTTGTATCTGTTCTGATTCGTTTTTTATGATTTATCTTTTTATCATAAAAACAGAAAAGCCGCGTAAATCCAACGATTCAAGCGGCTTTAATTTCCTTTGATATTCTTCCAGTGATACCTATGGTACAAAACTCGAACCTTTTCATGTTTGATTTACGAAAATTGGCGGAAATAACCTGAATCTGTAAAGATTGGCTGAAATACCCCTCACCTGATCTCCAGACAGTCCTGCGGTTCAAGGTACAGCGTTATGGCGCTCATGGAGAATACCTGACCAGCCAACAGGTCCATTATTTCACTCTTGGTGTGGTTGGGTTCTTCTGGAGCTAATACCTTCACCGTTCATTTAGCATTAGAAAGTTGCCCTCCTCAGTTCTCTATTTTTACAATTGACTCTGAAAGTTAAATTTTTCGTTATTTAATTTGTATATATTTGACATTATTTGTCAAGACAATATTTTTATGCCGATGGCTTACTGCCTGCTGTGGAATTACAACGCTTCACTAATAACAGAGGGTTTCAAAATAGGCTTTTCCATTCATTAAATGCCGCTGCCATACCATCATTCCATTTGACCCAACTACGGTAATTGTTGTCCTTTGCGAACGCTTCAGACTTCTCGTGTAACAGCCTGCTTCTAGTTATTAACTCATGTTGAAGTATACTGATCGACTTCTCAGTATTTTCATCAAGGGTATGCAGAAACTTTGTCCACGAGATCGAAAACTTCGCTTATGGATATTTCAGGTTGTCGGAAGTGGACACAAAGGATTATACGGTACAGTAGATACCATAAGAGAGGCCATTTTCAACCGGGAGATTACAGGAGACCTGTTAATCTATCAGGTCGCGGTCTTTCAAAAAGTCAAAGATCAATTTATCAACCGCAGAGATTTTGTCTTTATCAGCATACTTTAACCATTCGAAACTTTCTATTTCGGAACATGCCTTTAATGCTCCGGTGTAATCCGCTGTGTAGCAGGTCATCTTAACATACACACCATCCGGATGTCGGCTTCCCGAAATTAAGACTGTGTAATTTTACAAAATTCTCTTCAAATTAACCTAAACCTAAATACCCTAACACGCCTGTTTATCGCTTTCAAAATTGGATAGAGCAGCATATTCTGTTGGTGGCATATTTCCAAGACTGTCATGTGGCCTGTGATTGTTATAATCATCCATCCATTGCCAGGTAACTTCCCTCACTTCGTCCAATGTGTCAAACAGGTAGCAGTCCAACACATTATCACGGTAAGTACCGTTCAATCTTTCCACGAAACCGTTCTGCGTGGGCTTTCCGGGCTGGATATATAAAAATTCGATG
>NZ_FNRL01000015.1:0-64824 GCF_900107795.1 Chitinophaga terrae (ex Kim and Jung 2007)
GACTCCCTGTAAAAAAAAAACAGGGCCTCCCAGGGTAAGTGTTATCGCTTTCCATCCATGTAGCCGCTGCATTTACGTTGTTACAATCTGTGTAGTATCGGGTTTTTGTTTCTTATGCAACATCACCCTTGTAACCCCGCCTTGTATACAGTTTCTGTTCGTCGGCCCGGATGTTTGCCGCCAGCTTCCTTCAGATTCCACTTTACAGTGGACACCCTTGCTATTGGCTAATGCTTCCTACTACAAAGCGCATTCGGGACTTGCACCCTAGAGATATAACACATGCCTGGCACACATAAAAAAAGAGCGAAGGTGAAACCTCCGCTCTTACCGATTAAATATCTACAGTGAAAAAACTTTATACCTGTTCAGGCTTCATCTGGGGGAAGAACAGCACATCCTGGATGGATGGCTGGTTCGTCATCAGCATGGTCAGCCTGTCGATACCGATACCGATACCGGAGGTAGGAGGCATGCCGTATTCCAATGCCCGGAGGAAGTCGTAGTCAATATACATCGCTTCATCATCGCCTCTTTCCATGAGCTTCACCTGTTCTTCAAAACGTTCGCGCTGATCGAGCGGGTCGTTTAGCTCGCTATAGGCGTTGGCGATTTCTTTACCATTGACAATCAGCTCAAAACGCTCTACCAATCCTTCTTTGCTACGATGCTTTTTCGTGAGCGGGCTCATTTCCACAGGGTAGTCGATAATGAAAGTGGGTTGTACGTAGTGTGCTTCACATTTTTCTCCAAATATCTCGTCTATCAGTTTGGATTTACCATATTTAGCGTCAACATGGATACCTAATTGTTTGCATACCTCTCTCAACTGCGCTTCGTCCATACCGGTGATATCGAAACCTGTATGTTCTTTGATAGCATCGTACATTGTTACTCTGCGGAACGGCGCTTTGAAATCGATCACTTTTTCGCCAACCGGAACTTCAGTAGTGCCGTGGAGAGCTATTGCTACTTTTTCCAGCAGGGTTTCAGTGGTTTTCATCATCCACTCATAATCCTTGTACGCAGCGTACATTTCCATTACTGTGAACTCAGGATTGTGAGTGCGGTCCATTCCCTCGTTGCGGAAATCTTTGGCAAACTCGTACACGCCTTCGAAACCGCCTACTATCAGGCGTTTGAGATATAATTCGTTGGCGATACGCAGGTATAACGGAATATCGAGCGCGTTATGATGCGTAATGAACGGACGGGCAGTTGCACCGCCTGGAATTGCCTGCAGGATCGGCGTTTCTACTTCCAGGTAACCCAGGTTGTTATAGAAATCGCGGATAGTTTGCATGATCTTCGTGCGTTTGATGAAAACATCTTTCACACCCGGGTTAATAACCAGGTCGGCATACCGCTGGCGGTATTTGAATTCAGGGTCTGTTACTTCATCAAATACTTCTCCTTCCCTTGCTTTAACAACAGGCAACGGACGTAATGATTTGGATAACAGGGTGATTTCCCTGGCGTGGATTGAGGTAGCACCGGTTTTTGTGATAAATGCATATCCTTTTACGCCAATGATATCGCCATGATCCAACAGCTTTTTGAAAACTACATCATACAATGATTTATCTTCACCTGGGCAGATCTCATCTCTTTTAATATAGATCTGGATACGGCCTACACTGTCCTGGAGTACGGCAAAGGCAGCCTTACCCATATCACGAACGCTCATGATACGGCCTGCCAGGCAAACTTCCTGGAACTTGTCTTTGTTTTCTTCCGTATAATTCTCCAGAATATTAACGGTGGTATCGTTAACCGGATACTCGGCTGCAGGATAAGGATCTATACCCAGTTTATGCAGCTCCTGCAATTTTTCCCGGCGGATAATCTCTTGCTCAGATAATTGTGTCATGTTATATATTTCCCTAAATGGAGTGCAAAAATAATAAAAAGGGCTGTAAGACTACAGCCCTCTTATTTTTTGACCATATCCTATGAAAACCGGGTTAAAGGTAAACGCCCCCACTGCTATTTATAACACTTTCTTACTATCTGATCATTAAAGGCGCATAAGTGGAAGAAAATGACCGATGGTTGGCGATTTGCACCGTATTTATGTAATTTATTGGGTTATTATAGAGTTATGCCTATTTTCGGGCCCGCCGACATTAACAGCAAAACAGACCTCTGACACATTACATTATTATGAGAAGCGAACAATGGTTTAAACCAGCCACTATCAACACGGTAGCCTTAATGCTGCTATTTGCGCCAGGATTGAAGGCCCAGCAAAAAAAGGATTTTAGTTATGAAGAAGCCTTTAAGGGGAAGCCTACCAATGTAACCAGGCCCTTGCCAATTATAGCGGAATGGACAGATGGGGAACATTACATCGAGATCCGCTCTGAAGGCGGGAAAAACCAGGCTTACCAGGTAGATGCCAGAACAGGAGCCGCTACCATCTACACAGCGCCGGTAGGAGGCCCTACTGTTGCCGTTCAGGACAATGATATCGTATATAAAGGGGCCGATGGTGCAAGCATCCGCCTCACCAATGACGCCGCAGAGGAAAAAAATCCAACTCTTTCTCCCGATGGCAAATACGTAGCCTATACGAAAAATAATGACCTGTATAGCGTAGAAATAGCTACAAAGAAAGAAACCAGGTATACGACAGATGGTTCAGACGTAATATATAATGGCTGGGCGTCGTGGGTCTATTATGAAGAAATTTTAGGCCGCCCTACCAAATACCGTGCGTTCTGGTGGAGTCCTGACAGCCGCAAAATTGCTTACATGCACTTCAACGATAGTAAAGTGCCTGTATTCCCTATTTACAGCGAAAAAGGCCAGCATGGCTACCTGGAAAACACACGGTATCCCAAAGCCGGCGACCCTAACCCTGCTGTAAAGCTGGGTGTGGTTCCTGTAACCGGCGGACCGACCACCTGGGCCGATTTCAACGAAAATGACGATCAGTACTTTGGAATGCCTTTCTGGACAGATGACAGCCAGCAACTGCGTATCCAGTGGATGAACAGGGGGCAGGATAACCTGAAGATCTACAGCATAAATCCCGAAACCGGCGGGAAAAGGGAGATCTACGATGAAAAGCAGAAAACCTGGATCGACTGGTTCGACGCCATTCCTTACCTGAAAAACAAAAAAGGGTTCCTCCTGCTCAGCGATAAAAGCGGATGGGCGCATATATACTGGCATAATGAAGATGGAAGCCTGAAAAAACAGCTTACCTCCGGCAACTGGACGGTTAAAGAGATCCTGGAAGTGGACGAGAAAAATGAGGTAGTGTATTTTACCGCCCGCAAAGAAGCTTCCACCCGTTTCGACCTATATAAAGTAAGCATGAAATCGGGCGCAATTACCCGCCTGACTCCGGGCGCCTATAATAATATTATCAAGCTGGCGCCGGGAGGTAAATACTTTATTACCACTTATTCCAACCTGCAAACGCCCTCTAAAATGGCGTTGATGGATAACAACGGGAAAGTGATCAGGGAGCTGGGAGACAGCAAAGGGGAGAACTTTAATAATTACAACCTGGCAGCTACTACCTTAAAAACCTATAAGACACGCGACGGACTGGTGCTTCCTTTGACCATCACCATGCCTGTGCATATGGAAGAAGGCAAGAAGTACCCGGTACTGATCAGCATTTACGGAGGCCCTAATTCAGGAACCGTTTATGATACATGGAAGTTTTCGGGCGTTCAGCAGTGGTGGGCCCAGGAAGGAGTGATACAGGTAGCTATCGATAACCGCAGCAGCGGCCAGCTGGGCAAGATGGGAATGAACTATATACACCGCAGGCTGGGTATACATGAAATTGAGGATTATATGGATGCCGCCACCTGGTTGCGCAGCCAGCCCTGGGTGGATACAGCCAGGGTATGTATTACCGGCGGAAGCTTTGGCGGTTATATGACCTGTATGGCCTTAACTTACGGGGCAGATGTATTTAATTATGGAATGGCAAATTTTGCCGTTACCGACTGGCAGTTATATGACAGCCACTATACCGAAAGGTACATGGATACGCCGGCAGAGAACCCTGAAGGGTATAAAGAAACTGCGGTAATGACCTATGCCGATAAGTATAAAGGACTTATGCGCATTACGCATGGAACCATGGACGATAATGTGCATATGCAAAACGTTATCCAGCTGGTCGACAAACTGGAAAACCTGAACAAGCATTTCGAGTTCATGCTTTATCCTGGCGAACGTCATGGTTGGGGACCGCCTAAAAACATTCATTCAAATAGCGAAAGCTACCGTTTCATTTATAATAACCTGTTAAACAAACCTTTTCCGGCTAGTTTCACAAAATAAACAAAGATTAATTGGCAGAATTGGATCTGTGGATTGGGTAAAACCTGATCTGCGGGTCCAATTTTCTTTTTGCGAGAAGGAAAGGGGAGGAAATCGAGTTTCTTTTTTATAATGTAAGAAAACCTCAAAAGTGGGAGGTCCTAAAAAAGAAACAGGGCTGCAAGACTACAGCCCCGAAAAATTTTAACCATATCTTTATTGAAAAACCTGAGTCAAAGTTGCTCCATTTTTATGAATATAGCTGCCTCATTCTAGTGAATGATATAAATTATCCTGTGAACGTATGAAAAAGGTAGGTGAACGTATATGGCTAAAAAACGCTTCATGATAACTTAATATATAACGCAAATGCGCTAAGGGGTTGATTTTTAAGCCAATAAGTGTTTAAACATCTACTAAGCCCCGCTCAGGGGGTAAAAGAGGAAAAGGGAATAAAAAAAGGGTGGTAAGAATACCGCCCTTGTAATAATTTTAACCATATCCTATGAAAAACCTAGAACAAAGATATATCGCCGATTTCTGTCTTGCCTTTCCATTTCCGTGAACGATGTATTATTGTTCGTAAACAGAGGATAATGGATAATATGCTGTCATATTAATTTATTAATAATATTATTAAATATTAGAATTAAAAAAAGTACCAATTTATAATTAACTATTTTTAAAACAAATCAAGCAATTCGTTCTCCGTTCATCACTTTTTTATTCGGTTGAAGGAGCGTTACGACCTTTCCTGTACCTACTGCACCCAGCACCAGGCACTCCGACATAAAGTTGGCGATCTGTTTAGGAGGGAAGTTAACAACGGCTACTATTTGCTGCCCTACGAGCTCTTCTTTTTGGTATAGAGCAGTGATCTGGGCGGAGGATTTACGGATCCCGATCTCGGGTCCGAAATCTATCAGCAGTTGATAGGAGGGATTACGGGCTTTGGGAAAATCATTGACTTCCAGAATTGTTCCTACGCGCATTTCGACCTTTTCAAAGTCGGACCAGCTTATTGTTTCCATTTTAAATACTGTTTTAACGAATATAATAAACGTCAATGATTTAAGCAGTATGGGAATTATCGTATATACATTACAGATAGTTCAAATGTTATGAACGGTCTAAATAACTACCCCACAGCTCGTAAACTGGCATAATTATTGAAAAATTGTAAGCAAATTTTAGGTTAAAAAATAGGTTAAAGCGAAAGAACCCCACCTGCAATAGGTGGGGTTCTTTCGTTTATATAAGTACGTTATAGGATCATTGTAAGGATGCACTGTCTTCAACGGTAATAGGGCCGCTCACTTTCAGGATCTTTTTCACGCTGAAATCTTCGTTCGCCTCCAATCCCCAGCCATGTAATGAGTCGGTAGGCGTTTTAATAAATACTTCCTCACGGGAATAGAAGATCTTCCGTTTAGGATCATAATTCAGTTCTTTGGTGTCCAGGCGTTCGCCTTTCTTGTTAATAACCACCACGCTATCCGACAGGAAAACATCTCCTTCATCTTCCATGTATTTGCCTTTTTTGGCTGAAAGGGTGCTCTCAAGTCCCAGCGTGTCGTTGTACATAAACACTTTTAACCCGTTGTTAAACAACACATAGGGCGGTCGTTCCAGGCTTCTTTCCATGGTGGGGGCCAGTAGTTTTGCTGTAACCTTGCCACCCTGGCTGAAAATTGTGACAATATCCTCGCCATTTTCCACAGCCGCTTTCTTGGCATCCAGCTCCATTACTGCCTGGATATCATTTTCGCAACTGCTGGCCGCGAGGGCTACTATAAAGAATAAGATTATTTTCCGGATCATCTGATGTATAATGGGCAAAGGTACAAAAAGGGCGGTTATAAGCCTGCCGGGCTGTTTCCCTAAACTTACAAAGCAGCAAAGAGATAAGCTATTTCCTCCTTGCTGCTTTGTAAATATTATGATAAAATTAACCTGTTAATCGTATTTACGCTTGATAAACCACCTGTCGCTCAACGTGAAGCCGAGGCTTATACGGTAGACATTCTCTTTCAGGATGGTTTCATTGTTTCCGCGGTGCATTACTTCCAATCCTACGTTGAGCATACTGTACTGGTTAGAGTACATCATGCGCCTGATCGGTAACCCTGCGCCAATAGTGAAGCCCATTACCGGCATGTCTTTACCGTTAAAGCGGAAGTAATCCATTCCATAATATCCGCCAAGGCGGTAAGCTACCCTGTTCCAATAACCGGATAAGGCATTGATATTAGGAGTGAAGGAACCACCTACTGACAATTTCCAGGAGTTTTGTACAGAATCTGTTTGGCCGAAGCTCCTGAACTGATCCCATTGGCTGGTAGTAAAGTCGGCGCCCACCATCCATTTATCGTATTTGCGCAGCATGAAACCTCCGCCGAATTCGCCCGGGTATACAACCGTTCCTTTAGCGCCTTTCTGGTATCTTACTGTATCCTGGGTAACGAAGTTATCTGAAGAAGCATCGTATTGCAAGGTTTCATTCAGTACTTCCTGGCGGGCGGTCATATTCTGTTTCATATTACCGGTAGCGCCAAATGTAAGGTCCATTTCTTTGTTCAGCTTGGCCCTGTATTGCAGCCCCAGCTTGTAAAAGAAGCTGCTGTAAGTGGTACGCAGCATCTGGTGGGAGGCATAAGTATCGCCCGTCGGGAACACCAGCCTGGTATGCGCTTCCACGCTTCCGAACAGGTAACCGATGTTGGCGCCTATACTAAAGTTGCCTACCCGAACACCTGTACCTACAAACAACTGGTAAGTACCGCCGCTACCTTCATACCTGTTGGATAAGGGCAGTTTGGTAGTATCGAAGAAATTTCCTGTAGAACCTTGCTGGATATTGTAAGAAACGCGGGTAACCGGTCTTAATCCAAAGTTCAGTCCCCACCTGTTACGCGCTAACGGAACCCCTAATTGCAAATAAGAGAGGGTACCAAAGCCTGAAGTGAATTTTGCTCCACCTTCATTTATTGATCTTGCGCCACCTTCTACACCAATGTCTAAAGTGGTAAGCGCTATGTTGTAATAACTTGCCGGGTTGACGAAGTTGATCGCCTGAGGATCAGTAAATCCTTGAGACACACCACCCATACCGCGGTTTACTGCATTCTGGTTGTTGCTGAGATCCCCTAACCCATAGCGGGAATATGGTGAATTTTCTTGCGCCTTTGCCGATTTTGCCAGCAGGAAAACGCTCCCGAACAAGCAAAGAATACTGACTTTTGTCCAATGCATTGAGTATCAGAATTGAGTTTAAGCCCTATTCCATTTAAAATATGGGTCTGCAAATATCTACTTTTTAAAGCGGGAAGCAAAAAAAACCAAAAAACAGCCTGTTAAATACACGTTAAAGTTGAGCTAAAATTGTCTTAAAACCCTTAACAGTACTACACTTCGCCGGTTCCGAGGTCGCCGGCCGAAAGATTCTTGAAATGCCCATTTAGCCGTACCCGCTCCTTTAACCGCTCCATCTCTGCCATCATAGGTATCACCTTATGCAAATGGCGTTTCAGGTATTCAAGTCGCTGGGCCTCATACAGTAACTGCAGCAACTCGTACTCTTCATCCAGGGATAGCCCTGCATGATGGGCAAGATCGTACGACAACAGGAGGTTATCGTCTTTTTTGAAGGATTTATGGATCTGAAGAATGGTATGTAATTCACGTATCCCCTGGAGCACCTCCCGCTGCAACCGTGCATGCACATTTCCTTCATTTTCAGGGTAGTTAACTATTGCGCCTCCGTAAAGCTTGCCAGGAACCTGCTTCACATGCTCCAGGATCCTGAAAACTTTTTCTCCTTCTGTCACTATATCCATCTCTCCATTCCTGTATAACTTCTCTACTTTCTTTATCTGCACAGTTGTGCCGTATTCCATTATTTTATTATTTATAACAGTAGGAATACCAAATGGCTTATTTTCTGCTAAACAGGAAGTAACTAATTGCTTGTATCGAGGTTCAAAAATATGCAAGTTCAATTGCTCTCCCGGGTACACCACAATGCCCAACGGAAATATGGAAATAAAGTTCGTCATTGACATAATATTACGCAATTACGCTGACAACCAAAACGTAGTCCGCGCAGTTTTATATATCTTTCTTCTATACAAAGCAATATTTTTGCCTTTCACTTTCAGCATATTCAACGATGTATCAGGAACTTTTAACCGGTTTATTGAATGGAGATATCAGGTCGCTGGCCCGCTGCATTTCGCTGGTCGAAAATGAAGCCGCCGGTTACGAATCCATACTGGAGCAACTTCCTGGCAACAACCATACAAAGGTAGTAGGCGTTACCGGCCCTCCCGGCGCCGGTAAAAGCACCCTGGTCAATGCCCTGATCACCTCCCTGCTGGAAGCGGACAAAAGTGTAGCCATTATTGCCGTAGACCCTTCCTCCCCCTTTAACTTCGGCGCCTTATTAGGCGACCGGATCAGGATGGGACAGCATTTCAACCACCCGAAAGTATTTATCAGGTCTATGGCCAGCCGGGGCGCCCTGGGAGGTCTCAGCCCAAAGATCATTGAAGTAAGCGACCTGGTTAAGGCCGCCGGGTTCGATTATCTCTTCATCGAAACAGTAGGAGTAGGACAAAGCGAAGTAGAAGTGGCCGGCGTGGCCGACACTACAGTGGTTGTGGTAGTTCCTGAAGCCGGTGATGAGATACAGACCATGAAAGCGGGCCTGATGGAAATCGCAGACATCTTCGTTGTAAATAAAGCCGACAGGGAACAGGCAGATATTTTTGCCAAGAACCTTCGCCTGCTGGCACATACCAAACATCAACCGGGCGGCTGGGAAATTCCTGTGATCAAATCTGTAGCCATCCAAAATACAGGCATTACAGATATTATCCATGCTGTTGATGCCCATCATAAAGCAGTTACCGGTCAGCATCAACGCCAGCTTATCCTGCTGGCCGACCGCGCCTACCAGCTTATCCAGCACAAAAGAATGAAAGACATCAATAAGCAACTGTTAATGTCAGAGATCCAACAACTGCTTGAGCAAAATTCGTTTAACCTTTACCGTTACATAAATGAAAGTAGTTGTTTCACGCAGAGGGGCAAAGAGGGCAAAGAGGCATAAGGATTCATACCCTGCTTCTTTGCTTTCTTATTTCCCTTATTTTCCTTAAAAAAATCCTTATGCCTCTTTGCCTTCTTTACCCCTCTGCGTGAAAATTAATTTGTAAAAAAGCATTACCTTCGCGGCATGCGTTTCACTTCATTTGGCATATCAATTATTTACGCAGTTTTCAACTACGGTCTCTGATCTTCCAGAGAGCGCCATTTCACGCATATCTCCAACTGATTCAATTTATTTTTTCACTTATAAATCTGGTATTATGCCTTGGTTATTCCTTGTCATTGGTGGATTGTTCGAGATCGGTTTTACGATTTCACTAAAGTATTCTGAGAACTTTACAAAGTTATGGCCGTCACTGAGCTTCATTGTTTGTATCTCCCTGAGCTTTTTCTTCCTGAATAAAGCTATTAACGGAGGTTTACCTATAGGTACTTCATATGCAGTATGGACAGGCATCGGAGCAGCCGGCACTGCAATTGCAGGCATGCTTTTCTTTAAAGAACCTGTTATGATCTGGCGGATATTTTTCCTTGTATTACTGATAGGATCGATCGTTGGATTGAAGTTCGTATCAGGTCACGAATAGCTTGTTACAGCGCAGGAGCATTCAGGCTGCTGCGCTGTTTCCCTGCTAAAAGATAAGAAAGGCTGTATGCTGTTATACACGTAATTGCACCCGGCAGAATAAATTCGAAACTCCGGCTAAGTTCCAGGCCCAATACCAACGCAGTGACCAAGGCCCTGGAGCCGGCGGCAAACATAGCTGTCATCCCCAGCAGCACCATAAACACCGCGTCTAATTTCAGCGACGGAACACTCAGCTGTATCAGCAAGCCCGCAAATAACGCCCACGCGCCTCCGTTCAATAACAATGGCAATATACCTGCGCCCGTTCCGAAACCTGCATTGTATAAGCACCAGGTTAACCAATTGAGTATGCCCAGCGCAAACAAAAGGAACAATGTTACCCTTGCCTGCAAAAGGTCGCCCATATAGCCGTTCAGGTTAGTAATATGATTAGGGGAATAAAAGCAGATAAGAGATGCGATAACAGCCGGGATCAATAACCACCAATGACTTTTGTTTGCAAGCGCCCCAATCCACTTTTTAAATACTTTTGTCAAACTTATTGTTGCGGCTGACCAAAGCCCGATTAACAACCCGATTGCAAGCCCCACACTCCAGGTCACCGGTTCCTTAACCGTTATGGTGAACAAAGGAATGCCACTCTGAAATAGCCAGGTACAAAGCGTGCCAATGGCAGCTGCCAGCAATACGGGAATTACAGTTCTTATCGTCCATTCGCTGAGCAGGAGCTCCAATGCCAGGCATATAGCGACCAGAGGAGTTCCGAAGCAGGCTGCAATAGCAGCAACTGTTCCGCAGTGGTACAACAGAACGTTTGAACCGAACAACGGGTTAATAGCCTTATTGAACCCAAAAACAGCCGACTCAAATCCTAAAGGTATGCCCGCGCTCACGCCAACGGATATACCAAAAAACCGGAACAGGGCAGGAGCAAACCTGGAGATCAGTATCCAGGCAATGGTTGCCGGAAGAGGGGCGTAAAACGGCAATTCCGTTGCGTCGCTGATCCAACGGAGCAGGAACAGGAAGCCCTGGGAAAACAATGATACCGCTATACCTGTTATCACAACATGAAGAAGCAACCGGGCAAAACCCTGCTCGGCAGGGGAGGGAGAAGACTGGTGTTCCGGCGTCAGGGAAAGACCTGTCTGATTAAAGTTGTAAAGAAAATTGCGCATGTGGTCTGAAATCTACCGGGCATTCAAAACTATATTGTTAAAACGATAATCGCAAATCATATTTGTATAATATAACCAAATAATAACGTATAACCATTATATTCATTTTATAATTTTTTGTTAGGAAGCCTTATGATATATTTGTATTATTAACCCTGTTTGGGTAACCTAAACCATAACTATAACGCAGCTATGGAACGCGAAAAGAATCAACCCTCCTCGTCACCAGATATTCAGACCCTGGTCCGTCTTAAAAGGATGTTGTTATATACCCAGGAAGATGAACATTATTTGACCATGGCAGGCGCCATCCTGCAGCCTCATTCTTCCTCTATCTTAAACAGTTGGTACGGGTATCTGTCGGCCAACCATTACCTTTCGCTTTATTTGCGTGATAATATTGAAGAGAAAAGCGGGTACCTGGAAACACTCCGGCCGCAGTTTAACCAATGGATGAATGCTGTATGCCAGGGAAGGGAAGGCAATAGCTGGAGATGGCTGGAAGATAAGATCGGCAAGCAACTGGAGCAGGATACCACAACGGAAAAGGGGTCGTTACCGTTAGTATACCTCCGCTATTTAAGCACTTTTGTTTATCCTATCGTTACTTATTCTCACCCCTACCTGGCCGGTTCCGGAAAAAACGAAGAGGAAACTGCCCGTATGCAGCAGGCTTGGTTTAAAGCAGTCAGCTTTAGCGTATTGTTCTGGATCTACCCATAGCAGCAGATAAGCGTTTACCTAAAATGATCGGTCATGGAAGTAGCAGTATTTGATACCTATTTTAAAAAGAAAGATGGAAGATACCTGCATTTTAATATCATTGTACATAAGGATACAGCATTTGAAGAAGTGTTGAAGTATGGAAACAGTTACCTGGAAACAAAGGGTTTCAGCAGTCCTGTCATCTTGCATAAAGATTGCCGATTTTGCCATATTACACCCCTGATTCCACTATGGGAAGCCCAAATCAGTTCAAAAGGGTATTTTATACATGAACTGGAAGGTTGCAGATCTTAGTTTGTAATTCCACTAATATGCTATTTTACACCATACATTAATATTGTACCTTGCCCCATTAACTATTAAGGACAGCAAGAAAATATGGGGAAAGTTTCAACATTCAACCCCGCACAGCAGGCAGAAAACACCTCTAGCAAGGTAGTGGCCTCCCTGGAGCGATTATCGGAAGCCTTCCGCGTACTATTATGGCAGGAAGCTACACAGTATGGATTAAGTCCAATACAGATTCAGGTGCTTACATTTTTACTTCATTATCCTGAAGAAAAACGCACGGTTACAACTTTGGCGAACTATTTCAACATGACCAAAGCAACCATCAGTGATGCAGTGAAATCTTTAGAGCAGAAAAATTACCTGATCCGTAAGCCTAGTCCAACCGACACCAGGAGCCATACTTTACACCTTGTAAAAGAAGGTCGTGCTATTGCCAGGAAAGTAGAGCGGTTTGCAGATCCATTACAGGAAACGGTTGAACAATTATCATCCAAAGAACAGGTTGGATTATTAGAGCAATTAATGCAACTGATTCACCGATTGAATCAGAAAGAAGTTATTTCCACGCAACCAATGTGTCTTAATTGCGAGCATTACACGCTAAAGCGCGGGCATTACTGCAATGTGTTAAAAAGCTCTTTAAAGGGCGGATTGCTGATCGACTGCCATGCGTTTGAGCTGAAGGAAGACTAAAGAAATTATTGTATCCTGGGCAATTGACAGGTCATTTCGTTATCGCCGGCGATAAAACCGAATTGCTCGTATAACAACCTGCCCTGTTCACTGGTATGAAGACTTACTTTACCGGTGTTGCGGTCTTTTGCTTCCTGCATAATTTTTTGCAGCAACGTTTTTGCGATGCCTTGCCTGCGGTATTCAGGCAACGTATAGACGTTGAGGATATAGGCAACTTTTCCTTCCAGGTTGTGGTAAAGTGGCGGTTGGTTATAGAAAACTATACCGGCGCTTGCCACAGCCTTGCCATTATATTCGGCAAACCAGTTTACGAAATTATCTTTTGCGATGTGTTCTTTCAGGTAAACAGAAAGATGATCAGCCAATTTCTGATCATGCGTCGTATTGGCGTTAGGGTAAATTTCTTTGAGAAACCGGAGGCGTAAATCTATTAGTTGGGGGATGTCTGTCACATCCGCCTTTCTGAAGGTTATCATAGTTTAAATTTGGGTTACACCCAGGGGCCATCAGGCTTCCTTATTACTTTTCCACCACCTGAACGCAAGGAAACCAATTATAACCAGCGGGGTTAGCGCTAACATTAAAATACCGTTGTTCAGGCCCTTTGCAGGACCTTCTCCCAATTGCTGGGCAGTTTTAGTACATAAGGAACACTGGGCCATTACAGCTACGTTCATCAACAAAAAAGCACCGGTCAATAAAAAAGCACCTATCCTTTTCATACAAAACTATTTTACTACAAAATTAGCAGTTCTGCTGCAATTAAATTGCGTATTTCCATCAATGGTAATATGGAGAGATCATTATATACACAATCACACCGGTAACAGCCACATAAAACCAGATCGGCCAGGTGATACGGGCAATTTTACGGTGACGTGGAATATCGTTCTGAAAACCACGGAGTGTAGTGAATAATACCAGCGGCACAATCACGCCAGCCAATACTATATGAGTAAGCAATAAGAAATAATAGATATAACGGATGCTGCCTAACGCTGCCTTTTCTGCTGCATCCAGTACACCGTTATGGTCGATATCCCCATACCGGGTTTCAGGCGCCAGCGCATGGTAGGTAACATAAGAAAGCAGGAAAACAACAGATAATCCTATAGCTATCAGGTTGGTGTTCCTGTGAGCTTTTACCAGGCCATTCTTGATAAAATAAAGGCTTGCCAGCAACAATACCGCCGTAGCTGTATTCAGGATCGCGTGAAATAATGGAAGGATCTTCACATCAAAGCCCGGGTGAAAATCAGGCTTTGGTAACACAAAAAGTAAAGCCACCAGCACAGGAATCACAATCGAAACGATGGTTATCGGCGTATTGAGATTTTTATTCTTCAACTCCATTATAGTGATATTTTTATTTATGAATTACGGATTTGCGAACAAGATACATAAGGTATCTTCCCACAAATCCGTAATACTTATTGCGATCTATAAAAATCAGTTCTCCCCTGCGAACAGTTTCTTGAGGAAAGCCATGAAACCAGGGCGATGCCTGTCTTTTGCCAGGTGCAGCGTAGCGATATCGCCGGCTACTTTCTTTATCGCGTTGGAATCGAGGCCGTTGTAATATCCCCTGATATTCCTGTTCTTGTCGATCAATACCAGCTTCTCAGTATGAATGAAATCATCTGGTCCGCCATCTCCTTCTGTTACAGAAACAAAAAACTGGTTCCTGGCGAGATCGTAGATCTCTTTTTTGCTGCCTGTAAGCAACCACCAGTTATCTGGATTGATCTGGTGCTGGTAAGCGTATTGACGAAGTTTATCGACTGTATCTCTTTCCGGATCTACTGAAAATGAGAGGATCTGCAGTAATGTGTCATTTTTCACATATGCGTCCTGGATCAGTTTCAGGTTTTTTGTCAGTGTCGGACAGATAGAAGGGCAGGAGGTGAAGAAGAAATCTACCAGCAATACCTTTCCTTCCATGTCTTTCAGGCTAACTTCCTCGCCTAACTGGTTGGTAAGACGGAAGTCTCTCAGCTGATGGAAAACACTGTCGTAGGATACTTTACCATTGTTCTTTACAGTATCTATCCTTTCGAAGATATAATACCCCGGAACCGGAACCACATTTTTGCCGTAATGATCTACTATGAGATACCCTAAAAGCGGCACTAAAATGGCCAATGAAACTCCTAATAAAGCCCTGCGAGAAATGATCCTAAAGTTTTAATTTTTATTAATGGTGAGATTCTGCCGGTGCTACCAGGGTCTTTTCTACTGGTGTACCAGGTTTCAGATCGTCACGTAAGCGTTTCCAGGAATCGCCATCGTAAAGGAATGCGATGATGAACCAAACAAACAGCAGCAAAGGCAGCAAGATGGTCATGATCAGGTTTTTGATCTCATGACCCAAGTGCATAAACTCAGCTACGATAAAGAATGCTTTTGCAATGGTCAGAATAATGAATATTCCGTTCAGTGCAACTCTTGGCATAAAGTTGTATTCCAGGTGCAAGAATGCCAGTCCTACTTCGAAAATTGTAATACCTAACAGGATCCAGAATGTTTTCCAGATTGTTTTGGTAGAAGAATCTACGTGAGCTGGTTCATGTCCTTCTGCAGAATGCGTATGCGCCATTTCTATTTAGATTAAAATAAATTCAAAAATCAGTTTCAGTCAAGTTCCGCTTTGTGACGATTAGAGCAGGTAGAAGCAGGTGAATACAAATACCCAAACCAGGTCCACAAAGTGCCAGTATAAACCTACTTTTTCAACCATTTCGTAGTGTCCTCTCTGCTCGTAAGTACCTTTCAGTACGTTGGCAAGAATTACGATATTCAGCACCACACCGGAAGTTACGTGCAAACCGTGGAAACCGGTGATGGTAAAGAAGAAGTTAGTGAAGTTGGTAGAAGCGGCAGTTCCGTCAACATTGGCGAAAGGATTACGGCCCCACCATGCGCCTTCGTGGTACAGGTGTGTCCACTCCCAAGCCTGACAGCTAAGGAACATCAGACCGCCGATGATAGTCCATGTGAGCCATTTAGCAACCGCTTTCTTGTCTCTCATATGACCAGCATGTACAGCCAGTACCATGGTTACAGAGCTCATGATCAGGATAAAGGTCATCAAGCTCACGAACATCAATGGCAAATCGGCATGTCCCATGCCCGGGAATGACTTGAACACTTGGTTAGGATCAGGCCAGGATGGGCTGGAAAACCGGATAGTACCATATGATATCAATAACGCACCGAAAGTGAACGCATCTGATAGCAGGAAGTACCACATCATCAACTTGCCATAGCTCACATTAAAGGGAGAATAACCTCCGGCCCACCATTTTTTCTTCGCTGTAACTGCTGTATCCATTGTTAGTTTTATAAAATTTTACAAAGTTTATCTGGCGATACTCAAAAATATTAACAAATAAATCCAAAGTACATCTACGAAATGCCAGTATGTGGCTGCCACTTCGATAGGTACCGGGCTGTAAGTGCGGATGCGGGTCCTGTAAGCTCTGGCAAACATCACCAACAGCGCTACCACGCCTCCTAAAACGTGCAGCATGTGCACTCCTACGATCACATATATAAAAGAAGCAGAAACGGGCCCATCAAGCGGCAATCCTACGTTCTTCAATTGTGTAAATCCGATCCACTGACACACCGCAAAAGCAACACCTAAAATTGCCGTAACGGTGATCAGTTGTTTGTATCTTCTCATATTCCTTTCCTTAAATTGCTTCAAGGCCAGGTGAATTGTTAAACTACTGAGCAAAATTACAGCAGTCGACAACCAGAATATATGAGGTAATTCAAAAGCTAACCAATTTGCCTGTGCTCTTTTAACAATGTAAGCGCTGGTAAATCCGATAAACATCATTGTAATACTACCCATGGCTATCCATAGGGAGTATTTATGCGGATGTATTTTCTTACGTTGTTCTAATGTCATAGTATTCATCACTCCTCCAATTTCAATTAAGCTTTATCCAGCAATTGTACCAGTTGCACTACAGTCAGGTAAATATATGATCCGAACATCAGTTTACGTGCTGCAGGAACATCATTCTTCCTGTAAAGGTTAACAGACCTGTAGAAGAAGAATAAGCCGGCTACAATCGCTACTATTGCCGAAATGCTACCTGTAATGCCCAGTTTGTAGGGAACAATACCGGCAGGGATCAGCAACAGGGTATAGGTAGCTGCCTGAAGAGCAGTGTATTTGTTAGGTTCGCCGCTACCAGGTAACATTTTGAACCCGGCTTTTGCGTAATCTTTATAAGCAATCCAGGCAATAGCCCAAAAGTGAGGGAACTGCCATAAGAATTGAATGGCGAATAAAGACCAGCCGCCACTGCTCAGTTCGTTAGCGCCTGCTACCCAACCGATCAATGGAGGCATGGCTCCCGGGATGGCTCCTACCAGTACAGATAGTGAATTCCATTTTTTCCAGGGAGTATATACAAAGCCGTACAATACTAATGAGAGCAAGCTGAGAGCAGCACATAACCAGTTAAAGCAGAATCCCATTAACAGGACGCCGCCTATGCCGGTGATGGCAGCCAGTATAGTTGCCTCCAGGTCGCCCATTCTGCCGGCAGGCAGCGGACGAACGGCGGTACGGGCCATCAATTTATCCGTGTTCTTCTCCCAGAGCTGATTGATCGTGTTTGCTGACCCTGTGACCAGCAAACCTCCAGCAAATAATAAAAGAACTTTCACCCAATTGAACTCGATCATTGGCACCAGCAGATAACCTACTACTGATGAAAATACCACCATGAAAGTGAGATTAAACTTCATCAACTGAGAGTAATCTTTCACTTTGCTGGCAATAGCGTACGACGAGGACAATTTTATGGTGTTTTCTTGCAACATTTTTTTTCTAGCCACATTCCGGAGTTATATATCCGGAACAAATTTACAAACATCACGGAGAACAAAGCCCCGGAAGGAAGAATTTTAAGAAAAGCTCTTTCCTTCCGGACCAGAAATATTAGTGTGCGGACTCATTAGGACCAATTGGTTCCGTCTGAGGAATGAAATCACGTCCGTCTTTACTGTAATCGTAAGCCCAACGGTGAACTTCAGGAATTTCGCCAGGCCAGTTACCGTGACCGGGATTGATTGGAGTGGTCCATTCCAGGGAAGTTGCTTTCCATGGGTTTTGCGTAGTCATCTTCCTACCTTTGAAAATGCTGTAGAAGAAGTTGAAGATGAACAGCAGCTGGGTAGCAAATACTACGATCACCACAACACTGATAAAGTGGTTCAGTGGCTCGAACTGGTTGAAAGAAGCCCAGTTGGAGTAATCGTAATACCTTCTTGGCATACCGGCCATACCTTCGTAGTGCATTGGCCAGAAGATCAGGTAAGCACCAATCAGCGTGATCCAGAAGTGGATGTAACCCAATGTATTGTTCATAAAGCGACCATACATTTTAGGGAACCAGTGGTAAATACCGGCAAACATACCGAAGAACGCAGATACACCCATTACTATGTGGAAGTGCGCGATTACGAAGTAAGTATCGTGCAGGTGAATATCGATAGATGAGTTACCCAACCAGATACCTGTTAAACCGCCGGAGATGAAAGTGCTTACAAAACCGATAGAGAACAGGGAAGCAGGCGTGAAGTGGATTTTACCTCTCCAGATCGTCGTAATCCAGTTGAACACCTTGATGGCAGATGGTACCGCGATCAACAATGTGAGGAGTACGAAGAAGGCGCCGAGGAACGGATTCAGACCTGTTACGAACATGTGGTGCGCCCAAACCAGGAAGGCCAGGATACAGATAGCGAACAGGGAACCGATCATTGCCAGGTAACCGAAGATAGGTTTACGGGAATTAACCGCGAGGACTTCAGACACCATACCCATTGCAGGGAGGACGATGATATATACCTCAGGGTGACCCAGGAACCAGAATAAGTGTTGATAAAGGATTGCGCTACCGCCTTCGTTAGCCAGCGCTTTACCGGCGATGAAGATATCAGACAGGTAGAAGCTTGTGCCGGCGTGACGGTCCATCAGCAACAGGATGAAGCCTGACAGCAACACAGGGAATGACAATACACCCAGTACAGCAGTGAAGAAGAATGCCCAGATAGTCAGCGGCATCTTGGTCATAGCCATACCTTTGGTACGCATATTCAGGATTGTAGAAATATAGTTCAGACCGCCCAGGAGCTGAGACACAACGAAAAGTGCCATACTGGTCAACCAGAGGTCAACACCGATCTTGGAACCGATAGAAGCATCACCCAATGCACTCAGCGGAGGATACATTGTCCAACCACCGGAAGCAGGGCCTGTTTGAACAAACAGGGAAGCCATCATTACCAGGCTGGCCAGGAAGAAGAACCAATAGCTCAGGCAGTTCATAAATGGAGACGCCATATCGCGGGCACCTACCTGCAAAGGAATGAGCAGGTTAGAGAAGGTACCGCTCAAACCGGCGGTCAATACAAAGAATACGAGGATTGTACCGTGCATTGTTACCAATGCATAGTAAGCTTCCGCTGAAATTCGGCCACCTTTAGCCCAGTGACCCAGGATGCTTTCCAGCCATGGAAAGGTTGCATCCGGAAAACCAAGTTGCAAACGGAACAGAACAGAGAAGAAAGCACCAATAACGGCCCATATAATACCTGTGATCAGGAATTGTTTGGCGATCATTTTGTGATCCATGCTGAAAACATATTTCGAAATGAAACTGTCTTCATGATGGTGCTCGTGATCATGATGATCATGCGCTCCGTGCATTACCTCCTGTTGACTGTGCAATGTTGCTTCGTTACTCATAATCGGTTCGGTTTATTATAAACTAACGCCCGGGAAGTATTGTCGTTTGTCAGTTTGTCTTTATAGTTTTTAATTGTACTCCGTCAAAAAATCTTCTACACAAAAATGGCTTACTTAATATTTGCAGCCACTGCTTTTTGTGTGCTATCTGCTTTAGGCGCTCCGGCCGGCGCTGCTTCTGCAGGGTGAGCCAGTTCGTAAGCAGGTTTTTGGCTGGCAACCCATTTGTCATATTCCTCCTGGGTTTCAACCACGATAACACCTCTCATGGAGTAGTGACCGCTACCGCACATCTGATCGCAGGAAATTTCGTAAGTAAAGTCCGGGTTCCCGGTTTTTTCTTTCATTTCCTTGGTAGTGAACCTAGGCGTTACCCACAGGGTAGTAGGGATACCAGGTACAGCATCCATTTTCAGACGGAAGTGAGGCAAGCCCACATCATGGATAACGTCACGGGAGCCGATAACGAATTTTACTGGTTTACCAACTACCAGGTGCAGTTCGGTAGGAATAAAATCGTCTTTGCTCAAAGGATCGTTCCAATCAACACCCAATTCATTGCCTTTTGCAGGATCGATGTTTTTGAAATCGCGACGGCCTAACTGACCATCCTTTCCTGGATAACGGTATATCCAGTTAAACTGTTTACCGGTGATTTCAACTACTGCAGCGTCTTTAGGTGCTTCAGAAGTTAACTGGAACCAGTGTTTCAGACCGAAAGCCACCAGGATCGTCAATGCAATAGCTGGAATAACGGTCCAGATAACTTCCAGTTTGTTATTGTGTGGAAAATAAAAAGCTGTTTTTCCTTCTTTCTCCTGGTATTTGAATGCGAACCAGAACAGTAAAACCTGGGTGATCACAAATACGAAACCGGTGATAGCCAGTGTTACATAGATCAGCGTATCAACGCCTTTACCTTGTTCTGAAGCAGATTCGCCAAGGATTTTGCCTTTCAACAAATCGTTACACCAGTACACTCCTATGAGCCCCAGCACCAGGAAAGCAATCAATAAGAAACCATTGATACGGTTACTCTGTTCACGTGCTTTCTTTTCTCCCTTCAATATGGACACATATTCGCTCGCCTTCGCAATCTGGAAGATGACTATGAATATGAGAACAACAACTAAGACTGCTAAAAATCCTGACATTGCTATATGAAATAATTAAGTTATCTAATGATTTTCTATTGCCTATGCTCCTTGAAACACAATTAAGTGTGGTGAACAATACTCTCTTTCAGGTAAGGGTGATTCTTCGGAACTAAAGCAGCTTTAGTCAGCTGGTTAGCAGTTAAGAAGATGATCAGTCCCACAAATCCAAGTCCAAGTCCGAGCTCATACCAAGGGAATACCAGGTGTTTAACAGTACCAGGGTAAACCATCTGCCAGAAATCCAGCCAGTGACCGAAGATGATCACTACAGCGATGAACACTATTGCAGTATAGTTACGTTTAGTATCCCTCTTCATCAGGAACAATAACGGTGTAATAAAGTTAATCAGCAGATTCAGGAAGAAGATCGGCCTCCATTCGCCCCAAACGCGAGGTTGGAAGTATTCAGTTTCTTCAGGCATGTTAGCATACCAGATCAGCATGTACTGGGAGAACCAGAGGTAAGTCCAGAAGATGCTGAATGCGAACATGAATTTACCGAGGTCATGTAAATGTTCTTCAGTTACATAAGTCAGGTAACCATGTCTTTTCAGGTAAACTACGAATAAAGAGATCAGCGCAAGTCCGGATACCCAGGTGCTGGCGAAAGTGTACCAGCTATACATGGTAGAGAACCAGTGTGAGTCAATGCTCATCAGCCAGATCCAAGGAGTGGTAGAACCAACGCTGAGTGTAAAGATCACCATGAATCCACCACAAACAACGGTGTTTCTCCAGAGGATCTTACGGCCGGTTTCGCGGCTCAGATCCCATCCATCTTCCTGGATAGACATTTTACGGATTCTCATTGTAAAGAATATCCACAGTGCTAAAGTGATGATAGTAGCAGTGGTAAAGAATCCTTTATTCAGGAAAGCTTTTTTCCAGTTTAACACTTTATCGTGGGCAACGTGTTCAGGGTTTACCCAGTGGTAAATATCTTCTTTGCCCCCCATAACGAGGATCATTACCACGATAAATAAGATAGCGGCCAGGATAGGCACTGCCATTGAAATAGCTTCAGGTACACGGCGGAAGGCAATCTGCCAGCCCCCTTGTGCCAGGGTAGTAGCAGCTATAAAAAATGTGCTTGCCAATGTAATCAGCAAAAAGAAGCTGCTGTTTTGCAACAGACCGGCCCAGAACCGTGTCTCGCCCTTAAACGCAATTAATCCGATCAGAAATGTCAGCAAGCCTACTCCCATCAACACGAAGCTGGTCATTCTTAATCTTGCCGGTACTACAAATTGGTCTTTCATTACTGTATATTAAAATACTTTTGAAATGCTGTTTATCTAATTACTTCGCTGCGGTACTATCACCTGCAGGTGCTGCTTCTGCTACGGGAGCTGAAGCGCCTGCCTTTTTACTTTGAATATATGCCACTACTTTCCAGCGTTGCTCTCTGTCGAGCTGGCTGGCGTAGCTTCCCATCATATTATATCCATAAGTGATCACGTGGAAGATACGACCTTCGGTTAATCCTGCTTTTGCACCAGCAACCAGGTTAGCCGGAGCGGCAGGGTAAGGGCCATCACCACCTTTGTATAATGGACCGTTACCGTCTAATGCTGTACCATGGCAGATACCGCAATAGATATTAAATAAACGCTCTCCCTCTTTCAGATCGGTAGCGGTTATAGTTAATGGATTCTTAACCAGATTCGCTTGTGCAGTATCTGACTCTTTCAGGTGGTATGGCAGAAGCTCTCCTCTTTTAACTGTTCCTTCCACTGGTTTCAGACCTGACAAACGAGCACTGTAAAACTCATACGCACGGGATTCATACATGTCTGGCATATAAATCCTGCCGGGCTTTCTGTTATGCTCTCCTCTGTTACAGGCTGCCAGGAAAGCTCCAGTTGCCAATGCGGCTACAATCAATATGTTGGAAGTCCTTTTCATCAGAAATTATTTATCTAGCTTTCATTAGTCTTGCTTACCAAATCCTAATGTTGCAACTGTATTTTTTAGCTGTTAAAATATTAAGCGTTAGCGGTTTGGATTTTACGCAGATAAGGCTCATCATCCTTATCGAATCTTCCGAACCACCATCCTGCTTCAGCTTTCTGTTCATTTATATCGTGCGCACCAGCAGCAGTAAGGAAGCTCTTTACCTCTTCTGCGTTTGTTTTTTCTGTCAGCTCAATGACCATTACAAACTTATCGTCTGTCTGTCTTGGATGGAAGATATGTTTCTTCACCCCTGGCATAATCTGGCAAAGCCAGCAGAATGTCATCACCATACCTACCGCAGCAAACAATACTGTCAGCTCAAAGGTAATCGGAATGAAAGCAGGCAGCGGGAAATGCGGTTTACCACCAATATTCAGCGGCCAATCGGCATTAAACACCCAGCTCATGAAAGACAATGCTGTAGTAGTTCCGGTAATTCCGTATATGAAACCGGCTGTGTGCAGACTGGATTCTCTTAAACCCATTGCATGATCCAGGCCGTGAACAGGAAAAGGAGTATATACATCGTGCAACTTGTAACCTGCAGTACGTACTTTCTTTACTGCCGGGAACAATACTGCCTCATCGTCAAACAAGCCTACAACAAAATTTTTAACAGCCATATATTTAAAAATTCAAATTCCAGTAATTAGTTCTCTTAATTCGTCTATTAGTGTGCATGAGCAACATCATGAGCAAATTTCTCATCGCTCTGGTCTTCGTAGACTTCCATTTTCTCTTTAAAGTTCTCGCCTGAAGTTTTCAGGATAGACTTGATCTCAGCAACCGCAATTACCGGGAAGTATTTAGCGAACAGGAAGTAGCAGGTAAAGAACAGACCAAAAGTACCCATGTAGAAACCAACTTCCGGCCAGGATGGACGATAGTAAGACCAGCTGGATGGCAGGTAATCGCGGTACAGTGAAGTACAGATGATCACGAAACGCTCGAACCACATACCAATGTTAACGATGATAGACATTACAAAGGTTACGGCAATACTTCTTCTCATCTTGCGGAACCAGAACACCTGCGGAGAAATTACGTTACAGGTCATCATGATCCAGTAAGACCAACCCAGCGGACCGGCAGCGCGATATTTGAAGAAGGTATCGAATTCGTAAGGGTTAGCACCATACCATGCCATGAATAACTCAGTCAGGTAAGCGCAACCAACCACAGAACCGGTCAATACAATTACTTTGTTCATGGCTTCCATGTGGCCAATGGTAATATATTGTTCCAGGTTCAGGATCTTACGGGTAATGATCAGGAGTGTTTGTACCATCGCGAAACCGGAGAAGATCGCACCCGCCACGAAGTAAGGAGGGAAGATGGTAGTATGCCAACCAGGAATTACTGATGTAGCAAAGTCGAAAGATACGATAGTGTGTACAGAAAGTACCAGTGGAGTAGCCAGACCAGCGAGTACGAGCGATAAAGCTTCGTGACGTTGCCAGTGTTTGGTAGAACCTGTCCAGCCAAAGGAAGCCACACCATATAACAACTTACGCAATTTTGTTTTAGCCCTGTCGCGAACTGTTGCAAAATCCGGGATCAGACCAGAGTACCAGAACAACAGCGATACGGTAAAGTATGTAGAGATCGCGAATACGTCCCAGAGAAGCGGAGAGTTAAAGTTAACCCATACAGGACCGCGGGTGTTAGGGTAAGGCAGGATAAAGAACGCCATCCATACACGACCCATGTGGATGATCGGGAACTGGCCCGCGCACATTACCGCGAAGATGGTCATCGCTTCAGCAGCACGGTTCACACCTGTACGCCAGCCCTGACGGAATAACAAGAGGATCGCGGAGATCAGCGTACCGGCGTGACCGATACCTACCCACCATACGAAGTTGGTGATATCCCAACCCCAACCGATAGTCTTGTTCAGATTCCAAACACCAACACCGAAATAGATCTGCCAGAACACTGAAAATGCTCCGAAGCCCAACAGTGATAGTGATATAAAAAAGCCTACATACCACAATTTACCAGGCTTTCCCTCAATGGGACTAATGATATCTTCCGTTACCTGGTGATAATCCTTTTCCCCGTCTACCAAAGGTTCTCTCAGTGTGGATTCGTATTTTAAATGCATATTCTATAAGCTTTTAGCCGCTAGCTCCAGCTGCTAGCCCTTGTCTTTTGTTATGATCTCAGATTCTGTAACTTCTTTCTTTTTCCTTAACGAAACTCGTTAAAATCATTACGCATGATGTGCTTCCTCGTGGTGAGCAGATTCTGCTTTCGGAGCTGCATCTTTGTTTCTGATCTTAGCCAGGTAGTTGATGTTAGGTAATGTATGCGTTTCTTCCAACACATAGTATAACCTGTCTGTCTGTTGTTCGTTACGGATTTTGAAGATTTCGCTGTTCTTATCGTTCACGTTACCAAATACGATCGCACCTGCGCTACATGCCTGCTGACATGCGGTTTTAGCTGCTCCGTCTTTCAGCGGGTGACCTTCTTTCTTAGCCTGCAGTTTAGCATCCTGTAAACGTTGTACGCAGAAAGAACATTTTTCCATTACACCACGGCTACGAACCACTACATCAGGGTTCAGCACCATACGTGTCAGGTTATCGTTCATATCAGCTACATCGTACAGGTTGTTTTCAAAGCTATCAGCACCGTTCCAGTCTCTCCAGTTCAGGCGACGTACTTTATAAGGACAGTTGTTAGCGCAGTAACGAGTACCAATGCAACGGTTGTAAGCCATCTGGTTAATACCTTCGTTGCTATGGTTAGTAGCACCTACCGGGCAAACGTTTTCGCAAGGCGCGTTGTCGCAATGCTGGCATAGCATCGGTTGGAATACTACTTCAGGGTTGTCTGTATCTCCGCTGAAATAACGGTCGATACGGAGCCAGTGCATTTCGTGTCCTTTCGCTACTTCATCTTTACCAACTACAGAAACATTGTTCTCTGCCTGGCAAGCTATGGTACAAGCACCACAACCGAAGCAGGAGTTGAGGTCGATAGACATACCCCATTTAATACCCTGGTATTCGTAGTTAGGGTAGAGGGTAGCGTCTTTACGGAAGTCAGGACCGAATTTTTTCAGTTCATTCCTATCTTCATTTACCTCTTTAGGGTTCCTGATGAACTCTGCCAGGGTAGTTTCTTTAACGATAGGACGACCTTCGTAGCTATTGTGAGTTTGGGTTGAAGCAACCGGGTATTTGCTACCTGTAGCTTCAACGCTGGCGTCTGTACTGAAATAATCGAAAGTCTGGCCATTAAAGCTTACAAAAGGATAAGCGTTTTTACCGATACCACCGGCTGCTTTACCTGTATTAGCGCTGCGACCATAACCCACCGCGATAGCAATTACATCCGGGTGGATACCTGGTACGATCAGCAACGGCAATTCAACTTCTTTGCCATTAGCTTTAATTTTCAATACTTTCCTTTCAACATGGATCTCGTAGTCATCACCCAGTTCAGTAGAGAATTTCTGTGCCAGTGTATTGGAAATACAAGCATAGTTATCCCAGGTTGCACGGGTGATCGGATCTGGCATTTCCTGTAACCAAGGGTTGTTTGCCAGCCTACCGTTTCCGATAGCTACTTTTTCGTATAATACCAATTCGTAGGTACCGCCTTTCTTAGCGCTGTTGATCTTTGCAGCAGCGCCGGCAACATCGCCGGCAAAGCTAGCGCCGCTCAAAGCAGGGGCTGTAGCTGGTTCGATCACACCGTCCTGCAGTACTTTATCCCATGCAGACTGGTCGCCGCCCAGTTTCGCAACCCATTCGTTTTTCAGGTAATCTGCCCAGGTAGTGGTATTGCCACTCCAGGTTAACAGGGAATCCTGTACAGCGCGTGTTTTGAAGAGAGGGAGAATAGTAGGTTGAGTGAAGCTGTAGTAACCGGTTTTTGCTTCTGCATCGTTCCAGCTTTCGAGGAAGTGATGATCAGGAGCCTGGTATTTGCACAGTTCAGTTGTTTCGTCGTTTCTTTCGTTGAAGGAAACAGCCAGTTTCACTTTCTTCAGACCTTCAACGAATTTAGGAGCGTCGTAGTAGTCATAAGCCGGGTTAGCACCGTAAACCAGTACTGCTCCGATGCTGCCAGCGTTCATGTCTGCAACCAGTTTCGCCATCTCTGCGTCGTTACCCTGACGGTAGTTAGAAGGAGAAGCGAAATCGATAGTTGTACCGTTAGCGCCGATGATGTTGTTGATAGCGTTAACGATGATCTGAACGTTTACATCGTTGGAACCGCTTACTACCAGTGATTTACCCTGGTTAGCTTTCAGTTCTTTAGCTGCTTTCTGGATACCGTCGGCCACTCGTTTATCGGCGATGGCAGGAGCGGTAACATTACCGCCAACTGCAGCCAGGAGGGCTAAAGCAACTGCACCAGCCTGAGAAGGGCGGTGAGTATATCTTTCGTCGGCATTTGCACCGGTAAGGCTCATTGTGCTTTCGAACACGAAATGTTTGGACATTTCAGGTTTCTTGGCATCGATCTTACGGGTTTTAGCGAATTGATCGCAGAAT
The DNA here is from genome assembly GCF_900107795.1 of Chitinophaga terrae (ex Kim and Jung 2007). GTDB lineage: Bacteria > Bacteroidota > Bacteroidia > Chitinophagales > Chitinophagaceae > Chitinophaga > Chitinophaga terrae. Next base: position 27,276 of record NZ_FNRL01000015.1, read on the forward strand.
TCAGCAGGGTTCAGCCAGGTACCGAGGAAATCGGCGCCGAGGCTTACAATAACTTTTGCATTATCGAAACGGTAAGAAGGAATTACTCTTTTACCGTAAGAAGCTTCATTAGCAGCCAGCATACCGCTGTAAGACACGGCATCGTATACTACGTGGCGTGAGTTAGGGTATTTGGCGAGGAACTCACCTATCACTTTTTTAGTGGTAGGGCTGAGTAAAGTAGAACTTAATAAAACAACAGGAGCACCGCCTAATCCGGACAGTGCTGCAGTTACTTGTTTATCCAATTCGGCCCATGTCGTTTCGGTACCGCCGATAGAAGGGTAACGAAGGCGGGCAGTATCATAAAGGCTCAGTACAGCGCCTTGAACTCTGGCTGTAGTTGAACCGTTAGTGATAGTAGATAAAGTATTTCCTTCCATTTTGATGGGGCGACCTTCGCGGGTTTTCACCACAACAGGCACGAATTCACCATCAATAGTATAAGAAGAAGCATAATAGTTGGCCACACCCGGGGTGATTTCCTCCGGTTTGTTAACGTAAGGAATAGCTTTTCTTACCGGTGTTTCACAGCTGGCAGCAATTGCAGCGGCAGCGGTAGTGAACCCCAGATATTTCAGAAAATCCCTGCGGGGGGTAGTAGCATTTAACAGGCTTTCACTCTCGAACGGCAGCTCTTCACTGAATTCGTTCTTCACAATTTCCTGATGCGCATCGGTATTGTGCAACTCCTCCAAGCCTTTCCAATACTTTTTTTGCTCCATGTTATATTAACGAGTTACGTTTATAAATTTTGATATCTTCTTTTGATTCTGAACACCGTATAACCGGTGTTTCTAAATCTTAAATCCTTCCTAGTAGTGACATTTTTGACAGTCAGTACCACCAACCATTTCTACAGTCACGCTGTCGATCTTTCCTTCTTTAACTTGTTGATGAAGCTTTTCGAAGATGCTGTAATAGTTGTTATCTGCAAACTGTACTTGTGTAGTACGGTGGCAGTTAATACACCAGCCCATTGACAGGTCGGCAAACTGATGAACTTCGTCCATTTCAGTGATGGCGCCGTGGCAAGTCTGACATTGTTGTTTACCAGCCACTACGTGTTGAGAGTGGTTAAAGTAAACGTGGTCTGGCAGGTTGTGGATCTTAGTCCATTCGATAGGTCTGCCTGGTTTGGTGTAAGCACCTTTCTCAGGATCCCAGCCTACGTAATCGTATAATTTTGCAATTTCAGCAGTACCATTCACTTTTTTACCTTCTGCTGTTACCAGTTCAGGGCCAGAGTATTCTTTAATGGCCTTGTGACAGTTCATACAGATGTTTTCAGAAGGGATCATAGCATGCTTGCTCTTCTCAGCGCCGGCGTGGCAGTACAAACAGCTGATCTGGTTGATACCTGCGTGTACTTTGTGGCTGTAGAAGATAGGTTGTTCAGGCATGTAATCTTTCTGCCTACCTAAGTTAATTGCACCGTTAATGAGGAAATAACCGCCCACCATGAAGAGCACTAAGCTGATCAGTGCCAGGTAAGCTTTGTTCCTGTAGAAAGGAACTGGTTCAGGAGTAGCCTGGCCTTCTTTATCATTAGCCAACTTGTTAAGGTTGCTGTTGATCTGCATCAGGATAAGCGCTACAACTGCGAGAACCAGGGTGATGATACCGAACAGCAAGCTGTTGTCACCGCCTTCTTCCTTAGCAGCAGGAGCTCCGTCAGTAGGAGCAGTCTTATTGCCTCCTGGTGCTTTCGCTCCTTCAACTTTAATATACTCAAGGATATCATCGATATCCGCGTCCGAAAGACCGGCAAACGAAGGCATCTGCTGCTTGTTATACTCAGCAAATAGCTGGTTAGCATACTTGTCGCCTGATGCCAATACAGAAGCGGAGTTATGAATCCACTGATGTAATAACTTTCTATCAGACCAACGTTCTTCTACCCCCGCTAAAGCAGGACCTGTCAGCTTTTTATGGACATTATGGCAGGATGCGCAGTTGGTTTGGAATAATGCTTTACCCTTCGCTGAGTCCGCAGCCTTAACAGAAGAAAACGGAATTACTATACTAGCGCATAGAATAAGCACACTCACAAAATGCTTGCGCAAAAGAATGGAAACACGACGATACACAGCCTATATAGTTTAGATTTGACCTAAAGTTTCTTAAAAGTGCCAGCAAAAATAAGACAGAATGTTGACAATTTTCAAACAATTCAAAAAATTTATTATCTACTTATTCGTCTGTTTTTCTATTTACAATCAGTGGAAAATTCGGCGAAAGTCTTACTGCTGGCTATTTTAACACCTCTGACATATCCTACCTTTCAAAACTTATTATTTTAATTGAAAGTTCATCCCCCATGTGGATAATAGTCTACATCATAATATGGCTCAAGGTTTCGGGGGATATAATTATAATATATGCTGATGAAAATAAGATAGTGGTCTCCTATATCCTGGGCATCATATATTATATATATACAGCGCAAACACACTTTTTAGTCCCGGAGACTCGTTAAATTTACCATAATAACCTATCAGCCATCCAGAATGTTCAAACCTCTAAAAAAAACCTCGTATGAAGAAAATCCTGTTACTGATAGGGCTATTCTCCCTCCCGGCATGCAATAGCCAAACGGCAAACAACGGCGCCGACAGTAGTAATACGACGAGTCTGCACCCTGCCGGACAGCCTCCCAAGTTAACCGGTACCTTCCAGGGCACCCTGCCCTGCGCCGACTGCCCCGGCATCAATTACCAGGTAACCCTGTTTGACGACCATACCTACAGCGAGCTAACCGCCTACCAGGGCAGGGGAATGAACCTGGCAACTGTGGAAAAGGGAACATGGAAACAATTGTCGGATTCTACGGTCCTGATCCAACGAAAGAAAGACAGCTCTTCCTTCCTCCTGTCTGACGGCCACCTGCTGCTCCTGGACCCGAAAGGGCGCCGGATAGAAGGCGTACTGGCCAGCAATTATGTACTAAATGCGATAGAAGGGGGCGATAAACGCAAACTTTACGAACAAAAACGCCAGGAAGGCATCGAATTTACCGCTAATGGCAATGAACCCGGCTGGACGCTCGACATCGATCGCAAACAGATCACTTTCCGCGACATGAACGGGGAAGAGATACAGACGGCTTTACCAGCTCCAAAACCTAACCTGGATACCTTAAAGGTGTATACCACTCCCAAGATCACCGTCAGTATCCGCAATACATTATGTACCGACGATATGAGCGGGATAATGCGACCCAACACCGTACAAATAAACATAAAAGATAAAGTGTTCCAGGGCTGTGGCGAATACCTGGATAAATAGGAGTGGCAACAAATTTTCATACTCCTTTCAAATAATTACCTTTGCACCTTTGCGAGCCATTAAAACAATTTCTTTTGAAAAATATCGCCATTTTCGCATCTGGTACAGGAAGTAACGCTCAAAAAATCATAGACCACTTCAGACATTCGGATATTGCCAGGGTAACTTTGATCGTGTGCAACAAACCCGGCGCCGGGGTATTGCAAATTGCTGAACGTGAGAATATTCCATCTGTCTTAATAGATAAAACCGCCTTTTTTAATTCAGATACTTATATAAAAGTATTACAGGATGCAAAAATCGACCTGGTCGTGTTAGCTGGTTTCCTTTGGAAAGTGCCTGCCAACCTCGTACAGGCGTTCCCTAACCGCATTATCAATATACATCCTGCGCTTCTGCCTAAATTTGGCGGGAAAGGAATGTATGGTCATTTTGTGCATGAAGCTGTGATCGCAGCCGGAGAAAAGGAAAGCGGTATTACCATCCACTTCGTGAATGAAAAATATGATGACGGAGAAACCATCTTGCAGGAGCGTTGTGAAATAACCGCCGACGACACGCCGGAAACCGTAGCCAAGAAGGTGCAGGCGCTGGAGCATCGCTGGTTCCCGGTAATTGTGGAACGATTATTGTCAAAAATTTAAGCATCAGACGCCGCTCTAACCCTAACAACTGTATGAAAAAAACACTGACACTCTTTTGTTTTTTTTGCTTTATTATACTATCTGCCATAGCCCAGGATAGTACTAAAAAAGTTGGTCGAAGGGGTTACCTGAAGGTGAATCCTACGACCCTGATCAATGAATTAGATATTTATCTTGAACAGGAAATTTCAGATAAGGTAAGCCTCGAATTCGGCATAAGCGGTATTTATACTGATTACCCTGATTATGTACTGGCAAAAAAGATCGATATAGGGCAGAAAAAGCCGGACGTTAGTACCAGCCAGTTTGTTGATGGCCGGGGGTTAGGATTCAGGTTCGGAACCAGGCTATATCTCTTTTCAAGAAAAACAAATATATCCAGGGCTGCCGGTACTTATTTTGAACCGGTGCTTTTCTTCAAAAAGATCTTCTACCCGAACGAAGACGTTACCTATAACAATACCAATTATACCAATTCGGCCGACAAAAGCGTAGCTGGGCTGCAACTTTTAATCGGCCGGCAGTTCACCAAAGACAAATTCATACTTGATCCTTTCATCGGTATAGGGGTCAGGAGCAAGATCTATCAGTATAATACCTATCATTTCGACAACAACAATGTATCGCTTAACGATGGTAAAATGGTTAGCATCTTACCCAGCTTCCATTTCGGCGTGAAACTGGGATTAAGAACCTGGTAAATCATCTCAGAACGGTACAATAATCTTTGCGCTCATATTTCTTCCCATATTATATATCCCGCTTCTTCCGTTAGGCGACTGGGAATAATATTCAAAATACTTAAGCCTGTTCATGTTCGACTGGTAGGCGACATCGCCAATATTCTCCACCTGCAGGAAAAGATCGAATAATACCTTCCCTTTTTTATTAACGACCGAACTCCCTGCGCCGGCGCTCAGTAATGTATATCCCGGGGTAAAGGTTTCAGAATCATCTACCCCATAAAACTTTGACTGGTTGGCATATACATCAACTCCTGCACGTATATAGGCATTGCGCAAACAGCCAAGATCTTCCGGGGCAGAAACTTTTACCTCCGAACGCCATTGGGTAGGGGGTATAAGCGGCAGGTAACGGGCTACATCCCCATATTGGGCGATCAATGTCTTATTCCTGTTCCGGCCCTGGGCGATGGCAAGGTTGCTGCTGACAGTTAACCAGGGAAGCCGCTGCGGATGGATATTTACTCCTATCTCCGCGCCATACAGCCGCGCCGAAGATTGCTGGTAGCTGTAGGTAGTATTGCCCGGCACGATCACAACCGGGTTGCCGTTTCCATCGTATAGCCTTGCCTGGTAGATATACCCGCTGATACTGTTATGAAACAGGGCGACATTAAGATCCAGGTCTTTCAGGGTTAACAGCATTCCAACATCTTCCTGTAAAGAAAATTCAGGATCAAAATTCCTGTTTCCCAGGTAAACGATATGAGCGCCAGGGTCGAGGCCATTAGACCCGATCTCGGTAATATTAGGCGCCCTGTACCCCCTGGCAATGTTAGCTTTCAGCAGGAGCCGCTCACTGATGTTCCAGGTAGCGCCCAAACTACCCGACAGCCCATTGTACCGGTGCCTGAAATACGGGAACTGCAATCTTGCACCCGCAGTATCGGGAGGGGATACACGCTTTTCCAGGCCATTGCTCTTATCTGGTCCGACGTAAAAGTCGTTCCATTCTATGAAGCGGTTATCGTACCTGATGCCGCCGGAAATATCTACCCGGCCGAAGGTCCGCTTCGCAAACAAAAATCCTCCTATATCAAATAACTGGTAATCGGGGATAGGGAAATCTGTTGCCTGCCTGGAGCGGTTAGTCTGGTACATGCCATTTATGCCTACCGTAGTTTCGATTCCTTTGATGGCAGGAAGATTATACCTGATATCATAGTTCAGGGTGTTGAGAACTACGTATAGCCCTGGCTGTTGGGGAAATTCGGGATGATTATATTCCCTTCGCCGGCTTTGTTGCAATGCCAGCATGGTTTGCAGGTTGCCTTCACCCAGCCTGAACGAGGTGTTGTTATAGATCCTGGCATGCTGGATGCGTTGATGAAGAGGATTGAGGTCATATGTTTTCAGGCGGTTATCCGGTACCAGCGGGCGGTTCCTGATATCGTCATCTTCCAATACCTGGTAAGTAAATTTTCGGGTCAGGGAATCCCGGCTTCCATCAGGTATTTCCTGGGTGTTATCGTAATAGGTGACGCCGGATTGAGAATTACCCCATCGTTTATCTACCCGCGCAAGCAGCGACAGGTTGTACTCGCGGAACGCGGTACCATATACAAAGCCATCCACTTTATTCTGGTAGTTGTGTGCAGCTTTCGCAGAGCCTCTCAAGAGATATTTCCAATCTTTCACCTGTTTGCCAAGGCTTACGGAAGTACCTATCATCCCGTTGTTTGAATGGTAATCTACCAGGGCAGTACCGGAAATTTTCCCGGGATCGAGTGCCGGGAATTCGGGGATCATGTTAATTACTCCTGCCAGGGCATCGGAGCCGTAAGTCAGGCTGGCAGGGCCTTTAACCACTTCGACCCTTGTTACGCCATATTGGTCAATTTCAATACCGTGTTCATCTCCCCATTGCTGGCCTTCCTGCCTTACGCCATCATAAAGCGTGAGCACCCTGTTGTAACCTAAGCCGCGGATAAAGGGCTTGGAAATATTGGGCCCTGTGGTAACCGCGCTGATACCCGGCACTTCTTTGATAATAGCGTCGATGATATTGTTATTCACATTCCTGTTCATCTCTTTCCTTCCAATTACGGCAAGCGGAATAGGGTTCTTTTTAATAACCGTAGCCTTGGAAACGCCAGTTACAATTACTTCGTTGAGTTTTGAGAGATCGGCTGTCAGCACAACTTTGCAATCCGCGGTTCTGCTGGCGGCAACCACAATTTTCTGTTTTTTCGGCTGAAAGCCGATAACAGAAAAATGAACATCATAAGTACCTGCAGGGATATCTTTCAATTCAAAAAATCCGTTGGCATCTGCCATTCCTCCTTTGTTGATAGCAGGAATATTAATTGTGGCAAGCGGGATGGCGCCTCCTTCTGAACTTCGCACAGTACCCCTGATGTGGCCGTTTTGTGCAAATACCAGATTAACAGTTAGTAGGTAAATAATAAGTGTAGAAAATAGTTTCACCGTGCAATATTTTTCAACAAAACTATCATTCAAAACAATATTTGTCTAAATTATTTTTTAGACTAATCTAAATCAAACTTTACTCCATTTCAGGTTCAGTAAATGAGCAACGATGATTCCGCAGGCAGCAAAGAAGATAACGATCAACCCCGCGGCGTTGGCCATGAAGAGATGAGCAAATACCAGGACGCTGAAGCTGACAATAAAGATGAGCAAGGAGTTTGGCCGTTTGTGTTTCAGCAGGTAACCCCGGCCCAGCGACCAGATTCCAACCAGGAAAGAGAAGCTGAGAAGTGCATATTCCAGGTATTCATGATCATGCAGGCTGCTTCCGGCAATAGGTAGTAAGATTAATAACAGCGGCCAGATAGCGCAATGAATGGCACAGATCAAAGATGCGCCAACACCTAAAATATCTGCATTTAACTTTTTGATGATCTTTTCTCCCATAATCCAAATGCTTAAATCCAGATGCGAAGATAAAAATAATTGCAACAATGTTGCAATTATTTAAAATTTATTAAATTGCAATGTATAAGCATTTATAGTTCTGTTAAAAAAATCAACCGCCTGGTAATACGATGCGCATCTCTCAACTATATACTACCTTTGCATATTGGATAAAACGGTGATATACCTATGTCGAAGAAAACTATTTTACTTATTTCGTTTTTTGTGTTGCTGAGTGCGGCTTTCCTGGGATATGCAGGGTATGTTATCAAGGATCAGACAGGATCATTTTTCGGAAAGGAGAAGTTACCGATCTTAGGACCTATGGGACACACCATTCCTGGTTTTTCATTTACCGACCAGGAAGGCAAGACAAGATCGAAGGCAGATGTAGAGGGAAAGATCTATGTGACTGAATTTTTCTTTACCACCTGCACAGGTATTTGTCCTAAGATGAATGCCAATATGGAAAAGGTTTACGCCAAATTTAAAGACAAACCCGATTTCCTTATTTTATCGCACACCGTAGATCCGGATAACGATAGCGTACCGGTTTTAAAGGCTTATGCTCAAAAGCATGGAGCTGATTCCAAAAACTGGTGGTTCTTAACAGGCACCAAAAAAGACCTGTACAGGATGGCCCGCCAGGGCTACCTGGTCGACGACGGGGTATACACCGGGGAAGAGGACTTTGTACATACTCAATGGTTTGCATTGATCGATAAAGCAGGCCAGATCAGGGGATTGTACGAAGGCACCAAAGCCCAGGATGTTGATAAGTTGATAACGGATATCGACAGATTAATGGAAGAATAAATTTTTCATCATGAGCGCCAAACAACAATTAACTGAGAGGATTGGCCAGCTACTGAGAGATAGTAAGTTGAGTGTAACTGAAACCAGGACCAAAATCCTGGAGCTTTTTATGAAAAGCAATGGTGCGCTGGAACACGCGGATTTCGACAAATTAACCGGAAAGAGTTTCGACCGTGTTACCGTATATCGCACACTACAGACTTTCCTCGATAAAGGTATTATACATAAGATCCCTACTACAGATACTTCCATCAGGTATGCATTATGCAAATCTGAATGCTCGGAACATCATCACCACGACCACCACGTACATTTTAAGTGCGAAGAGTGCGGCAATACTGTTTGTTTGGAAGAAACAGACGTACCGGCTATCCATCTGCCAAAGGGCTATGCTGCACACAACATCGAAGTAGTGGTGAGCGGCGTCTGCAAATCCTGCAAGTAGTTCACGCAGAGATTTCACGCAGAGGGGCATAAGAAGCAAAGAAGCATAAGATATATTTTTAAGGAAAATAAGAAAGCAAAGAGGAAGATTGTATTAGAATCTTACTCTTTGCTTTCTTAATATTCGTTCTGGTCAAAAATTCTTATGCTTCTTTGCTTCTTATGCCCCTCTGCGTGAAATCTCTGCGTGAAATCACAATTTGGATATTTCGGATTTTACGAAGTCGGCCAGTTCTTTCACATAAGCAGGAGAGAAGTCGAATTTAATTCCTGCTGCTTTGTAGAGTTCAGGCAAAGTTTTGGTGCTGCCCAGGCTCAGTGCTTTCACATAGTTTTCAAGCGCCTGTTTTTTATTCTCTTTGTATTGCTTCCACATTGCGATGGCGCCCAGTTGAGCGATCCCGTATTCGATGTAGTAGAATGGCACTTCAAAGAGGTGCAGTTGCCGTTGCCAGGTAATAGCCCTGTAATCTTCGTGGCCGGTCCAGTCGACGATCGATGGTGAAAATTCGTTTAATATTTCCAGCCATTTTGCGGTGCGTTCTTCTGTTGTATGTTGCGGGTGTTCGTATACCCAGTGTTGGAATTTATCGATGGTTGCGATCCACGGGAAGATGGTGATGGATCTTTCCAGTTGTTGCAGCTTTGCCCTTCGTAATTGCTCCGCATCTTTGAAGAAGATATCCCAGTGGTCCATAGTCAGCAGTTCCATGCTCATGCTGGCAACTTCCGCTATTTCCATCGGGTATTCTTTAAATGCGCTGAGGGCGAGGGGATGGCTGAGGAAAGAGTGAACAGCATGCCCGCCTTCATGAACCATGGTGGTAAGATCTTTCATCTGGCCGGCGGCATTCATGAATATAAACGGTACGCCTGTTTCTGCAAGCGGGCAGTTGTATCCGCCCGGTGCTTTGCCTTTGCGGCTTTCGAGATCAAGGCGTCCCATTTTTTTCATTACACGAAGGCAATCGCCAAAGAAAGGATCTAACTGGTCGAATGTTTCTATGGCTTTGTTCACCAGTTCATCGCCGGTCTGGAAAGGTTCCAGCGGCTGCGTGCCAACCGGTTCTGCATCTGTATCCCATGGTTTTAAAACATCCAGTTTCAGTTTCGCTTTTTGTTTTTCCAGGGTTTCAGCTACCAGGGGAACGATGTGAGATTTAATCGCTTCATGGAATTGGAAAACGTCTTCCTTCGTGTAGTCGAACCTTCCCAATTCTTCGAATTTGTAATCGCGGTAATTGGCGAAGCCTGCATTTTTTGCCACCTGGTCGCGTTTCAATACCAGCGAGGTATACAGCTCGTCGAGGGCCTGTTTGTCGGCCAGCCGGCGGGCTGCGGTTTTGGTAAATACTTCTTCCCTTAAAGCCCTGTCGCTGTTCTCCAGGAATTTAGCGGCCTGCTGCAGCGTATATTCCTGCCCGTTAACCGTAATGGTCATTTTACCGGCGATAGCGCCGTATTGTTGGGCCATTACGCTAAGTTCTGCCTGGATAGGAATATTTTCTTCCCTGAACAATTTGATCTGCTTGTTCACACTTCTCAGGTAAGTTTTATACAGGTCCTGGTCCAGTTCCTTAACGAATGGGCTTTCTACCAGTTTCTTGTTGAGCGCATCGGCGTATGGCTGCAATTTTGGCTGAATTTCCATACAGAAGTAAGCAAATGCTTCTTCCAATGATTTATCAGTGGTATCGCAGGTCATTTTAATCTGGCGCCAGCAGGCATCTTCACTGATAACAGCTTCCAGTTCACTTATATCTTTCAGCCATGCTTCCAGCTCCTGTACGCTATTAATATTTCTTTGCTGTAATGCTTCGAAGTAGGGTTGGAGTGTTTCCCAGGTGGTTACTTTAAAATCTTCCGGTAAAAAATGTCGGGGTAATTTTTTGATATCTGCACTTAAATTATTCATCCTGTCTGTGATTTTAAATTTTTACGGATTGAGAAATTTAGCATTTTTTAATGGTCTGCCAACCTAAAGAATAGTTAATGTTTGGGTATCAACTAAACCATTATTTGTCAAGCTACTACGATTAAACGTCAAATGCAAGATCAGCGGGGGAAAGATTGCCTTAAAATATTGCAGGCTTCTATTTACCAGGAAAGACCTATGTAAATAGAAGCCTGTGGGTCGGAACATTATGATCGTCAGATCATAACTGCACCGGTATAACTTATTCTTCTGTTTTCTTCTTGCGTGGCTTAGCTGCTTTTTTAGGTGCTTCTTCACCTTCTGCTGCCGGCGCTTCTTCTTTCTTAGCTTTAGTCTTCTTAGGCGCTTTTTCTGCGGCGCCTTCTTCACCTTCTTCTTTGTCGGCTTTTTTAGCGCGAGTTGTCTTTTTAGGCTTCTCTTCCGCTACTTCTTCAGTGGCGGCCGGAGCAGCTTTTTTCTTTTTTTCTGGTGCAGCTGTTTCTTCTACTGCCACTTCTTCCACTTCCTCTTCGCCAGATGCGAGGATTTCATCGAATTTCAACAGATCGTTTGCTTTGAGGATACCAAACCATTTTACCATCTTCTTCATATCACTCACATACACTCTGTCTTCATCGAATTCAGGGAATACGTTTTTGAAATACGCTTTAATAGCATTGTTATCTGCTTTACCATCTATTGGAGCGAACGTTGATGATTTTTCATCCATAGCTTTGAAAACCTCGGCTAAGTTTACGTTTTCACCAGTAGTGAATACTTCAATACTTTCCAGTGGAGTAAAATTATGCACGCGGGAAGATACAAACTTTGTGCTTTTATCTTCCAGTGACCTTACGATGGCGCCATCTTGTTTGCTGGCTATTAACTGAAACAAACCGCCCAATCCGGTTACTGCAACAATTTCTCTGTACTGCATGTCTAAATTTTTAGGAAGCGCAAATATAAATAATTATAATAGATTGCCAGTGGCTATTTTTACGTATCAGCGTTGGCCATTATGTCAACTTCCGTGCCACCACTATGGTTTTCTTCCATCGCGTCGCCTCTCCCTGCAAATTAAATATTTCTATTAAGAATATGTAAATACCTGAGGGTAACATCTCTCCATATTCATTGGTCGCATTCCAGTTCACACTTCCTTCTATACCCATCAGCAAATTATCTGACAAACGCTTCACCAGCTTACCGCCTGCATCAAAGATCCGGATATTTCCTGTATACCCTGCCGACGGAAGTTTCCAGCTTAGTATTGCCTGGTTGTCGACAACCCCGTTATCGGGGAAGATCACATCCGGGGAGAGCACAATATTAATAGAATTAACTGCTGCCTCTTGTCGCTGCGTATTTCGAAAGCCCGGGGATGCGCCCCCGTATGTTCCTGCGGCAGAGTGCCAGTTTCCCATATCGTCGGAAGGGAAAAAGGGCGATTTTCTTTCCAATGAGACGTCCCTGTTGGTATTCATCAGGGCAAAATGCATGGAATCGGAATAATGTACTTCATCTATAATACTGCTGTCTGCTGTTACAAGTACTATGCTTCCTGCCTCCATCGGCATAGATGGCAGGCTGCCAACCTTTAGCACCTGGTTGGGGGCCAGGCAGGCAAACTGCCCGCACAGCGCCTGGGGATTGGTTGTAAAAGCCAGGTGCTCTCCCGGTTCTATTATCCTGGCCTGCTGTGTTAATGCTTTGAAAGAGCTGAAAGAACCATCTTTTTTTCGTGAGCTGAAAAAAAGTTTGTCTGCTGTAGTCCGTTTAGCGCTGGCATTCAGTATTTCAATGAACTCCGGGACGCCGGGGCTGGTATAGAACAGGAGTTCATTAATAACGACGTCTTTAGGCCCTGGTGGCGCGCTTTTACCGATAACGGCACTTAGAAATAAACCGCTTTCTTTCCCTTCACAATCTTTGATGCCGTTAACGGTGATGGTATACAGGCTAGCGGGATTCAAAGGTTTATGTAATTGCAGCGCCACTTCATTAAAGATCGGCGGCAACACCTTTACTGTCAATATGTTAAAGCCGGGTAGCAGGTAACGCCCAGGGTTGGCGGCAATGCTGCTGTCAACCGGTTTGCTGAAATGAAGGAAGACCTGCTGACTGTCGGCCACTGAGGCAAACAGCAAATCGGGACGGGAATCGTCTTCCAGCTGTTTGGCTGCGGCATTGGGCTTTGCCGGGGTGCCGCCTTTGGGGTCGGGAGATGGCAGCCAGTTATTAGTTTCTGTACAGGGATGGGAAGGATCTGCCATTTCCAGGCTTCGCCCGCCTTTAACGGGCCCTCCATACCAGTCCCGGGTATAATAAATACTATGAATAACCTGGGCCTCCGGGCCATAGAGGGTGATCAGGGCCGTATCGTCGGCCAGGGGCGGAAATTTGGGATGGCCGATGATACCTGGTTGGTTATAAGCTGCTGCTGCTGCAGTGCTGCAGAATACTACCAGGCTGTCTGGCTCCAGTTGATAAGCAGGCAGCTGGATTTCCCGTTTATTCACGCCCAGCTTCCAACCGGCAAGGTTCCAGGCCTTACTGCCGCGGTTTTTCAGCTCAATGTACTCAAAAGCCGGCAAGCCTGCTGTGGGCGTAGGTTTGGGAAGTATTTCATGAATAATTACATCGTACCTGGCGGGCGCCTGGGAAAAAGCGGGTAGCTGGTTTAGTAAACCAAGTAAACAAACAACGGGTAAACGCATAAGTAAAAATTAGAGGTATGAAGGTAAAAACAATCAATTTATCACCTGTTAATGCCATCTTAACATCAAAAAATACTTAGTACTATGAAAAGCGCCAGCGATATATTAATTTTGAGCTCCTAAAAAAATTTTAAAACAACACAAAAATGAAAGTTGCCGTAGTAGGAGCGACCGGACTGGTAGGCTCCAAAATGTTACAAGTGTTAGCGGAGAGAAATTTTCCCGTTACTGAATTGATTCCAGTAGCTTCAGAGAAGTCTGTAGGTAAGGAAGTAACATTTAAGGGTAAGGGCTATAAGGTGGTGAGTGCTGATACGGCTATTTCAATGAAGCCTAACGTGGCTATCTTTTCTGCAGGTGGAGGCACTTCATTAGAGTGGGCGCCTAAATTTGCGGCAGCAGGTATTACAGTGATCGACAATAGCAGCGCCTGGAGAATGGATCCTACCAAAAAACTGGTTGTTCCTGAAGTGAATGGAGACGCGCTTACGAAGGAAGACAAGATCATTGCAAATCCTAACTGCTCTACCATACAAATGGTGCTGGTTTTAAAACCGCTTCATGAGAAATATAAAATTAAAAGAGTAGTTGTTTCCACATACCAGTCAGTAACCGGTACCGGTGTCAAAGCGGTTACCCAGTTAATGAATGAAAGACAAGGCATCCAGGGCGAAATGGCGTATGCATACCCTATCGACCTGAACGTAATTCCGCAGATCGATGTATTTCTCGAGAACGGATATACGAAAGAAGAAATGAAGATGGTGAATGAAACCAAGAAAATAATGGGAGACGATACCATTTTGGTTACAGCTACTACGGTTCGTATACCGGTAATGGGAGGACACAGCGAATCTGTGAACATCGAGTTTGAAAATGAGTATGACCTGGCAGAGGTTCGTTCATTGCTTGAGAAAACTCCGGGCGTGATAGTAGTAGATGATCCGTCAAAGGCTCAGTATCCAATGCCTAAAGATGCCCATGACAAAGACGAGGTGTTTGTAGGTCGTATCCGTAGAGACGAAACACAGCCAAAAACTGTTAACATGTGGATCGTTGCAGATAACCTGCGTAAAGGGGCAGCAACCAACGCGGTACAGATCGCTGAGTACCTTAGCGGCAAAAACTGGTTATAGTCCTACTGTTGTGTTATGTAATTCTGAAGAGGGTGGTCTGAACGTCGCAGCAGCGGGGTAGGCTATACGAAAATATATCTATAAGTAATTAAGAGCAAGCAATTTAACGCTTGCTCTTTTTTATTTTCTTAACAAAAAAATAGCGTCTGTAGTAAAAAAATTACACGGAAGTAGTATTGATTTGTGGAGGATAAAATCCAATTTTGGAAGTAATAATCCTATGCCAACTTACCTCTTTAAAGAAGAGGAGTCCAATTTTAGAGATGCCGGTATTTGTCGTTATTTTCTAATCAGAAAACACCCTTAAGTCCTATGAAAACCAACACCAATCGAGAACTTTTGTTAATGCACAAGTTTACCGAAGAGTGGAGTACGAATTTCTCATCCCAGGTATCCCGGATCATGAACATTGTAGATCAGCAGGACACGCTGGATGGGATAATACCAATTATTGAGGTGGCCAATGTTTACAATCAACGCTTTGCTCATGCGCGAACTGACAAAGAAAATTTGTTAAAGAACCGCAAGGCTCGTCCGTTTGAGTTCCTGATTCACAAAAATTAGGGAGAAAATTGCTGTTATTAGTTTATCAAACGATCATTAGAACAATGAGGAGCACTTACTATCAGGAGTTATAATTATTGTTTGATAAACTAATAATTGCATCAATCAAATGCACGGTTAATAAATTGCACAAGCGGTTGCATGATTGCAAAGGTTTTGAGTATATCCCTGACGATCGCCGGTTGGGTGCAGGCTTCGTCTGAGTACGGCCGTTCAACCAAAACACTTTTAAGTTTCAGGTAAGCAATAGCAGGGTTATCCGGAGCATATCCCTGTGGAGCTGTTTTTAATGATTCGCCCTCTATTTTCCCGAAGTGGCGGATAAATTCTTTATTGGAAATAATCTTCTCGAATTCCTCGAAATTATAATCGATCTCCTGGCGGATCTTTTTCAGCTCGGGCGCAGCAGGCATCCATATGCCGCCGCCGGCGAAGCTTTTGTTACCTGGTTCGAGGTGAAAGTAATAACCAGCAGTGGCCGCTTTTTTACCTCCCATTTGGAAAGAAGCTCCCATATGTGTTTTATAGGGAGTTTTATCTTTCGAAAACCTAACATCTTTATATATACGAAATACGGAATCTTTAACCTGTAGCCCCTGGATCGACGGGTCCTGTTTCGACAATCCATCTATCAACTGCTGCACCATGCTCTCAAAATCAGCCTTGGCCTGCTGATATTCGGCTTTATGGTTATCGAACCATTCTTTATTATTATTTAAACGGAGCGACTTGAGGAATTTTAACGTGGATGGCTGCAACATGCTATCTTTTTGGCAGCAAGATAATACAAAATAGGTGTAAGATAAAGAGGTGCCCGCCGGCTTTTTACAGCTGGCGAACACCTTATCAATTCGGAAAAAACAGGATTAACTAGAAATGATATGTAGCTGCGATCAGGACATTTCCGGACTGGTCAACTGCTTTGCCATCCTTCTTCTGGAATATATTGGCAGAAGCCTTGTCCAATCTTATTTCCGGCATAATAGTTAGGTTTCCTACCTTGTAATTTAAAGTAAGCGTACCGGCAACTACATTTCCACCGTCCGGAACCCCGCCGAAAACTTTCAGACCGTCTTTGTCGCTGAAATATTCTCCGCGTAATGTGAGGCCAACTTTATCAGTGAAGTCGAGGTTTACATATAAGGCATTTCCCCACCAGTTTGCGTTATCACGGGCGGCTTTAGGCACAGCGGTATTGGAATAGGTGCTGTAGGTAGCATTATAACCAAGACCGAACACTGAGGTGATCTGGTAAGTTCCTACAAAGTCGATCTGGTGATTTTGAATACCTGAAGTATCTTTTCCTTCGAGGTAGTTTAAATACAGTTTCAGAGGTATTTTGGAAGAAGTATAGCCTAATTGTGCGCCTATGTATTTATGGCCGGTAAAGGAAGCAGATTTCAGGTCGGTCGGATTGAATACGCCGATCATTGCGCTGAACTGGGAGCTGATGGCGATATCAGCTTTCACGCCTGTATGGAAGAATGGGCCGTAGCTGAACATATAGCTCATGCTATAGTTCCTGTTTGCGTATGCGTCTACTAATTCGTAACCCACATGTGTTGCATAGCTACCCAAACTTATTTTAATTTTGTCTGTCAGTTCATAGCCAACATATAATTGTTTGATGGCCATTGAAAGACCTTTTGATGCATCCGGTACATCGTTGTAAGAGAATTCTCCCGCCCTTTTACCAAAGCCCAGGTCAGCTACAATATTACCTTTTTTAAACCCGTGCTCTACTTTCAGCGATACCATTCCCAGTTCAAAGGAATTATGAGAGTTGGTGAAGCTGGTTTTATTATTGTTATCTGCAGTTCCATTAAAATTATATTTATAATAGACATCTGCAGAACCGGACAATTTAAAGGCCGGAGCAGTAGTGGTATCCGTAGTTGACTGAGACATGGCAAGCATAGTGCTGCCCATAGCAAATAAGGTCGTTAACATTCTTTTCATACTTATAAGTTTGGTTGATAAAATGGTAAGTACTAACTATCGATTCGGCCTTTTCTTGCAGATTGTTTCGGGGGATGTGCGTGCAGTATGATTGCTACAATTACATAGAAGGAATGGATAACCGGTAACCGGAGAGTGGTGCGAGTTTCAATTATTTACAGCAACGCTGTTACCAATTATCCATTCCAGGTTCTTACAACATAAAGTATATGTTAATAAAGTTGATAAAGATCAGATTCAATGAACTGTTGATGAAGGAAACTTACGTCTGGCAACGCTCAGGAGTGAACCAGTTCGTCTTCTTCTTTCAGCGCACCGTTGCCGGATACTGCGATCACAGAAGAGTGGTAACCTTCGTTGTGTTGAGTAGCATCCAGACCCAGTTCTTCTTCTTCGTCGGAAACGCGCAGCGGATGGATGAAGTTGATCAGTTTAAAGATACCGTAGGATACTATGAAGCTGTAGGCTACAACCAGCAGCAGACCTAATACCTGGTTTTTAAACAGTTCGAAGTTGCCATATAACCAACCGTCGTTACCTGCACTGTTGATAGTTTTGGTTGCAAAGATGCCTGTGAGCAACATACCAACCATACCGCCCAAACCGTGGCAAGGGAATACATCCAGTGTATCGTCGATGCTGGTTTTTGATTTCCAGTGAACTGCGAGGTTAGAGATGATGGCAGCAATGAAACCGATGAAGATGCTCTGAGGGATAGCTACAAAACCAGCAGCAGGAGTGATGGCAACCAGACCAACCACAGCGCCTATGCAGAAACCAAGTGCTGAAGGTTTGCGGCCACGAACCACATCAAAGAACACCCAGGACAAACCTGCAGCGGCAGTTGCGGTGTTGGTAGTAGCGAAAGCTGAAGCAGCCAGGCCACTTGCGCTCAGTGCAGATCCGGCGTTGAATCCGAACCAGCCAAACCACAGCAAACCGGTACCTAACAGAACAAAAGGAATGTTCGCAGGCTGTAATTCTTTCTTCTCGATATGATCCTTTCTTCTTTTTAATACGATCGCACCAGCTAAAGCCGCACAACCGGCAGAAATATGTACTACAGTACCACCAGCAAAGTCGAGTACGCCGAGCTTGAACAGGATACCATCAGGATGCCAGGTCCAGTGAGCAATAGGAGCGTAAACCAACAGGCTGAATAAAACCATGAACAACACGTAAGAGGTAAAGCGGATCCTTTCTGCTACCGCACCCACTACCAGGGCTGGCGTGATGATCGCAAACTTCATCTGGAAGAGAGCAAACAGCAGCAGCGGAATAGTGGGGGCCAGGCTCCAAGGGGCTCCTGACCCTACATTGTTGAACATAAAAAAGGTGCTGGGGGAACCAATAAGACCATGATAAGATTGACCAAACGCCAGGCTAAAACCAACTACCACCCAAACGATGCTGATAATTCCAGTTGCAATGAAGCTCTGCATCATGGTTGAGATAACATTTCTCTTATTCACCATTCCACCATAAAAGAATGAAAGGCCAGGTGTCATTAAAAATACAAGAGAAGAAGCTACCAGGATCCAGGCAATGTCTGCAAAGTTATATTTACTGGCATCTTCAAAAACCGGAAGAGAAGGAATAAAAATTCCAATAATTGAAACTACCGCAAGGAAAATGAAGGGTAGATAGTCCTGAAACGTTGTTTTCTTCATAGCGATTGACATTTTAAAATCTTAAATAAAAGTAGATTTTGAATTTAAAACGTCAAATAGATGGGCCAAAAAATAGAAATATTTAAATCTCGACTTCGAAATTTGGGATTAAATCAATGATATTAAAATTAATAATAATATTAATTATTATTTTCCAGATATGAATAGCGGTTAAAGCAGTTTATTTTATTCATAAATAATTGATAATCAATATAATAAAAGAAGGTTTAATAAAAGGTTAACAATTTTCAAAATTCAACAAAAGAGGCATCACTACAGGAAGACGTAATGATGCCTAAGTATTTGATGAATAACATATTACAAATAATAAAATAAATGATTTATCCTTAACAAGGTGCTATTGATATTATAAATAATTACATATAATGTTTTATTTAGCCTGGAGAAATTATTGTTTCATTTCGAGCAATTCTCTCTCTAAAGCAAACATCTGGTCCCTTAACCGGGCAGCCTCCATAAAATCCAGATCCCGCGCCGCCTTTTCCATTTCCTTTTTAACCTTGGCAATAGACTTCTCCATCTGCGGGATGGTTTTGGCAGCAGAAGAATTCTTTGCATAACTCATTGCATCCTCCGCTACAAGCTGTACCTCATCCCGGATCGCCATTGGCGAATTCTCGTCGAAGTTCTTGATTTCCAATACCGATGTCTGCCCAAGTATCTGCTCTTTCGTTTTCCTGACAGTTCTCGGGGTAATATTATTGGCTATATTAAATGCCAGTTGCTTTTCCCTGCGCCTGTTGGTTTCATCTATGGTCTTCTGCATACTCTCCGTAATCTTGTCTGCATAGAATATAACCAGGCCGTCCACATTCCGGGCCGCCCTGCCTGCCGTCTGGGTCAATGAACGCTCATCCCTCAGGAAACCTTCCTTATCTGCATCCAGGATAGCTACCAGCGAAACCTCCGGCAAGTCCAGTCCTTCCCTCAACAGGTTTACTCCCACCAATACATCTATATTACCTAAACGCAGGTCCCTGAGTATCTCGATCCTCTCCAGGGTATCTACTTCCGAGTGGATATATCTCGACTTAATATTGATCCTGCTCAGGTATTTATCCATTTCTTCCGCCATTCTCTTAGTCAGCGTGGTTACCAACACCCTGTCGCCCTTCTGAACGCGTTTATCAATTTCGTCCAGCAGGTCATCTACCTGGTTCACACTCGGCCTTATTTCGATCGGCGGCTCCAGCAGGCCTGTTGGCCTTACCACCTGTTCTACAACCACGCCCTCGGTTTTCTTCAGTTCATACTCACCCGGTGTAGCGCTTACAAAAATGGTCTGGTTTAACAGGCTTTCAAATTCATAGAAGTTGAGCGGCCTGTTATCCAGCGCCGAGGGTAAACGGAAGCCGTATTCCACCAGGTTCAGTTTACGGGACCTATCGCCTCCGTACATCGCGCCGATCTGCGGAACAGTCACATGGCTCTCATCTATCACCAGTAAGAAATCTTTCGGGAAATAGTCGAGCAAACAGAATGGTCTTGCGCCGGGCTTACGGCGGTCAAGGAACCTGGAATAGTTCTCAATTCCGCTGCAATACCCCAATTCACGGATCATCTCCAGGTCATAGTTCACCCTTTCAGATAACCTTTGCGCTTCGATCAGTTTCCCATTCGCTTTAAAATAATCTACCTGCGCTTTCAATTCGTCCTGGATCTCATAAATGATCTGTTGCATCATATCTTTTGGCGCCAGGTACATATTGGCAGGGAAAATAGCTGCATTCTCCACTACGGTAATGCGTTTGCTGTTCTGTACATCTATTGTTTCTATCTCTTCAATTTCATCACCAAAGAACGTGATACGGTAACCATAGTCAACATATGGGAGGTTAATATCAACCGTATCTCCCTTCACCCTGAAATTTCCCCTATTAAAATCGCCGGTCGTACGGCTGTAAAGAGAATTAACAAGGCTATGCAACAGAGAGTTCCTGCCAATAGTCTGCCCGCGCTGGATCCTTATAATCCCGTTTTCATATTCCGCGGGGTTACCAATACCATAAATACAGGACACGCTGGCTACCACTATAATATCCCGGCGCCCGGAAAGGAGATTGGAAGTAGCTTTCAAACGGAGCTTATCCAATTCTTCATTAATGGCCAGGTCTTTTTCTATATAGGTATCGCTTACCGGCATATACGCCTCAGGCTGGTAGTAATCATAGTAGGAAACATAGTATTCCACTGCGTTATCCGGGAAAAATTGCCTGAGCTCGCCATATAATTGTGCTACAAGGGTTTTGTTATGGGTCAACACTAAAGTTGGTTTCTGGACCTGCTGTATTACGTTGGCTACAGTAAAGGTTTTTCCAGATCCTGTAACCCCCAGCAATGTTTGAAACGGTTCACCATTCAACACCCCCTCAGTTAATTGTTTGATCGCTCCCGGCTGATCACCAGCCGGAGCATAAGGAGCATGTATATTAAATGACATAAATGAAATCTTTGTTGTGCAGAACACCAAATTTACTAAAGATTCCTTAAGATAAAGTGTTAAAAAAGAACCTTTACTTTTGCCAGATATTTTGAAAACTTATGAGAAAGAAAATCTTTGCCGGGTTGTTGATCGCATTCTTATTCCCGGTTGCCACCTTCGCCTGGGGGCCTAATGGCCACAGAATAGTAGCCGAAATCGCATGGCTTCATTTAACACATAAAGCAAAAAAAGCGGTCGTTAATATTCTCGGGCCTCAAAGCATGGCCATGGTAGCCAACTGGCCTGATTTCATCAAATCAGACACCACTCACAAATACGATCATACCAATCAATGGCATTACCTTGATTTTCCTGCAAACATCGACAGGGCAACCTTCGACCAGCTGTTAAATGCAGCAACAGGGGAGAACCTTTACTCCCAGACACAAGCCATGATCAATAACCTGAAGAACAGGTCACTGCCTAAAGAGCAGCAGGTGTTTTCCCTTACTTTCCTGATCCATATGCTGGGAGATATGCACCAGCCATTGCATGTGGGCCGCGACGAAGATATGGGCGGCAATAAGATCAATGTAACATGGTTTAATACTCCGTCTAACCTCCACAGGGTATGGGACGAACAACTAATTGATTTTCAGCAATTAAGTTATACAGAGTATGTGAAAGCACTGGATATTGCTGATAAAACCGCTATTAAAGATATCCAGAAAGGCAGTATTGCCGACTGGATGTTTGAATCGCATCTGCTTTCAGATAAAGTGTATGCAGGCACAAAACCTGATTCCAAACTGAGTTACCGCTACAACTATGTTTTCGTTAACGACCTGAATCAGCAGCTGCTGAAAGGCGGGTTAAGATTGGCGGCGATTCTGAACAGCATTTATAAATAATAACAGATCCCATCATCAAAAAAGGCTGTGTCGATCCTTAGACACAGCCTTTTCTATGAAGTATATCGAATATAACCTATACCAGGTCGATATCGAAGTTGACCAGTTGAACAAATTGCTCGATACGTGCAGCAATTTCGCCTTTGCTAACTTCGCGGATCCGTTCAGTGCCAAACTTCTCCACACAGAAAGAAGCCATTGCAGAACCAACGATGATGGCGGTTTTCATGTTCTCAAAAGAAATGTCCTTCGTTTTGGCCAGGTGACCGATAAAGCCGCCTGCGAAGGTATCGCCAGCCCCGGTCGGATCATATACTTCGTCCAGCGGCATAGCAGGAGCAAAGAATACGTGGTTTTCGAAGAATAACAAGGCTCCGTGTTCTCCTTTCTTAATGATCAGGTATTTCGGACCCATTTCCAGGATCTTGCGGGCAGCTTTTACCAGTGAATATTCACCGCTCAGTTGCCTGGCTTCCCCGTCGTTGACCATCAGCACATCCACCCGTTTCAGGACTTTCAGCAGATCGTCCAGCGCTACTTCCATCCAGAAGTTCATGGTATCCATAACGATCAAACGAGGTCTTTCCTTCATTTGATCCAGTACGCTCATTTGTACCTGGGGCGTCAGGTTGCCCAGGATCAGGAATTCGCTGCCCTGGTAGGACTCAGGGATGACTGGCTTGAAATCAGCCAGTACGTTAAGTTCTGTGGCCAGGGAATCCCGGGTGTTCATATCCATATGGTACTTGCCGGACCAATAGAATGATTTTTCACCTTTTTTTACCTGCACTCCGTCTAATGCTACTCCTTTTGCAGTTAAGGCATCCAGTTCGGCTTTAGGAAAATCTTCGCCTATCACAGAAACCTGGTTAATTGGCTGAACGAAATTAGAAGCCGCCCAGGCAATATAGGTAGCTGATCCTCCAATGATTTTTCCTGATTTACCAAAAGGCGTTTCGATCTCGTCGAATGCCATAGTGCCAACGACAGTGAGTGACATACTATTTAATATGATTTAATTAAGTTAAAGTTTAATGCAAAACCTCGCAAAGGTAATATAAAATAGTAAGCGGCAGGTTAAATCTTCACCTGCTTCCAGGTTCCCCTCCGGAAAAGGAGAATAGCCACCAAAGCAGATGTGGACTCGGATATGGCTATTCCTATAAAAACGCCTTGGGGTCCTAATTTACAGACTTCGGCCAGGAACCAGGACAAAGGCATCTGCCAAAGCCAGGAAACAACCAGGTTGATTAACAGGGGCGTTTTCGTATCGCCAGCCCCGTTAAAAGACTGGATCATCACCATTCCATAGGCATAGAACAGGTAACCGGTACTTACATAGCGCAGGCACTGCACTCCGTATGCGATCACCACCTCCTGATCAGTAAACCAACTGAGTATGAGCGGAGCGCCTATCCAAAACAGGATAGCCATGATCCCCAGGAATATCATATTATAAAAAGCAGTCTTCCAGCCCGATGCCTCCGCCCGCTCAGGCCGGCCTGCGCCCAGGTTCTGGCCTACCAGTGCAGACGCTGCATTTGCCATTCCCCAAGCCGGCAACAACGTGAATATAAGCACCCTGATAGCGATGGTATAGCCGGCAACGGCGTCGGGACCGAAATTCGCTATAATGCGCACCATGAATATCCAGCTGGCGGTAGCTATCAACATCTGCCCTGTAGCTCCCGCAGCCATCTGCAGAATGGAAACTATCACCTTGCCTGCCAGGGCCAGGTCTTCTTTGGTGATCCTGATCAGGTCGTGGCCTTTGGTAAGATGATATAACTGGAAAACCACCCCGGCGCCACGGCCAATGAAAGTGGCAATAGCAGCCCCTTTTAAACCATAAGCCGGAATAACTCCCCATCCATTTATTAATATGGGGCATAAAACTATATTCAATCCATTAGCCAACCAAAGTGACTTCATGGCCAGCGCCGCATCTCCGGCTCCCCTGAATATGCCATTAATCGAGAACAGGAGGATGATAACAACACTGCTGTTCAGCAATGTTTTCGTATATACGTCGCCGTATTCGACTATCTGCTCCGACGCTCCCATTAATAATAAAAGGTCTTTTGAAAAGAACAACCCGGTCAATGTCACAACACCGGCCAAAGCCAGGCCTATATATAATGATTGCACGGCTGCCCTGGCTGCTTCTCTCTGATTTTTTTCACCAATCCTTCTTGCGATAATAGCGGTAGCGGCCACTCCAAGGCCCATTGCCACTGTGTATACAACATTCAGGATCGATTCGGTGAGGCCAACAGCGGTAACCGCTTCTACGCCAAGGTGGCTCACAAAATAAATATCTACTACTGCAAACAACGATTCCATGAGCATCTCAAGGATCATCGGCACTGCTAATAAAAATATGGCTCTGTTAATGCTTCCTGTGGTAAATTCTTTCTCGCTACCTGTAACCGCGGTTTTGAATAAACGAAATAACGCTACAAGGCCTGTCTGGCCTGCTTTTGTACGTGGCATGTCATCAATTTAATGAAGTAATAAAAAAATAGAACGGGAGGGGTACAAACCGGAAGTACCGGTTCTATTTTACATTTTCATATAGCGAGCGTTTTTGAAGTATGGAACAAAGGTAAATATTCACGCAAAGGGGCACCCCTTTGCGTGAAAAAAGTGAGGCTGGTCAGGACGACCAGCCTCTTTTTGGAGAACGCAGGATATGGATTGCAGTCTGTTCATTTATTACTGACTGCTATTAGTATCATATTCGTTTTTCACTTCCACTTGTCTTTTCAACACCTTAAACTCTGTGCGACGGTTTAGCTGACGGCCTTCAGGATTGTCTTTTCCGTTAGGCAGAGAGTTTGGTGCGATAGGCCTTGATTTGCCATAACCTTTTGCAATCAGTCGGGTTGGTGAAATACCTCTGCTAATGAGGTAATCAACACATGACTGAGCACGGGCCTGTGAAAGTTTCTCATTGTATTTAACAGATCCGACACTGTCTGTATGCGCACTCATTTCGATAGTGAGCTTAGGGTTGTCGTTCAGGATATCTACTACTGTATCCAATACAACCTTAGATTCTTCCCTAAGTGTTGCCTTGTTGAAATCGTAGTAGATATTGTTCAGAACAATCGGTTTTTCCACTTCATAGTGTTTCAGACAAAGTGTTGGATTATCCAGAGAATCTATTCTCAGGAGGGTATCTGTTCTGACATACAATGCTTTGGTGAAATAGTTATCTTTTTCTGCAACGATCTTGTAATAGCGTTGGGGATCTGCTTCAAAAGTATACCTGCCGTTAGGGCCCAGCGTTACTTTGCTGATGGTTTTCCTTCTTACAGTGTCCAGTAGGGTTACAGTTGCGCCCTGCAGCGGTTGTTGCGTATCGCAATCAATGATCAGACCGCTGATCACTTTTTTAATACGTTTTATACCGAAAACTTCCAGGCAGCAGATCGACTCCCTGTCGGAGCTGATAAACCCTGCCGCAAACGGATGTGCTTTATCCAGCGCTGTATAGTAGATATCGTCTTTAGGCGAGTTAAGCGGTTTACCCATATTCACCGGTTGGCTCCAGGTGCCGAAATCGCCTTCACTGGAGAAGAAGTCGAGTCCTCCGTAGCCTACGCGGCCATCGGTGCTGAATACCAGTACATTCTTTTCTGAGTCGTAGAATGGGGCCTGTTCATCATCTTTTGTATTGATGGCGGTACCCATGTTACGTGCGCTGCCAGGTACGCCATTGGTCATAATACAATACCACAGGTCATATTTTCCCATACCTCCCGGCCTGTTGGAGGCAAAGAGCAGGTATTTTCCATCAGTTGTAATAAAAGGCTGCATCGAATTATAACCGGCTACGTTTACATTTTCGCCCAGCGGCTTGGGTTCAGACCATGCGCCGTTTTGAAGTAAGCTTATACAGATGGAGGTTTGTTTGACGCCATCTTTGATAAACCAGCGGGTTAAATACATGGTATTGCCGTCTGGCGACAGGGTAGAAACACCCTGGTCAAATCCTTTTGCGGTTGGTATGCTTATTTTTTTACTATTGTCGAAAGTATTTTCGCTTCCTGTTGCTGTGAAAAGATTATTCACATAAGGGGTACCTTTTTTATTAGGCTTGGCGTTTGGCTTTTGCTTGGTTGCAGGATTCGGAAGTGGCGGATTATCCGGCCGGGAAGAAGTGAACATGAGGGTTCCGGGATCTATGACCACTGGCGCGTAATTGGCGCCTCCTTCGTTTACATTACCGGCAGTTTTTTCCAGCGTATAACGTGGCAGCTTTGTTTCTTCAGACAATGCAAATTCGCAGGTTGCTATTTCCAGGGAGGTTCTTGCTACCAGGTCGTCGGTGCCGGTATAACTTTGTTTGAATTTTTTGAATTCATCAAGCGCCTGTTGGTATTTCCCATTATATCTCAGGCAGGTTGCATACCAGAAGCGGGCCTGCGGATATGCGGGGTTGTTAAATCCCACCAGTTGAGCATACCATGTTTCAGCATTTCCGTAGTCGTAAAACCGACGGTAGGATTCTGCCAACCGGGCAACTACATCCTGGTAATCCTTTAGTTTGCCAGTAGGGGCCGGGGCGCCGGCAAGCGTATAGGGGAGTATCTGCTCTGGTTTGATTTTGAATGTTCCAAGCGCCTTATTATAATATTGGGCGGCAGAATAGTAATCGTGGGAATTGTAGTATACGTCGGCAGTATGTTTATAATCATAAACATACTGTGCCTGAGCAGCACTAAACATTCCCATAAGAACCACCAGTAAACAGTGTTTTATTTTTTTCATGAGGGTTCCATTTCTTTTTCTGTAGATATTTTTCATGCAGACTATAATCTTGGACAAATAAAGTATTCTTCATTCAACAGTCTCTTCCTCCTGCTGATGAAGGAGAGGGATACTTCAAAAGCCTGGCTTCCATTTACGAGGCTTTTCATACCGGAGGTATTAGCATCGTAGCTCAGGCCGAGAACAAAATTTTTGAAATGGAAACCGGCGAATGGGATCACTGCGTCATTGAACCTGAAATTAGCTCCGAGCAGGAAATCGAATTCCGGGTTTACAATTAATGAGGCGTAGATACCTGCCACTGTTTCTTCTGCATTTCCCTGGCGCATGTATAGGGCGGTAGGCGTCAGACTCACTCTGCCTTCACCGATTTTGATCTTGGTACCTCCATGAACCAACCAGCGAACAGGCAAACGTCTGTCGCTGCCTTCTGCTGCAAACGGATCTCTTGGAGAAGTAAGGTGTTGTGCGGCAAACCCAACGAAAGGATTCAGGGTATGATTGGGGTTACCGTCGAAGAACACAGTTCCTGCGCCGGCGTCAAACTGTGTTGAATTGGTTTTACTCAGGTTTTCGCCATTGTATAAAGAAGGGTCGAAACCTCCTACGGGAGTCCACATATTACCTGTCTGGAACTTTGCAGGATCCAGGCGGCGGTTGATCAGACCGGCGTTGATACCAAATACCAGCTGGCTGGTTTTGGCACGGCCGAACTTCACACCCGTATAGGATACGCTGGCCAGGGCAGTAAAAAAGTTATAGCCTGCATCACCTGCAGACATGTTCATAACATTTAAACCGACCCCGATATTTTTATCTGTTGCTCCATCAATGGATACCCCGGCAGTTGAGAAGGGTTTGCCATAATTGGCCCATTGATTACGATAATCCCCGGTTATACGGTAATCGCCGTCGATTATGCCTGTCAACGCTGGGTTGAGCCACAGTGGATAGGCATAATACTGAGAGAAGTGGGGGTCCACCTGGGCGAAAGCCATCCGGGGCAACAAACTGCTCCACAAAATGAGTGCAACTATAAAAATCCTTTTCATAGGAACATTTTTAACTTGTTCTTTATAAACCGGGATGCGGTGGCATCCCGGTTATTTGATATTTGTTTTTGTTGATCGTGCTTATTATCTCATCAGGGTTACGTTACCTTTCTTCGTAACAACTGTTCCATCCTGCATGGTAGCCTTAACGATATACACATATACACCGACTGGCTGACGTTGGCCGCTCATTGTACCATCCCATCCCTGACGTTGATCTTTGGATGTGAAGACTAACTGACCCCACTGGTTGTAGATCCTGAACTCGAGCTGTGCGATGGATGTACCGTATACATACATGATGTCGTTCATACCATCGCCGTTTGGACTGAACAGGTTCGGAACGAAGATGTTGTTGCCGTTAGGATTGGTAGATTTACCATTTGCAGATGCCAGGGCGCTGTTTTCACAAGCTACCGTGCCTATTGCCCTTACCTGGATGCTCACGCTCTGGTTTGGTTGCAGGTTGCTGATAGTATGAGTAGTGCCGTTAGCTCCGGAGCTTGGAGGTATGAACGTTACGCCGTTGTCTACAGACACTTCATAACGTTGTGCACCTGTTACTGCATTCCAACGGAAGGTTACTGCTGTTGCCGTAGCATTGTCAACTGTAACGGTTGGAGCAGGCAGCGGTTCTGCCATTGTTACGTCTACCGCTTTCCTTGTGGCACTTACACATCCGCCGGCTGTAAAGGCTTCTACGTAGTAAGTAGTTGCTGTATTCAGCGGTTGGGTAGTGTATGAAGTACCGGTGAATAATGGTGTACCTCCATTTGCTACTGAGTACCAGCGGAAGTTAACACCGGCGGTTGTTGACGCCGCAGTTAACGTTGCAGAAGAACCTGGACAGATACTTGTGTTGCCGGTGACAGTCGGGATAGCCGGAGCCGGGATGGCCAGAACGCTAACCGCTGTACGGGTTGGGCTTGGACAAGCATTGTTATTGGTTGCTTCCACATAGAACATCTGGTTCGTATTGATAGCATTTGTCGGATACATTGCACCTGTTGCTACCGGTGTTCCGCCGGTTGGAGTTGTATACCATTTATAAGTCAACGTAGCATCCGGATTCAGTACATTCAGCACTACAGACTGACCAGCGCAGACTTCAGGACTTGCATCCGCTACAGCCGGAGCTGCAGGTGAAGGATTCACTGTTACTTTAACAGGTGTTCTGCTTGCACTGATACATCCGCCGCTTGTTGCTGCTTCTGCATAGTATGTTACTGTTGATGTTGGTGATACTGTAAAGTCTGCACCTGTGAATACAGCTGTACCTCCTGTTGGAACTGTGTACCATCTGTAGATCACGTTATTGCTTCTGTTCTTGATCTGCAGGACGCCAGACTGACCAGCGCATACTGTTATCGGATCAACCAATGGCGCATTGATGTCGTTCACCACTGTTGCGGTCAATCCTTTGCGTACGCTGCTGCAACCGAAGCTGTTAAGCGCTTCCAGGTAGATGGTTGTTGTTGCAGCCAATGGAGCTGTTGTATATGCAGTACCTGTTGCCAGCAATGTGCCGCCGCTTGGAGCATCATACCAACGATAGGTAGTTGAAGCACCCGGATTGGTTACGGTGAAGGTTACTGTTCCACCGATGCAGGTTGTTTCGTTGTCTGACGCCACAGTTGGAACCGGAGGCGCAGGATCTACTGAAACATTCACTGCAGTTCTTGTTGAGCTTGCGCAGCCGCTGCCCAGGTTAGCCTGTACATAGTAGGTTGTATTAGCTGTTACTACCTGTACGCTGTATACAGCACCGGTGAACAACAATGAACCACCTTGCGGAGCATCATACCATTGATAGGTAATGCCTGGCTTAACTGTTTTAACTGCTACGGTTACTCCTGTGCCTGCGCATGTTTTCAGGCTTGTAGCCACAACATCTGGCGCATCTGGGGCAGGTACCACTGTTACGGAAGCTTTAACCCTCGCTGACGGACTACCACAGGATCCTGCATCGCCAACCGCTTCTACATAGTAGTCGGTGCTTGTTGTCAGCTTATCGGTGGTGTAAACCGGACCTGTAAATACAGGGGTTCCGCCGCTGGCCTGAGTATACCATTTATAAGTTACGCCGTTGGTTGCTGAAGTAACTCTTAATGTTGCTGTACTGCCTGTACATACTGTCAGAGCGTTGGATTCCAATACCGGAGTAGGCGCCTGACCTACACCAACGGTAATCTTAGCTCTCTGATTGCTGCTGCAGGCTCCGTTGCTGGCTTCTGCATAGAAATCAGTTGTTTTATCCAGTGCACCGGTAGTGAAGCTGCTTCCTGTGAACAGGAGTTTGCCACCTGTCAGCGCATCGTACCAGCGATAAGTAACTCCGGCTACCGGATTCTTAATACTCAGCGTTACGCTGCCACCCTGACAAACTGTGAGTGAAGAAGCGGCTATTTCAGGAACAGCAGGGATGCTGTTAGCTCTGATCGTAGCGCTTGTTCTGGTTGCGCTTGGGCAGCTGCCATTCACTGAAGCCTGTACATAGTAAGTAACTGTGCTGTCTATGGATGCGATGTTAAACACCTCGCCTTCAAATACCAGTGTACCGTTGGTTGGAGCGTCGTACCATTGATAGGTAGTGCCGGGAACCGGACTCTTGATCGCCAGTGTAGCACTTTGACCCACACAACCCTGTACAGTGCTGCTCACAAGAACAGGAGCCGCAGGAACCGGTACCGCTGTTACATTCACTTTCACTCTTTCAGATGGTTTACCGCACTTAGAGGTATCGCCAATTGCTTCTACGTAGTATGCAGTGTTGGTAGTGATCGGACCAGCTGTAAAGATTGGTCCTGTAAATACTGCAGTTCCGCCGGTTGCAGTAGTATACCATTTGTATGTGATATTAGTTGTTGATGATGTTACTTTCAGGATTGCGGAACCACCCTGGCAAACTGTAACATCTGTTGATTCTACTATTGGTTTCGGAGCTACGCCAACGCCTATTGACACTTTGGTACGTGTTGCGCTTGTGCAGCTGCCAACGGATGCTTCAGCGTAGAAGTCTGTTGACTGTGTCAGGCCTCTTACCACATATACCGGACCGGTGAAGATTGCAGTACCACCAGTTGCTGTGTTATACCATTTATAGGTTACACCGTTTTCTGCATTCTGGATAGAAAGCGTTGCAGTGTCGCCTGCACAGATACTGATAGAAGATGCAGCGATAACCGGAGTATTCACTTCTCGAACATTCACTGTTACCACTTTCGCATTGGCTGCGCTGTTAGCGCATTTGTTAGCGCCTTCTACTGTTACGTAGTAAGAGGTGGTTGCAGTCAGTTGATCGGTAGTGTAAGTAGCACCGGTGAACAGCAATGTGCTCAGGGTTGCATCTTTATACCACTTGAATACAGGGTTGGTAACTGTTGTTGAAGTAGCTGTCAGTTTCACGGTAGTATTCAGGCAGATAGTTGTATCAGCTACATTGATATCTGCTGCCACTGCGTTGCTGTTTACAGTTACTTTCACTGCTTTCAGGTTACCGGCCTGGTTTTCACATCTTCCGTTGTTGCTTACGCTCACGTAGTAAGTGTAGGCGCCAGGCGTTAATCCAGTGATGGTCAGTACGCCCTTGCTATCCACACCGGCAGTAATTGGTCCTGTCTTATCCGGATTTGCATACCATTTAAATACAGGGTTCTGAACTGTGGTGCTGGACGGAGTGAGTACCGCATTCTGACCGTTACAGATAACCTGGTCATTGGCTACGATATCCACAGCTGTTGCTGCACTGTCGACGGTCACTACAATCTTCGTACGAGCGCTGTCGTTTGCACAGTTGCTTGCATTCACTGCTTCCACGAAGAAGTTATAGGTTCCGGCAGGCAGATTAGCCGGTGTTGTATAAGTATTGCTGTTAGATGCCAGTTTCGCACCGCCTGTTGCTGCATCATACCAGTTGAATTGTACGCCGGTCACCGGTTGAACGCTCAGGGTCACTGGTGTATTGATACAAGTTTTTACGTCGTTAGCTACCGGAACAGGAGCGGAAGGCAGACCCAGTACAGTTACTGCTACCTGAGCAGAAGCTGCTGAAGTACAATTGTTCCTGCTTGCAGTCACGAAGTAGTTGTAAGTACCGGTACCCAGGGTAGCAGGTGTTACGTATGCAACACTGTCTGCCAGGTGAACGCCTTTACTGTCGTACCAGCTGTACACTATACCTGCAGCAGGGTTCACTACGGCGAGTGTCGCCTGTTTGCCTTTACAGATAGTAGCGCTTCCGTTAACCTGTACTTTCGGCTGTGCGATTGCGCGTTGAGCGTAGTTAAAGTCTACCGCTGTGAGTGCGCCCAGGATACCTGATCTCAGTTTCACTTCAACTCCATCGAATGGTTTGGTTGGAACGAAGGAGAGTATCGCTCTGCGGCTGTTGCTCAGGAGATCCAGGTGTACCAGTGGGTTGGATACCAGCACTGAGTCACCGGCGGTATTTCCATTATAAGTAGTCAGCTGTACGCTTGCCAGC
This sequence comes from Chitinophaga terrae (ex Kim and Jung 2007), assembly GCF_900107795.1. Lineage (GTDB taxonomy): Bacteria > Bacteroidota > Bacteroidia > Chitinophagales > Chitinophagaceae > Chitinophaga > Chitinophaga terrae. The sequence goes on from NZ_FNRL01000015.1 coordinate 59,753, forward strand.
ACTGCGGCAGAGAGTATCTGACCTGGGTTAGACAACATTACCTTAACGGTATCACCGGCGGTAGATATACCCTTGAACATTGCGCGTTGGTATACAGATCCGTTGCCTACGCCAAGGTTAATTACCAGTGAAGAGGCTGTGCTGATCTTGTCATCAACTGCAAATTCAGGATTCACTACGCTGCCAATTGTGATTCCGGTTCTGCCATTGATCTCGCTGGTTGCGCCTTCGCAAGGTACAATGGATGGATCGCCATTTATCACAACTACTGTGGCAGGCACTCTGGCTGATTTACATGTTGCGCCGCCTGGCAATACTGCTTCTACATAGTATACAGTTCTGCCCAATGCTGTTGCTTTAGGAGTTGTGAATGTTGATCCGGTGAACAATATATTAGTGCTTGTGTCGCTTGCATACCAGTTGAATTCAGCATTTGCTACTGCTGCTGATGCCCTGAACAGGCCTTGCTGACCTATTACTATAGTATCCACTGACGGATCTACAGTAGGCGGAGCCAGTGCTGCTGCAGTATTCACAGTAACTGCAGTTCTGGTTGCAGACACAGTATGACAACTGTCGTTGATCGCTTCAACATAATAAGTGGCTTTAGCTGTAACGTTCACCACTTTGTAAGTGAAGCCGCTGTCGGTATTCAGTTTAGTACCACCGCTGGCTACATTGTACCAGGCGTAAGAGTAGCCTCTTACAGGGTTGGCCACTGCCAGTACAGCGTCGCTGCCGCTACATACTTCTACATTGGTTGCCAGTACAGCCGGAGCTACAGGAGCTGCTGTTACTTTAACATCCACTCTTGTGCGGCTTGAGCTTGCACAATTGTTTCTGAATGCTTCCACATAGAAGGCAGTATCCTTAGTCAGGTTACCGGTAGTGAAGGAGCTTCCGTCTTTACCTGTCAGGTAAACTCCCTGGCTGTTATACCAGCGATAAGTGATACCGGTTACCGGATCCTGAACGTTCAGGGTTGCTGTACCTCCGGCGCAAGCAGTAACATTTGCTGCCTGTACTTTCGGTGCAACGAGGGCACGTTGAGCATAGTTGAAGTCAATTGTTGTCAATGCACCGAGGATGCCAGATTTCAGTTTCACTTCAACCGCATCGAATGGTTTGGTTGGTACAAACTCGATCAATGCCTGTTTCTTGCTGCTCAGTATTACCAGTTTCACCAGCGGGTTGTTAACGCTCACTGAATCGCCTGGTGTGCTGCCGTTGTAAGATGTGATCTGAACGCCACCCAGGAGGGCTGCAGACAGTACCTGGCTTGGGTTAGAGAGCAATACCTTAACTGTGTCGCCTGGTGCAGATACACCTACGAACTTAGCACGTTGCCATACCTGTGCATTCAGCAATCCGGCATCAATTACGAGGGAAGAGGCAGTATTGGCATCGTTATCTACTGATAAACCTTGGTTATAAACACCTCCCAGTACTAATAATCCGCTGCTGCCAACAGATTGTGAAGATGCGCCTTCGCATGGCACAGAGGATGTTGGACGAGTACCATAAACCACTACTACAGGAACCCTGATAGATTTACATGTTGAACCTCCGTTCAGAGATGCTTCTACCCAATAAGTAACTGTACCTGCGGTGTTGCTGGTCGGAGTATAAACCGGACCTGTAAACAGGCTGTCATTACCTGCCTGGCTACCGTACCATTTGAATATTACGTTTGCTGTATTAGAAGTCGCTGTCAGAACAGCCTGAGTACCAATTGCCACTGAATCCGGGTTCGGTGTAACTACCGGTGCACTCAGAGATGGCGCCATTTGTACTGTGAACTGTTGTCTGTCAGATATTGCACCACAGCTGTTCACTGCCGCAACATACAGCACTGTATCCCTGCTCACTGCAGTCAGCCTGAAGGTATAACCACTGTCAGTATTCAGTTTGTTGCCGCCAGTTGGTACGTTATACCAGTTATATGTGAACCTGCGATCTGCATTAGCTACCTGCAGGTCTACGCTGGAACCAGGACATACCTGAACAACTACCGGCGCGCCTGGTACACTTGGAGCTGGCGTTACGTACACGCTCACAGGGATACGATCCGGGTTCGGACAGTTATTAGGTCCACCTACCACAGCTACATAGTAAGTAACCTTACCTGCTGTTTTCAGTGTGTCGGTTGTATAAGTATTCTGAGTGCTTAATACCACGTTGCTTGTAGAATCTGCATACCAGCGAACAGAAGTACCTGCTGCAGGAGTTACAGAAAGCGTCGCTTTGCTGTTGATGCAAACTGTATCCATTGTCGCTTTTACTGTTGGTTTAGCATACAGTACTCTAGCGCTATAGATATCAATTGCATTCAGGAGGTTAAGCACACCTGTCAGACGTACTTCCACTCTGTCGTAAGCCGCAGGAGCTGCAATAGTTGCAGTGAACTGCTGACCGTTCAGTAAGCGGAGAGTCAGGAGCCTAGACAAGGTATCTGATTTAACCAGGGTATTATTGTTATACAGGGAGATCAGCGTTCCACCCAGCAGGCTTACATCAGCCAGGCCAACAGGGGTAGCCAGTTGCAGCTGGATGCTATCGTTGGCTGAACCTGGGTTAGCAAATATCAGGCGTTGATATGCTGATCCACCCAATGCGCCAACAGGAACAGATAACCTTGTGAAGTTAGAGTGGTCGCTGTCGACGTCGTTAGTCGGATTCATTACGCTACACAGGATACATCCGAGGGTTGTACCTGAAGATTGTGCGTTAGCGAAGTTACAGTTAGGATCAGGGTTGAATGGTCCTACTACCTGTACCTGAACCGGAGAACGTTTAGAGTCGCAGGCGCCGGCTACTCGTGCTGCTGCATAGTAAGTATACAGGCCAGGAGTGCTGAACGGTCCTACAACCAGGCTGTCGCCGGTTGCCAGAACGGTGTTGGTGGTCGCATCTGCAAACCAAACGATAGTAGCGCCGGGAACTGGTTGTGCTTTCACAACACCCTGGGTATTAACCTGGATGGTGATCTGACCGGAAACTACAGGAGCAGCTGGTGCAGCGGCAATTTTCACATTTGCAGCTTTCAGGGCGCCGGCAGGGTTTTCACACTGTGTGGCGCTGGATACGCTTACAAAGTATTTGTAGTTGCCAGCAGCCAGACCTGTGATTGTCAGCTTACCGGTAGTGTCTATTGCATAAGTCACCCCGTTTTCAACCATTCCGTTGGTGATCGGAGCTGTTTTGTTATTGTCTTTATACCATTTAAATACCGGTGCTGTAACGCCTGTAGCTGTTGGAGTCAGCACTGCAGGTTCGCTTGAACAAGCAACAGTAGTATCAGCAATATTGATATTGCCTGGCTGGCTGGTTGGATATACGGTTACCACAACAGGGATCCTGTCAGGGTTTGGACATCCGTTAGCGCCTATTGCCTGTACATAATAGCGGAAGTTGCCCGGAGTTTTCAGGGTATCAGTTGTATATGTTGCGTTAGAGCTCAACACAACTGTAGAGGTAGAATCAGCATACCATTTTACACTGGTACCAGCGGCAGGAGTAGCTGTTAATACAGCAGGCTGGCCCTGGCAAACAGTGACATTGGTAGCTGTGATAGCCGGATCCGGAGCAATTGCCCTTACACCATAGATATCAAGAGAATTAAGCAGGTTAGCAACACCTGTCAGTTTCACTTCCACGCGGTCGTAAGCGCCACCTGCAGGAACAGTTGCTGTATAACGGTTACCGCTCAGTAAGCGGAGTGTCAGTAATTGAGAAATAGGATGAGTGCTTACAACAGTGTTACCATTGTAAACAGTGATCAATGCGCCACCCAGAACGCTTACATCAGCCAGGCCGCCTGGGGATGCCAGGTCAAATGTGAGACTGTCGCTTGCCGCACCTGCAGCAGGGAAGATCAGTCGTTGATATACTGAACCGCCTAACAGGCCAACAGGGATATTTAACCTGGTGAAGTTGGTGTTGATAGAATCGACATCGTTTTCCGGATTGGTTACACTACAAAGCACACAACCTAATGTAGTACCAGTTAACTGGCTGTTAGGCATGTTACATTTGATAGGTGACGGACCGGTTACTGTAATAGTAATTGGCAGTCTGTAAGACACGCAACCGCCAGGAAGGCTATCGCCGGCAAAGTAGGTATACACGCCCGGGCTTACGAAAGGCGCCAGGGTAATAGTGTTACCTCTGCCTATCGGAGCCAGGGTTGTATCACTGTACCACAGTACAGTAGTACCTGGAGCTGGCGCCGCGTTCAGCGTCAGTGGTAATCCTGTACTGATGTTATAGTTCTGAACTACAGTTGGAGGAGCAGGAGCGCCGGATACATTCACAGTCACAGCTTTCAGGCTGCCTGCAGGGTTTTCACACCTGTTGGTTCCGGATACGCTTACATAATAAGTATGTGTACCAGTGGTAAGACCTGTGATAGTCAGTCGACCGGTTGTTGTATCAACATTGAATGTAGCTCCGCCGATCACTGCACCATTAGTGATCTTCGTAGTTTTATTTGCGTTAGCATACCAGGTGAATACCGGGTTGGTTACACCATTAGCTACCGGAGTCAGCACTGCAGGAGCGCTTCCACAAGAAGCAGTAGTATCGGCTACTGTGATATCACCAGGCGTACCTAATGGATTTACAGTAACAGTTACTGGTATACGTTCAGGGTTTGGACAGTTGTTAGATCCAATCACCTGGAGGTAGTATTTAACTGTACCTGCTGTTTTCAGGGTATCGGTTACATATGTATTCTGATTGCTTAATGCAACACCGCCTGTAGAATCTTTAAACCATTGTAAAGTAGTTCCGGCGGCTGGTGTAGCGCTCAGGGTTGCAGGAAGGTTCTGACAAACTGTTTGGCTGCTGGCCGCAACAGTTGGATTTGCACTTACTGCGCGTACGCCATAAATATTCAGGGAAGTTAACAGGTTAGCTACGCCGGTGAGTTTAATCTCTACGCGATCGTATACACCGCCTGTTGGTACAGTAGCTACGAACCTGTTACCGCCCAGCAACCTGAGGGTCAGCAGGCTGGATAAGGTTGTAGTTTTCACTACTGTATTGTCATTATAAACTGTTACGGCTATTCC
>NZ_FNRL01000015.1:66404-146827 GCF_900107795.1 Chitinophaga terrae (ex Kim and Jung 2007)
AAGCACCTGGCAGGCTGTCGGCTGCAAAGTATTTATATGTACCTGGCGTAGTGAAGGCTGGCAGGGTGATGGAGCTACCACGGCCAATAGGAGCCTGGGTAGTATCACTGTACCATAATACAGTAGCACCGGCTGCAGGGGCAGCGGTTAATGTAACCGGTAAACCGGTAGTTACAGCAACATTCTGGTTTACTGTTGGAGGAGCAGGAGCGGCGCCTACTGCAATAGTAGCAGCTTTCAGGTTACCGGCAGCATTTTCGCAGGTAGTATCTCCGCTAACGCTTACATAGTAGGTATGATTACCGATGCTCAATCCTGAAACTGAAAGTTTGCCGGCAGCGTCGATGGAATAAGTTACTCCGTTAACTATACCATTGGTAATAGCCGTTGCTTTATTGGCATCCAGGTACCATTTGAATACCGGGTTTTGAACACCGGTAGCAGTTGGTGTAATCACAGCAGCGCTGGAACCGCAAGCGTTGGTTGTATCAGCAACGTTGATATTGGCAGCAGTACCCAGTGGTTTTACGGTAATGGATACCGGTATACGTTCAGGGTTAGCGCATGTACCATTCATTACCTGGATGTAGTATTTAACAACACCTGCTGTTTTCAGCGAATCGGTAGTGAAGGTGTTCTGGTTGCCCAGCGAGGTTCCGCCAATAGAATCCCTGAACCATTGGATAGTAGTACCGGCTCCGGGAGTAGCGCTTAAGGTTACTGGTAATCCCTGGCAAACTACAGGATTTGGCGTAGCGATAGCTGGATTTGCGCCTACTATGCGTGCGCCATATATATTAAGCGAGTTAAGCAGGTTTGCTACACCGGTAAGTTTAACCTCTACGCGATCATATTCGGCGCCTGTAGGTACAGTAACTACAAAACGGTTAGCATCTAAAAGACGAAGGGTTAATAAACTCGCCAGCGATGTAGTGCTTACAACGGTATTAGGTCCGTTGTAAACAGTGATCACGACGCCTCCGAGCAAGCTTACATCTGCCACCCCGGTTGGTACTCCGAGGATCAACCGGATACTGTCGGTAGGTGCGCCCGCGGCAGGGAAGGCTAATCTTTGGTAGATAGAAGCTCCCAGTAGTCCGACCGGCATACTTAAAGTTGCGAAGTTGGTAGCATCTGCATCGATAGATGCGTCTGCGTTAGTTACACTACAGAGTACACAACCCAGGGAAGTGGACCATCCTTGCCTGTCGGGCAGACCGCAGGATGATGGTACTACTGGTCCTGTTACTGTGATCACTACCGGAAGGCGGTAGGAAATGCAGCCACCAGACAGGCTATCGCCTGCGAAATAGGTGTAGGTACCAGGAGTGGTAAAGGCAGGAAGTGTTAATGTACTTCCTCTTCCTATTGGCGCCTGGGTAGTATCGCTATACCAAAGCACGGTAGTTCCTGTTGCCGGGTTAGCAGTAAGTGTTAATGGCAACCCGGTAGTAACCGTATAGGTTTGGTTAAGCGTTGGAGGTGCTGGTGCAGTTCCTACGGTTACGCTTACCTGTTTAAGTGCATTGGCAGTGTTTTCACAATGACTGTCGTCAGATACGCTTACATAATAATTATAGGTACCTGAAGCAAGGCCGGTAACAGACAGCTTACCTGTTGTGTCTACAAAATATTTAACGGCTCCTTCTGTCATTCCATTAATGATAGGAGTGGTTTTACCATTATCCTTGTACCATCTGAATACAGGATGATTGGTTATTGTGGAAGAACTAGGAGTGATACGAACTGTATCTGTAGTACAATATTGCGGAACAGTTGGCACTGAAATATCGGCTGCGGTTGAAGGGTTAGCCACAACAACAGTTACTAATGTCTTTGCTGATTCAGTTGTACAGGTTTTACGGGTTGCTGACACATAATATTGATAAGTGCCCGGAGTAGCTACCCTGGCATCTTTTAATACCAGTGAGTCAGCGTTTCCGATAACAGCATTATTTGAATCATACCAGGTATAGGTAAGATTTGCCAAATCAGGATTGCTTACGCGTAGCGTAAGCGGAGTATTTAAGCAGGTTGTTTTTAGTACTCCGTTGGCGGAGTTTGGACCAGGGCCGACTCGCTGGATCTCATGTACCCTGATCTGGGTAAGGGCGGTAGCCAAGCCTCCCATTCTTACCTGGATTCTGTCAAAAGAACCGGAAGATTTAAATGACAAAGTATAGATATCGGAAGCTCCTGTCAACAGGTTTAACACCAAAAGGGCGTTGCCGCCGGTCACGTTGTCTACTTGTGTATTTCCGTTATATGTAACAACCGAAAGGTTCTGAAGCAGGGTAGCATTTAATATAGTGCCTGGGTTTGAAAGAATCAATCTGACTGAATCGCCGGGTGCAGACAGACCAGGGAATATAGCGGTTGCTTGTGCATAGCCGGCCACTGAAACGGCGGCTGTCAGCGTAGCGTATGTTGCAGGGTCATTATCTACGGCATAAGGACCATTGGAAACGCCACCTAATGCACCTACATCGCCGCTGATGCCTGTCAATACATCTATAGCCTTGTCGCAGGCCACCGGGCCGGAAGCCGGTTTGGTATAATATGCTGCATATACATCGAGGCTTTGTGCCAAACTGACTGTTCCGGCAAGTGTAAGCCTTACCCGGTCATAAGTTGAGGCCTGGGATCCTCCCGGTTGCGGGGCTGGGAAGAACAATTCTGTTTGGTTACCTGAAGCCAGCAGACTTAAATTAAGTAAGGAAGCATTAGGGGTAACCGAACTACCAACCGGAGTAGATCCATTATAAGCCTGTAATGTAATATTACCTAAAAGGTTTAGGTTTAACAGGTTTGCCGGGCTTCCAATTTTCAGGATAACACCGGAAGTGACGCTAGGCGGCGGAGCAGTTGTTCCGCCCGTAAAAATATACTCCTGATAGATGGATCCTGCCACACCAAGAGGTACACGCAATGTAGCTTTTGTATTCAGGAAACCGTTAAGCGTTCCTGTTGTATTATCTACAGCATTTCCGGCATTATCAACGGCGCATAGCAGACACACGCCTCCAGTACCAGTCCTTTGGTCATTTGCGTAGACCCTGGTCGTATAGGTTTGGGCCCAGGATTTGCTTATTCCTAATCCAAGCAACAGGATTAACAATAAACTTTTACAGGCCAGGGAAACAGGTCTACTGAATAAATGTGCAATACTTGCTTTCACAGCGGTTTTTCCCTTTGCGTCAGGGAAATAGGAAATGGCAGTAAAAGGGCTATTAGGAGTAGCTTTTGAATGCATAGCATCAAATGTTTGAACAGAAATAGTTTCAGATTTTGTTGATATTCAACAAAACTCTAAAGGGAGGCAATTAGGTTAGGAATGGCTTGGGGAAACATAACCCTGAAAAATAAAGAGGTATATGATCCTTGTCTAATTTGTTAATAAAGTGTTATAAACCGGTACGAAAGTAGGGGGTAAGCGGAAGATATTGAAAGGTCTTTTTATTCATTCGGCCGCTGATATTCAATGCATTCAGGTTATATTCATTTTGTTCATTTTGTTCATTCGACTATTATCTATCTTGGGTTTGTTCATTCTGGGTAGAGGAAATAGCTGAATAAATCATCTATCGTCAAAAAAAGTTATGTAATTTTTTTTGGTATTTTGATATATCGTAATGCAATATTATAACCTCATAAATGCCATATTACCGCACTGATTTATTACGATTTATATATGATGTCATTATTGCAGTTAAATATGACAAAGAGATAATTTATATTTAAAAACAATATATAACTAACAAATAGACCTACCTTTTTCTCTGTTCATTCATTTTTCTCAAATCTAAAAGACCACACTATACGTAACTTTTAAATGTACCGATAATTCCAAAATCCATTTCTTATCCCCTATGATTGATTTATCCTATGACTTTATTGCTACACTGCAGAATGAAGTTCTGCGCAAGTTTGGTGTAGAGGTCATGTTGCCGGGAGATTGCAAACATCTCTCTCAGTCTATATTGGATACTACCACTAAACTGGTAAGTGAAACGACTCTTAAAAGAGTATATGGATTTGCTGTGGCACAACATAGCTTTTCACGTTATACCTTAAACACGCTTTCACAGTATTGTCAGTACAAAGACTGGGAAGATTTTCAGCAACATCATTATAGAAAATTGCACGCTGGCCCGAAGTCGGCCAACTCAAACAACGAATGTGCAACATTGGACAATGGTAAATGGTCGGAGCTCAAAGCCAAAGCCGACGCTATTTCCCATTATACAATGCTTACACTGAAGAACCGGTCCGGTATCGCCTTCGCGAATACCGTCAGCCGCCCATTCTGTAATGCACATATAGAAAAATTCCTCGAAAGCGATTATACCGCAACAGCGTTAATCGCCCCTTCAGGGTGGGGAAAGTCACTTTCCCTTGTCCATCTGGCCGAACATTTCTGGTTCGGAAAAGACGCCCGGTATAAACAGGACGTTTGCTGGTTCGTGCATGCACATGCCGCCGGAAGCCTGCTCCTGAAAGGATTTTCCCTTTCTACCTGGCTCGATAACCAAATGAACCTCGGGAATGGAGAAAACTTCAGGGAATATTTCGCCAGCCACTTCGACAAAAAAGGCGGACGCCTTATATTAATAATAGATGGATTCGATGAAATAGCCATAGCCGGCGAAAAACTTCGCCTGCTCTATTCCAAACTCGAAGACTTCGTATATTCCAATGATCTTTACCCATGGGTGAAAGTCATTCTCTCCATCCGCAGCAGCACCTGGGCCGAAATCTTCCAACACTCCCAGCAATATCCTGCCTTCAGGCGGTATTGGTACCTGGGCGCCGAAATGGATGAAGAAACAAACATTAATATGCCCCGGCTTACCGAACAGGAAGTAAGGTCCATATTATATAACCACCAGTTCGACCCGGCAACTGTCAGGCTTTTCTCTGAAAGCTTCCTCAGGAAACTCAGATATCCCTACTACCTGCAGTTATTCTGTCAACTGAACAGCGGCCAGGAAAAAACATTTGTCGATGAACATCTCAGCCTCTTCGAAATCGTTTCCCGCTTCATCCAGCAAAGGGTTTTCAATTCCCAAAGCAATTCTTTCAAAATTAAGATCATAGAAAAGTTATTATCCCTGCTGAAACTCGGACAAGCCGGTATCTATACAGATAAAAACCTGTTGCTTAACCAGAATGCAGAACATTTCCCAGCTTATAAAGAACTGCTGGCAGATAATATTTTAGTGGAAGAGAATCTGAGCCAGGAGATTATGTTCAATGTAAAAGTGAGATTTGCACATACCATGCTGCTCGAATACTTTGTAGCAATGCATTATCTCAAAAACAATGACCAGCAGATCACCGAACAAATGCTACTCAGTATCCTGGATCATTTGCCTCAATCACCTTACCGCATAGGCGTATTCAGATGGCTGCTCCGCTTCGCCATTAACCATGCCCAGGTCGATGGTATTGTGAAAATGATGCACATCCCACTCTCTGATACCGAAAAATCTCATCTGCTGGAATACCTCGTATTACATTATCATAATGATGGTAACAACGGCGGCGACCTGAAATCAGTGTTCCCTGTCGGGTTTTTCAAGAAAAATCCGCTTAGCCCGCTGATCACTGAAGAATATGTACACTTCAGAAAACGCAAAGTGCTCAACGCATTACTCGGACTCGCCGAATCCAAGGAAGATAAGCTGAAGATCAGGAGCAAACTCTTCTTCATGTCTTTAATCCAGCTGGATGCAGAACAATGCGAAATAGAACTGAATAATATCAAGAAGATCTACGGTCCTGAAGAGTTTGAAGATGAGCTCTGGGTAACGCCATACGAAATCCAACTTTTTATATATGAGTTCCTGAAATTCGGGATCGTTAATGAAGAGATCAAGGAAAAAATATACAGCTACTTTAAGTACTGGAACAAAGGCGTTAAAAAACAGATTTCCGAAGCCAAGGAAATAGTGCTCAAGAACATGGGTATTGCTTTCCAGTTGCTGGGAGATTACCAACATCTTCTCACCTTTACCAGCAGTGTTTTTGAATCTTATCCATTCCTACAACATAGAAAGACCAATGCCCTCAGGATTAACCTGTTGTGCTATCAGGCCCACGCCTATTTGAACCTGGGCCAGACTGCTCCAGCCGAAAGGATCTGCAGGCATACCGAACAGGTATTTAAAACCTACTCCTCAGATTTTGTCGGAGGCAAATACCTGGAAAGTATTCAGAAAATGTTATGCGCAGGCATCTATTTTAATGAACATGAATTCAATAAAGCCATCCGGACTGCCGAAAGTGCCGTTGAAAATGCACAAAAGCAGGACTTTAAAGTGTTGGCTTTAATGAATTTTGGCCTGCTGAACAAGATCTATCAACAGCTGGATATGGACAAACAACAGCACGATACCATGCACCAGATTGAGCTGATCAGGAAAAGTACCTCTTTTAAACAAGCGGTTTCGAATTTTTGCACGATGATTATGGCATAATTTTGCTTTATTGCGAGCATAATGGCCATCGATCAAAGTAAATATTCACTGAAGCAAAAGATACTATTCAACGTCCTTAGCCTGTTGACGCTACTATCTTTTGCCCCATACATAAACCGCTTCCTGCCGCCCATTGTCCTGAACGGATGGCAACTAGACCTGATCATCGCGGTAGCAATATGTGTGCTCATACTTTACTTTATCAAATGGCTGTTCCGACCTATTATCATCCCCTTTTTCCTGGTAGTTTGCTGCCTGGTTACCATTACCTGGGTAACCAAACAGTACTCCCTCAGCAACGTACTGAACGATTATAAGGGGATGATACAGGGCAACCTGGGAGCCAAAGACAGCAAACAGATCGACATCCTCAGCCTGTACCCGCGACGGGTGGAAAGCTACCGGGATAAAACCGTTAGAGGCATCAGGGAAAAAATCAACTTCCAGGATTCAGTGGTCAGGAACTTCTCTGTTCATCATGCCCTCGACTATTTCGATGAATATTATTACAAGTATGGCAAAATAACCCGGTTCCTCTCTTTGTTTAAATACATAAATGGGAATTTTAAATATGTGTTAGACTCCCGGCGCGACGAATATTTCGCCAATCCGAAAGAAACCATATTAAACGGGCTGGGCGGCGATTGCGACGACCATTCGTTATTAATGGCCTCCTGCATGCAGTCGATCGGCGCCCGTTGCAGGATCGTTCTTATTAAAGGCCATGCCTACCCGGAGCTCTACTGTGGCGATAAAAACGATTTCGAGGTCATGAAACAGGCCATAGTGACACTTTTCCCGAAACCGGCAGTGAAAGAGATCTACTACCATGAGTTGAAAGGCGAGTATTGGATCAACCTGGATTATACAGCCCGTCATCCTGGCGGACCATATATGAATGATAAAGTTTATGCCCTAATTGAACTTTGATACTTAAATTTGCGCAATGACCCGATTTAATCGCATTCGCAAATACTATTCATTCTTCCGTTTTAAAAAAGAGTTTGAAGAGTATAGCCTGAAGAGCGCTAAGAGCTACGAATTAGTATTACATTGGCTGCATAGCAAATTTAACCGGAACCAGTTTTTGCTACTCTCCGGTATCCTCGTTGGTTGCACTGCCGGTCTGGCAGGTGTGTTGCTCAAATCCCTTGTTCACTATATCCATTATATAATTACCGATAAAGTACATTTTCAGACCCAGGTAGTTTTTTACCTGATCTTCCCTTTCCTGGGAATTGTACTGACCACCCTGACTGTGATCTGGTTCTTCAAAGGCCAGTCCCGTAAAGGAATACCGGCAATTTTGCACGAAATAGCCCAGAATTCCAGCAAAATACCGAGAGTAAAGATGTATTCCCAGATCGTTCAGAGCGCAATCACAGTAGGCCTCGGAGGATCTGCAGGGCTGGAAAGTCCCATCGCCGTTACAGGCGCTGCCCTGGGCTCCAACTATGCACAAACCTACCAGCTGGATTATAAGGAAAGAACATTATTGCTGGCTGCCGGCGCTACCGCGGGAATTGCCGCTGCATTTAATGCGCCTATCGCCGGGATGATGTTTGCCTTCGAGATCCTGCTCACCGGGGTTGTGTTCACCGACTTCCTCCCACTGATAGTTGCTGCCGTATGCGGCAGTCTCTTGTCCAAAGCCATCTTACAGGAAGAAGTATTGTTCCATTTCGAATCCAGGAGTCCATTCAACTATCACAATGTTCCGTTTTACCTGGCTCTTGGCATCCTGTGCGGGTTCTATGCGAGGTACTATGTTGTTATTTCGCAGAAGGTAGAACATTTCTTCAAAGGCCTGAAGTGGAGCGCAATACAAAAAGCCATTTTAGGAGGCGCGGTTGTTTCGCTGTTTTGCGTGGCAATGCCCCCTTTATTCGGAGAAGGATATACCAGTGTAAAATCGCTGGCTTCCGGCCATGGCGAAACCATTCTTCAGAATAGCTTTTTCAGGTACCTGCCTTTCGAAAGCTGGATGTTGGTAGCTTTTACCGGCTGTGTTTGCCTGCTGAAAGCGTTTGCCGCTTCATTCACTATACAAAGCGGAGGAAATGGAGGAAACTTTGCACCGTCGTTATTCGCAGGAGGCTTCCTGGGTTTCTTCTTTGCAGTGGTTTGCCAGCAGTTGGGCCTCGATAACATTCCGGTCACTAATCTGGTAATTGTAGGAATGGGCGGGGTAATGGCCGGTGTAATGTATGCGCCCCTCACTGCTATTTTCCTGATCGCCGAATCAAGCTCAGGTTACGATCTTTTTATTCCATTAATGATAGTAGCAACCATTTCTTACCTGATGGCCAAATGGTTTTCTCCCATTTCCCCGGAGCTTCAAAAGCTGGCGAAGGAAGGGAAGGTGTTCACTCGGGCCCACGACAAGAACATATTGTTGTTGCTGAAGATGGATGACCTGATAGAGAAGGATTTTCAGCATGTAAGTACAGATGCCACATTACGCGAAGTAGTGGAACTGTTCAAAGCAGGTAACAAAAACATAATTGCTGTAAATAATAAAGACAATTTATTTACAGGTATCATTGCAATGGACGATATAAGACCTGTTCTTTTTGAACCGGCGCTTTACGATACTGTTACTGTTCCGAAACTGATGCAAAATCCCAAAGTTGTGGTTAACTTAAAGGATAGCATTAATGTTGTAATTAAGAAATTTGAAGAGGCTGATGTCTGGAACCTGCCGGTGGTGCAGGATAAAAAACTGGTTGGATTTATTTCGAAATCCAGTATTTTGAATAAATACAGGGCGCTGTTACAAGAGTACTCCGAAGCCTGATAAGGCGAATTAAGCAACCGAACCCCGTAAAACGATGGCTAAAATTTTGATCAATTTTGCGCATCCGGCGCTGGAGAAATCCAGGGTACATGCGCAACTGGTGCCGGCGGTAAAGAGCATCCCCGGGATCACATTCAACGACTTATATGAGAATTATCCGGACCTGGATATCAATGTTCAGAGAGAACAGAAATTGTTGGCAAATCATGATATCATTTTGCTCCAGCATCCTTTTTACTGGTACAGCGCACCTGCCATTGTAAAACAATGGATAGACCTGGTGCTGGAACATGGATGGGCATATGGTCATACGGGAAAAGCATTAAAAGGAAAAACTTTCGGCAACATTATATCCGTAGGCGGATCTGAACATTCATATTCCAAAGAAGGGCACCATGGGCATGACATACATGATTTCCTGTTACCGTTCCGGCAAACAGCAAAGCTCTGTAATATGCAGTATGCCGCACCTTTCGTAGTCTTTGGCGTTCATAAGAAAGAATTTGAAGATATCAGGGAATATAGCCGGCAACTGACAGAGGTTTTAGGACGGATGCAGTCTGCCGATTTCGATGCTTCAGCGCTACCCGGCTTGGCGTATTTAAACCAACTGCTTCAATTACCAGCCCAAACCCAGCAATAAATATGGATCAACATTCTTTGTTATTTCAGTCGATGGTTTACCTGGCCGCAGCCATCATATTTGTTCCAATCGCCAAGAAGGTGGGATTAGGAGCGGTATTGGGATACCTGCTTGCAGGTGTGATCATTGGCCCGTCTGTATTGGGTTTTATTGGCAGGGAAGGAGAAGACATTATGCACTTTGCAGAATTTGGAGTGGTAATGATGTTGTTCCTTATCGGTATAGAGCTGGAACCAAAGCTGTTATGGAGGATGAGAGCCTCCATCCTGGGGTTGGGCGGATTGCAGGTAGTTATAACAGCAGCCGTGCTGGCCATTGCGGCTTACTTATTAGGGCAACCGCTCAATGCCTCACTGGCGTTGGGAATGACGCTGGCCCTTTCTTCTACCGCCATCATCCTGCAAACATTGAATGAAAAAGGATGGATGGGCACTGTTGCCGGTCAAAGCGCCTTTTCGGTATTGCTGTTCCAGGATATCGCCGTCATTCCCATGCTGGCAATTTTCCCTTTACTGGCAAGTAATGTAGCCGCCGATCCGAACCAATCGCATACGATACGCGACAACTTACCCGGCTGGGCACAAACCCTGGTGGTATTAGGAGCAGTGGCAATTATAATACTGGCGGGCAGGTATCTTGTTCGCCCGCTGATGCGTATCATTGCCCGCACAAGGGTGAGAGAATTATTTACTGCCACCGCATTGCTGATGGTGGTTGCCATTGCTGTGCTAATGAACCTGGTAGGACTTAGCTCCGCCCTGGGCGCCTTTCTTGGAGGGGTTGTTCTAGCCAACAGTGAATACAGGCATGAACTGGAAAGTGATATAGAACCGTTCAAAGGGCTTTTGTTAGGTCTGTTCTTTATAGCGGTAGGCGCATCTATCAACTTTCACCTGATCATGGAAAGTCCGCTTATGATCATTGGCCTGGTGTTAGGCATCATGGCTGTGAAAGCCCTGGTACTGTTTATCCTGGGTAAGATCTTCAAACTAAGTATAGATCAGAATTTGCTTTTTGCATTTGCACTGGCAGATATCGGCGAATTTGCATTCGTATTGCTGGCCTTTACTCATCAAACCCGTTTGCTGAGCGCCGAAACTACAGACATGCTTACAGCGGTAGTTGCCATGAGCATGGCCTTAACGCCATTGGTGATACTGGCTTATGAAAAACTGATCCAACCCCGTTATACCAGGTCTGAACCGGAAGTGAACAGGGAGGCAGATGATATCACTGAAAAAAATCCTGTTATTATAGCGGGTTTCGGCAGGTTTGGAAGTATGACCGGGCGTTTTCTGAGAGCCAATGGCATCAATGCCACGATCCTGGACCTGGATTCGGACCGGGTAGACGCCCTGCATAATATGGGCATAAATGTATATTACGGCGATGCTTCGAGATACGACCTGCTGGTAGCCGCCGGGGCGGAAACCGCCAAGATACTGATAATAGCTACGGATCATCCGGATCAGACAGTGGATATTGTAAAGATGGCGCAGCGGTATTTTCCTCATCTGCAGCTATTGGTAAGGGCTTCAGGGAATGAAGATGCATTTGAATTGATGGACCTGGGAGTATTGCATATCTACCGTGAAACCATCGATACATCGTTGCGATTGGGGGTAGACGCCCTTCGAATGCTGGGTTTGCGTGCGTACAAGAGTTCCCGTTCTGCAAGAACATTTTTACGACAAGACGAGAAAACCCTTAAAGGTTTATCGGCGCTGCGCGACGACAAAAAGCAATACATTTCATCAATGAAAGAACGGATTGAAGAAATGGAAAAGCTTATGGCAGCCGACAGGGTTAAATCGTGGCTTGATGAAGGTCAGGGCTGGGATCCGGAATCGTTAAGAGAAGAGATCAGGAAAACGGATGAAGACCAGCTTCCTGGCTAATGCACTCCGAGATGGTCGACTATTAAGCTGGCTATATGATGTACCAATCCTACATCCAGCTTCTGGATCTGGTTGTGCAGGGGCTTGGTTGCCACAGCTCTGACAAAACCTTCCTCGTCGGGTTCAAATATGATTTCCTGGTCAGCTACCACGGTCTGGTAAACTGTTTTAAACTGCTGATGCAAGGTTTGGACATAAAGGATATGTGGCTGCCCGTTATATTCGAATTTCAATGTGAACGTTTCCGACATCTGTATCTGGTTTGCGCTAATCTTGCCGCTCGTGGTAGTAACGTTTCATCCTGTTCTTTTCCTCCCGGGAAAAAATATGGATCAACCACAAGGAAAAATAAGCTAATCCGCTAATAATCAAAATGTATCCAATGAAGCCAAGGGTGTGAAATATTTTAAACCATACCCAGTCATTCATCAGTGCATAGTTAGCTAAAATAGCGAAAAAGATGCCGGCCACAATTAATACTATCGCAATTTTTTTCATTTGGGGGTTGTTTGGGAATTAGTAATAGCGTTTCCTGTCCCAGGTTCACAATTAAAATGCCACTACGATATCTACGAGGCAATTCAGTAAAACGGATGAGGTTAGGGCAAAATTTAACTTACCAACCTGATCATATAACGGGGTAGCGTAAACGTTTGTTACAGATATAAGTGAAATTTGATTTTTATCTAATTCTTTTAAAATCAACTTTCTAAATTTTGTAAAATACGCCGGTCAAATATCCACTAAAGGTTGTAACACCGGCCCGAAAACAGCCAGTAAGCGGTTGCCGAAAAATATAAAAAACCTATGTTGGGTAAGAGTTAGGCAAACAATATGTTAGTAAAACAGCCTATCATAAGTCTGTTATTTAAAAAATCTTACCCGTTCAATTCGCAATTACAGGCAAACTATACAGGTTGCTATAAGTCAAATCCCCTTTAAGCGGTACCTAATACGGACACTCCGTAGAAAGGATTCAACAGCACAACACTGTTGTTACCCTGTAACAACAGTACCTGTAAGGAACCGGGTAATTGCCTAACCAGGTCGCCAGTCCCGGTCTGGCATTGGCTATGCCGTGTAAACAAGATAAATCTGGTGCATGTAATCATTATTCCCCGCTTACCCCTTTTTTGACAGCCCGCTTCCAAAAAAATCTTACCTTTCTTTCATCTAACAAAATCTTCACGCTTCATTATGATGAAACACACCCTCAACGGAGCAGGAATAGCATTGGGTATTGCCTTGATGTTTGCATGCAATCAAGGCCAGAAAAGCCAGGAAGCTGCTAATACCCCGGATGCTGTTGCCGCAAATGTAGACTCCACTGTAAGTCCAACTCAAGACTATTTTGACTACGCCAACGGCGGATGGATCAAACGTAACCCTATCCCTCCCGAATACAATTCATGGGGCATCGGGAACCTTGTAAAAGAAGAGATCTATAAACGTTTATTAACGATCAACGAACAGGCGGTTGCCAACCCCAACGACGCTATTTCCAAAAAGATCGCCGCCTTCTGGAAAAGCGCTATGGACAGCGCCAAGATCAATGCAGAAGGGATTCAACCGATTGAACCACTGTTGAAAGAAATTGATGCGGCAACAAGTGTTGAGCAGCTTATCCAGGTTGCAGCACGGAACAATGCGGCCATCAGCTCGCCCTTCTTCCTGTATATAGGCCAGGATGCAAAGAACAGTGAAGTAATGGCGGTTCAGTTCTACCAGGGAGGGCTGGGACTACCTAACAGGGATTATTATTTCAATACCGATGCACGTACGGCAAACATCCGCAACCTGTATCCGGGACATATTGCCAGGATGTTGCAGTTCACAGGCATGGACAGCGCAGCAGCAAAGAATGCCGCCAAACAGGTATTTGACCTGGAAACCAATCTTGCCAAATCGAGCCGCAAACTGGAAGCATTGCGCGATCCGGAAGCCAACTATCATAAAATGGCTGTTAATGAACTGGGTAAGCTGGCAAATAATATTAACTGGGCAGAATACCTTCAACTGCAGGGGATTACGAAATTTGCGGATACCGTCATTGTAGGACAACCAGAGTTCTTTACCGCTGTTAGCAAAGCAGTGAAAACTGAGCCGCTGGATACCTGGAAGAACTACTTCAAATGGAACCTGATCAACAGCGCAGCAGCGAAACTAAGCGACACTATCGCCACCGCCGATTTTGAATTCTATACCAAATTAATAGGAGGACAGGATAAACAGAAACCACGCTGGAAAAGAGTGCTGGATGCCGAAGAAGAATACCTGGGGGAAGCATTGGGACAATTATTCGTGAAAGAATTCTTCAACGCTACCGCTAAAAAAAGATATGAAAACCTCGTGGAAGATATACGTACTGCTCTTAAAGAACGTATAGAAAAACTCGACTGGATGAGCGACAGCACCAAGCAGAAAGCATTGTACAAGCTATCTAAGATCACCAAGAAAGTGGGATATCCTGATAAATGGAAAGACTTCAGTGCAATGGAGATCAAAGACCAATCGTATTTTGCAAACGCTGTTGCCGGAAGGAAATGGTGGCATAAATACAATATCGACAAGCTGGGCAAACCGGTAGACAGAACGGAATGGGATATGTCGCCTCAGACATACAATGCCTATTACAACCCAAGCAACAATGAAATTGTATTACCGGCAGGCATCTTCACCGTTCCGGGCAAAAGGGATGAAGAACTGGACGATGCTATTGTATACGGCTATGCGGGCGCTTCAACCATCGGCCATGAGATCACCCACGGATTTGATGATGAAGGCCGGCAGTTTGATGCGAACGGCAACCTGAAAAGCTGGTGGACAAAAGAAGATGAAAAGAAATTCAACGACCGCGCAGCGGTGATGGTAAAACAATTCGATGGATATGTAGTAGTAGACAGCCTGCATATCAACGGTAAAGCGACCCTGGGAGAAAACATCGCCGACCTTGGCGGTATTTTATTAGGTTGGGACGCTTTCAAAAAAACCGAACAATACAAAAAAGGCGTTTCAATTGCGGGATATACGCCGTCTCAGCGTTATTTCATGGGCTACGCACTCGGATGGTTAGGCCATACCAAGAAAGAATCGCTGGCGAAGCGTGTATTAACTGATGTACACTCCCCGGCCAAATTCCGTGTAAATGGTCCGTTCAGCGATGTGGACGCATTCTATGAAGTATATGGCGTAAAACCAGGAGATGGAATGTACAGGCCAGACAGTTTAAGAGTAAGGATCTGGTAATCTTCTTCATTTTTCCAGGTAAAGGAAAACAAGAATACTAAAGGGCTGACCTCTGATATGGCCAGCCCTTCAGCAGATGCTATCGTTTACCGATACTCAAAACCTTTATAGTTCATTTGTTGGGCGATCGGCCAAGGCTTTACCAAATTCGGTGTTTGGTTTATTGCCCATTCTGATCACCATATTACCGCCCTTTGCAATAGTGTCGTGAGTGATATAGCTCTTTGTATAAGGTTTGCCATTCAGGGTGATGCTCTGAACGTAAATGTTTTCACTGCTGTTATTTAAAGCCTCAACGGTAAAATTCTTACCGGCGCCGATATTAATGGTAACCTTATCGAACAGCGGGCTTCCTATTACATAAAGTCCGCTTGCCGGATTTTCAGGATAGAATCCCATACTGGAGAAAACGTACCAGGACGACATCGCGCCGCAGTCTTCATTTCCTGCCAATCCTTCCGGTTTATCGAAGTAAAATTCTTTCATCACCTGGCGCACCTTCTCAGCTGTTTTCCACTGGTAACCAGAGAAAGCATACATGTAGGTAACGTGATGGCTAGGTTCGTTACCATGCGCATACATGCCGATCAGCCCGGAAATATCGCTGGATGCTTCGCTGCCCATATCGCCTTTTGCAGAGAAAAGGCTATCGAGCTTTTGTGTGAAGGCATCGTCGCCGCCCATTAAGCTGATCAGTCCTTCTACATCCTGTGGAACCAGCCAGGTATATTGCCAGCCGTTTCCTTCGGTGAAATCACCTTTCTCATGTTTGGAGTTGAAAGGATCGTAAGGCGCTTTGAAACTGCCATCGCTCATGCGCGGGCGAACAAAACGGATAGTGCTGTCAAAATAGTTCTTATAATAGCCAGCACGTTTTTTATAGTACTCGTAATCTTCTGTTTTACCTAATTTCTTGGCCATAGCTGCAATGCACCAGTCGTCGATCGCATATTCCATGGCTTTGGAAACAGATTCGTATTCTTTATCTGCCGGGATATAGCCCAGTTCTTTTACGTATTTCAGCCCGAATTCGTCGCGGTTGGAAGTAACTTTCATTGCTTCGAAAGCTTCGTTGGCATCGAAGCCTTTAAAGCCTTTCAGGTACGCATCAACTATTGGCGGAACTGCGTGGTAGCCAACCATGCAATTGGTTTCGTTACCCATTAAAGGCCATACCGGCAGTTTACCTTGTTGTTTGTGAATGGTCAGCATAGAGTTCACGAAATCGCTCACCCTATCGGCGTGCACAATGGTATTAAGCGCCGCCCAGGAACGGTAGGTATCCCATAATGAGAATACTGAATAGTTATTGAAGCCTGGCGCCTGGTAAACATTCTTATCTGTACCCCTGTAAGCGCCATTATGGTCGTTGAACAAGGCAGGAGCGATCATGGTATGATACAAAGCGGTATAGAATACGCGGCGTGCAGCATCATCTTTAGTATTGATCTTTATTTTCGACAGTTCTTTATCCCATTTTGCATTGGCATCGTTCACCACCTGGGTAAAGTTCCAGCCCGGGATTTCGGCATTGATATTAGCCAGTGCATTGGCACAGCTAACAGGAGAGATGCCTACTTTAAGCATTACCTGGCCCGGAGATTTATCGAATACGATCACACCTTTAGCCTTTTTTGACTTTACTTCAACGCCTTTTCTGGCGATCACGTCGTCGAATACCAGGAATTTTTTAATAGGAACAGAAGATTTGATAACGAACCATACCCGTTGGTCTTCCGCCCAGCCTTTGGAATAGCGGTAGCCTTCAAGGGTGTTATCGTCTACTTTCCTGATATAGGTTTCTACCGGTTCATCCCAGCCGATACCTTCTTTCAGGTCAATGATAATATTGCTTTGACCTTGCTGAGGAAATGTGTAGCGGTGAAACCCTACGCGTTCAGAAGCGGTTACTTCAGCTTTAATGTTATAATCGTCCAGCTGAACGGCGTAGTAGCCCGGCCTGGCTATTTCGCGGTCATGAGAGTAACGGGAAGCGTAGCCGCTGCCAGGGTTTTCCTGTGTTCCCCTGTCGACCAATACGTCCCCGGTATATGGCATAATCAAAACGTCGCCCAGGTCGCCGATACCTGTGCCACTTAGGTGCATCTGTGAAAAACCGATAACAACGCTGTCGGAATAATGATAACCGGAGCACCAGTCCCAACCTTTTACAATATTGGTAGGCCCTACCTGGACAGCTCCGAATGGTACGCTGGCGCCCACGAAAACATGTCCATGCCCTCCTGACCCGATATAAGGATCTACATTTGACAATAACCGGCTTTCTTTAACGCCAGGTAAGGGAGATATTTTTTGTGCATTGGCCGTGGCGCCTAACATAAGAGAAGCGGATAATAAAAAAACGCTACTCATTTTTAATCCTGCATGCATAATCAAAAACCTTTAATAATGCAGCAATTTACGCCCTGATTCTTACTTTTTCCAGTATTTTTTCAGTTAGGCTACAGGTTTCAGCCTATCTGAGGTTAAAATTGTATTGGTCGATTGACTGAGGAATTGTTTGGTATAAATCTCATAGCAGATCCTGAGATACATGACCAGGCAAGGCAGGGCTTTAATAGCGTATGGAATGGCAATATTGGTTCTGAACCAGGGAGTTAGCACGTCGGAGTGCGAGAAGCTCACCAGGAGTATAGAAACAAAGATGTATATGTTATTGGCCCTGGTTGGAGGTTGCAGGGCATACCAGATGCACAGGGCCGGAACCGCGATAATATAGGTTGGCGACTCGGAGCTGGTACTGAACAGTACGGGGAATAACAGCGTAGAGCAGAGGATATACAGCCGGTACCGGGAATTATACCGGAACTCCAGTTGAATGTATTGCAATGCAAACAGGATGGTAGCTGGCACGAGCACAAACAGGTTGTTCAGCCACGGAATATGAAATACCCTTTTTATGAACCCGCCGGCGGAGAGGTCCTGGAAAGTAACGCTGGCGTCAACATTCTTTGCATTCTTGTGCACCAATGCCTCTATCCATTCTACATAGGAATGGGTGATATAGGAAGGGGAAGAAATAGCCATGGGCAATACAAAGAGAACGGCGGCCCACAGGAACAAAGAGCCGATAAAGCGCCAGGGGTTAGGACTGAAGAAGAAAAATGCCAGTCCTACGATGCCATAAAACTTCGTGAGCGTACCTAATACAATAAAAAAGGCGGCCCATAGTTCTTTGCCTTTTATGGTGTAAACAAATGAGAGGATAATGAAGGCTGCAATGAACTGGTTTAGCTGGAACCAGGTACTGGCGCCCATCATTTCCTGGGAGCAGAGTATAAAAATAATTCCCTGCTGGATACGGGTAACCGGCAGTTGCCGGATTGCGTAGAAAAGGGCCGCAGCGCCGCTGAGCGACCACAGAAGTGCGCCAATATGCGTGGGAAGCCATGCAAAAGGCGCGATCATAAGGCTGAAAACGGGCCCGTAAAGATTTACGTCGTAATATTCATTGGGATAAGGAATATATAGGGGCAACTGGCGCCAGACATGAAAGAAAACGTTCTTAAATATCAGGTAGTTGTTAATATTTTCTCTCTGAATTTCTAATGTGGCGCTGATTAAGGAAAGACCAAACCATAAGAATATTATCAGCCAGTCCTTTTCCGCGAGATAAGTCAGCACATTCCTTTTTGCACGCATATCAATTAATTGTAGTTTAATGCTACAGTACTTTGATATGACGCAATTTCCATAAAATCCCTCTATTTATCAGGGCATTATTCCGATTCCGCCCATTGCCTGGATTGTTCATTTATCGCATAACAGCATCCAGCGATCAGCAAGCCTAAGGCGATTGCACCTAACAGTAAGATTAAAATCATAACATTCCCGGTTTATTCACGGCTGTAAAAGTAAAGCAATTAAGGATTTAAGACGATTTACTGCATCATTACAGCAGCGTTCAACGAAAAAAATATATTTTTTAAATATCATCAGAAATAATCATTTATTTTGGAAGAAATGGCAGGCACCATCGTCGGCTGCTTTCGACGGGTCGTGCAGGTCCTGGCGTCTTATTTAGCTATACTCCTGTGAATGGACCAGGTCTGTCACGCTCCTCCAGGCAGATGTTTTACTTAAACTTACTCCTATGAAAAGGCGAATTGCTGAATTGGTAATAGTGTACCTGGTTTATTTAGCCACTTTATTATTATACATCCACCTTATTCACGCTTCTGTGGCTACGGCCCTGACTTCTGTTATTATATGGCTTATCCCCTTGATCGTGGTGCTGCCAACTCAGTTTATTGCCTTCATAATAACGGTAGGATGGCCAAAGGATAATACAAGGATCGATAACCGGATCTACCTGATCACGCACGTAGTTGTTTATGGAATAATAGTTACGTTGGTAGGACTGTCGTTAATTCTGTGATCTTAAAAAGGCACGCAGGGGACAGGCGGATGGCCACCGTTACCTGACATTCTATGCTCGTATGACCGGGCCAGACGGCCATAGTTGCTGTCACTATTCCCAGGCTTTAAGAAGTCACTCATTCGCGGCGGGCCAAAGAAACGGGCCGGGCATTAAATGCCAGCCGGTAAGTTATAAGACGTTCCGACGTTAATTGAGTATATATGTATGAGCGTTATTTTATCTTATACCAGGGATGACATTCGCCGCCTCCGGGGTGATGCAGGGAAGGAATCAAGGCGTTACCCTTCCTCATTTCAAACCAATGAAAGGAGCTTCTCCCTTCAGGGTGATGGGGCGTAGGGTAAACCCGGTTCTTTTTGATCTGAAAAAATGGAAGAGGCGAAGAGCCTATACCCGCCTGCTGGGTCGTAAAAAGAAATTGGCCTCTTAGTTCATACTCCGGGAAGGTGCTTAATCCTTCCGGATGGTGCATGGTTCTATACATTTTCATCTTTTTATAATTTTATTTAACAAGTTTCTTCAGCCTGCCTTGACCGTCAGCTTATAGCCCAGCCCTGGTACCGTTTCTATATTAATGTCGGTTTTTGCGAAATACCGTCTGAGCCTGTGAATGTATACGCCAAGCGAGTTTGCGCTTACACTTCTGCCCACACGCTCCATTATGTCTCTCTTGCTTACAGCACAATTCCTGTTTTCTACCAGCTTCTCCAATACCCGGTGTTCAAAATAAGTAAGGTTAATCTTTCCCTGGGAACCAACGAGTACAGACCTCCGGGGATAAAAAGAATATTCTCCGAACCTTATCACTTCTTCTGCAATCTCTCTTTCCGACACCCTTTTTACAATACGTTGTATCCTAAGTACAATTTCGGCAGGAGTGAAGGGCGCTGACAGGAAATCATCAGCTCCGCTATTGACAGAAGTGGCCAGATCTTCAATTCTTTTCTTATCGGATATATGTATAATTGGCAACCTGGCATGCTGCGCCCTGATACGGGAGGTTACATCTGCCCATTCGGTCCCTTCGGTTAACCCTATCATGCATACGTCTACGGTTGTATAGTTGATCCGTTTCAACACCTGCTCCGGTCTTTGCAGGTTAAGTAAAGTAAAGCCATTGTTCTTCAGTTGTTTTCTTGTTGTCCTGGTCAGAAAATGATTACTGTTTGCACATAGCAGGATATAAGAAAGCTGTTTCGACATAAACCTGGTAGTGATTCATTATTTGTATTCACTGAATAATACTCCGAACCTGTATATATAAATCGTTTGTTGGCGATGCCTCATAACGCGTCTATATATCCGCCCCGTATATATTCATATACAGTATTAATGGCATTGTAATACCAATTTTCAGACAACAGATTTCTAAACAATTAATAGCTTCTACATAAAACAGCCCTTTATTTATAAATACCATCATTCATAAACAACTTATTCCTTCATTTATATACAACCTTTATTTGTATACAATCATTACTCGTTTCCAACAACATCTTTTCTTATAAACAACAGCGCTGTTTCTGAGCAATACCTCCTCTATGAACAATACTTTCTCTTTAAAAACTAAAGCTTCTCTTTACCAACAACATCTTTCTATATAACGACACCTTCCTTTATAAATAATACCTTTTCTTAATAAACTAAACCTTCTCTTTACCAACAACATCTTTCTATATAAACGACACCTTTGTCTGTAAACAATACCTTATTCTTAATAAACCAAACCTCCTCTTTACCAACAACATCTTTCTATATAAACAACACCTTCCTTTATAAACAATACCTTTTCTTAATAAACCAAACCTCCTCTTTACCAACAACATCTCTCTATATAAACAACACCTTCCTCTATAAACAATACCTTTTCTTAATAAACCAAACCTCCTCTTTACCAACAACACCTTTCTATATAAACAAAACCTCCTCTATAAGCAATACCTTTTCTTAATAAACCAACCTTCTCTTTACCAACAACATCCTTCTATATAAACAACACCTCCTCTATGAACAATACTTTCTCTGTAAAAACTAAACCTTCTCTCTACCAACAACATCTTTCTATATAAACAACACCTTCCTCTATAAACAATACCTTTTCTTAATAAACCAAACCTCCTCTTTGCCAACAACATCTTTCTATATAAACAACACCTTCCTTTATAAACAATACCTTTTCTTAATAAACCAAACCTCCTCTTTATCAACAACATCTCTCTATATAAACAACACCTTTTCTTACCAAACAGCTTTCCGAATAGACAATAGTTCCCCCTAAGCAACAATTCTTAATATTGCTAATTACATTACTATCTATCTACCGGGATAACCAATTGCCAACACGAAAACCAGGGTATCTACACTGGCGTGTGTAAATCATGGCAATTGATAAAAAGGAATTTAAACGAGGAAGCAGCATTCATTTCCAGGGCGCCTTTGAATTACTGCTGTTATAACCAGGTTAACAATATGCTGTATCACTTTTTCACCCTACTCTCAATTAATTTATATCCTCTTGCATATTTATTTTCAATCTCCAGGTTTTCGTCATAACAAATTATATCTTTTAACTGCCTCATTTGAACGTATAAATTGTTTACATCTTTTTGTTCGTCTCCATAGGCCTCAGCCAACAACTTCTCTTTTGCAACAAGCTTGTTCTTATTATCTAAAAGGCAAATGAATAGCTGGTGTTTGACCGGCGACAGCTTTTGGCTCCGGCCTTCAGTTAAAAAGATCCTGCTATCAGTATCGTATGTCGACTTGCCTACTTCCCTGACCGTAAGATTGTTTGTCATCTGTCTTGCATTGTTTTATTAACCCCTTAATTGACTTAGACAGATTAGGAATACTGTCAGCCTTACTCAGAAAACCGTCTGCGCCTCCACGACCATATATTTCCGACTGCACGGAAAAGAAATCTTCCCCGGACAAATAAAATATTGGCACTAACCGATTCCTTGCCCTTATCTTCTCGCCGAGATCAATCCCGCTGATTCCAGGCATCACAATGTCGAGCAGGCAATAGTCCGGTTCTTCAGCCAGGAACATCGACCAGGCCTGCTCACCGTCGGATGCGCTACACACACTAAAGCCCTGTTTCTCCAACACCCTTCGGACAAAGTAGGCAAACATCCTGTCATCCTCCGCATGTAAAATTTTTTGCTTCATATTTATTTATTGAGGTGAAATAATCCATATTTAATTAATTGCAACTAACCAGATCAATATGTTTTTTTAACTATCAAATTAAGCGAAGATTTATCTAATTGACCTGAATTCTTAATAAGAATTTTATTTGGTTTTCTGTTAATCCGATATTAACAAAGGTTGTGTTAACACTGTACCATGGCGGTATCGGCATTTTTTGGCAGCGAAGTATGTAGAGAAGCGAACCTAACGTAAACGCATACATCTGATTAACAACATATAAACAGTATTAATACTATAAACAAAAAAAGACAGGCCGGAAAACGACCTGTCCTTATCTCATATTTCAGGAACTATTTACTTCCTTACCACGCCATCCCGCAGCCCGTTGCTATTGAGATAACGAACCAAAGCCTCCGGATGGTCCGTCTGTACTCCCTGTATCCCCCTGTCAATCGCTTCCTGCCATTGAGCCGGTCCTTCGCTTTCACTTTGCACATCCTGCCAGATAGCAACATTGTATTTCCTGGCCACGGCGATCATTGCAGGATCTGCGATATTGTCCAGCACGGATATACGAACATTCTTTAAAAAGGATTCCAGCCCCTCAGGTGTCGTTATCTGCTCCGGCAAGCTGGTCATTAACGGCATACCCGGCGCTATTTTCCTCCAGGCCTTATATTGCTCTTTAGCATTCAGGTATACCACCACCTGCTTTTCCATTCCTGCAGCCTGTATCTGCCTCCATGTTTCCGCAACATCCGCATCTTTAAAATCCAGGTAAATATTCAGTTTCCCTTTACAAGCCTGCAACGCCTCCTCAAAAGTGGGAACCTGGTAAACCTTACCATCATTACTTTTCACCTGCAACCGGCGGATCTCATCAAATGTAAGGCTATCAACCCTTCCTTTTCCGTTTGTCATCTTGTCTACGGTACCATTGTGCATCAACACCAGCTTCCCGTCGCGGGTGGTACGCAGATCCAGCTCGGCATAATCTACCCCCGCACTAATAGCCGCTTCTATAGAGGCCACAGTATTTTCAGGAACCGAGAGATGATTGCCCCGGTGCGCCACTACCACAAAGCTATGTGGCGTAACAGGCAAAGTCTGTGCGGCAGCGCTGCAGATAAGGGCTAAACCCGCAACAGCCGACAATAGGATCTTCTTCATTATAAAATAGCTTTTGTGTCTGTAACAAATACCCGCGTACTTACGGTATAAGTTCCTCCCGTAGCATTCTCATACTTCAGGTCTACATAAAAAGCCCGGTAACCGCTTTGCGGCAGGGGAGTAGTTACGCTTACCTTTGATCTATGCGCCTGGCCCAGGCTCTGTGATTCCCATTTGTCGTTGCGGAAATCCAGGTCCGGCGAGTTGGCCGACCACAATACCACATCAACCAGCCTGTCGGCGCTTGCCTTTGCTGTTACCTTTACCTTACCGTTGCTGGTATTGGTAGTCCAGCTGCAATCAGGGTAGGCCTGCTTGCGCATGGTCATTCCAAAAAAGGCGCTGAGCCCCTGGAATGCCTGAACCTTATCGCCCAGGCCATGCCCGGCATTCGGTACATAGTTGATCAGGTTCTTACCGGGAATACTGTCTATATAATTCTTAATATTATCCACTACCCAGTATTCATCGTTCGTTCCCATAAATATCATTTTAGGCATCGACAGGTTACTCCTGTAAGAATATGGGTCTATCATGGTATTGATAGCATTGCCTTTAGGAGTATTGGCAGTTTGCGGGATACCCAGTTTCACATAGTCCTCGATCTGGATGCTGTACTCCTTCCAGGTCTTGATCTGGTAGTCGAGGCTTTTCGGCATATTCAGGATATCTATCACCATAGGTGCGATGGCCACTACACGTTTATCGTTAGCGCCGGTCAGCCAGGTGGTCCACCCGCGTTTAGAAGCGCCCGATACTACAAATCCGTTTACATTCCTGTGCAAACTTCTTGTTCCGAATTCCTGGATGGCATCCATAGCCCTCACAGCGCTTTTCACCATAGGGAAAAGCAAAGGCCAGTTATAATCGCCGTCCTGTTTAAACTGGTGCAGGGTATAGGAAATAAGCGCATCTTCCGTCAGTTTACCGAAAAGCGGCTGGTTGGGCGTTTGCCTCAACACAGCAGTGATAGCGTTGTTGATCACCGCAACTTTTCCCATTTGCTGCAGCAGTTCATCTGTCGACTTGCTCCAGTTAGGTTCTCCGTCTTTTACCGATCCGCCGGTAATGAACAACAGGGCGCCATCATACTTAATATTGTCAGGAACAAAAACGGTCAGCTGATGTTTCCAGGTATACTCCCTCCATTTCTGGGAAGTAAGCAACAGATCATAAGCCTTCCCATTTGCTATATCAAATGAATCTTTTATTTCCCATTTGAAGCTCTGGTCGCCGTTATTAAGGTAGCTTTTCATTGCCGTGGCGGGTGTAACTTCCTGCGCATTTACGGCCAGCCCTGCAACCAGCAGCGTAAAAAGAGCGGTGGTAACTCTAAAGAAGAATTGCTTCATATCCAAATAAGGGTATTTATAAGTGATGAAATAAAATTAATAAATATTACCAGGGTTTCCCTGTTCCCTGGATCACCCAGGGCTTAGACCAGGGACTGTTCTTGCTTCCGTTGGCGCCAAAAGATGAATAAGTGGTCACTTCCAGGTTATTGGAAGCCGCATCTACATTCGCCTTATTCAGGTTTCGCTCTTCCAGCATATAGTACAATCTTACCGGCAGTACAGGACCTTTGGCATAAGGACCAGCTTTCAGTTTAGGAAATCCTGTTCTTTTATAGTCCGCCCATGCTTCTGTGGCAGCTGTCCAGCTGGCAATCCATTTCTGAACGATGATCTGTTCCTGGGTGCCATCGAATTTTACCGAAGGTTGTTCAAGGTAAGCAGCCGAGCTTCCGCCCAGGCCCCATACGCTAAACGATGCCTGGATACCTGATTTATAATGCGTTTCGGCGTTCCCCGCTGCCCAACCTTTCACTGCCGCAGCTTCTGCCAGTATGAAATGTACTTCTGCAGCGGTTATGATCCTGGATTTCAGCAAGGGGCCTTTGGCCTGCCTGTACATATCATTCAGCCACGAAACATGCGGATTGCGGGAAGCCTGGCTGGCGTCATTACTGAGATTATATACTGCAGGCCCTGAAATCCCGGGAGGCAGGCCTACATAGTTCACATCCTGGTTAATATCATTAATTGTCAGCCCTTTAGCCGCGAGTACATCCGGAGAAATATATCTTACTTTGCGCTGTTCGCCGTTCACAACGGTATCTACTGCTTTATACACGTTGCCGGTTCCGGGAGGAAGGTTATCATCCACAACCAAAAAGCACTGTACTTTATTAGCCCATACGCCCAGTCTTGGGTCCTTAAACTTCTGAAGGGTAGTTACGAGGGTATTGCACATTTTCAGGCGGCGGTAGTTGCTGCTGTCTTTATCATATACCACGTTAGCCGGCCATGAGTCGGCATTACTGTTGCCGGGAAAAGACATATTCGCATCTTCGCTTCCATCGGTATTCAGGATCAGCGGGTATTGATCCGGGTTAGCCACTATTTTTTCGATACCGGCTTTTGCTTTTTCCGGCACTTTTTCCGATAACCGCATATAATAGCGCAGGGCAAGGGAATTAGCCATTTTGCGCCATTTGGCCGGGTCTCCCTGGTAAAATACATCCGCTGCGTCTATCGGTATAGCATACGCGTTTTTAGGTTTGGAAAGCAGCGTATTGGCTTTTTCCAGGTCGGCCAATATGCCGTTATAGATGGTTTCCTGTTTATCGTAGGCAGGAAGCGTACCTTCCGGCGTGCCTTTATCTCCTTCCAGCGCATGAGTGTACGGCGCATCTCCCCACAGGTCGGCTATCAGTCCAAACATCAGCGATTTGATCACTAAAGCCACACCCTGGTGCAATTCACTGTTCAACGCCACGCCGCGATTATAAACAAGTTGATTGTTGCGCAACACATCATAGTATTCTGTCCAGCTGTTAGATCCGGCCCAGTCGTATTCGTTATGCGTAGTTGTCCAGCCGTCTTTCTGCGTATGCTGCATAACGCCGGCCATATCCTGGTACCCGAGGTTCACCAGCTGCATGCCCACGGTGGTAAGCACGGTAGATAATACCATGTTAGGGTTGATGGTGGCAGGATTTGCGCCATTAGGATTGTTGTTCATGTTTACCAGGTCTTTCCTGCAGGAAACAGATAAACACAGCAACAGTATACTGAGTATTATTGATTTGCGTACTGTTTTCATATATCAGAATTAATGGAGCTCTTAAAAAGTGACATTCAGTTTTGCTCCTACAGGAATAGCCCATGGAGTAACATTATATCTTTCTATCCCCTGTTTAAACTGCATGCCCGATCCCTGCACACTGGTCGAAGGCTGGTAGGCATTTTCCGGATCAATGCCGATCCTGGCGGCAGTCCAGAGAATGATGTTGCGGCTGTAAACAGTGAAACTTGCCCGCTGTAACTTCGCCTGCCTGATGAGGCGCTGCGGCAGCTCATAACTAAGCGATACTTCTCTCAGCTTCAGGTAGGAAGCAGGGAAGAGGAATGCCCGGGTAAACGACCAGGCAGTACTGCCTGCATAAGGCAAAGTGAGCGTCCCGTCATTCCCCAGGTTTTCAATATACCCGGTGGGGTTGCCATTAGCATCATATCCTTTCGCCCTTACACCAGGTATAAACACCCCGCCGTAAGGCAGCACATAAGGGCCGTAGGTAAAAGGGAAACTATTGTATTCGGGAGTGGGGCCGCCAACAAGCGGGAAGTTATTGCCGCTTGGGATCACCAGTTGATCCTGGTGGCTTACCAGGTAATCTCTTAACTCCTGTCCTTTCATGGTACCGGGATTATAGAGCTTGTCCAGGAAGAGCTGCGAGTTGCCATGCTCTTCTCCATAGCGGTAAGTCTGGGAAACGAAATCGCCGCCGTTCCGCCAGTCGAAGGTCATGCTCAGGGTGAAGTTCTTATAGGAAACCGTTGTCTGGGCGCCCATAATAAAATTAGGATTGAAGTTGCCTATCTTATTCCGGGTATTGATAGCATCGATAGTTTGCCATTTACCGGTATTATCAAGGATGGGGTAACCATAGTAAGGCGACGACTTATCTGTTACCGCCACCAGTTGCGCATCATAGATGTCGCCAATATCTTCCCCTACGTAGGTCCATGCGCCTCCTTTACCTTCTTCCCAGAGGGTATAATATGGCATGCCATCGGGCAGTTCTATGATCCTTGTTCTGTTGCGGGTGAAATTGAAGTTTATATCCCATTTCCAGTTCCGGGTATCCACGGGCGTGCCGCCCAGCGAAAGTTCAATGCCCCGGCCCCTTAGCAACCCGGCGTTGATACTGCGGGAGGAATAACCGGAAGATGGCGGAGTTTTAGGACTGAAGATCTGGTTCTTGTTTTCCACGATATAATATGTTCCGGCAAAACGGAGGCGATTGCGGAACAGGTTGATGTCGATACCTCCTTCATAGGAAGTGGCAATTTCGGGCTTCAGGTAAGGGTTCAGCAATGTACCGGAAGTGCTGAGACGCGGGATATTATCCCAGGAGCCAATACTGCTAAGGGTTGCAACCAGCTGGTAAGGAGCTGCATCATTACCCACTTGTGCGGCGCCGGCCCTGATCTTTACCAGGTTGATGTTATCGGAAGTGATATGAGCCATTTCGTTTACCAGCAAACTAAGCGAAGCGGAAGGGTAGAAGTAGGGAGCTGCATCCGGCAAGGTGCTCGACCAGTCGTTGCGGGCTGTTACATCCAGGTAAGCCATCCCTTTATATCCCACGTTCAGCATACCGTATATGCTATTCACTCCTTTTTCGAACCTGCTGCTGCTGTACCTGAGGTTAGCCGGCGAGATATTCTGGATAGTGAAAACGCCCGGAGTATTGAGTCCTGTGCCATCCTGCGTTGCGGTTGTTACATTGCTGCCTGTCTGGTATCTCATATTGCCGCCGGCGGAGACGCTGAAGTCGAAGTGCTGCACTGTTTTTTTATAGGTGAGCAAGGCGTCCATATTCCGCTCATAGTTATTAAGGTTGATGATACCATAGGCTCCGCCCGGGTTGTTCAGGTAGCTGTTGGCGATCTTGGTTTCTCTTTTCTCGCCATAGGTATCCAGCGCATACCTTACCATCAAAGAGAGCGATGGAAGGATCTTCCAGTCGGCCCGCAGGTTGCCGAATACCCTGTCTCTCACGAACCCGTTATTCACTTCATAGGCGAGGAAATAAGGGTTATTGAATGCGCCGTTGAATTGGGTGCGTTGTTGCAATCCTTCCTGGCCCGGCATCCAGTAGTCTCTCAGGTCGCGCACATCGATGTGGGGCGAGATGCTGTATACAGCCTGTAACGGGTTGGCCCCGCGGTCGCCCGCCGCCCGGTTATTGGAATTATTCCTGCTGAAATCAATATTGGTGCTGATACTCAATCTGGAATTGAGTTGCAGGCTGGAACTGAGGTTCAGGGAGTTTTTATAAAGATCAGTGTTCGGGATAATTCCTTTGTTCGACATATTGGCGTATGAAAGGCGGTAGGCGATTTTCCCATTGTTGTTTGCAATGGATGCGCCGGCGGTAGTAGTAATGCCCGTATTCACGAAATTCTTCACGTTATCTTTATGCGATACCAAAGGCATAGGGATCTTTTTACCATCCGGGCCTACCGGGCTATTCCACTGTACTTCTTCATACCCCATATCCAGCTCTGCACCGAAGGTCGCATCCACGTTTTCCTGGATGATAGATCCGAAAGGATTGGTGAGGAGGCTTCCACTGCGGGAAAAAGGAATGCCCGACAGTTGACCAGAACCGAATTTAGTTTGCCATTTCAGGTACTTGTAAGGGATATCGAATACCGTATTCACGTAAGCGTCTACAGTTACTTTATCCACTTTCTTTCCGGTTTTGGTAGTGATGAGCACCACGCCGTTACCTGCCCTGGAGCCATATAAGGCGGCTGCACTGGGACCTTTCAGGATAGTTACGCTTTCAATATTGTCGGGGTTAATATCGGAGATGGCATTACCATAATCGACCATATTATCGCGTCCTATCTGGCTGATATTGTTTACCGTGTTGGCGATGGGAACTCCGTCGACTACAAAAAGCGGCTGGTTGTCGCTGCTAAGGGAAGTAGCTCCCCGTATGACCATGCTAACAGAGGAACCGGTAGGGCCTGTATTGTTGATAGTAACGCCGGCAACTTTACCGGAGATGGAATTCAGCAGGTTTTCCTGGGTAACGCGGTTAAATTCTTTACCTCCCAGCTCTTCTACGGAGTATCCCAATGCTTTCTTCTCTCTTCGTATACCCAGCGCCGTTACGAGTACCTGGTTTAACTCTTCCATTTTTTTTTTCAAAACAACGGAGAGGGATAATTTGCTGGAATCGCTGATCATGTACCCGCGAAGCGTATCGCTGTTATATCCCATCTGGGAAAGTACAAAATGATAAGGGCCGCCTGCCGGCAGTTTGGAAAAAGTAAAAATACCTTTTTCATTGGTCACGGTAGTTGCCAGTACCTTATTGCTGGCGTCTTCCATCTTTACCAAAACACCGGGCAGGATCTCATTGCTTTCATTTTTGATGATGCCGATAGCGGCAGGTCGGGGGCTTTGCGCAGCGGCAATTACCGGGAAGAAATGCCATAGCAATATTACCAGCCAGATAAGGGCTGCAGGATTGCATTTGCGCAATTGTCTGGTTGTCACACTCATAATTATTTCATTTTTTAAAGGCAATAGGATGTTTGTACCCCTTCACAGAGATGGAGTGCTAAAACAGTATGGGAAATTTGTCTTTTTAGATTATTGTATTATATAGACAACATCACTTTTCTGGCTAATGGTAAGATTGTTCAATGTGCCGATAGTTGACAGGAACTCTTTCAGCGTCTCTTTACTGCTGTCAAAAACCCCTGTGAAATTCATGTCTGTCAGCATAGCAGGCGTATATTGTATTTTGACCTGGTACTTATCAGATAGCTGTTTGAATATATTTGCCAGCGGGTCATTGTTGAAGGAGAGTATTTCGTTGATACGCTCCGGTTGTTTGCCCGGCTTCACAGCCTGTACAGGCGCATTCACGGCCAGCAACATCTTCTGCCTGTCGTAGCTCAGTTCCTGGCCGGGAAGCAGGTATATATCTTTATCCAACCCTGGCGTGCTATGTTCAGTTCTTACCAGCACTTTCCCGCTGAACAGTTTAACATGGGTAGTATGTTTATTTTCCCAGGCGGTGATTTTGAACACGGTGCCCAGGGCGGTGGTACCAACGTTGCCTGCAACTACAGTAAAGGGGTGATCCTGGCTGCCGGTTACGCGGAATACAGCCTGGCCTTTCAGTGTTACTGTTCTTTTGTTGCTGGCAAACGGATCGGCGTATTCGACCTGGCTTCCGGGCGCCAGCTCTATTATACTTCCGTCGGCGAGCCGGATATTCATGGTTTTGCGGCCGTTGTTATAAACCTGTTTTAATTGGTTATTTGCTATCGGTGCGGTCTTCGCAGGTTGGGCCAGGGCGGTTTGTTTTACCGTTGGCCGGGGAAAAGTTATCCGGTATAAACCGCCTGCGATCAGGAGCAAAACAGCAGCGGCCCAGCTGAAGTAGCGCCAGTTCGATCTCTTCCTGAGATAGGTCCGGCTTTCAATCACTGCCAGCATTTTTTCGGAAACTGATTCAGGCAATTGCTCGTCCGACTGGAAAGCATGCCAGGTATCTTCCGTTAAATAAGGCTGCAGTGCTTCGGGATGCCGACGAATGAACGCTTCCACGATCCGGCGTTCATCCTCGTTGCATTCGCCCCGCAAAAACTTTATGATAAGTGTTTTTGAATACTTCATGTTTATGTATTCGTTTTAGAACCGGAAATCCCTCACTGAATGATTAATAAATCCACAAAAGAATGATCAGTGGAAGGGAATTCTTCAACTGGCGGAGCGCCCTGACAATATGATTTTCCACGGTTTTGGGAGAAATAGATAATTGCCTGGCGATCTCTTTATGAGGAAGCCCCTCGAAGCGGCTTAGTTTAAATACGCTTCTCCTGATAGGGGAAAGTTGTTCGATGCTGTTGCATACCAGGTATAGTTCTTCTTTCACAGCGATATCTGTTTCGGTATGCCAGCTGTCTGTATCCCTTACCATTGCCTGGATATGTCGGTTACGGACCTCCTGTTTGCGCAGCAGATCGCTCATTACACTTTTAGCTATGCGGAAAAGTTGAGTAGAGATAGAAAAAGCGGTAGACAGCTTCTCCCGTTTCTCCCAAAGCAGGATAAACGAAAGTTGCACAGTTTCCTCCGCGAGGTACTCGGAGTGCGTACATTTCAATATATAGAAATACAGTTTTGTATGGTATTGTTGATATACCATTTTAAAACTTGCGATATTTCCATTGATGATATCCTGTACAATACTTTCCATAAGTGCCAGCAAATATCTGTTCGCCTTTATAAGATAAAAGAAATTACCGATTATATTATTGTTATTTTGAAACAACAATGCCTGTTGCTACTTCTTTAGTTTCAAGGTCAATGGTACAGTGGCCACTCCGGGGATATTAACCGTCAGCGCCAGGTCCAGGTTTGTATTACTGATGTTATCGATCCAGTGCGGATCATTTTCTCCTTTCTCAGAAACCAGCTTTATTGCACCGTCATGCACATCCATTTCCCAGGTTCCTTTGTTCCCTGCTACCGGCAGAATGAGGTCGGTACATCCATTTATCGCAAAAGTTCCGTCCTCGTTAAACGTATAGGTATTATTGACAGTGCAGGTAAACAGTGCGCCGGCCGGGCCTAACAGCGGGGCGAGGACCAGGATGCTGGTACCGGCCGGGATATTTTGCTTGTTTAGTTTTACTGCTACTGCCAGTACGATGTCCTGCTGTTTCCAGGCGCCGGTAACCATCTGGTATTTGGCAGATTTGGCTGGAGCGGCGTTACTGTCCTTTTTACAGCTGCTGGAAAATACACTGCCGGCAAACAGCATTATTGAAAGATAGGCGAGGGTAAAAAAGCGCATGTGCATTTTATTAGGTGATAGAAAGCAAATGTTATTACTATGTATTCGTTTTAAAAAGCCTTTTCCCTCACCGCTTAACAATTGGTTAATATAAGAATTGACTTAGTGTAAAAAGTACCCATTATAACAGGTAGGCTTCCTGGCCTGATATTAAACAACCTGGTGATATGAAAATCGCTACAAGTCAACCTACGAACAGAAAATATTCAAGCATCCTGTTATCCCAGGAAGCATCGTTAATGACATCAGGTCAGGCAAAAAAATTTTATGGAAAAAAAGCGACAGGTAAGCTGACTTATAAATTAAAAACGGTCGATTGCAATAGCGAAAAGTTGAGTCATTTTTAATGAAAATAACCCATTCCGTTAATTTTTAAAAGCATTGTTCAACATTAAAAATCAATGCTAAACAGATTTAGTATAAGGTGTGTCGACAAAAAAATATATCCATTGACGTTATTTATAAACAGGAAAAATTTTTATCGAGCACGAAAAAAAGTTTGTAAATATTTTGTGATATCAAAAAATTATTTTCATCTTTGCATCGTTAAAATTTTTTAAAACATGTACCGCTCAATAAACTTTTTTAAACATACAAGTATAGCTGTCATCGAACGGCCATATATTGTATTGCGGGGCATGTTATGCATTCGAAAACGTCGCTAGAACGAATTCACTATAACACAGGCCCCGCAAGAGATTGCGGGGCTTTTTTTATGTGCTGAATAAGACATGGGATTAATAAGCATACGCATGCAATACATACAAATTATTGATAGTCATAGTACTGCTTTGACATGGAATTGCTATGCCTTTTCATATAAAAATAAACGACCGTTTCAGTAAGTATACCTAACTGAATAAGGAGCCGGTCGGAAAAATCGTGACCGGCTTTTTTATGTTTACATATGTAACATTAA
Source organism: Chitinophaga terrae (ex Kim and Jung 2007) (assembly GCF_900107795.1). Lineage (GTDB taxonomy): Bacteria > Bacteroidota > Bacteroidia > Chitinophagales > Chitinophagaceae > Chitinophaga > Chitinophaga terrae. The sequence continues at coordinate 100,005 of NZ_FNRL01000015.1, forward strand.
CGAATAAACGAAAATTGAAATTTTACACGAAAAACATGTAATAACTTTTACGTATATACGAAGTGATTTTTTATTTGATCCATTTATCCCCAAAACGGTGATTATAGTTCAAGGGAAGAACATCCGGTTGTGAGCCGGAAAATTTGGGTTCGAATCCCAATATTCACCCCGGATTTGCGGGTACGGCGAAGTGGGAGAGTCGCAATAGTCTGTAAAACTATCGCCTGATGGCTAAGCAGGTTCGAATCCTGCTGCCCGCACACAAACATCCATTGTGTTAACCCCCTGGCTTATAGCTCAATGGTTAGAGCAACTGCCTTATACGCAGCAGGTTACCAGTTCAAGTCTGGTTAAGCCAACAAATGAACGAATAGCTCCAATGGCAGAGCAGTGGTTTGAAGCGCCACCAGTGCAGGTTCGAGTCCTGCTTCGTTCGCACCGGCCGATCGTAAGATCTGCTAAAGAGCTTCCCTTGCGGGAAGAAGGGTAGACAGACCATCGTTATCAACCCTGGCAAGGGTTTCAGGATAACCCTGCAGTGCAGCTGTTTTTAAACAGCCTGTATGCTGTTGTAACAGGCTGAATACTCTTCATTAGTGTGTTAAAGGTTCGAATCCTTTCTGGTGCATGCATCAGTAGCTCAAAGGGTAGAGCAACTAACTCCTGTTACGGAGTCGTTTATTCAAAAAGGAGACTTGAAATCTCTCTCAACAACCCACTGAGACCAGGTTTGCGATGCCTGGCAACTATTGGCAAAAGGCCAATACAAAGCAGGTTGGGCGCCAACCAGCAACTGTAGTAAAAACAACCCGAGGTATGCACTTCCTCCACCATAAGTGCTTTTACCAGGGTTGTTGGCGCTACAGTTCCGTTAAAACCCGGCTGGCAGCGATACTGGTCTCTATTTCGTTAACCTCAAAACAAGAAACATGAAAAGAGTAGTCATTAATGCCTACGAAAGAGGATTGGTTTTCAAGAACGGCGTTTACCAGCGAATGATCCATGAAGGTCGTTACTGGATGCTCAATGAAGATGTAACCGTGTTTGACATCACCAAGCCTTTTGTTGCCCCCATCGAATTAAACTTGCTGCTGCAGGATAAGCAGCTGGCCGACGCCCTGCATGTGGTAAATGTGCTGCAACACCAGATCGTGCTGCATTACGAAAACGGACTTTTAAAACAGGTACTGACCCCTGGAAGATATACTTTCTGGAAGAGTATCATCGATTATAAATTCATTACGGCAGACCTGTCAAAGATCGACATTACCGAAAATCTCGACAGATCTACGTTATGCCATCGCCTCGTAGCTCCTTTCGTCAGAAGCTACAGCGTGGAAAACTATGAACAGGCAGTTTTGCTGGTAGACGGAAAATTTTCCAGGATACTGAACACCGGGATCTACTTCTGGTGGAGGAACGATATTCCAATCAGTATCAGCAAAGTAGATACCCGCCAGCAACAAGTGGAAATGAACGGGCAGGAGATCCTGACCCGCGACAAAGCAGCCATCCGTATCAATGCCTGGGCCCAGTACCGGGTGTCTGAAATCAACACCGCTGTTTTACAGAATAAAGAATATGAAAAGCAGCTTTACGCGCTTTTTCAGCTGGCATTAAGGGAATATGTAGCCACGGTTTCTTTCGACGAATTATTGGAAAAAAGAGATAACCTGGCGCCTTTCATCCTTTCTGTCGTAAAAGAAAAGGCCGTTTCCCTTGGAATTACGGTGTTCAACTTCGGCCTGCGCGATATCATCTTGCCAGGCGATATAAAAGACATTATGAACCAGGTGCTGGTAGCAGAAAAGAAAGCCCAGGCCAATATCATTATGCGAAGGGAAGAAACCGCAAGTACCAAAAGCCTGCTGAATACAGCCAAGCTCATGGAAGACAACCCCATGCTGTTTAAGCTGAAAGAAATGGAATACGTGGAGAAGATCGCCGAAAAGGTCAGCAATATCAGTGTAAACGGGAACGGCGACCTGCTGGAACAACTTAGACGCATATTCGTTTCCAAGTAAAAACTGAAAGAGTTAGCTTTGCAGCTGACTCTTTTTTTTGAAGGCATGGAAGGACAATACAGAAAAGACATTTACCCTGGCCTGGAAGTGGCTATAATCCTGAAAAAGGACCAGCGCAGCGGCAAAAAGACGTATGGGATCGTAAAAGATATCCTTACGTCTGCAGCTTACCATTCCAGGGGCATAAAAGTGAGGTTGGAAGATGGCCAGATAGGCCGTGTTGTCGCAACAGACGTGGTAGCGGACGAAGATTAAACCTGGTAAGAATGCGAAACTTAGTTACTGTGAATGATGTGCACCAGCAATTCGCCGAGTATTTCAATATACCGGCTTTTAAGCCTTATGCTTACCTTTTATCCAAAAAAGGCAGCGAAGGTCATATTTGCCTGCACCTTAGCAAGATCAGCCAGGAATGGGATACATTACCGGAAGCCTATAAAAAGATCGATACTGCCAACAATATATTACCATCTCTCCCGATCGTAGGATCAGAAAAAGATGACAAACAGCCCTTTATTTTGTACCAGGACAGGCTGTACCTGCAACGGTATTTCCGTTACGAGAGCAACTTCCTGAAAAAAATAAAGCTGTTCCTGGAAGCGGAAAAAGCGGTACTGAACGAACGTATTACGCTGCTTCAGCAACAAGGCGATTTTATTAAAACCCTTTTCCGGAATACTTCTTCCCAATCGATACCGGATTGGCAACTGGCAGCCGCAATCAGCGGAGTTTTGAACAATTTCACGGTTATTACAGGGGGGCCCGGTACCGGTAAAACTACAACAGTAGCCAAATTGCTGGCGATCTTATACGCAACCGACCCTAAACTGAAAGTAGCCCTTGCGGCTCCAACCGGGAAGGCAGCAGCCAGGATGGCCGAAAGCCTCAGGAATACCAAACTGGATGCCGGTGAAAACATAGAAGCCGCCTTTCAGCGCCTGCAACCATCGACCATTCACAGGCTCCTGAAATCTATACCGGATACTCATTTGTTCAGGCACAATGAACAAAACCCGCTTAATTACGATGTAATTATCATAGACGAGTGCTCCATGATCGACGTGGCCCTGTTCGCCAAACTGCTGGATGCCGTACGGCCAACTACCCGCCTGATCCTCCTGGGAGATAAAGACCAGTTAGCCGCCGTGGAAGCCGGCAGCTTATTCGGCGATCTTTGCCAGGCGCAGGATGAACTGAATCGCTTTTCAGCCGACCGAACAGCGTTGATCAATAGCTTTATTGCCAACGAAGCGAATAAAATTCCCGGAACCGGCTCGCCCACAGGCCAGCATCCGCTGTTCGAGCACCTGGTTGAACTCCGGTTCAGTCATCGTTTCTCCGGCGACAAAGGAATAGGCAAATTCAGTAAGGCTATTATTTCCAATAACGAAGCAGTGATCAGGTCATTTTTCCAGCCGTCGGCTGATGAACAGATCTTCATTGACCCGGGATATGATAACGGCCTTTTCGAAAAATTCATTCATAACTATTCTCTTTATATACAGGAAAACGATATAAGGAAAGCATTAAAACTGCTTAACAAACAAAGGGTGCTTACTGTGATCAGGGAAGGCGCGCAAGGTTTGCATGCCATCAATAACCAAATTGAGAAATACCTGCACGACAAACAACTGCTTAATGCGGCTATCCCTTTTTATAACAACCGGCCATTGATCCTTACCCGCAACTATTATGAACATGGCCTGTTCAATGGCGATACCGGCATTATCAGACCTGATGAAAACGGGACGCTCATGGCCTGGTTTGAAGATGCAAACGGGAATTTAAGGGCTGTGCTGCCCGGCTATCTTACCCAGGCCGAAACCGCCTTTGCAATGACCGTGCATAAAAGCCAGGGATCAGAATTTGAAGAAGTGATGGTTGTTTTACCTGAAACCGCCGAAATACCGATTTTGACAAGAGAACTGATATATACCGCGGTTAGCCGTGCCAGGAATAAAGTATACCTGCAGGGCAACCCTGAAATCATCCTGGCTGCCGCCAGCCGCTTTGTTGAACGCGCTTCCGGCATAGGCAGCAGGTTTAAAGAGACAGTGTGACTTAAATTGTGATAAGAAAGGATCCATGGCATTGTATTTAAAAGTTTCGAACTCATTAACCAACCTGGCTGCAGGACTCGCTGAAAACCTGCAACAGGCAGGGAATAGTGTGTTCCAACCTCACTATATCATCACGCAAACCGAGGGGATGAACAATTGGCTGAAGCTCCAGTTGGCAGATCGCCTGGGCATTACGGCCAATTGCCGTTTTATGAAGCCCAACGACCTGCTTCACCAGCTTTACATGCTATTGGGCGGCCCTTATTCTGAGGTGCTGTCGCCGCAAAACCTCAGCTGGTTGATATTTAAGTTGCTGGGTCAGGAAGAATTCATTGCCAAATTCCCTAAAGTTGCCGCCTACTACGTTACAGAGCAGGCCGACAGCGATCTTAAACGAATGTCGCTTGCCGAAAAAGTGGCTGACCTGTTCGACCAATACCAGGTATACCGCCCGGAAATGATCCAGGCATGGACCAATACCGATACGCCCGACCTGGCATCCGCCGGTTGGCAACACTGGCTCTGGGTGAAGGTTAAGCAACTGTCGGGCGGCTCCCTTCCGGATAAGACCATTGTAGGTAACTTCATACTGGATGCACTGAAAAGCAATACCGCCAAAACAGGACTCAAATCCCGTATCCCGGCCGTTCACCTTTTTGGCCTGTCCATTATCACCGCTTACCACGTAAAAATATTGCACGAGCTGTCGGGCTACCTGGATGTCTATTTTCATATCATTAACCCTGCCCCGACCATGTTCTGGTTCGACGACCGGAACGAAAAACAGATAGCCAGGTGGAGGCAAAAAGGGTTGGATGACCTGGAAGATCCGCAGGCCGGTAACGCATTGCTCACAGGCTGGGGAAGGATCATACAGGATACTTTTTCCCTTTTCTTCGCCTACGACGCTTTTATTAACGCATACGAGGAGATCGACACCGACGAGCCGGTTCCTGACTCGCTCCTGCATAAGATCCAGTATGATATTTATTCGGCAGCCACTGCAAACAGGCAGCTTATAAAACAGGCCGATCTCAATGACGGCTCCCTTACTATCAACAATTGTTATACAATAGCCAGGGAAGTAGAAGTGTTGTACAATTACCTGGTACACCTGGTAGATAAAAAGCAGGAAGTGTTGTCGCCCCGTGACATAGTGGTAATGGTAAGCGATATCGATGCGTATGCACCGTATATCAAAGCAGTGTTCAACCATGCTCCTTACCGTTTCCGTTATACCATTGCCGACGAGAGCTATACGGATAACGACAACCTTTTCAATGCGCTGCATGCGCTGCTTACCATCAGTGAAGAAGGATTCAGGGCAGAAGCAGTAATGCAGCTGCTGGACTTCACGTATATACGCAACCGTTTCAACATCAGCGACCCTGTAAGGATCAGGAAGATCATTGAAGCCGCCAATATCAGGTTTGGAATACAGGGTGTCCAGTCTGAAGAAACTCATTTGGTCAGCTGGCAATACGGCATACAACGGATCATGTACGGCATCTGCATGAGCGGTGAAGAAGAATACGGCTTCGGAATCGATAGTTTTTACCCTCTGGATATTACAGAAGGCAGTGATGCGCACGAGATCATCCGCTTTTGCCATTTTGCAGAGGTACTAATGTCGTCGATCCTCGACCGGCGCCGGGCCCGCACCATTGTTGAATGGGTGGCCTATACAGAGAAGCTGCTGCATAACCTTGTATTTGAGCCATTGGATGAAGTGGACGAAGATTATAATACCCTGATCCGGGAACTGACATCTTACAACGCGTTGAACCAGTTCATGAGCGAAAAGGTGACCTACGACGTGTTTAGCCACAGCTTCCTGGAAACGCTTACCGGCACTACCAGGACGGGGTTGTTTGCCAACGGCGGGATCACTTTCTGTTCCCTGATCCCTATGCGTAGTATCCCTTTTAAAGTGGTAGCGCTGATGGGATTGAACTACGATAAGTTTCCCCGTAAGGAACAGCGTTCCAGCTTCAACCTGATGGCGCAACAAAGGCAGCGGGGCGATCGTAACGTAAAGGAGAACGATAAACACCTCTTCCTGGAAACCCTTCTCTCAGCAAAAGAATACCTGTATATCAGTTACATCGGGAAAAACGCAAAAGACAATTCCGACCTGCCACCATCCGTACTGGTAGATGAATTGATCGATTATATTGAATCAGGCGCTAAAAACATAGAGAAAGTACGCGACCAGCTGGTTACCCTGCAACCGTTGCAGAGCTTCAGCCGTAAATACCAGATGGCCGACGAAAAGTTATATACTTACCTGAATACGAAAGGGCCGGCACGGTCGTCGTTTATCCTGAAAGAAAAAATACTGACGCCTGTCACATTTGAAGAGATAGGCATTGAAGAACTGGTCAGTTTCTTTAAAAATCCTTTCAGGGCGTTTTATAATAAAGTACTGGGTATTTCGTATAACGACAGGCAGCTCCTGTTAAATGAGACTGAAATATTCAGTCTCGACAACCTGCAAAAATGGAAGGTCAGGAACGAGCTTTTACCATTGCCTGAAACAACCATTGTTCCTCTTCAAAATACCCTGTTAAAAAAAGGAAGGCTTCCTTTAAGGAATATGGCTACTGTAGCTATGCAACAGGTAAATGAAGAAATTGCTCCGTTGCGGCCTTTTTACGAGGAAGGCACCCAGGGGAAGCCGGAGAAACAGATCACTATCGAGCTCCCTGTTGATGGTTCCGTGATCCGGGGCAACCTGAAGCAGGTTTATGATCAAACACTGGTTCAGGTATCCTGGTCTAAGAAAGAAGAAAAATACCTTATAGAAGCATACCTGAAATACCTGCTGGGCGCGGCTGCCGGCCAGGTATCTGATCTGTATTTTATTTCAGGCGCCTTAAAAGGCGCCGCATTCAGGTCAGAAAAGCTGGACCAGCAAACCGCGATGGACAGATTAGAAAAGATCGTACAGTTATACAAAGCTGGTTTGACGGAAGTGATCAGTTTCATTCCCGACCTGAAGTTCAGCGATAAAGAGTTAGCTAATTTAGATCCGGCTGTCTTTTTAAAGAAGGTAGAAAAGTGTATTGAAGGAGGAGATGATCCATATATAAACCAGGCTTTCGAGCAGGGCGTGTTTAATGCTGAGAATGCAGTACAGCAATATATTTCAGTTTATGATCTGTTAATCAAGCCAATTAGAGAGCTATTGCCATTATACACTGAAACAGAAGACAAGAAATGATAGAGAGTGCAATACATAATAAATTCGATGCATCTGCTGTTCCGTTGAAGGGTAGCAACCTGATAGAAGCGAGCGCCGGTACCGGTAAAACCTATTCTATTGCTATACTTGTATTGCGGTTGATACTAGAGCAGGGGTTGTCTGTGAAGGAGATCTTAATGGTTACCTTTACCAGGGCCGCTGTGGCAGAACTGGAAAGCAGGATCCGCGAGTTTATCCGTTTAGCCTACAAGGTTAGTATGGGTAATGAGATCAGTGATGAAAAGATCATGTCGCTGGTCCTGGAGGTGATAGATCCCGAGAACCCGCAAGCCGTACAACAAAGGTTGCGGGATGCTATCCTGTTGCTGGATGAAACATCTGTACTCACTATACATGGCTTCTGCCAGCAAACATTGAGCGAATTTGCATTCGAAACCAACCAGCTTTTTGGGGCGGAAATGGTGCCGGATATGACGCCAATGATCGAGAACGAGGTGAATAAATTCTGGAGAAGACATATCACAACGCTACATCCGGAGCTATTGCAATATATTTTTAACCCCGACCTGAAAAGCGCCTTACAGGACGTAGTAAAGAACCACCTAAGCGGGAAGAAATATTTTGCAGGAACGGAGATAGATACCGAACTTTCTTCTGCCAGGCAGGTAGAATGGATCAAAGGCATTCATCATATCCTGGAAAAAGAGGAAGCAGCTACAAAAGCATTGCATGAAAGCATCATAGAAAACTCTATTCATTGGGAATCCCAGTGCCTTAACGACAGAAATGCCAAAAAAACATTTGCACCCCTGATCGGCAAACCTCCTTTATTGATCGAAAAGATAAAAGAAAAAAGAGGAACCAAGTATGTAGAAGACCTGTTCTTCGATATCATCGGCAAGATCGATGAAATTGATATCATTAAAAAGGAATTGTCGGAATACCTGCTCAGGATCACCCAGCATCTTTACTGCTTTGCTATTCAAACCGTAGAACAAAGCATGCTGGAGTTCAAGTCAAGAAGCAGCACGATGGGTTACGACGACCTGATCAACAACCTGCATGCCGCACTGGTAAAGAATGATAACGAAGAGCTGGCACAATCGCTTCAACAAAAATACAAGGCGGTATTTGTTGATGAATTCCAGGATACAGATAAACTGCAGTACGAGATCTTCAACCGTGCATTCGGGAAAAATACTATCCTTTTTTATATAGGCGATCCTAAGCAAAGCATCTATGGCTTCAGGAAGGCGGATATCTATACTTATTTCAACGCCAAAAAAGGCGTGAGCGAACTTTATGACATGAATCAAAACTACAGGTCGGCAGAAGGATTGATTCTTGCAATGAACAGGTTCTTTAAACCGACACCGGAATTTGATACATTTTGTTTCGAAGGGGAAGCAGATAGTATAGACTATATTGAAGTGCAAAGCCCTCAACCCAATACAAAGGGCGCGTTATATTTCAACGGGCAGGAAGTGACGCCAATAGAGATCGCAACTTTCTCAAATAAGGATAAAATAGCCCTGGCGGTTGCATCTACGGTTGCCAGGTTGCTTTCTGACAACCAGTATAACATCAAAACGCCCAAAGGTGCAAGAACAGTGGCGCCTTCAGATATCGGCATACTGGTCAGAACAGGAGATGAGGGCAAGCTGGTTAAAAAGGCCCTGGCCAGGGTAGGGGTGCCGGCTGTGACAATAGACGAGGCTAAAATATTACGTTCTCCTGAAGCGCAGCAATTGTTGCACCTGTTGGAAGCCATGGAGGCCCCTGATCGGTCGTCTATTAACCGGGCCCTGCTGAATTCCTTCACCAGTTTCAACAGCGACACGATCCTGCAACTGGACGATGAGTTAACGCTTAGTCTTTTTAATAAATACAGGAACCTTTGGCAGAAAGACGGCGCTTATACAGCAATAATGGAATTCATTTCTGATTTTGACGTCCGCAACCAACTGCTGAACAACCTCTCTGTACAGGGCGAACGTACTATTACCAATCTTTACCAATTGGCGGAATTGGTGCACCAGGTCCAGAGCCGTAAAAACCTTTCGCTGCGCGACCTGCTCACCTGGCTGAAACGGGGGATCGATGGCATGGCAACGGAGGGCGATGAATATATACAAAGGGTAGAAAGTGATGAAGAAGCAGTGAATATCGTCACCATTCACAAAAGTAAAGGACTGGAATACAAAATAGTTTTTGCCCCATTCCTGGACCTTACGGTTCCTTCCCGGTCAAAATTTGTGAATTTCCGTGACCCTGAATCAGGTGATTATTATTACATGGAGCCCGACAGGCTGAATGAGGCACAGCGGGCCAACTATGAGCGGCAACAACACCAGGAGAACCGCAGGTTAATATATGTAGCCATTACCCGCGCCATCTATAAATGCTATATTTATAACAATTCGGCTGCTGCCGTTAATAAATCTGATCTCAAAGGATTTGTTAATACCTTAAAGACCAATCTCCCGGATTCGGGCCTGATCGCTATTAGGGAAAAAGAGGAAGAAGTTCCTTTCATAAAATATCAACCTGCCGGTTCTGCTATCGCAGCGCCGCCACCTGCGCAGGTAAACTTCTCATTGCAGGAAGAGAACTGGCGTAAAATGAGTTACACCATGCTGGCTGCTAAAGCAGCGCAGCAGCCGAAAGCCAGAACTGCGACGACCGCTGAAGGATATGATAATTTTATCTTCAATACGCTGAGACGTGGAGCAAAAACAGGGAACCTGCTGCACTTCATTTTTGAGCATATCAATTTCTCGGACAGCAGCCAGTGGTCGCACTGGCTGGAAGAAGCTATCCGGCATTTTGTACCGGGGCAGCGAGCCCTATACCTGGAGCCTTTGCATGAAATGTTGCAGCATGTGATGTATGCGCCCATCGCCGTAGGGGGCGAGCGTTTCCAGCTGGCCAGCATAGGCAGGTTCCAGCGGCTGGCCGAATTTGAGTTCGACTTCCCTGTGCCGCTTTTCCAGACAAGTAAACTGAATGCATTGTCTGACGACCAGGCAGTGATAGCGGTAAGATATCTTTACGAACATAACAGGCAGGAACTGGAAGGGATTATGAACGGGAAGATCGACCTTTTCTTCGAACACCAGGGTAAGTTCTATGTACTCGACTGGAAGTCGAACTACCTTGGAGGAACGCTTTCGGATTATGAAGAACAGGGGTTGTTAACAGCCATGAACGAGAATAATTATCACCTGCAATACCTGATCTATACGGTAGCTGTTAAAAAGTACCTGGAGAACAGGCTGCCGGGCTTCGATTATAATACCCAGTTCGGAGGGGTGATCTATTGCTTTGTAAGAGGGGTAAGAAATACAGGAAATACGGGGATTTTCACGGTCCGCCCATCGCTGGAGAAGATAGCTGCATTGGAATCTATTCTGACAAAATAGCGTGGCGAATATATCGCCACGCCGGTTGTATACTAAAACAGCCAAACGCCGTTCATCATCGCCACACCGCAGGTTGTTTCAAACGCATTTACGTAGTTATCAGGGGTTCTGTGCCACCATTGGCCCCACATTAAACCATTGGAGTTACGGTAAGCCCAGGCTTCCGCTGCGTTGTAATTCAGCCAGGAAGCGTAAGTGCTCTGGTAATTATGTTGCTTAACAAATTTGCAGGCCCAACGGGCAAAAATGCCTTTAAAGCCCTGGCAGTCTTCATTGTCATATTCATCAGGCAATAAACCCTGTGCATTGCACATGCTGTTTTTCGTATAGTCCATCACTTTAACAGCTTTAGACTTATAGTCCTGGGAGGTATAGTAAGGATGCAGCAAGCTGCAGGCGCCTATAAATGTTCCCTGGGTATAAGTCCTTGGCCCTTCTGTGATCACGCCTGCGGCATTAATAGCGCCTTTTACTTCGCCTGTGCTGGTATATACCTTGGTGATCATCCAGTCTAAGATCTGCTTAGCCTTGGTAAGATAACCCGCATCGCCGGTAGCCTGGTACAGGTATACCGCGCAGATGGCCGCCGGTGCATTTACACAAACATTCTTGGAAGTTTTGTCGGTTGTCCACCACAGGCCACCGCCAAGGTTAGTATCCCATGCACGGTTCCAGACCATATCAAAGTTATTCTTCGCCATATCCTTCATTCCTCCATCATTTGTTAGCTGAAAAGCGCGGATGCACATCAATGCGCCCCAGATCACATCATCGTTATAGATGTTAGACGACCACAACAAGCCCCAGTTATCGCGCATCCCATTATAGAGGTATACGATCTTGTTCAACAGGTCGGCGTCGTTGTTAATCGTATAGGCGTCGATGAGGGTTTCAATGGCTTCGGCCTGTTTCCAGAAATCCATTCTGCCTGTATGATTCACATCTGAATAACAATAGGCTTTAAAACTGGGGCCATAAGTGCCATACTGGTGATAGAATGCATTATTATAGCATTGCATCGCCAACAGGGCTTCAGATTTAACAGGTTGAACTGAATTGATGGTAACGGTACCGGCTTTGCCTGTTGCCAGGGCATCTTTGTCGGATAACATGCCTTTTTTCTGGCAGGCAGACATGAATAGGATAGTTGCAGCAACTAAAGTGCTGATTTTCAAAAACGTTGGAATTTTCATGCTCAAGTTTTTAATTGTGGAATGAGGGTTAATATCTAGATAAGGACAGGAGAAGGAGAGGGAACTACTTACAATGTTTCAAAAAAATGTACGGTTAACAGTTAAATCCGGCCGGAATCTTTATGGGCAAAGGTTCCGGCCATTTACTAGATGACCAGGCCGGAGATCTGGCGGCTTAAATGGACAGAATCGCTGGGCCTGGCGGCATCGTTGTTTATGATAGTTCCGTTTTTATCTATGATCAAATAGCGGGGGATGCTCATTATATTGTCTTTCCCCAAAGTGCGTGAGAGATCTTTGCGCAATTCATCAGCTGCCCTGACATGCAGGCCTGATAGTTTAAAATATTTGATAAGATTTTTCCAGTCATCATCTCTTCTTTCGTCATCAATCGACAGGTATAACAACCTCACATTCCTGTTCTTCAATAATCGTTGTAAAGATGCATTATACCTGAATTCTTCTTTGCAGGGCACACAGTAGGTAGACCAGATATCTACATAATAAGCATTTCCTTTTAAGGCCGTTAGCAATTGCGATACAGAAGTAATATTTTCAGCGCCCGGCCAAAATAGCTGATCAGGCGAAAAATTCTGTTCCTTCGATTGGAGATAGGCAACTATAAGGTCTGTCCCTTCTTTAAGGAATGGCATGTAGGCGCTGTGAGGATACTCCCGTTCAAATTTATGAAAGATATCTACCAGGCCCTGGTCATACCGTTGTCCAAAATTCGACTGCAGGTATAACGCTTTCAGGTATTCCGCGGTAGTAGTATTAAAAAGGCTGTCTATCAACTTGTAATTTGCTAAATGTTCCAGGTCGCCGGCTGTAAATTTATCACCGTTTTGAGCAGTCTTTATTTGATTGGCAACTGCTGCTCTCTCATTCAAAAATTCTCCTTTATAAAGCCTGAAATATGAGTCTGCATAATAAGCAAAGTATCGTGATCCAGGGGCTTTGTCCATGTTCAACGGCATTTTTTCGAACGCTCTTTTCCATGTGCCGGCATACTCCTTTTTAAAGGCAGTATCTTTACCCTTATGCAGTTTAGCCCATCTTGCATCCAGGAATTTGCTTTGAAAGGCATCGGCCAGGCTGGCGGCATAGTAATAATTGATATCCATGGCCGCAAAAGTGGCGTAGGCCGCGGTGATCTTATTACCGGCCAGCAATGCGTTTAATTCCCTTATCTCCTTTTCTTTAAGCGTTTCGATCTTTTGTTCAATCGCTGCGGCGGAGGTATCGTTTCTATATGGGTTCTGCACATCACCTAATTCATTTCTTTTTAAAGACCTGAAAAAAGAATGGCCGGCAGCATTATCCCCCTTGAATTCGAATTGCCCCAATGTAGCCTGATCTGGCTTTATATTTAACGTTATCTCATCTCCGCTGGCTACCAATAACCTGGTATAAAAATTATCTGACCTGATAATAAGCAATCCACATTCTGCCGGCGACAGTTCAATCGCACATTCATTTGAAGTATTCAGATGGTAAATCTTTTTATTGGCAAGATAATTTGTTCGGTTTACCGGTATTAATACAGTGATCTCTTTGTTCCCGGGGTTCTCAACGTGCAGGTGAATTAGCGCAGCAGCATGCTTGCTTCCGCGGGATTTTCTGACAAGAATAAAAGAGGTTATTAAAACAGCCAGAAACAGGATAAAAACAAGCACTCGTTTCATAGACGTGGATTTACAATTTAGTTCCCATTCTTCCGTTATACAATATACATTTTATTCCTAAGACTCAATTTTCCCTATTTTCAATCCAGAAAACAATTTCCCCGATGAAACCTCTTATATTTCCCCTATACCTGCTCCTTGCGCTGTTTCTCTTAACCGGCTGCCAGCAGTCCCATAGGCAGGGAATCATTGCTTTGGAGACAGATAAAAAAAAGGGAAATGATACCACTGCTTTTAGTGAGCAGGAAATCTATTTAAGGAGTAAAAAACACCTGGACAGTGTTTTTAATGCAAACCAGGAAACAGAGACTTTTTCTTTAAACCTAATAAATGGCGCGGTTCATATAGGCCATCTTTTTACCCCAACGGCCAAAGATGCCGTTTTGGGTTATTATGAAAATGATAGCGTACTAAATGTTATTGTATTGAGAAGATCATTTGGGCGATGGGACACTTTAATGAAGGAGCGTATCTGTCCTGCCAGGCAAGGCGCCCTGTTTATGGACGATGCTTATACGTTTTCCGATTGGAATGGCGACGGTATTCCTGATCTTAAAGTTATAAAGGACCAATGGGAGATGCATACAGGGGAAATATCCGACCTTTGGACCTATCAGGATAACCGGTTCATCAAGGTTAAAGGCTTCGATAAAATTATCAGCGCTCAATACGATAAAAAGACAAGGTTGATCTACTCTTATATGAGCACGGGCTGTGCAGATATGTCTATGTACTTTGGCGTATTCAAAATTACAGGGAGTGAAGCAAGGCCTGTCAAACAACTGAACTGTGACTGTTGCAACGGCGATAGTTGTACTATTACCATAAACGGGCTGCAGCCATACAACGTGCCGATAGGCCAGGCATATAAACATGTGCCTGCTTATTTTGCGGAAGGCGTGAAAGAAAAATGTCTGATGAAGTAAAGTTGGCCTGAGTTTTCGTGAGGCGATATGCGTTAGTATTCAAACGAAATAAGCAAACTTTTCAGGCATTTAAAGGGTTATAGTAGTCATGATACCAAAGTTTACAACCGCGGAAAAAGCAGTACATGACCCGGGCGACAGAAGACTGGTAATACTACCGGCCGCCAGGGTGTATTGGATCGTTGCAGCGCTTATCCTGGCAACAGTTGGCGTTGCCTGGGTACAGTACCTGGCGTATGGATTGCCGGAAGATCCTTCGCATAAACTTACACCTCCCGGACCCGGCGACCCTGCCGGGTTCCCGCTGCTGATCCGTTTTACTCACTGGATCAATTTCTTTATGCTTATCCTGCTTGTCCGCAGCGGGCTATCCATTCTTATGGATCATCCGCGGCTCTATTGGAATAATTCATGCCAGCCAGGCAGCGAATGGTTGAAACTTACCCCGGTAAAAGTCCCTAAGGATAAAATATGGACGGCGAAGGACGATGCCCGGTATATTAGCCCGGCGCTGGGATTGCCCGGCTACCGGCATACCGTTGGGATTGCCCGTTGCTGGCATTTCCTGCATGTGCCGTTCTTTTTACTGAATGGGCTGGTATTTGTTTCATTCTTATTCTTTACCGATCAGTGGAAGCGGCTGGTGCCGGGTTCCTGGGAAATTATACCCGATGCATGGAAGGTTTTCGTGTATTACAGTACGTTACATATGCCGGCAGAGCCTAATGGTTTCTATCATTACAATGCCTTGCAGCAACTTTCTTACTTTGGGGCGGTTTTTATTTTGCCGCCGCTGGCAATGCTTTCGGGGTTATCGATGTCGCCGGCTTTGGAGAACAGGTTTCACTGGTTGCCTAAGATCTTTGGTAACCGGCAAGGTGCGAGGTCAGCACACTTTTTAGTGATGTTCGCCTATCTGATCTTTATAGTGATCCATGTTGGCATGGTAGCCGCTACCGGCCTTTTAAGGAACATGAATCATATTACCCTGGGCACAGATGAAGCGCATGATCCAACGGGCTTGTATATTGTAATAGGGTTGATTGCATTCCTGGTTATCACCTGCGTAGCAGCGCACTGGATCTCATGGAGGCATCCGCGGACGTTGCAAAAAGCAGAAGCATGGCTGAATGGCACCTTATGGCGGCTCTCCATCAATAATCTGAATCCCCGTTCTTATTTCACCAAAGAAGATATTACACCTTATTTCTGGCCTAATGGCAAACTTCCACAGTCGGAAGACTGGAAACGGCTGGCAGAAAATAATTTTGCAGATTATAAACTGAAAGTGGGCGGGTTGGTAGATAATCCTGTTGAGCTATCCCTGCAGGAATTAAAAAACCTGGCGGTTGAGGAAACGATCACTATGCATCACTGCATACAGGGATGGTCTGGTATTGCACAATGGAGTGGCATCCCTCTTAAAGCTATTATTGATATAGTAAAGCCTCATCCGGAGGTTACCACAGTTGTTTTTTATTCATTTGGAGAAGGATTGTATGGCGGTGTATACTACGATACCCATACGCTGGATAACTGCATGAAGCCGGCTTCCATTCTTGCGTGGGAAATGAATTATGAGCCTTTACCACAGGTTTACGGCGCCCCGTTGCGATTGCGTGTAGAGAACCAGTTAGGGTATAAGATGGTAAAATGGATCAGGTCTATTGAGTTTGTTGCCAGCCATACGGAAGTAGGGAAAGGGTATGGAGGAAAGAATGAGGATGATGAGTATTTTGATTTGATTGCGAATACGTGATATTGTTTTATGGTGAAAAAGACAGGAAAATAAATCTTTTATGCCCTTAAGTTGTCTTTAACTTTTCTACCAAGTTTTTGAAATATTGGGAGCTCCATATATCAAGTACCGAAGTGTCGGGAATAAACCTTACAATATCGTCCCGGACTCTGTCAAAGGACACTGTATCAATTTTTTTTCTCAATAAATCGATCAATTGATTCAAGCAGGGAAAAGTCCAGGTCTTCAGAGAATCTGTTTAAACCATAGAATATCCTAATGGCCGTGCCTCCATAGAAGGCAGCTCTTTCAAAGAAACCAGTTCTTTGCAAACCTGCCAGGGCTACTTCCTGCATAATCTCCTGCAATGCGGATTCGGCTTGATCTTTATCTTGGGGATTATATTCCTGAATCCATTCTTTGATCATAGATTCTTTATTGTTTTTACTAGCATAGATAAACTTTCTTTCTTAGGAGCATCTTTAACCCAGGAAGTAATTGCCGCCAAGTCAAGCTCCTGTAATTTAGTTTCATCGATTCTTAGATCATCGATTAAATACTCCGCTGTTTGCCTGGAGCTTCGTAAAATAATACCCGCTGTTGTAACTATCTTATCACACAGCGCTTTTTCTGGTGAGGCGATCAAAACAACCTGTTTTGGAGTTAATTGGACGCTTTTTATGCCAAAAGAGTAATAGGGTAGTGGTGCGTTGATATAACTAAATCTACCCATTGGGGTTTTATAAATCTTCGATGTTTTGGTAGTAAGAGAACTGATTTCGAATACCCGTTCAGGAATTAGCCTCCAGTGAGAAAGTGCTGTTTCCATGGATACATAGCTCGGTCCACGCAGGTGGTTTGCAACAAGAAAAGGTTCGGGTCTGGCAATGTTGGTTTTAGGACCAGCTACATAAAGCCCTCTTCTTATACTTGTCAGTTCGCCCTTTTTTACCAATTCATTTATTTTATCGTTAGGGCGCTTGTAAGTCCTTAACAAATCCATCATAATTTGCCTCGTGAGTGGTTCTTCTGCGTACTCTTGCACCGCATCCCTGAATGTCATTTCTGATAATTTTTTGGTACAAAAAATCGGAATTTTTCCGATTATATACCTAAAAAATCACAGCAACATGTAAAAAAAATCCTAGATAATCGGATAAAAACCGATTTAGGCATCAAAATTTATCAATAAAACTTCCCTACCTCAACAAATCCGGACAGCGACCGTCCGAATACGGACGCCTCTTTCCCGCAGACGACACGAAATCGCCCGATTACCGGCCTTTTGTTAATATGGCAACGTTGTTGTGAAAACTCTAACATGCTGAAAAATTACTTTAAGATCGCTTTAAGGAACTTGAAGCGCAGTAAAGCCAATACGGCTATTAACGTGTTGGGACTAAGCATGGGAATTGCCTGTGCTATTCTTATTTTCACGCTTATCAAATTCCATTTGAGCTTTGACTCCTTTCACCCTGAAAAAAATCGTATCTACCGCATTGTTACAGAAGATCACCTGGAGCAGATCACCTACAGCCCTGGTATTCCATCCGCTGTTGGCAATACTTTCAGGCGTGAATATCCTTTCTTTGAAAAAACAGCAATGGTATATGTCAGGAAAAAAAGGCAAATCTCTCTTCCTTACAGAACCGGGGATAACAAATTCCAGGAAGAAGAAGGGGTAGCTTTTGCAGAACCCGATTTCTTCAAGATTTTTAATTTTCCGTTAATAACCGGCGATAGAAATAATATCCTCTCGGAGCCCAATACAGCAATTGTAACTAACAGGATTGCCCGGAAGTATTTTGGCAATGAGAACCCAATAGGCAAAACGATCCGGCTGGATAATAAGCTCGATTTCCAGATCACCGGCATTTTACAAGACATCCCCAAGAATACCGACAGACGGCAGGAAATCTATCTATCTTATAAAAACCTGAAAGACCATAATCCGTGGGTTGCACAGGAAAATTGGTTAGGCTATGCACATGAACAGCAATGTTTTGTAGTTCTAAAGCAAGGTGTTTTAGCTTCCACTGTCAACAAAGCCTTTCCTGAATTTACGAACAGGCATTACCAGGGCGACTATCAAAAAGAATGGCAATTCAGGTTGCAACCATTATCGGATATTCATTCCGATATCAATTTCGATGGTGTAATGCCGAAGAAAGATATCTGGGCGCTGTCTCTGATCGCAATATTTATCATCATAACAGCATCCTTCAACTTCATTAACATGGCTACGGCCCAGGCGCTAAGCCGATCCAAGGAAATCGGCATCCGGAAGGCGCTGGGCAGCTTACGTTACCAGGTGTTCTGGCAATTTGTTGCCGAAACAGCGCTTGTGGTTTTTTCTTCTACCTGCCTTGCCTTTATATTGATAATTTTAAGCTTACCGTTTGTAAGCAATTTATCGGGCATTCCCTTCAATATCAGTTTCCTTTATGATCGTTCCGTTTTACTGTTCCTGGCAGCATTGACAATTCTCATAACCTTTATATCGGGTACCTATCCAGGTCTTATATTAGCCGGATTCCAGCCCGTGTTGGCTTTAAAAGGGAAGCTCTCGTTAAAGCATGTAGGAGGAATAAAATTAAGAAAGGGGTTGGTAACTATGCAATTGGCCATTTCACAACTATTGATAATCGGCACGCTTGTCATTATCCGGCAGATGGAGTTTACAAGGAAAACTGACCTTGGTTTCACCAAAGATGCCGTAGTTATGCTTCCGCTTCCGGCCAAAGAACAAACAAAACTAAGCGCCCTTCGCTCTGAATTGACTGCCTTACCGGGCGTAAAGACCATCAGTTTTTGTAACCAGGTTCCAGCCAGCGAACAAAACAATAATTTCGAAATTGTATATGCAGGCAGAACGCAGAAAGAAAATTACGACGTAATATTCAAGGCGGCAGACGATCAGTATCTCTCTTTATTTGGGCTTAGGCTCGTAGCCGGACGAAATATCTACCCATCGGATACTATCCGCGAGTATCTTGTCAATGAAACATTGATAAAAAGGCTGGGAATTTCCAAGGAAGATGCTATCGGGAAAAATATAACCGTCAATGATCAGAAGGGCTCGATAACCGGAGTGGTAAAAGACTTCCATAACCAATCGCTTCATGCGGCGATTGACCCGCTGTGCATTACTACTGCAGTTAATTATTACTCAACCTGTGCGATTAAGGTGAGCACCCAAAACCTGAAAACAACGCTCGCCGGAATTCAAAAGTCCTGGACAACAGTATTCCCGGAAAATATATACCAACATGAATTTCTTGATCAACGGATCGCTCACTTTTACGAGCAGGATAATAAAACGCTTCAACTGATCCAGCTTTTTACAACAATAACAATAATAATCTCCTGCCTTGGATTGTATGGGCTGGTAGCTTTTGTTGCGTCTCAGAAAACTAAAGAAGTCGGTATCCGGAAGGTATTAGGTGCAAGCATACAAAGCATTATCTGGATTTTTGGGAAAGAGTTTACCCAGTTATTGTTGATCGCTTTCATATTTGCAGCGCCCCTGGCCTGGCTTATTATGAACAATTGGCTGCAAAACTTTGCATACCGGATCGAAATAGGAGTGCAGATATTTATCTATGCCATCCTGTCAAGCTTCTGTGTGGTAATAATAACTGTCGGGTACAAGGCAGTAAAAGCCACGCTAGTGAACCCGGTTAAAAGTTTAAGGTCAGAATAACCGGGAAAATGATTACAAACGCTATATAGCCAGCCTTAGCAGCATCCTGGTTATTAACTAACCTGATGGCGCTAAGGCTGCCGGGTTAATTTTTGAACAACCGCTGTGCAAACCGGTACAAATTATTATCCCATTCAATATTATCATGAGCATGGCTGTCGACACTCCAAACATGAGGAATATCCTTTTCCGCCAGGTACAGGTGAACTTTTTCGCTAACGCGCCAAAGCCCGTCTTTATTCCCGCATGCTATCCATAGCAGTTTGAGTTTTTCCTTGGTTGCTTTAATCTCCGGAACCAATTCGGTAGTATACATGCCGCCAAACTATTCCAGGCTAAAGGCTGGAAGGTCATAGCCACAATGAGAACGCCAGAAAAGGAAACCGAGTTAAATACACTGGAAAATGTAATTATCCTTCCTTTAGACGTAACCAACGACGGGCAAATTCAGTCAACGGTGCAATCGGCCATCTCCCTGGGCAATATTGACGTTGTATTAAACAATGCCGGTCATGGCTTGTTTGGCCCTATGGAAGCTGTTAACGAGCAGCAGGTATTAAAACAGGTTAATACGAATTTTCTAGGTCCGTTAAAAATTATCCAGGCGTTCATACCATATTTCAGGGAAAAGAAAGGTGGATTGTTTATCAACACTACTTCGATAGCAGGGCTTACCGGCTTTCCCTTAAGCAGTGTCTACAATGCCACCAAATGGGCGTTAGAAGGGTTAAGCGAATGTCTGTCTATCGAATTGTCGATGTTTGGCATAGGAGTCAAAACCGTTTCGCCCAATGCTACGAAAACCAGTTTATTTACATCCGCAGACGTTGTTTCACATCCTTTATACGATAACGTGATACAGCAGACAATGGGCGGCATACAGCAATCCAGCGACCCTATTGATATCGCAGAAGTTATTTTCACCGCGGCAACTGACGGAAAGGATATGCTTCGCTATCCTGCCGGCGTAAAAGCACAGCAAATTTATGCAAGGCGTCTTGAGATCGGAGCTGAGGCTTCCAGGATCGAAACTACCAAATGGTTCCTTGGTTTGTAAACCTGTCTGACTTTCGAATTGCCGTTGCAACCGGCAAGCGTTTTGGGCTAAAGCTCGAAACGTTTTTTATGTTGGTGTTCATTAAGGTAAATCCCACCATTATCCCGTCTTTTTAACCCGCAATTTATATTCTACCTATTATAAAATGTTACTATAGTGGCTGGTATCCTATAGCATTTAACAGCAAAATGTAAGGCGATTCATCCATTTTTCTTAAATTACGTAGCGATTCCGATCTTAATCAACCTATACTAATATTCCTGTGGCATATGGAACAACCTTTTTTTGATAATGCCAGGGCAATGTGGCGACTGTTTAACGGCGAGCCCCCTTCTACTACCTATTTCCTCGATGCATCCTTTTACAAGAAAATGATGGATGCCTTCCAGATCGGGGAATACTACTTCTTCATTTTTAATTTTAGCACGATCGAATTTGATTACATAAGCGCTGAAGTGTATAACATTCTTGGCTACCGGGATAACGAAGTTACTGCACGGCAAATACTGGAGGCAATTCATCCTGATGACAGGGAGCATTTCCTGCGTTTTGAACAGGATTATGGGAAGTTTATTGCAACACTACCCAGGGAAAAGATCAATAAATATAAGCTGAGATATGATTTCAGGATACGTCATAAAAACGGCAAATACAGGCGCATTCTGCATCAAACAATGATCATCGATCATGATGATCGCGATTTCCTGCATAGTATCTGCGTACACACGGATATAACCTTTTTAAAGAAGCATAATATACCTCAATTCGCTATCGTAGGGTACGACGGGGAGCCAAGTTATTACTTTAAAGATTTTTATCCGGTTAAGCGTTGCGATTCTGTATTCGAGTTGAGTGAGCGGGAACAGGAAGTACTGGAATGTCTTCTATTAGGCAAATCATCGAGGGAAATAGCCGAATTATTTTTCGTCAGTCAACATACCGTAAATACGCACAGAAAACATATCCTGGCAAAAACAGGATGCAGGAATATCCAGGAATTAATGACTAAACACCAGCGGCTGGAGTAAGTTTATGCACCTGCCAATAACTGCTGTAAAGACCTGCACTGTTGTTTCTTTAGAATATTCTTGCGGTGATTGTTTATAGTGTAAACACTTACATTCAGCATCTCCGCCATCTCTTTACTTTTCTTCCCCTGCCTTATCAGGTCGAAAATGGCCTGTTCTTTCCTGGTTAATGGTTGTTTAACAGGCGGCTTATACTCGGGGCAAATTTCTTCCTGGTAGATAGACCTGGCTCCATTCATCCCGATAAATGCAATTTCGGGCGTACCTGTTTTCTTCAGGTGACTGATATCTGAATGAACGCATAGCGTCCGGTAGATCTCTTTCTCATTTGTGTATTGCAGGATGCTGACCTGGTGAAGGATCCGGATATATTTTCCCTTTTTATTCATCACCCTGAAATCGTAACTCAGTTTGTATTTCGTAAAATCTTCTACAGGTAAGGTTTTAACGAAATCTCTGTACTGTTTTTCATACCGTAAGAAATATGGCCTGTCATCCGGGTGAATTCTTTCCAGGTAATACCGGGTATCGATGGTATTGTCAAAACCCAAGACATCCTTAATATCGGGGCTTAAATAATCGAACTCGGCTTCTTTTACATTGAATACAAAATAATAAACTTTCTCCGGTAGAAAGTACCGGAATATCTCCTTGTAAAGTTCTATTTGAATTGCCTCAAACGCCTCTGCAGGAAGAGAGCTACTGTAGCGCATCCAAATGTCTTTAGCCTTGTTATGAAATTCCGATTGGCTGTTTTCTTTCTTTATTGATAACATTGGCAAGGGCTTTTTCAGGTAGTAATTTAGCGTTTTTTCTTTGTCCGTTTTATTGCTGAAAAATCATTATTAGTAGCTATTGTTTGATGTTCTTCTTCTTACTACCTATTCATTATTGTTTTCCACTACCTGTATTTGCCCTCACCTCCGTTGATCAACGCCGCCAATGCTATCTTGAGGCCTATCCTCTTCTGCCTGAAAATCTCATTTCTTTGATAAAAAGAGCCGGCATTGAGGTTAAATACTGTGGCTACTCTGTTGGCAATGAAAGGCGTCATGAGATCCTGCACATCAAACAGGAAATCCGGTTCCTGCATGGGAAGTTTACTGGTAATATAAAAATCCGGAAAATGAACATGCGAGGTTAGGAATATTATATGCATTTGCATATAATTCTTTATAACTCAACCTATTTATATGCAATTACATATAATACTGGATTTTATTTGGTAATTAGCTAAACGCAAACCGGACCAGGTTTTACTGCAAAACAAGGGAATACGATAGGACTAATACCCGATAAAAAGGGGACGTTCTATTATATGAGAAGTTCTGGCAGGAGCCAACAGTACCTCCATTGCTAGTCTATGCCGATCTACTTATAACCGACGATCCTCGGTGCATTGAAACAGCGAAATTAATTTATGACACACACTTAAAAGTTCATATTGAAGCAGCTTAGCCTTGAGCATCTAAAAGAAGTCCTCGATGTATTGGAGGAAGTTTTTGCAGAACTGAATATAGACTTTTACATGATTGGCGCAATTGCGAAGGAATATTGGTATACCCGGGGAAACAAACGAATGCGCCAAACTAAAGATGTAGACTTTGCCATTTTTGTTGCCAGTTATGAAGAATATAAGGCAGTACGTAATCGTCTAAAAGATCATCATTTTGTGGACACACGGGAGAACGCATTTGTTATGATTAGCCCACCAGGGTATTCACGAAAGCCATTGATGAAGAACGGAGCTACACAAAAGAGTGGATGGAGGAAAACAATTATAATTCAGATGTCCGTCCTGCAAGAAAGCCAGGAAAAATCTCGGCTTCTGACAAAATCGATTCAACACGTAGCATTTTTGACGATATAGACGAATAATGGCGAAAAGATTTCTGAGCAAATCCTGTGCAAATGAAAAAAAGGCTCTCAACCGTTATCCGTTGAAAGCCTTTCTAGTTCTGCTCCCCCTGCTGGACGATTATCTAACCAACTCGTAGAGGATTTACTGGCGATTGCCGATCTGCCGGAGTGAGGTTTTTGAGAGCTGATAAGTCCTCTTTCAGTTTAAAATAAGATGAATTACCGTACTATAAGTACCAAAAAATAAACACAAATAAACCAATTCTAAGATATTTCCTATTTCGTGAGCCGAATAACTTAGCTAATCGGCTCATTTTTTTATTATATTTGAGCCGAATATATGGTATAATCGGCTCATGGCAACATACAATTGGCAACATAAAGACTGGCCCAGATTCAAATACTCGCTCGACGGAGTGGAGGATGAATTGCTTTTATTTTCCGAAAAGGTAGGCCGGGTGTCAGGCATTCTTGAGGGACTGCCTGAAGAAACCAGGCAGGAGGCCATCGTTGACGTCATCCTGGCCGAAGCGATCAAGACTTCCGAAATCGAGGGAGAATACCCAAGCCGGAAAGACGTGTTATCTTCTATACGCAAAAACCTGGGGCTGCATCACAGTCCCGAGTTCATAAAGGATAAGTCCGCTGCGGGGTTAGGAGAACTGATGATCGATATTCGGAAAACGTTCAAGGAGCCTCTAACAGAAGAAAAGTTGTTTGCATGGCATAAAATGCTGCTCGGAGAACACAAGAGGATTGAAGTAGGAACGTGGAGAACACACGAAGAGCCGATGCAGGTAATATCGGGGGCTATGGGTAAGGAAAAGGTGCATTTTGAAGCGCCCCCATCTTCACAAGTACCAAAGGAAATGAAAGCGTTTGTAGAATGGTTTAACGACACAGGGCCCGGGGGTAAGAGCGAAATCAGGAAAGCGCCGATTCGATCTGCAATCGCCCACTTGTATTTTGAAACGATCCATCCTTTTGAAGATGGTAACGGGAGGATCGGCCGTGCTATTGCGGAAAAAGCATTGTCTCAAACGATAGGCCGACCCGTCATGCTAAGCCTGTCCAAAACAATTGAGGCGAATAAAAAAGACTATTACGCATCGCTTGAACGAGCGCAGCAATCAAACGAAGTAACGCTTTGGGTAGAGTATTTCGTAAGAGTATCCCTGGATGCGCAAATTGAAGCGGAAACCCAAATAGACTTTACGTTGAAGAAAACGAAGTTTTTTGATCGTTTCAAAGATAAGCTGAATGATCGTCAGCTTGCCGTTATCAGGAGAATGTTGGAAGAAGGCGCGAAAGGTTTTGAAGGTGGAATGAATGCCCGAAAATATATTGGGATCACTAAAACGTCAAAGGCCACCGCAACAAGAGATATGCAGCAGCTTTTGGAGATTGGAGCCTTCGTTCTTGCCGGCAAAGCAGGAGGGCGTAGCACGAGCTACCAGGTGAATTTATCCTCAAGCTAGTTGGAGGTTAGCTGCGATTTTCAGCGTTTCCCCTCAATCAACTGGAAATTATAGAATTTGCAACCCTGATGAACATAAAGAACAGTATGAAAGTATAAAAAGAAACCGGTGCAGCGGAAAGCAATCTATTATAGCTTTTTTCTTAGGATCGTATAAATGACGTTTATGCGTTAGAAAATGACGAAATGAAGGAGATTTTCACCTGCCGAAGAATATAATGATTTAATAAAATCCACGAAAGATGAACTTATTCCAAACCTCCGCAATGTTCGTTACGAATGGCAATCGAATTTCAACAGATCTGATAATAATGCAGAAAGTTACATGGATGAATTCTTATATTCCTTGAAAATATTAGAAAGAATATATAGTGAAGACGAAAGTATCACGAAAGCCATTGATGAAGAACGGAGCTACACAAAAGAGTGGATGGAGGAAAACAATTATAATTCAGATGTCCGTCCTGCAAGAAAGCCAGGAAAAATCTCGGCTTCTGAGAAAATCGATTCAACACGTAGCATTTTTGACGATATAGACGAATAATGGCGAAAAGATTTCTGAGCAAATCCTGTCAAAGCCGACCAGTTATTTCGACTTCCTGAGAAAAGTCAAGTCTCATGACACGCCCTCATTGGATTGGCTAAAGAGGCCGTTGGTGGATACAGCCCACAACAGTCATATTCCTATGTATGGCAATCATTTTCAGTACGGCAACCCCAGCGCTTACCTACTGGACTACTCACGCCAGCAGTATCTCCATTTTGATGAAGCAGCCAGCCGGAGCCTGACAGGGTATAACAGCTCTTATCTTTTAAAAGGGGGGTTGGAAGCCGGACTTAGCTTATGGGATAAAGCGGATTTAGATGTGTATGACCAACAAGTGCTTCCGACCAACTTGAATTTTTTATCTTCCGTTCCTATCAATGAAATTCCTGATTACTTATTCGAGTGTACTTATCGGGTAAAAACTAAAGAGGGAGACATAAAAACGGTTCTGCAAAAATCTTTCTTTTTACATTCCATTGATGAAAAGCTACCGACGTTAGTCTGCGGCTATCTTTTCGATATCACGCCTTATAAAACGGACAATTCGGTTTTATATCGAATCCACAAGAGCGTAGGAAACGGTATATATCACCAAGTGAAGGATGACCTTTTCTTTCCTGCATATGAAGACCGGATTCTAAGCAAACGGGAGACGGAAGTATTGCAAGGATTTTGTTATCACTATTCGATCAAGCAGATTGCCGAAAAATTGCATATCAGCCCATATACCGTGAAAAACCATCTCAAAAACATTCGACGAAAAGTTGATTGTTCGGATGACGCGGAACTATACATTTACGCCAGGACAAAAGGATTACTAGGCCGATAATGTTGCCCGGACTGAGAAGCTGCGCCGGAAAGGTACAAGCGTATTTGGATGTTTGGGGCTAGTCCTAAAGTTAGTGCGAATATCATCTTCATAATGTAGTTTACCGCCTACTTTGTTAAAGATGGCAGTTCTGGTAATTTTCTATAAAGGCATCCCCAACTACTTCTTCTAATGCTGGTATTGTCTTAATTTTTGGCATCCTCAGAATAGAGAATTGCCCAACAAACTTTAATAAGGGTAAAACATCGATTCCAGAGTCTTCAGTTCAAAAGCTAGCCCCGACAGTCTGGCGGGAAATACCTTATCAAAAAACGGGGGTAAAATCCGAAAATTTTCCGAAAATTTTCCGAAAATAAATAGCGAAAATCAGCGGTTTCTAACGGTATTTCGGATGTACCTCAAAATTTCCATAAAACGACAAAACCCGCGACTAGCGCGGGTTTTAAAGTTCGTTAGCGTTCGTTAGTGTTTTGAATTTCAACGCTTTAGCTCCCCCTGCTGGACTTGAACCAGCGACCCTCTGATTAACAGTCAGATGCTCTAACCAACTGAGCTAAGGAGGAATATCCCTTTTGCTTTGGGATGGCAAAAATAGGTTTTTTTACAAAAAACCGAAAAAAAGTTATAAAACCCCGGATTTAAAGAGATCCGGGGTCTGTATCTCCATAGTTAATTCTTTAGCCGGTAGATCATACTGATATCATAGATCGTTGCCTGAAGTGAATTCGGGGAGGTTACTGGAGAACTGGTACCTGTATTACCTGAAGCATTCAATGCAAAACTGTTGATTACACTGCCGGTAGACAATTCGCCAGTTGCAGGGAAATTAACGATTGAAGCTGCACTTTGCATCATCACATCATTTACCCATACATTATAAGTTTGAGCAGGAAGCGTATAACTACCGCCACCTTTTGCATACGCTGCACTGCCGCTACTATTATTGCAATAGATCTCGATCTTATAGGTTCCTACCTTATTAAACACGTTATTGTTAATAACCGTGTATGTATAGGTGTTAGTACGATAGGATAGGGTAGCGTAACTGCCTCCGTAGAAATCGAGGCGGATGGCGCCAAATACGCCCGGTGTGTTGGTCCCGGTTAGCTGGTTTGTATTATTGAACACTGTGCTGGTAGTAGTACTGTAACCGAAAGGCATGATAAGCTGGCCGTTGGTATTGGCGGCATCCAGGGTTAGCGTATAAGAGACGGTGGCCACTGCCCGGGCTTCATCCACATTATACCAGCTGATCTTAGCCGGCGTGTTGGTACTGCTGGCTGCCAGCTTTACTTTTGGAGTGGCGCCAGGTTGCAGTTGGAAATAGCCCCCGCAACTGGCAGGCAAAAATACACGGCTGGAACCATAATAAGGCGCTGGCAGAAAACCGGGAGCTCCTTTAACCGACACAGATTGTTTAACGGCTGTAGAATCACTAAAGGTAGCGCTGGCGGTACTTCCCAGGTTATACTTCCAGGTAACATAAGGGTTTGTCCAGCCGTTGTTAATATCCAGCTTATCTGTGATGGCTTTAAGTAGAGAGTTAGCGCCTGAAGCATCCTGCAACACCTGCCAGAACATAATACCGCCGGCCGATTCAGCCGCTAATGCAGTTTTATTCTGAATAGTGGTAATGCCATTGTAGTTTACAACATTCCCGTCCGTACGTTTCACGGTATCCTTATTTTCGGAGCCGGGATACTGTGTTACCAACTGTGCAAAGGTCATGGATCCCTGGCCGCTACCTAAAGGATAATAACCATAAAAAGGCACCCCTATCACGATTTTGGACGCTGGATAACCCCGGTCGTTTTTCCAGTAATTAAGATGTTGGGTAGCATAGCTGTAGGGCGAGTGTTCGTCGCCTGCCTTATCGTATGCCATAACATTGATGAAATCAAAAGCGGCCAGGCAGGAATCTGTGACCCTGGCACGGGTCCACCAGGCAGTAGCAGCGGTCAATAGCTTGCCGGCCGGCTTCAACTGGGCCGATAACCCTGTGATGAACGGCTCATAATTACTGTCGATGTTATCGCCTTCCAGGTCTACATCTATACCATCTACCTGGTACTGCGATACCAGGTTGACAACTTTCGTAATGAAAGCCCCCCTGTTGGCACTGGTAAGCAGGTTGGCATATTGACTCTGGTTGGAGCCTCCGCCTAATGAGATCAGTACCTTTACCCCATTAGCATGAGCTTTTGATACGATAGTATCCAGGCCGGTGCCTTGCGAAGCAGGGAAGTTGCCATTGACATCCGGATTAAAAAAGGCAATGTTGATGTGAGTTACCCTGGTAAAATCAAATGCATTAATATGGTCGGCCAAGGTGCTCGTATACTTCGGCAAATAGGCCACCACTTTAAATCCGGCAGGGGCGGAAAGTAAGGTTGTTTTCGCGCTGGGCTGTTTTACGGTAAACCACAACTGATGCTTGCTGCAAGCCATCGTAAAAACAGATAAAGCGACTGCCAATACAAGTTTTGTTTTCATTTTCGGGTAGTTTTAAATGTGAATACAGGAGAAAACTAAAAGCGTCGGTAATTGAGAAGGCTAACAATCCACCAGGAGCGATCAGGAGGAAACAGTACAAGACTACCTTTTCCAGGTAGTTTTTTGAAGGGATAACAAGTTTTTATTAAATTTTCGTGTACGTACACAAAAATAAATGTTATTTTTATTTTTCCAAGAGATTTTGGAAATACCTCAATAATCAATTAATGAAAAAGACTACAGCAACGGCACTGGTTGGCGTGAAAGAGATTGCAAGAAGGGCAAATGTATCTATCGGCACGGTAGACAGGGTGTTAAACAATCGCAGTGGAGTAGCGGCCAAAACCCGGGAAAGGGTGCTGGAGATCATAAAAGAGCTGGACTATCAGCCTAATATGATGGCCCGCCGGCTGGCCTCCCGCCGTAGCTGGCAATTTGCAGTGCTGATACCTGCAGCATCTACCGAAACAGGGTATTGGAACGCCCCCCTGCAAGGCATTAAGCAAGCCGCTAACGAAATCCGCGATTTCGGGGTAACGGTACAGGTATTCTTTTTTGATCAGAATGATAAAACCACCTTTACTACAGAGGCCAACAACATCATTAAGCAGGGTTTCGACGGTGTTTTATTTGCTCCCATGTTTGAAGAAGAATCGCTGAAGCTGTTAAAAAAATGCCACACCGCTCAAATTCCTTACGTTTTCATTAATTCCGACATGGAAGGACAAGACAGGTTAAGCTATATAGGCCCGGATCTTTACCAGAGCGGCTACCTCGCCGCCCACCTGATCAACTACATGGTACAGGATCAACAACAGATACTGATCGTCAACATCTCCAAAGAAATGGGCCACCATCATCACCTCCTGAAAAAAGAAGATGGTTTCAGGGCATACTTCAGAAGCAATAAAAGACCAGTCCAACTGCTCAAAACAGATATCCGCCAAACGGACTACCAATCCGTAAAATCAAAGTTGACAAAAACATTGAAGGAAAATAAAGTTGATGTAATATTTGTCACTAACTCCCGTGTTGCTACGGTAGCCCGCTTCCTGGAAGAAGCCGGTCATGTGAACATCCGCCTGATGGGCTACGACTTTCTCGCCGAAAATATCGAATACCTGGAAAAGTCGGTCATCGATTTCCTGATCTGCCAAAAACCACAGGAACAAGGTCATAAAGGCATCATGGCACTCTACAATTCCCTGGTCCTCGGCCTGCCGGTCGAAGAAATACAACATATGCCCATCGATATCATTACCCGGGAGAACTATCATAATTACCGTAACTAAAAAAAATGTTGCCTGTTAAATTATTATTACTATATTGTGTACGTTAACGGAACCAATAGGATCAAGGTATGATCCTTTTTTAATCAAAAAAATCGTTAACGTACACGAACCTGTTAATTTATTATAAAACAACACCTGGTTTCACGACATAGAGAAAGGAGAGAAGCGATTACAGGCAATCGCAGCAAAACAACGGCAACCGAAAAAGAAACTGCTGCAGCATCAACCAGAATTAATACCGCTTATTCATTTTAAAATATAAATAATGCAAATCTTCTTTTCTTAGCAAATCCAATGTACACAGAAGCAAGATTGCCCAGCGCATTCTTTTTTTAGGTCAAGATCCGTGTACGTTAACGAAAATATTGGGTGAAGCCTATTTTATCACGCTTTCATCATTGTTACCACCAGGTAGTGTCATCCCCCTAATTGGAACAGTAAAGATCAGACAAGTATTTATTCAAATTATTGCGTGTACAGATTGCAATAACGACAACCAAAATTGCCACCATTATGAATGCTATTGTCAAATTACAGCACATCTGCTGCTGTGCAACTGTACTGTCTTTGTGCCAGTACTACGCCGCGGCACAATCGCCCGGCCTTATCAAAGGGAAAATTACGGACGAAAGCGGGAACGCTGTTCCCGCCGCCACAGTGTCCAACAAAAATCTAAACCAACATAGCATTTCCGCGGCCAACGGCAGCTTCTCTATCCAGGCCCGCAGCGGCGACAGCATCATCGTTCAGATGATCGGGTACGATCGCCAGGGATTCGTTTCCCGTGGCAGTTCTCAGCCTGTAAATATCACCTTGCATACCCGTACTCAAAACCTGAAAGATGTCGTAGTCACTGCACTCGGCATCAAAAGGGAAGAACGGGAATTGGGATACGCCTTCTCCGAAGTAAATGGCGATGATATCAATAAAGCCAAAGAAACAAATGTGATCAACTCCCTCGCCGGCAAGGTCGCCGGCCTGGTGATCAACTCCACCGCCGGCGGCCCTTCCGGCTCCTCACGTGTAATCATCCGCGGTAATACCAGCATCACCGGCAATAACCAACCACTCTATGTGATCGATGGTATCCCCATGGATAATTCCAATTACGGACAGGTAGGCAACACCAAATTCGCGGAAGGGGTAGACATGGGCGACGCTATTTCCGCCATCAATCCCGACGACATCGAAAAAATCAGCGTACTGAAAGGCCCCTCTGCCTCTGCTTTATATGGCAGCAGCGCGGCCAACGGGGTAATCCTCATTACCACTAAAAAAGGAACTAAATCAAAAGATCTAGGGATCGAACTCAATAGCACATCCACTATAGAAAATCAGCTTACCAAAGTAAACGGGAACCAATACCTCTATGGCCAGGGGATGAACGGGCAACTGCCGCAGGATCAGCAACAGGCACAAAACACGATGTTCACCAACTTCGGCCCGCGGCTCGACCCTAACGTCAATATCATCGGTTTCGACGGTGTTTCCCGCCCTTATGCCCTTGCCAAAAATAACTTTGGAAGCTTCTTCAGAACAGGATCTTCGTTTAACAATACCCTTTCTCTTACTAACGGCAACGACAGGTCAAATTTCCGCTTTTCGGCGAGTGACCTCCGGTACCAGGATATTGTTCCGAACAGCGATATCCGTCGCAACAACTTCAGTTTCTCTGCCCGCTCCAAATTCGGACAAATACTGGATCTCGACGCCCGCGCAACCTACCTGAACGAACGCGTAAACAACCGCCAGGGCCTCGGCGACGCCCCTACGAATATCGGCCAGAACTTCAACGGACTTGCCAACAACGTAGACCAGTCGGTTTTCAGCACTACCTATAAATCGCCAACCGGCGAGTATGTAGAATGGGGCGGTGGCCAATACCGGCTCAATCCTTACTGGGTGCTGTATGAAATGTCGAATGTCACCAATAAAGACCGCCTCACCGGTTCCTTCAACGCCAACATCACAATCAGCAAATCTTTCAGCCTGCTGGCAAGAGCTTCAACAGATATTACCTTCCTGGGCTATCAGAAATACAGTCCTAAAACCACGCCACTGGCTCTTTCCGGCATGATGAACACCCTGGATCAGAAATACACCACCAACCAGGCAGACCTGATGGCAACATTCACGCATAAACTGAGCCCGGTGCTCGACCTCTCCGCGCGTGCAGGAATAAGCCTCAACCAACGTTTCCGCAAAGGAACAACCGGCACCTTTTCCAATATGACGGTAACCGACGTAAAAAGTATCAACAGCTACCAGGATAAAAGCATCGAAGAGAACAACATCCGCCGCGAAGTACGCTCTGCCTACGGGTTAGTGACCCTGGGATACCGGAACTTCCTCTATCTCGACGGTACCATCAGAACAGATGGTTCATCTACCTTACCTAAAGGAAACAACGTATATACCTACCCGTCATTGTCCACCAGCTTTATATTCACCGATGCCTTTAACATCAAAAGCAAGATCCTGAGCTTTGGTAAATTCCGGGCCTCCTGGGCAGAAGTGGGCAGCGATACCGATCCTTACATGCTGGATCTTTATTACAGCCTGTACCCGTTGTCTTTCAACGGTTCACAGCCTGCTAACATCTCTACCAAAATAATTCCGAATGCCGATCTTAAACCAACCAGGACCCGCTCCTTCGAAACAGGCGTAAACCTGAAATTCTTCAATGGCCGCCTTACTTTCGACGGAACTTATTACACTTCCCATTCCAGGGATCAGATCAATATTGTGCCGGCCCCTATTTCCTCCGGCTTCGCAAAACAGATCATCAATGCCGGTATGATTACCAATAAGGGTATAGAGTTGATGCTCTCCGGCACCCCTATCTCCAGGAAGAATTTCAGCTGGGATGTATCTGTTAACTTCGCCCGGAATGTCAACAATGTAGAATCATTGGCGCCGGATGTTCCTTTCATCGCCCTTTCAGAGGCGCGCTGGCTGGGACTTTTAGTGGCTGCCATGCCGGGGCAGAGATACGGCGCTATCCTGGGTTATGATTACCAACGAGATCCCGAAGGCAACATTATTCTTAATCCAACTACTTTAAATCCTATACCGACTACCGACAGGCGCGTACTGGGCAAAGGAGTATTTGACTGGACCGGCGGATTATCCAGCCGTTTTAACTATAAGAACTTCAGTCTTAATGCCAATTTCGATGTGAAATACGGCGCCGATATTTTCTCCATGACCGACCTGTTCTCGGTTGTAAGGGGCAGCAGTGTAAAAACCCTGCCGGGCCGTGAAGAATGGATTCAATCGGAACAAGACCGCCTGGCCCAGAAGAAAACGCCGGAAGAATGGCGCGCAGCAGGTATGGTAAGGGGTTATGTTCCGGAAGGCGTTGTTCAAACCGGTGTAGATGCCGATGGAAAACCGCAGTATGCCAAAAATACAAGGGCTGTAGACCCCTCTGTTTATTGGGGTGGCTATTATTCCGATGGTAACGGTATTGCCGTTCCATTCATCTATAAAGCTACCTATGTAAAAGTTCGCGACATTACTTTATCATATCGTTTACCTCGCAATGTCAGCAGCATGCTGCATATGAAAGACGCCCAGTTCGGCTTCGTAGCGCGCAATCCATTCATCATCTACAAGGATATTCCAAACGTAGACCCGGATTCCAACTACAATAACAGCAATGGCCAGGGCCTGGAATATGGCTCATTGCCGTCCAGGAGAGGATGGGGTATCAACCTTAATGTCAAGTTCTAACAGGTAATTCTTTCAGCTATGAAAAAAAATATTCTATATACACTGCCGCTGCTGCTACTCGTTGCCTGCAGCAAGTTTGGCGATCTGAATACCGATCCGACGAAGTCGAGTAAGATCAATCCTGAAAACCAATTGATCTTTGCACAATTGTGGTTTTCAGGCGACCTGTCCACACAAGAACGTACCAATAGCATTGTATTAATGCCGCTGGTTCAGCAGCTAGGCGCGGCATATTATGCAAGGGTAGGAGGGATGTATGTAAAAGACGCCACCCGTTTGTGGGTAATGTGGGAAAACAGTTATCAGAATGATGTGGTAAATATTGTAGATGCGGTACAACGCACGAATAACGTACCAGGCCAAACGAACCTGAATGCTATTTGCCGTATCATGAAGGTATATACCTTTGCAAGGATCACGGATCTATATGGCGACATCCCCTATTCAGAAGCCGCTACAGCCTATTACACACAAATAAAAAGGCCCGTATACGACAAACAGGAAGATATCTACAATAACTTTCTCGACGAATTAAAAGCAGCCGCCGCACAGCTCGACCCGGCTAAAGATAAAGTCGCCAACGAAGTATTCTATAAAGGAAATATCAACTCCTGGAAGAAATTTGCGAACTCTTTGCGTATCCGCCTGGCGCTGCGTATCGCCAAACGCAACCCCGACAGGGCTAAGAAAGAAATAACCGAAGCTTTTGCCGGCGGCGTGATCAGCAGCAATGCAGAAATCTGCATGACCAGGCACCTTGACATACAGAATAACTATTCAGACGTTCGCGGCAACTCCGTTTCGGTGGCTATTAATCAGCAATCCGGTATGCCTAAGATCATCAGCACTTTCCTTAACCAGCTTAAAAACACCAACGATCCACGTATCAACTATATCCCTCGCTGCTACAAACAAAATTCGCCTATGAAACCTTTTGAGCGGGAGGACATCACGGAGCAGGTAAAAGCCTCGGCAGTTGGCCTGGTAGGTTCTAACCCCGGGAAATATGTGTACGACGACTGGGTTGGTCCTGTTACCATCAAACTGGCCAACGGAACAAATTACAACGCTGTAAACGGCGATATAAAATGTGAGCTGAATACTTGTTTTATACGTAATAATGCACCTTTTATGCACCTTACCTATGCCGAAACGGAGCTATTGCTGGCAGATGCGGAAGTCCGCCTGGGGCTTAGCCTGGGCGACGATGCCAACACTCATTACCGTAACGGTGTGGAAGCTGCTATGAAACAACTCAGCCTCTATCCCGGTGGTCCGGTAGTTCCCGATACCGCTATTACACGGTTCCTTGACGAAAATCCGCTGCAGGCAGGTACAGAGCTGAAACAGATCAATACCCAGCTGTGGATTGCCCTGATGCTGAACGGGCCTGAAGCTTTCGCAAACTGGCGCCGGTCAGGATATCCCGAGTTAAAAGCCACTCCTAATAACGAATCCACATCGCTGACTATTCCCCGTCGTTTCCAGTATCCATTGTCGGAAAAAGAACAGAATGCCGTTAACGTACAAGCTGCCGTTTCGCGTATCGGGGAAGATGATTGGACTAAACGTGTGTGGTGGGATAAGGAATAAGCTTGTTATCAACCGAAAAAAAATAATCGATGAAAAGATATTATAGCCAAATATTAATCGCTGCTCTCTTTGCCACAATAGGCTGTAAAAAAGACGAAGCAGACTCGCAGGCAAAAGGGCGCCCTTTTACGCCAAGGATATTCAACGAGGTTTCGCTGTTTCCTGAAAACCGCGACAGCGTGCGCGTGCTGAGTGTCGGAGATACGCTGGCTTTTACCGGCCTGCAATACTCGCCCGGCGATAAAGTGAATATTAACTGGAAAGTCAACGACTCTATCGTGTCAACCGATAAGCAATATTATTTCGTTTCAAAGAAAGGCGGCGCCTATCGTATTGCCGTTAACGTCAGCTACCAGGGAGATACAACCAAACGTTACAGGGATGTATTCGTAATACCGGCCAGCTATGAACGAAAACAGGCTAATAACGTGGTAATGGCCTACATCAGCGATACATCCGGCTACAAGTATATTAATTTTGCCACGATGACCCACCTGGCTTATAAAGTGGCTACCATCAACGCGGCTGGAAATATGGATGTTTCCAAAGGAGAGCCTTTCCGTAAAGCAGAAGAAATTGTAGGACGTGCGCATATGGCCGGCGTACCGGTGTTATTAAGCGTAAGCGGGGCCTTATCGGCCGATGGATGGAGTGTAAGCCAGAGCAACAATTTTGGCGCTGTAGCCACCGATGCCGCCAAAAGAGCCGCGTTGGTACAATCAATCAAAAGCTATGTAGCCGCCAAAAAGATGGATGGTGTAGATATCCTGATGGCCGACATTAACGCCAGCACCGCTATTATTAATGCCAACATCGCAGCCACCGGGCTACTGCTTAATGATCTGAGAGCTGCATTAGGTAATAATGCCATCCTTACCGTTACCGTGGCCGGCTCTACCTATTACGACCGCTATCCGGACCTCTCCTCCGCCAATTGGATCAACGTCCACGCTTATGAAGACGGCCAGCATGTAGGGCCGGGAAAACCGCTTGGACAACCGTCAGGATTCGATTATTTTGTAAAATGCGCCAATCTCTGGAAATCCAGGTTGCCGGCTAACAAAATCGTGATGGGTATTCCCGCTTTCGGGCTGCGTTATCTCACACTGGATGCTAACGGCAACAACCTGAGCTGGTCGTCTTATAACTATATTCCTTACAAAGACATCCTGGCTGCTGTGCCTGCGGCAGCCGACAAAGAATTTGCTGCGATTGCACAAGGAGTATATTTCAATGGCGTTCCGTTAGTAACCCAAAAAGCTGCCTGGCTGAAACAAAATGGTTTCCTCGGCGCTTATATCTGGACAGGTGATTATGATGTAACCGGGCAAAATTCCTTAACTGCTAATATCTTCAATACGCTCAAATGAAACTGGTAAAACTGCTCACTGCTACTGCCCTGTTACTGTCTGTTATGCATACATCACAGGCTCAGTTTAAGGTTATCGGGTATATATTTTCCCGCGGCAATATTGTAGCAGACCTGGAACAGGTAGATCTCGATAAGCTCACTCATCTCAATATTGCCTTCATTAACCCCGATACCACCGGCGTTTTCAAGCCCATACCGGCGTTGGACACCGTGGTACAGATCGCACACCAGCATAATGTAAAAGTAATGATGTCCTGTGGCGGCGGCAGCAGGCATGTATACTATGCCAGGCTGTTGTCGGACGCTTACAGGCCGCAGGTAGTAAGCAATTTTATAGCATTTTTGGATAAGTATAATTTAGATGGTATTGATGTAGATATAGAAGGGGATGATATTGATGATAACTATGAGAATTTCGTGGTAGCATTAAGTAACCCATTGCATCAACGCGGCAAGTTACTGACAGCAGCACTCGCATATTACACCCGGAACCGCATTTCCGACCGGGCGCTTTCCCAGTTCGACTTCGTAAACCTGATGGCCTACGATAAAACAGGTCCCTGGCGTCCGTCTGCTCCAGGTCAGCATTCTCCTATGTCGTACGTGACAGACCACCTGGATTATTGGAGTAAGGAAAGGAATATGCCCAAAGAAAAGCTGGTAGTTGGCGTTCCGTTCTATGGTTACGGTTTTGGTCCGCTCGCTGATACCAGCAAACGTTACCAGTCAATGAGCTACAAAGATATCATTGCGGCATTCCCTGGCGCTGCCACGCAAGACGAGATGGCGTTACCCAACAATGGCGGCACCATATATTACAATGGCATGCCTACTATTAAAGCGAAAACAGAGGTAGCAATGCAACGGGGCAGTGGCGTCATGATCTGGCAACTGCTTGCTGATACCAATAACGATACTTCTCTATTGAATGTAATAACTCAAACTATCAGGAAACAGCCATGATAATGAAAATACGCTTCATAGCCTGTTTATTGCTCATCCTGTTAAGCCGCCCCACAGCGGCTCAACAGGATGATTTTAAAATTAAAGGATTTCATCTTGACCTGCGGATACAGGTAATGAAAATGCCTGCCCTGAAAGCATTTGTGCTGAATCTGGGCAAACATGGCATCAATACCCTGGTAATGGAGTGGGAGGCCAGCTATCCTTACGAAAAGCATGCTGTTATATCAAACAGCAACGCCTATACGCGAAAAGAAATAACTGATTTTATCAGCTATTGCGATAGCCTGCATATCGATGTAATTCCATTACAGCAAAGTTTCGGGCATGTTGAGTATATTCTCCGCCACCAGCGATATAAGGATTTAAGAGAAGATCAGAAAGATTACTCACAGGTAAACCCTACCAGGGAAGCGGCCTGCAAAGCGTTGTTTACAGACCTGTTCAGCGATATGATCAGTACGCATCACTCAAAGTACCTCCATATTGGCGGAGACGAAACCTATTTGCTGGGCCATTCCCCTGAGTCGAAAGCCAAAGCCGATAGCCTGGGTAAAGGACGGTTGTATGGCGACTACATCAAAATGTTGTGCGAATTAGTGGTAAAGCTGGGTAAAACCCCGCTGGTGTGGGCTGATATTGCTTTGAAGTACCCCGATGCCCTTAAAGGACTACCAAAAGAAACTATTTTCATAGACTGGAACTATGGTTGGGACCTGAACAGGTTTGGAGACCATGAAAAGTTGATGCAGAGCGGGTTTGAAATATGGGGTTCACCAGCGCTGCGAAGCGGGCCTGATAACTATTACCTCACCGATTGGGATAAGCATTTTAATAATATCCGCACTTTCATCCCACAAGCGCGCCAGATGGGATATAAAGGCATAGTGATGACTTCCTGGTCCACGTCCGGCATCTACGACCAGGTATTTGAATCGGCTACCGAAATGACAGATATGGTAGCAGTACGCCGCGTATATCCTGTTTCAGGTTTCGACATGCTGGTCAGCGCCTACCTCGAAAGCCTTCATAATAAGCAACCGCTAGATATCGGATCATTCGTCAACGACTATACGAGGAACAAGTTCGGATTTACGCCTGCACAGGCCCGCCGGTTTTACAAGGCGCTTACCCGTGCGCCTTATGATGTATCGCAGGGCCGGCCGGTTGGTACAAACATCGCTCTGTCGGCGCTGCTGGACTCCGCCAGGTTAAGCGGCCAGGACTTGAGACAATTAACTCCCGCAAAAAATAAGTCGCTCTGGCAACATTACCTGCTGATGAGCGATATCCGGATATTCTACCTCGCCTGCATGCAGGTACAGGAGGTTATGAACAGTGACAATTACACGGCAGATAAGGCCAGCATGCTTTTACGGCAGCTACAGGCCTTAGATCCAGGGCAATTAGACCAGCGATTCGGGGAGCTTAACAAAGAGCTGTTATACCCATCGGATATTGCCCTGGAAAATGCTGCCCGCAACGCACGGTATCAATCATTAATAGCAAAACTTACCGCCCATGCCCGGAGATAAAAATAAAAACGGATCATTTGTTCCCATTGTCATCATCGCCATCATGTTTTTCATCTTTGGCATGGTAACCTGGGTCAATGCTATATTGATACCCTATTTTAAAGTAGGTTGCGAGCTTAACAACTTCGAGTCTTACCTGGTAGCCTTTGCCTTTTATATCGCTTACCTGGTAATGGCTATACCCGCCGGCTACCTGCTTAAACGCGCCGGTTACAGGAAAGGTATGATGGTAGGTTTCTGGCTGATGGCCGCTGGTACCCTGTTATTTGTACCGGCTGGCATAAAGAGAGAATATCACCTGTTCCTATCCGGTTTGTTTGCAATAGGGTTAGGGTTGGCTATACTGCAAACGGCGGCCAATCCATATATCACGATACTAGGGCAGAAAGAACGGGCTGCCCAACGTTTCAGCATCATGGGTATATGCAACAAACTGGCTGGCATACTGGCGCCGGTAACCTTCGCTTCTTTCCTGATCAAGCCGGGCGATAACGAGCTTTTGAAGAACGTACACCTGCTGGATGCCTCCAACCGGGCGCAGATACTGGATGAGCTGATATCCAGGGTCATCGTTCCCTACGCCATACTTACAGGAGTGTTGCTGCTGTTCGGTTTATTTATCCGGTATTCTCCCTTGCCGGAGATAGAGAACAGTGATGGGAACGTGGAACTGGAAGGAAAAAAAAGCATACTCGATTTTCCGCACCTGGTATTGGGAGCTATTGCAATATTTTTTCACGTAGGATCACAGGTAATAGCGGTCGACAGTATTATTAACTACACCGCCAGCATGGGTATGCCGCTTATTGAGGCAAAGGTATTTCCATCCTATATTCTTACCACTACCATTATTGGATACCTGGTTGGCATCAGCATTATTCCCAGATTCATTTCCCAGCTCACGGCGTTAAGAGTGTGTACAATTCTTGGATTTGTGCTAAGCGTCCTGGTAGTGCTCACGCATGGCAACATACGGTTACTGAACCATACAACGGATATATCTGTATGGTTTATGATACTGCTGGGCCTCGCCAATTCTATGATCTGGGCCGGCATCTGGGCAGCAGCGATGGATAGGCTGGGAACCTTTGTTAAAACCGGCGCTTCACTGCTTGTAATGGGCCTCTGCGGCAACGCCATTATGCCATTGATATATGGCTGGCTGGCCGACAGGTCAGGGCTGCAATTCGCCTATATAGTATTGCTGCCTTGTTACCTGTACCTTATTTTCTACGCGTTCACCGGCTATAATTTAAAACGCTGGAAACGTACTATAAAACGAAATTATGAGATACCTGAAAGTGTTTAACGGAAAAGTGATTACCCCTTCCGGTATTATTCCCTCCGGCTATGTGCTGGCAAGCGGCGATAAGATTATAGAAACTGGAGCAGGAAACCCGGAAATACCCGGCGCTACAGAAATTGATGCCCACGGACATTATATCTCCCCGGGGTTTATTGACCTGCATATACATGGAGGCGGCGGAGCCGATTTTATGGATAATACTGTAGAAGCCTTTCTCACTATCGCCAACATCCACGCTAAATATGGAACCACAGCAATGATGCCTACTACGCTGAGTTGCGGCCAGGCATCGTTACTGCAGACGTTAGACACCTATGCCGCAGCCAATGCACAGAACAGGCAGGGCGCACAGTTTATAGGCATCCACATAGAAGGCCCTTACTTTTCTATGAACCAACGCGGCGCACAGGATCCGAAATATATCCACGATCCTTCGCCTGCCGAGTACCTGGAAGTACTGGCGCATTCTAAAGATGTTAAACGCTGGAGTATAGCGCCCGAAAGGCCTGGCGCCATTGAGATGGGAAAGGTACTGAAAGCGCATAATATCCTGCCTTCCATTGCGCATACCGATGCTGTTTATGAAGAAGTACTACCGGCTTACGCCGTAGGCTATACGCATTGTACGCATTTTTATTCCGCTATGTCGGGCGTCACACGCCGAAACGCCTTCCGTTACGCAGGCGTCATCGAAACTGCTTACCTGATAGACGATATGACAGTAGAGATCATTGCAGACGGGATACACCTACCAGCATCGTTACTGAAACTGATCTACAAACTGAAGGGCCCGGAAAACACCGCGTTGATTACAGATGCCATGCGGGCCGCCGCTACCAGCACCCCAACTTCCATACTTGGAAGCCTACAGGATGGGTTGCCGGTTATTGTAGAAGATGGAGTAGCGAAATTACCCGACAGAAGCTCATTTGCCGGCAGTGTGGCAACCGCCGACAGGCTCGTTCGAACCATGATCGCAGAGGCCGGAATACCATTAACTGATGCCGTGCGCATGATAACTGAAACGCCTGCACGGATCATGGGTATCAGCCATCAGAAAGGAACGCTGGAAAAAGAACGGGATGCCGACATTGTCATATTCGACGAAAACATCAACATTCAAACCACCATTGTATCAGGAAATATAATTTATACACGACATGAAGGAATTTAAAGCCGGCCAGTTAACCGTAAAAGTTTTTGCTACCAGGAAACAGATGGGAACACAAGCCGCCACCGACGCGGCAGCCACGCTCCGCTATTTGTTAACGCACCAGGAAACAGTGAATGTAATTTTTGCCGCAGCGCCGTCACAGCAGGAATTGCTGGAAGCGCTCCAAAAAGAACCAGGCGTAGCATGGGATCGAATCAATGCCTTCCATATGGACGAATATATTGGCCTGCCTTCCGATGCTCCGCAGCGTTTCGGCAACTTCCTGAAAGCGGCGATCTTTGATAAAGTAGATTTTCGCACTGTTAACTATATCAACGACACTGAAAGGTATACAGCATTATTAAAAACACATACTCCTGACCTTGTATTTATGGGAATAGGGGAGAATGGGCATATTGCCTTCAACGATCCTCCCGTAGCTGATTTCAATGATAGAGAAGTTGTAAAAACTGTAGAGTTGGACCAGGAATGCAGGCAACAGCAGGTGAACGACGGTTGTTTTGCAACCTTGCCGGATGTGCCTACACATGCCATCACGCTAACGATTCCAACGCTGATGAAGGCTCCTTATATTTATTGTGTGGTACCGGGTCCGCGTAAAGCGACGGCTGTTTACAACACGTTGCAACAACCCATTGAAACACGTTTCCCTTCTACCATTCTGCGTACGCACAGCGGGGCGGTACTTTACCTGGATGCAGACAGCAGCGTTAAAACCGGAGAGCTATGCAACTGTTAAAAGTACCGTTCATTAACCTGGAAGGATCTCCGGGTCCTCAAATAGTGAGCAACCTGCTCGACAAATACCAGAAAGTGCCAATAGCCTGTAACCCATGGCCGCAATACGGGCATGAGGTTACAGCCTCGTTTGTAATGGCCCACAGCAGTACAGCCGTACTCCTGAAATACTATGTAGATGAGAGTTTTCTCTTAGCAGCTTCCGCATCCAATGGCGATATTCATAAAGATAGTTGCGTGGAGTTTTTTGTAGCCTTCCAGGACGATGATAAATATTATAACCTGGAGT
Organism: Chitinophaga terrae (ex Kim and Jung 2007); assembly: GCF_900107795.1. Taxonomy (GTDB): domain Bacteria; phylum Bacteroidota; class Bacteroidia; order Chitinophagales; family Chitinophagaceae; genus Chitinophaga; species Chitinophaga terrae. The sequence continues at coordinate 143,249 of NZ_FNRL01000015.1, forward strand.
TCAATTGTATTGGTTGGCACAAAGTCGGCTTTGGCGCTACGCGTAACAACCGGGTACCTTTGCATCTACATGCAACAGACAGCATCACCACATCAACGCATATACGCTCTAAAGCAGAGCGGGGATCGAGGCGCTTCAACTGGGAGCTTACCATTGTAATACCCGCTACCGTATTCTGTTTTCACCAGATATCCGACCTGGCTACTATGAAGGTGCGGGGCAATTTTCACAAATGTGGGGATGAATTGCCTACGCCGCATTTCCTGACATGGAATCATGTAACCGCCCGGACGCCCGACTTTCACCGGAAAGAGGATTTCGCGGAGATCTTATTCCTATAAATAGCAGCAATGAAAATTACGCCGAAAAGATATCTTGCATTGGATGTATTACGCGGTATGACGGTAGCGTTCATGATTATCGTCAATACCCCGGGCAGCTGGAGCGAAATTTATGCACCGCTGGAACATGCCACCTGGCATGGCTGTACACCCACCGACGTTGTATTCCCTTCATTTCTGTTTGTGGTTGGAAATGCGCTCAGCTTTAGCATACATAAGCTAGAACTATTGCCGGCAAAGCAATTTTTTAAAAAATCCATCTATCGGGGGTTTATCATTTTCGCAATCGGATGGTTGTTAAACGCCTTTCCATTTGTCAATTTCACAGGCGGGCATTACGAATGGAAAGACATGACCGGCATTCGCCTCTGGGGAGTTTTACAACGTATTGGCGTATGTTATACCCTCGCGGCCATCCTGGTATATTATTTCAACAGGCGTTGGTTAATGATTATTTCAGGCGTCTTACTGGCTGGCTACTGGCTGATCCTATACAGCTTTGGCGACTATACGTTGCCTGGCAACGCAGTACTGAAAATCGATCTCCTTTATCTCACCCCAAAAAATATGTACAGGCATTATGATATTCCTTTTGAGCCCTTGGGCTTGTTAAGCACGCTCCCTTCTGTTGTAAATGTATTGATTGGCTATCTATGTGGCAGCTACCTGCAACAAAGCGATCGCCTGGCGGCTATAAAAGGGCTTAGTGGAATAGGCGCTATCATGATACTTATAGGCATGGGCTGGAATGTAATATTCCCGTTTAATAAGGCGCTGTGGACCAGTTCCTATGTATTATATACATCGGGAATAGATATGGTATTATTAGCCGGGCTGATATGGGTGTTAGATATCTGGCAATTTAAAAAGTGGAGTTATTTTTTTGAAGTATTCGGAAAAAATCCTCTGTTCATTTATATACTAAGCTGGGTAGTGGCTGTTTTGATAGGTATTATTCACATTGATGGCCCTTCGTTGAAAGGTATTATTTATAAAAATGCGTTTACTAACTGGCTGTCGCCAAAGAATGCGTCATTAGCGTTTGCCGTGGTTTTTATGCTGATGATGTGGGTAGTGGGTTGGGTGATGGATAGGAGGAGGGTGTATGTGAAGGTCTGAGGTGACAGCAGCATACTTTGTCTCCAGGAAGCAATAATAAAAGTTTGTTTATTTAATGAATTGATAATTAATTGTTTATTTGATTAATTTTGTTAATTCACGTTCAAAAATCCCAGGGTTGTTACTGAAGTTATAAGTAGAAATAAACATTTTTGTTTATTAAATCTTGTTTAAACAGTTTTTCTTATCTTTATATTATGAACATAGATGAAATCCAAGCCTTAAAAGGAATCCATCCAGGCATTTTCCTGGAAAGGGAGCTTCAAAAGAGGAAGCTCGCTAAGGGACGTTTTGCGATTTCGATTGGAGAATATCCTCAAACCCTAGGTGCCATCACTAAGGGGAAACGAGCTATGAACACTCCACTTGCCTTAAAGATCGAGCATGAACTGGGTATAGAAGAAGGCTTTTTTATGATTCTCCAGACTTATTTTGACATAAAGCAAATAAAGCAAAAAGATTCCCTTAAGCTCCATCCTGATTTAAAGAAATTCAGGAAAGCAATTTTTTGGGACACCAGGTTTGAAAGTATCGACTGGATAAAGCAAAAAAAAGCCATCATTACGCGGGTTTTTGAACGGGGTAATGAGCAGGAAAAAAACGAAATCATTAGGTTTTATGGCAAGCAAGCTGTTGACGAGGTATTAACGGGTTCACCAATTAATTAATCATGCTCTACTGGAATACAGTTGCTCCATTGCTGGAGTCTGTGCTTAAGATTTGATGCAACAGAACGAGTTTAAAAACTTCCGGCTTGTAGGCGGTACAGCACCCAGTCTGCATCTCGGTCACAGAATGTCTATCGATATTGATTTGTTTACGGATCAGGAGTATAGAACAGTAAACTTTGAGGTACTGGAAAACCACTTGTCAAATAAATATGCTTATTTCAATAAATCCAACGGCGGACTAATTGGTATGGGATGTTCATATCTGCTTGGAAATAGCGAAGAGGACAATCTTAAACTCGACATCTATTATACCAATTCTTTTATCCAGGAGCCACATATAGAAGATGGCATTCGTCTCGCCACCGTAGAAGAGATTGCGGCTATGAAAATGGATGTAATACAACGGGGCGGCAGGAAAAAAGATTTTTGGGATGTCCATGAGATTCTTGAAAATTATTCAATACCAGAATTGATCGCATTGCATGAACAGCGATATCCCTACTCTCACGATCCCAAAGAAATACTTTTTCAGCTCACAAATTTTGAAACTGCCGACAATGAATTTGATCCTATTTGCCTAAAGGGTAAGGTGTGGGAGCTTATCAAATATGAAATTCTACAGGCGGCAAGGTAAAACAGATGGTCAAAAAAAGATGCAGTGGTAAGAAAAAAAATCATGTTTCATGATAAAATTTCTGATGTAAGCAACCATATCCGGATCAATCTCATAAAACACAACGCAGCATTAAACGTATCGAAGTGGCGAATAAAACTAGCATACTTTTTTCCAGGTTACAGCTGTAAGAATTACTATGGGAGGATGTCTCATGAAATCTTTAAAATAAGCGCAGGAAGTTATACTGTGTAGAATGATGCAGGTTAGAACCTGTAAGGGTTTAAAATAAAAAAGAAAAGGTTCAGAATTTTCTTCTGAACCTTTGTTTAGCTCTGCTCCCCCTGATATGTTAATATTAAACTCTGTATATGAGAGCCTAAAAGTAGTATATGCACTGGTTACGAATTTAGAACAGGAAAATATGGTTTATATATGAGTGACCTCAAAAATATTTCTCCTTTTAAAATACTAGGGCTTATTGAGTTAAACCTCGGTAATGGAATAGCAAAGGAAATCAGATTAACAATCGAGTAGGAAGTGAGGGATTATTTCCCTCACTGTCCTCTCACACCACCGTACGTACCGGTCTGGTATACGGCGGTTTGTTAGAATAATTTAATCTGACTTTCTGTTTTCAGATAATAGCGTTCGTAAAATCCGACATAGCCTTCTTTCCTAAAGTATGCGTTGGTGAGGGTTCTGCATAGTATCGGACTACGAGCCGCACGGCTGTAACCTATACTCGTTTTGCTCCACATCCTTGCGTAATACTTTGATAAGCCAAGTTTTATAAGATTACGGTACCGGTTACGGATGGTTTTCCATTGCTTCC
>NZ_FNRL01000054.1 GCF_900107795.1 Chitinophaga terrae (ex Kim and Jung 2007)
ACCTGCTTCAAGATGAGTTTACTTTTAAGGGCCGTCGCAGACTACGACGTTGATAGGTTACAGGTGTAAGGGTGGTAACATCGCAGCCGAGTAATACTAATTGCCCGTAAGCTTTAACTTTCTTATATTATGATAAAGTCTGTATACATTTTTTTTCCCGATATGTTATCTTATTAGTTTGCTGTAACAGCAAAAAAGATCTTATGGTGGTTATGCCGAGGGTGTTCACCTCTTCCCATTCCGAACAGAGAAGTTAAGCCCCTCATGGCCGATGGTACTGCACTATCATGCGGGAGAGTAGGTAGCTGCCATACTTATTAAAGAAAGCCTCGACATTTACTTGTCGGGGCTTTCTTATTTTCAGCCATCCCTTTCCTTCCCGTTACTAGCGGGATAAATTCTATTTACTTCTAATTATCCAAACATTGGTATAATCCACAGTATTCTCATCTCCATAAAAATCATCCATTATTACTCCTGTACATGTAATCATACCCGGTTCATTGCAAAGTCAATAGCAGTAGTACAGGGCTCTTCTATTCATTACGTAGATCATCTAACGTTAGATCAATAAATCCATTTACAGATATACAGATGAAAGGCTGGGAGAGTGTTATAGCCTTTCTTGCCAAACGAGCATTATAGCAGTTATTTCAAGCAAATTTGTTAATCCACATTTTTTTTAACTTAGTAATATTCCACGAAAACCTTTCTCATGGCCTATTTCGGAAAAGCAAAAGCTTAACGAATTGTTAAGCAGGGTTTTGTTTAGATTTGGCTAACACTTTCATCTTTTAAATATGATAATATTGTAATCATAATGATTTGCAAATACATTATACGAGAGTGCGATGATCAGGATTAACCCAGAGCAAACAAATTTCCAGCAAATGACACCATAAAAGCATAGCCTTATACACTATCTATTTATCCATGGGTACAGGTATCCTTACGACCTGTAATGAATATTGAATTGTTAGTTAACACCCACAAGGTTGCCCGCTAACTACAATGCTCTTCATAAATAGATTTCCTAAAGTGTTAGAAAGGAAGTGATGTAACAGGTAGCTGTAAACATAGCCGGGCTGCGGACTATAATAGGCACTTGGGTTATAATGGTTTACCCTGGCGAATTCAGGTGGCCATTGTATATAACGTTTTCAACAGGTACCCGTTGCGATTTAACAGTTATCGATAAAATATTACAATTACCGGAACCCGTAAATATAAAAGTTGCCTGTAGTATTATAACAGTTAACTGCAGATAATAATAGTTAGCTGTAAAACATTTCCGGATGCGCCGTCCTGCAAGGCATTATTTTGTGGGCCATTGTTTGAAAACCGTCTCGCCGCTGCATTCATGCAGCGGCTGAGACATTTATAGTAACATCAACTGTTGGTAGATTCTCTTTTAATCAACTCAACAGGGAAAACATAATTCTTGACGATCTTAACTGACTCCTCCTGGTTGATCAATTTCACAATGGTTTCAACAGCTTTCTGTCCCATGTTGTAACCAGATTGCTCAATAGTGGTAAGAGTAGGGGATATGATCCTTGAAGAAAGATCATTGGAGTAACCTACAACTTTAATCTTATCAGGAACAGGAATCTGCCTGTTCCGGGCTTCCCTGATAAATCCAACAGCCGAGCTGTCATTGGCCGAGAACAAACCGTCAATCTCCTGCCCTGAATCAAATATCTCCTGGGCTGCACTGGTAGCTGCATCCATAGTCAGGTCGTGCACGTAAACCAATTGCTCATCGAAAGGAATACCATACCTGGACAAGGCGTCTTTATAACCTGCAAGTCGTTGCTGGTAAAGATTACAGGTCAGCGGACCAGAAAAATGGGCGATCTTTCTGCATCCTTGCTTGATAAGATGTTCTGTAGCCAGGAATCCACCGGTAAAGTCATCCCCGGTGATTGTATATCCCTGGAATCCTGAAGGAACACGGTCATAAAATACGATAGGGATATTATTCTTGATAAACGGACTAAAATGGTCTGCACTGGTAGTGAACATAGAGGATACTGCCAGTAACCCGTCCACTCTCAGGGAGTAAAAGGTATGGACCAGTTCCTTCTCCATAGCCACTGTTTCGTCCGACTGCCCGATCACAATACTGAACCCATACTTATGAGCTTCATGCTGGATACCGCTGATGGCGGTACTCTGGAAGTACATAGAAGTACGGGGTACGATAAGGCCAATAATATTAGAACGCTTCTTGCGCAGGCTGGAAGCGATCCAATTAGGTACATAACCCATCTCTGAAGCAGTTTGCTGAACTTTTTCCCTTGTTTCCAGATTAATCAGCGGATTATTTTGCAAGGCACGGGAAACAGTAGATGCTGACAGATTAAGGTGTTGAGCGATATCGTATATCGTTATTTTATTAGTCCGGTCTTTCACTTTTTTGAGGCTTCAGTGTGAAATAATGGGCGATATTAAGCATTTTCCTGAAAAGATTCTATGGGGGCAAAAAGAAAAGCGCCCTCCCGCTCTTTAGGGAAGGCGCTTTTCCTGTTAAAGCTGTAAATAGTACGCTTATTTAGGATCCAACGCTTTGTTGATACGTGCGATCAGGTCCTGGATATGACTGCGGGTCATCTGGTCGCCGCTGCCTGCATTTGCCTGAAGTTCTGATTTCAGGGCAATCAACTGGGAGCGTCCAATGGCTGCAGCATCGGATTTAGACGGGCTTCCGGCGCCTCCAGCCATGATCATCATAGAATTGGATGGAGCAGCAGCCGGAGCTATCAGTTTGCTCAGGTTATCCACATAGGAACGTTGCAGGTTCCTTTTATAGATATCCACCGGTTTATGAGCGTAAATCTCTGAGAAGATGGTCTTCTTCAGGTCACTTAACATCTCGGTAGCCTGGTAGATAGGTTGGTTGGTATAGGTAACCTCTGCATTCAGCATTTTGTTAAGAGTATTAGCGCTTAACAGCCTGTCGAGGATCGGTTCCTGGCGGGAGCTGATCAAAGAAGGAGCATCACTGCCGAATTTATTCAGCAACTCAGTATTGATCAGCCATTTAGGAGTGGTGAACAGTTGCTTGTTCAGGAAGGTAACAGCCTCTTTCTGGATTGCTTTTGGTACATATTCATAAACAGCGCCTGCCTGTTCGACAGTTTTAGGCGTTTCATAGATACCGCCTACATTTTTAACAACGTGGCCCATGTACCGGCTATACTGGGCAGCTACTTCCCTGTAAAGTTCTGCAAGGTTAGAATACCCTTCATTGTCTTCCCTTGTCCAGGCCAGTAAGTTAGGCATGATGCGTTGGAGGTTCTTTATACCATAGGTACTTGCCAGCATTGCATTATCGCCCAGGTCTTCGCTCTGCGACCTTGGATCATCGGGATTCATTTCGGTACCAAACCAGTATTTTTTGTCCTTCAGTCTTTCGATGGTCCATTTGTTCAGGATTGCTTTTTCTGCGTCGGGAGATTTTGCGTCCGGAAGAAGTTTGTAGCCCCATTCGATCGCCCATTTATCGTAGTAGTTGATACGTGGATAAAGGTCGGCGCCTGTGATACCATCTTCAGGTTGAGCAACATAGTTGAAACGGGCATAGTCCATGATGGAAGCGGCGTGTCCATTTTTTCTTATCCATTCTTTATCCCGCAGTTTTTCAACAGGATAAGCGGAGCTGGATCCGAAGTTATGCCGCAGGCCAAGGGTATGACCTACTTCATGGGAGGAAACGAAGCGAATCAGGTCGCCCATTAGTTCATCGCTGAATTGCATTTTACGGGCGCGTGGATCGTTTGGCGATGCCTGTACGAAGTACCAGTTGCGCAGCAAACGCATTACGTTATGATACCAGTTGATATGGCTTTCAATGATCTCGCCTGAGCGAGGGTCGTGTACGTGAGGCCCGCTGGCGTTAGGGATTTCAGAAGGTTTATAAACGATAGCAGAGAATCTGGCATCGTCGATCGACCAGGTTGAATCTTCCTGAGGAGTAGGCGCCATTTTAGCCATGATAGCATTTTTGAAACCTGCCTGTTCAAAGGCAGCCTGCCAGTCGTTCACTCCCATGATCAGGTACTTCCTCCATTTTGCAGGGGTAGCAGGATCAATGTAGAAGATAATAGGTTTAACAGGTTCCACTAATTCGCCGCGTTTGTATTTTTCCATATCCTCCGGCTTTGGCTCGAGGCGCCAGCGGGTGATCATGGAGATCTTTTTAACGCCTTGAGGATCTGCGTCAAAATCAGTTACGCTGGTGGTGAAGTAACCAACTCGCGGGTCGAAGTAACGAGGCTGCATTGGTACTGCAGGGAGCAACACCATAGAGCTGTTCAGTTCCACGGTAGCATTGCCGCCTGGTGAAGGAGGCATGCCAGGCATTGGGGATCCGCCGCTTTTGCTGTATGTTTTAACTGTTTTGATCTCGGTGTTCATCGGATAGGATTTTACGTCGTTGACGTATGATTTATCCGGTTGCATACCTCCGAGTTTCAGCATGTTCTTCACGGTTCCGTCGAAGAACAGGATATCGTTGTCGCCGTTGATGTACTCCGTCATATCAATAATGCTTCCCTGGTTGTTCTTGGAGAAAGCTTTGATATCGAATGCGGCAACGATCGGTTGTAAGTTAGAATTCCTAACAGATGTAAACATAGGCTGGGTAGAGTCTTTGGATACATCGGAGTAGGAGATGTTTTTCAGGAAAAGGCGGTTGTTAGGACCTTTTTCGAATTGTACAACATTTTCGTTAATGATATCGCCGCTGAAGCCCATCATCTGGAAGCGGAGCCCGGCGGCCGACTTCGAGAGGCGGTTTACGATAAGGATGTCTCTTCCCAGGAGAGAATCAGGTACTTCAAAGAAGTATCTGTCTTCATGTTTATAAACATTGAACAGTCCGGAATCTGCTACAGCTTTTTCGTTGATTACTTCTGCGAAAGGTTTGGGACCAGGTTTAGGGCCTGGTTTGATCATCGGAGGTTTGCCTGTAGAGTCTTTGGCGGCAGCAGCAACGGCAGGAGCGGCATTTTTGGAATTCTTTTTCCTTTGAGCAGCAGCAGGTTGATAAGCTGAAACGCCTAGGCATAGGGCACCAGCCACGGCGATAGCCAGTTTGTTGTGAATTGGTTTGCTCATTGCGGTAAATGATGGTTTTTGATAAAAGTTGACGTTTTTAATAAAACACTTTGCAAGTAAGCATTTTAAGTATTAACTTATGTGGAAAATCCACGAACGTGTTAAAAGGGCGTAAGAATGGAAAATTTGACCTGAAAAGCAAAGGTGTAAATGTTAAAACATTAGTTGCAGTGGTAAGTTTTTTATGTAATCATTTATTGTTATAAAAAACAATAATATTATATGGTTTAAAGGATAGCTATAGTATTGCAAACCTGCGTCTATATTGCGTTTTAAAGGAAGAAACTGGTGATTTACACTAATTATGGTTGCTAAATTGAATTAGCCTTGCCTGAAACCCAGGGCTGGAGCGGCATGAAATTAGTGGCCAGAATTGTAAGATTTCTGTTGGAACATTTGAATTTTTTCTTAAATTGTGCGTCCAACTTTGAAAAAAATCAAACTATTTCAAGAATTGGACAGTAACAATCAGTAAGAGACTGCAATATTGGTTTATTCGCTTATGTAAAGTGTTTGCTCTAAAAAAGATTGCTTGGAAAAGCCCTAGGGTCGGGCTTTTGCGTGTGAAGGTTAATTTTTGTGGGTTTTTTTGGGCTGCACTTGTTTTTTTGGACCAACCTTATAACTTTGCGAATCACTGATTAAAACAGTAAATTGAGTGTTGGATGAACATTTTAAAAAGTAAAGTGGGCATTCTATCAAAAGAGTAAATAGTAAACTTCTAACAAACAATAGTTTAATTTTTAACACTAAAATTTCAATCAACATGGCTGAGACTAAAACAACTGTGACTGCAGCTACCGGTAAGGCTTCTTCTCATCAAACTAAAAAGTCATCCAACATTTTTGCAGCGTTGGCTGTACCTATCTGCCTGGTGATAGGTTTTCTGTTTTACTTTTTTGTATTAGGAAACCCAGCCAACTTCCAAGGTAACAACCCAGAAGGTCACCCAATTGATTCTGGTATTGGTAAATGGTTTGGTACTGTGTACAAGGGTGGTTTGATCGTACCTATCCTGATCTCTGTATTATTGATCTGTCTGACTTTCGTTATCGAACGTTTCCTGTACCTGTCTAAAGCTAAAGGTAAATTCAGCGGTTCTGAATTGGTACGTAAAGTACAATATCACCTGGCTAACCGTAACATCGACGCTGCATTAGCAGAGTGCGACAAACAAAAAGGTTCAGTAGGTAACGTACTGAAAGCAGGTCTGAAAAAGTATAAAGAAATGATTTCTAATACTGAATTGGATACTGAGCAAAAAATCCTGACTATCAAAAACGAAATCGAAGAAACTACTGCGCTGGAACTGCCAATGATGGAAAAGAACCTGGTGTTCTTATCTACTATTGCATCAGTTGCAACCCTGTTAGGTCTGTTCGGTACAGTATTGGGTATGATCCGCGCGTTCGCTGCGATGTCTACCGGTGGTGCTCCAGACTCTGCACAGTTAGCGGGTGGTATCTCTGAAGCGTTGATCAACACTGCATTGGGTATCGGTACCTCAGCTGTTGCGATCATCATGTATAACTTCTTTACTACCAATATCGATAGCATCACTTACGCTATTGACGAATCTGGTTTTACTTTAACTCAGAGCTTCGCTGCTAACCACAAATAATTTTTGTGGAATTTAAGCGGTTTTGAATCTTATTAAAGTAAACTAATAAAACAGAGTAAAGATGCCTAAAGTTAAAATGCCAAGGAAAAGCACCAACATCGACATGACGGCGATGTGTGACGTGGCTTTCCTGCTGTTAACTTTCTTTATGCTGGCAACTAAGTTTAAACCGGACGAACCGGTAACCGTAGTTACTCCATCCTCTATTAACACTACTCTTTTGCCTGATTCTGATGTGTTGTTATTCACAGTGGATAAGGATGGCAGAGTGTTCTTCAGTATGGATGGACAGCCAAAAAGAAGAAAGCTTATTGAAGATTTGAACACGCAGTACAAACTGGGCCTCGGCGAAAAAGAAATTAAAAACTTTGTAGTTGGCGCCAGCGTAGGAACTCCAATTAAAGATCTGAAAAACTACCTCTCCCTGAGCGAAGAACAGCGTAAAGCTGCAGGTCTGGACAAAGGTATCCCTACCGATTCTGCGAACAATGAATTAGGTGCCTGGATTGAGTATGGCGTTGCTGCCCAGGGTACTAACCTGTCAAAAGTGAAGTACTGTATTAAAGCAGATAACCAGACTCCTTATCCAAAAATCAAGGAGATCCTTGATACCTTCAAAAAGAAGCATATCCAAAAACTCAACCTGGTAACCAACCTGGAGGAACCACCAAAAGGTACGGCTGCCTGGGAAGAGGCGCAAGCAGGTAAACACAAATAAGTAAAAGACAGCAACTACTTCCTGACCTGGAAGGCTGTTGATTTCTGAACTAAAAAATTCGCTACTATGGCAGAAATGGATACCAGCAGTAGTGGTGGGAAAGGTAAGAAACACGGTGGTACGAAATCCAAAAAATTATCTACCCGTGTGGATATGACGCCAATGGTGGATCTGGGTTTTCTTTTGATCACCTTCTTCATGCTAACCACTACCATGTCTAAGCCCAAAACAATGGACTTAGTCATGCCAAAAGATACCGAAAAACAAGAAGAGCAGAACAAAGTAAAAGAAAGTACTGCGTTGACGATCCTGCTCGGAAAAAATGATAGAGTTTATTATTACGAAGGTTTAGCACAAGATCCTAACGCTTCTGCAAATCCTGACTTCTTCAAAGCAACATCCTTTGCTAACACCGGAGGGATCAGGGATGAGATCATCAGAAAGCGCGACGAAGTAGCTAAACTGAGGAATTCAAAAGGAGAACCTGAAGACGTTGTTGTTATTATTAAGGCAGATGATGACGCCAATTATAAGAACTTCGTGGATATCCTTGACGAAATGGCTATCAACAGGATTCAACGTTATGCAACTGTAGATATCAGCGAGCAAGATAAAAAGTGGATCAAATCTACAGAATCGGCTAACGGTGTTCAATAATTAATCATTTTTTTGCATCCATCATAAAATATCAACAATGGATTCGTCTAAGATCTTAAAATCCGATTTCCTTGATATCCTGTTTGACGGTAGGAACAAGGATTACGGTGCTTACGATTTGCGCAGACAGTATAATAAACGGGTAAGAAATGCCATTTTAGGCACCGCTTCCCTGTTCTTGATCTTCTTCGCAACGTATATGATATCTCAATGGGTGAGAGCTTCTGAAGGTGATGACGTGAAGAAGCCAGTGATCCAGGAAATTAAGATGGAGGAAGTGAAGTTGCCGGATGATCCGAAAACACCACCTCCGCCACCTCCGCCTCCTGCACCACCCCCACCAGTAAAACCGTCAGTGCAGTTCACTCCTCCGGTGATCAAAAAAGATAATGAAGTACCTGAGGATGAAAAACCACCTAAAGTGGAAGATATTAAGGATAAAGCTATCAGCACTAAAACCCAGGAAGGTGATCCTAACGGTATCGATCCAGGGTTACTGGAAGATAGTAAAGGTTCCGGCGTAGTAACAGCTCCTGCTGCTCCTCAGAAGGAAGAAATCTTTACTTTCGTAGAACAACCTCCTACCTTCCCTGGTGGAGAGGAAGCATTAGCTAAATACCTGAATAAAAATATCCGTTACCCACGCGTTGCACAGGAAAACGGTATCTCAGGTACAGTATATGTTCAGTTCGTAGTTGATTCTGAAGGTAATATCAAAGATGTTAAAACAGTCGGAGCTCAGAAAGGTGGCGGTCTCGAAGAGGAAGCTATTCGTGTTGTGAAAAACATGCCTAAATGGAAACCTGGTAAGCAAAACAGCCGCCCGGTATCCGTACAGTTCAACCTCCCGATCCGCTTTACTTTACAAGAGTAGTACTGTATCAACACTATATAAAAAGCCCGCCTCTGCCAACAGGGGCGGGCTTTTTTATGTGTGCCAGGCATGTGTTATATCTCTAGGGTGCAAGTCCCGAATGCGCTTTGTAGTAGGAAGCATTAGCCAATAGCAAGGGTGTCCACTGTAAAGTGGAATCTGAAGGAAGCTGGCGGCAAACATCCGGGCCGACGAACAGAAACTGTATACAAGGCGGGGTTACAAGGGTGATGTTGCATAAGAAACAAAAACCCGATACTACACAGATTGTAACAACGTAAATGCAGCGGCTACATGGATGGAAAGCGATAACACTTACCCTGGGAGGCCCTGTTTTTTTT
>NZ_FNRL01000009.1 GCF_900107795.1 Chitinophaga terrae (ex Kim and Jung 2007)
GGCGCTTTATCCAAACCCAGGTGGGACAACTTGCCCTCACAGGCCAACAGCCCCTCGCATAGCTCCCGCAGCCCGTTACAGTAACTGAACACCCCATACAGAAGGCTTACCAAATGAACCCGCAAGGGTAAGCGCTTATAATAACGGTTTGATTGATGCTTTCTGTTTGCCGCATTGATTATAGCACTGGGTATTACATCTAATATTTGAGATAATACCGGCTGTCCGGAAAAACTTTTATTTTCGCCCATGGTAATTTTAAGTGTGGTAACTCAAACTTACCAAATTGGGCGGTTCTTCGGAACTGCCTTTTTTCATCCTAAAACATTATTTTAGTCGGACAATAGTGATTTTTTATCTTTCATCAGGCGGCTTAACAACTGCCTGCTGTTCTTGTCCTGTACCCTGCCTATAGCTTCGGCAATTCCCAACACGGTAGCAGCATCCTGTTTTGCAATGGCGTCCAGGACCAGCGGCTGCCCGTTGGCCTGCAACAATGCTTTCATTGCATAACCTCTCATTTCCCTGGCGCCTGTATCCAATACATACTTCATCAATGTGTTGTTCTGATCTTTCAACTGGTATTTAACTACCAGGTCCACAAATTCCATCTTCCCCTCGAAAGACTGCAGGCTTTTAATCAGCAAAGGCCGCAGGGCGGGCGATTGCTGCAGCGCATTGGCCGGAAGCTGGAGGAACGCAAGAGCGTTGATATCATTTTGTTTAGGATGATTTCCGTGGAGCAGCGATAACAGCACCGGTGTGCTTTGAGCCGATGGGTAGAAATCGAAAGCCCTGAAATATCTTTTATTCTCGAACGGCGTATTACTGCCGTCCTGTATGATGGCAGCCAACAGCGGAAGCGCGTCGGCAGTTCTGGCTCTCCAGATTATATCTTTAGCAGCTTTGCTGAGCGGCTGGCCGGCAGTGAGTTTTCTCCAGGCCCTGAAACAGGTGTCCCAGTTCTGATCGGCCCCAATGCCAAGCGCTTCGAGATACCAACGATCGTTGCCATCATATTGAGTAGCAAGCCTGGCCCAGGTTTCAGCCATCCGGGGATTGTTGCTGTGATATAAGGATAAAAGCGCCTGCCTCCTGACTGCCGCTGATGGATCAGATACCAACAGATCCGCAGGTTCCATACCTTTCTCTTTAGCAGCACGGATAGCAGTGATACGTATGTCTTCATCCTTATCTTTTAATGCGTTGGTGAGATACCGGTCGCCGTCCGGCAGCTGCGCCAACAACCATAATGCCCTTGCACGATAACGGCTGTTATCACTGGCGTACATTTCCTGCAACTCTTTTTCCGCAGCGGCGCCTAATTCCTTAAGCCGCATCCAGGCAAGATAGCGGGTGCTTAAGTTAGGATTCTTCAGGGCTTCCACTGCCTCTGCGGCTGTCTGCAACTTCAGCGGCTTTATTTTGTATTTGCTGCCGGGGGTTGCTACCCTGAATACGCGCCCTCTATCCAGGTCGCCCACCTGGTGCCCTCCTACGCCGGGGTCATACCAATCGGCAATAAACAGGGAACCATCGGGCGCCACGGTAATATCCGATGGCCTGAACCACTGATCGCGCGTACCGGTAACAATATTTTCTATACGGGCGGTATACCCCGCGCCGGCTTTTGTTACAGGATAAGACCTTACAACATTATGCCCCGGATCTGCGTGTATCATCTGGTCCCTGAAAGCTGCCGGCAGCATTGTTCCTTCATAGATCACCATACCCGTAGGAGATCCCGAACCTGTTTGCAGGAGATTGGGAACCACGCCCGGATCGTTCAGGTGCCAGTGCCTGAAAGGAATGGAGTCTTCCATATTCATACGCCTGCTATGCCATCCTGCTCCGGTCATTTCATCCGTATATCCATAGTTGCCGTGTTCCAGTATGTAATTGATCCTCACAGCCCTGTTGCCGTCATCGTCGTTATCGCTCTGCCACATATTTCCAAAGGCGTCTACCGCCACTTCATAGTTATTCCTGAAATTATGCGCCATCACTTCCAGTTCACTGCCGTCGGGGTTGCAGCGGAATATCATTCCCTGCCTGTATGGCTTTCCTTTATTGGCTATGAGGTTTCCGTCCCTGTCCCTGATCCCCTTCCCGTTCTTGTCCAGGATGCTGTCTCCTGCATTCCCGAAATTGAAATACAATTTGCCGTCAGGTCCGAAAGTGAACGAATGGATGGCATGATCGTGCTGCACGCCGCCTATTCCGGTGAATAGCAACTCTTTGGTATCTGCTTTATCATCTCCGTCCGTATCTGTAAATATGAAAACATTAGGGCTGCACGAAACGATCACCCGGTTACCCAGCACACAAATTCCCAATGCTGCATTGATGCTGGTATCCTGGTAAAATACCTTCGCTGTATCCGCTTTCCCGTCGCCGTCCTTATCTTCCAGGATCATGATCCTGTCGCCCTGCGTTTTGTAGGGATGGCCAGGATTCAATTCGTTCCGGTAGTTATACGCTTCCGTGATCCATACCCTGCCCTTTTCGTCGATATCCATATTGGTTGGGTTCATAATGGCCGGTTCGCTGGCAAAAATCGTGGTTTCCAGGCCATCTATGGTTGTCAATCCTCTTACTGCATTTTCAGGGAGGCGTTGTTCTTTCTCTGTCAGCGGGGGAAGTTCGGCTTCTGGTTTGGCTGAATGGCAGGCGGCCATTATTATCGTTCCGCCCCATAGTAGCAAGTGTATATACTTCATACGTGGAATTTAACTGTCAGTTTAACACTTTAAAAATAGTAAAATAAACCGCATAAAAAAACCCGTCCCGGGAAACCGGAACGGGTTGTCATTTGTCATCCATTTCACCGAATAAAATATTCGTACCGTCATTGGCGCTAATACCATGCCGGAAATGGAATGTATGTGATTATTTTAGTGCAATACTTTTTCCAGTGCTTTTTCCAGCGCCTCGCCTCTCAGGTTCATTCCAATGATCTTGCCATCAGGGTCCAGCAGGAAGTTCTGAGGGATGGAATTAACCATGTACAATTTGGCAATATCGCTGTTCCAGAATTTCAGGTCACTAACGTGGTGCCAGGTCAGTCCGTCCTTTTTAATAGCTTCTGTCCATTTGTCGGTATCGCCCGGGCGATCGAGCGATACGCCGAGGATATCGAAATTCTTATCATGAAAGCGCTGGTATGCTTTTACAACATTCGGGTTTTCGGCGCGACAAGGTCCGCACCAGCTGGCCCAGAAATCAAGCAATACATATTTGCCTCTCAGGTCAGAAAGTTTCAGCGTATTACCTTCCGGTGTGGCAGCAGAAAAATCAGGCGCTATTTTGTTGATACCAAGACTGGCAGAAGCCTTGATGAATTGCTGTACTTCCAGGCCGAACGACGATTGTTTTACAGGTTTGGAAAATTTGTCGAATGCTTTCTGTGCCGCTTCAGAATCTTCCACTCTTGCGCCCAGTTGCTGCCTGAAGAGGATCAGGCTCAGGAAGTAATCAGGATGCTTTTCCACAAATTCGTTCATCACTTTTTCCTGTTCTTCCATTGCCACGTTCATTTGGGCTCTCAATGCCGCGTAGCCGGTAGTATCTGCCGGTTCAACATTCATCATTTTGCCTATCTGCGTCCGGATCTCGTTAATCCGCTCGCCGCTGCTTTTCAGCGCCGCGCGTATTTCGTTCGCCTGTGAGGTAAGCGGGGAACCGGTTACATCGATATTCGACAACACGTTATCCGGTGCGCCCTCTTTTACAGTTAACCTGATCTTATCGTTAGGCGTCAGGAACAGGTCGTTATATCCAACGATCATCTTGTCGTCTTTCCTGAACTTAACCTGCAGGTATCCTTCTACTGTATCTTTAACAGCATAGTTCAATGCAAATGTTCCTTTCGCAATCCTGGCGGAATCCAGCACTTTAGGAGTGCGGCCGCTTCTTTCAAGCAGGTAGATATACTGATCGTTGTAAGTTGCCGGAATTTTACCCGCAATAGTACTCTTCTGTGCAAAAACACCTGAGAAAGCCATCAATGCAAGACAGCTTAATGTAATTTTCTTCATTTTTTACGGTTGGTTGGTAACACCGAAAGTAGGAAATGGCCTCCAGTACAAAAATAAAATATTGACAAACGGTTTTAAAGCTTGTGCAACTGAAAATATCCCAGGTTTAGTTCATCGTTGCCGGCAACGGCAGCAGGAACTATTTCCAACTGGTATTTTTCTTTCAGGTGAGCCGGCAAGATGTCCTTTACCACGTATACCTCGTCTACATCTACCCCATATTTATCATCTACATGGGAAACAGCCGTTCCAAAACCTGTATGCCTGTAAAAGGCTGTTTGCTTCGCTTCCCTGATCGCCTCGCTGATATCAGTGTTTACGCTTAACAGCTTGTAATGAAATTCTTCCATCTCTCCCGGTTTATACCCTCCCAGGTTCAGGAAAAAAAGCTGCGGCCCTTCTTTTGGCGCAGCAGTTTTCTCAACTACTTTCACCTGGTGATGACCCACGAAATTCACCTCGCGGTAACCGTCGATATGCAGTTTATCCTTTGCTTCCGGCCAGAAGGCCTGCATATCCGGTACCAGGTCTTTTATTTCTTCCCCTATTCCAAAAAAAATATCATGTTGTTCAGTATGCCTGCCTTCGGGCTTGCAGCCCAATAATATCATAAATAACTTCAGCATTATGGATCCTTTTATCGATCCAAATTAACTTATTGGCAAAAGCCTGGCAAGTCTTTTTATCACCATACGTAAGTGGCCACCTCTCCGGGTTTCAGGCTGGCGCCGGCATAGTTTTCCCCATAGGCCAGCTGGAAATGCTGGTCCGACTGCCCGCTGTTCACCACTATCAATACTACTTTGCCGGATGGCGTTCTGAATGCCACGTTATGCAATTTGCCGGGGAAGGAAGACCCAAGGCGCACGGAACCCGCCGGAACGAACCTGGAAGCATGGCCGATCACGTAGTAAGAAGAATTGCGGGTGATGGTGTTGTTATCTATTGTTATAGCGCCTAAACACTGGGAACAACCACCTTTGTCGGTATGCGGTTTCCACTGCGCATCTGCCGCCAGGTTCCATTGCAGTACATTGCGGCTCCAGTTGCGGGATGCGCCAACTATCAGCCTGGCCGTATTTCCTGTGAGTTCATTGGCAAAACTTCCTTTACCATCCGACCATTGTTCGGTAAAGTAAAGACGCTTCTCCGGGAAACGGTCGTGTACCTTGCTCAGCGCATCTATAGTGCCGCCATACAGGTGAAAAGCCGAACCATCCACATATTTATACGCTTCTTTATCTTCCAGGATGCTGATCGGATATTCAGGTTTATCGCAATTGTGATCATATAAGATGATCTTAGTTTTAATACCGGCTTTACTGAACGCCGGGCCTAAATGTCCCTTTATGAAATTGGCCTGGTCGGGCGCCAGCATCAGCATACTGGGATTATTACCCGGGTGCAGTGGTTCGTTCTGGATAGTGATAGCATCTATCGTAATTCCCGCCTTCTTCATAGCCCTGATATATTTGACGAAATATTGCGCATAAACGGGATAGTACTGTGGCAGCAGGCTGCCGCCGATAAAAGACCGGTTGCTCTTCATCCAGGCCGGAGCCGTCCATGGCGAACCAAGTATTTTGATGCGGGGATTCAGTTTGAGTATCTTCTTTAAGACGGGGATCAGGTCTTTCTCTTCTTCCTTAATAGTAAAATGTTGCAGCAGCGTATCCGTTTCTCCTGCCGGCATATCGTCGTAGGTGAAAACATGATCGCTCAGGTCAGAAGCGCCGATGCTCAACCTGAGATAGCTGATACCTATACCATCTTTTGCCAGGAAGAGTTCTTTCAACACGCTGTCTTTTGTCCTGGCCGGCAATTGGTTAATCAGCGTAGCGCTTCCGCCGGTTAAAGTAAACCCGAAACCATCCATTTCCTGGTATGTTTCTTTTTCATTTACCCTGATCACCGGGTCGCCTGTTTGCTGTTTGGAAAAAGTCAGCGCTGTTTGCTGCCTGGTTAAAGTATTTGACCGGTCGGGTGAGGTGATCCAATAATCGATCTGCCGGTTGATCGTTTGTCCCACCCCTACAAGCGCCAGGAGCGCCGAGGATAGCAACAGTACTATTTTCTTCATGACGTGAGCGGTTTGGTAACGTGAGCGGCAACAGGATACGATGCCTTGCGCTGAAGATAAGGCAGGGAATTAATAAATCAAAGCCGGGCGGGATTGACAGGAACAAAGAACCGTTCAGGAAACTTCCTGCAGGAAAGCCAATGCACGTTTCTCTGACCAGTAGTACTTATTGCCGAAGTTCACAAAGCCAACATGCCCGCCTTTTTCAGGCGCCTGGAAAAAGAGGTAACTATGATCTCTGGCGATTTCATAAGGGTAACAATCCGCTCCCAGGAATGGGTCGTCCTGGGCATTGATCAGCAAAGTAGGCACTTGTATATCGTGCAGGTAAGCTTTGGAGCTGCATATTTTCCAATAGCTGTCTGCATTTTCAAAACCATGTATAGGCGCCGTGTATTTATCATCGAACTGCCTGAATGTCCGGATGCTGCTATAGTTTCGCAGGTCTATCTCCGGGAAGGCAGCAGCTTTTTGTTTCAGCTTCCCGCCCAGGTTCCTGATGAAACGGTTCATGTACACACGGTTATGCGGTTTCTCCAGTTCAATGGCGCCACTGGCCAGGTCGCAGGGTACCGACACGGCAACAGCAGATCTGACCAGTGCCGCAGCTTCGCTGTTCCTTTCACCCAGGTATTTCAACGTCACATTTCCGCCCAGCGAAAATCCAACCAGGTGTATGGATCTGTAGCGGTTGAGAGCAGCCAGGTAGTTAATAGCGAAATGAAGATCCTCTGTTTCCCCGCTATGATAGAATCGCAGGTTCTTATTAGGTTCTCCGCTGCAACCCCTGAAATTCAGGGAAACGGTATCGTAACCCGCTTCGTTGAAAATATGTACCATGCCCAGTACATATTTCCTTGTTGAGTCTCCTTCCAACCCGTGCAGGATGAGCACAACCTTATCGCTGCCTGTTTCGCTGAAATCGAGATCTATAAAGTCCTGGTCTGGCGTTGTAACCCTCTCCCTGCGGTACTTTGCAGCTTCAATTTGCCGGAATAAAGTAGGGTAGACCGTCAGGAGATGACGGTTCCTCAGCAAAAGCGGCGCTTCATAATCAGCATGTTGTAACATTGGCATGCCGCAAAATTACGAAATATGGGTTTTACCGGATCAGCGAAAATATCCTGTTCCACCTGATCTTTCCTTCTCCCACACTAAACCAGATCACCCATGCTTTGCCCATAATATGATCTTCCGGCACAAATCCCCAGTACCGCGAATCCTGCGAGTCGTTACGGTTATCGCCCATCATCCAGTAATAATTCATTTTGAAAGTATAGGTATTCGCTTCATGCCCGTTGATATAGATCCTGTCGCCCTTTTTTTCCAGGGTGTTGCCCTCATAGTTGCAGATGATCCTTTCATAGAAAGGAAGGCTGCAGGTATCGAGCGGTATGGTCACGCCCTTCTTCGGAATATAAACAGGGCCGAAGTTATCCACACTCCAGGGATAGTCTGATAGTTTAAACGGAAATATCCTGATGCTCCCGTTCTTCAGGTCCGAGGTCCATTGCTTTACATCTGCACCCATGGCGCGTAATGAATCGGCCTGCGGGAAGGTCATGAAATATACATAGGTGACGGAATCCAGCACGAGATAGTATTGGGGATTGAATTGCAAACGCCTGGCCACTGCAAAATCCACCTGCTTTTTATCCGGCATCCGTACCGTGAATTTCGCCTGCATGGCAGGTGGTTCAAAGGCTGGCTGATTATTAACAAACAACTTGCCCTGTATGCTGTAAACCGTATCACCAGGCAGCCCCACACAACGTTTGATCAGGGTTTCCCGTTTGTCGACCGGCCTGTATTGGGGAGGCAGGAAATTTTCCCGCATGGCTTCATACCCTTTGTCGGCCCTCGCCCAGAAATAATAATCTTCCTCCCCGAAATGCTTGTTCATCACTACTGTATCGCCCATCGGATAATTAAATACTATCACATCATTCCGCCTGATCTTTGAAAATCCAGGCAGCCGCTTATACGGCCATTGTACGGAGGTACTGAAAGGCTGCACCCTTTTGGTAAAAGGCATAGTATGATTGGTGAAGGGAACGGCAAGGGGGGTCATAGGAATACGGGGGCCATAGCTAAGCTTACTTACAAATACAAAATCGTTCACCAGTATAGTGCGTTCCATCGATTCGCTCGGTATTACAAATGCCTCGAAAATAAATGTCCGGATAAGCGTTCCTACTACCACAGCGAAGACGACAGCTTCCGTCCATTCGCGGACCCAGGATTTCTTCTTCTTATTTTGCTCGGTATGGTCTTCTACTCCTGGTTTGGCACTGAATAATAAGCTCATGTAAAAACTGTTTTGGATCAATAGTTTTTAGAAACTTTAATATTAATATAAAGAGCTGCTATCATGACGCAGTAAATGGCGTATAACCGTTACTGTTATAATTTATACTATTCTATCCCATTTAGCAAAAAAGTATCAAAACTATTCACTGGATAAAAATCCTTTACTAACTTGAGGTTGGTTACTAATTCACCCACGTTTACAATCATTTTCAGCATGCAAACTTCCAGACGCAGCTTCCTCAAGCAATCGGGCTTACTGGCAGGAGCTTTCCTGTTGTCTGACCGCCTGGCCGCTATGACCGCTAACCCGGCTTTACCTAAAAAGATCGGATTGCAACTTTTCACCCTTCGCGACCAACTCGCCAAGGACGCCACTTCCACGTTAGCCAAAGTAGCCGCCGTAGGCTACCAGGAAGTGGAAACCTTCTACGACTTCAGCGCCGGCGATGGTAAATTCTGGGGCCTTACACCCAAAGCCCTCAACGCCGTGTTGCAACAATACAAGCTATCGACGCCCAGCGGCCATTACCAGCTGAATGACTACCTCACCAGGGGAAATGGCAAGGCAGACGCTTTGCAGCCGCAAATTGAACTGGCAACCGCCCTGGGACAGCAGTACTTCATAGTGCCGGTGCTGCCGCTGGGACTATGGGATAAAAAACTGACCTCGGCCGATTACGGGTTCATGGCCTCTCAACTGAACAAAGCCGGAGAAGCGTGCAAAAAAGCCAATCTACGTATCGGTTATCATAACCATTACTGGGAGTTTAAACAACTGGCCGACACTAAACAAACCGGGTATGATATACTATTGAAAGAAACAGATCCTAACCTCGTTTCATTTGAACTGGATCTTTTCTGGGCAGTTAAGTCAGGTAAAGATCCTGTCAGCATTTTCAAAGAAGCGCCCGGACGCTTTGTGTCCTGGCACGTGAAAGACATGGATAAAAAGAACACCGGCAGCCTGACCGGCGCCGGTACCGAAAACAAAACATCCATGCAACTGCTTTCAGGCGTCAGCTTTGCTGAAGTAGGCACCGGCAGCATCAACTTCCGGAAGATATTTGACCAGGCAAAACTGGCAGGCGTTAAACACCTGTTCGTGGAGCAGGACAAAATAACTATCAATCCTTACGTCAGCATCACTAAAAGCTACCAATACGTTAAGAATGTGTTGTTAAAATAAATTCCTTTCCCGCCGGCTGCAGTGCTGCCGCCGGCGGGAAATTCCAGGTTTCCTGCGTAGCTTTGTGCAAATTTTTTTAGTCATGTCAATGCACGAAGTGGAATCATTGGTAGAACTTTCCGTTTATACCCTTGATAACAGTAACGATGAACAACTGGATCGCCGGAGTCTTATTTATAATCTGTATAAGCTCCAACAGCAATTCGATACAGGTTTTACCCATTTCAGGGTAATGGAGTTGCTCATCAAATACCATTACGTCTATACTTTTCCCATCACCGCACATCCGGAATACACAACATATAAAGACTGGTTTGATAACCTGGCCGCTTCAAAAAAATTCAGTTTCATTTTCCGCCAACCTACGGAAGCATACGACCCGGAAAGCAATCCCGCAGCCGGTTATGCCAACTTCGACCATAACACCCAAACCTATACGCTATACTGCGATGCAGGCTCCCTGCTTTGGGCAGCCATGGTTGAAAAGGGTTTGCTGACAGGAAACGACGCTATTGCGCCGGAAACCATCAATATATTTTCAGTAGCGCATGAAATAGCGGAACTGGCAGGCGAACAAAAGAACACTACCCTGCTGGGCATCTGGTATCAACTGCTTCCTTACATTGTAATGATGGAAGAACAGGAAGGCAATCCTATCAACTATAAAGCCCTTGAGGCCATCCTGGATATTGTAGTGGCCAATGAGGCAATAGACGCCGCCACACTTCCGTCAACAGACGATATTCCCGTGGGCGGCGAACTCGGTAAATTCTGCCAATGGTGGTATGCGCCCGCTGCCGATAAGATGAAGCAGGCAGCGGAAGAAACGCCTGAAGAAATAGACCTGGAATCCATTCCCTTCACCGAACAGGTAGAAAAAAGCGCCGCGTGGTACGAACAACAGGTAGTTCAACTGCTGCACACCGCCAACGATGCTATCGCCAACCTGGAAAACGGGGGCAGCGAAGAAGCCAATCAACAGATCTATCAACAACTCCTGCTCGCCCTGCAATATGCCGATAAAGGCCTGGAACTATCGCCCAACGAACCTAACCTGATGATGAACAAAGGTTCAGTACACATGCTGTTATCACAGTTCGATAAGGCCCTCGCAGCTTATAACGTTGCATTGGAACTCGCACCCGATAATCCCAACGTACATCTGAACCGCGCCATCCTCTTCTACCAGATCGACTGGACCGACAAAGCGATCAGCTCCTTCGAAAAAGTGCTGGAACTGGACCCCGGCAACGAATTCGCGGCACAGTGGCTCTCCACCCTCCGTGGGTAGTTTCACGCGGAGGTTTCACGCAGAGGGGCATAAGAAGCAAAGAAGCAAAGTTTTTTTTAAGGGGAAATAAGGAAGCAGAGGAGAGGAGATTGTGTTATGTGTTATTCAGCACATAACATCCTCTCTTTGCCTCTTAAAAATCCGCTTCGATCCAAAATCCTTTGCTTCTTTGCTTCTTATGCCCCTCTGCGTGAAACCTCTGCGTGAAACTCCACGATTTTTTGTATCTTTTACTGAAGCAAAATGCCTGAACCATGTTGCCAGAAAAAGATCCTCGTAATGAAAACCGCCGCGATTTCCTCAAGCAATCGTCTGCGTTGATGGCGTTGGCCATTACTCCTCCGCTTGTACTTAAAGCGGCTGCCAATGACGAAAAGATTGCCGGCCTGTTCGAAAAAGTACCTGTAAGCATGACCATTAATGGCCAGAAGGTGCAGCAAAGCGTTGAGCCTAGGGTGACGCTGCTGGATTTCCTGCGGGAACAGCTGGCGCTTACCGGTACTAAGAAGGGCTGCGATCATGGCCAGTGCGGAGCCTGTACAGTGCACGTGAACGGCAGGCGCATCAACTCCTGCCTGACCCTGGCTGTAATGCAGGAGGGTAACGAGATCACTACCATAGAAGGACTGGCACAGGGCGAAACGCTTCATCCAATGCAGGCGGCATTTATAGAGCACGACGCTTTCCAGTGCGGTTACTGTACACCGGGGCAGATCATGTCGGCAGTGGCTTGCGTCAGGGAAGGACATGCAGGCAGCCCGGAACAGATCAGGGAGTTTATGAGCGGCAATATCTGCCGGTGCGGGGCTTACGACAATATCGTTCACGCTGTTACAGCAGTAAAAGACGGAGGGGAAAAAGTATGAACCAGTTCTCTTACTACCGGGCATCAACTGTAAAAGCAGCGATCGATGCAGCCAGCAGATCAGGTAATACCCGCTTTATAGCCGGTGGCACCAACCTGCTGGATCTTATGAAAAGCGGCGTACTCACTGCAGAAACGTTGGTAGATATCAATAAACTTCCGCTGCGCGAGATCAGGCAGGAACAAAACCGTTTGCACATCGGCGCCCTGGTACTTAACAGCAGCCTGGCCGAAGATGATATTGTGAAGAAGCAATATCCTTTGCTATCGGAAGCCTTGCTGGCAGGGGCTTCGCCTCAGCTCAGGAACATGGCCACCGTAGGCGGGAACCTCCTGCAAAGAACCCGTTGCACCTATTTCTACGATACTACCATGCCGTGCAATAAACGAACTCCCGGAAGTGGCTGCGGCGCGATGGATGGCATAAACCGCATGCATGCCATATTCGGCGTCAGCGACCAATGTATTGCCGTACACCCAAGCGATATGTGCGTAGCGCTGGCAGCGCTGGATGCCAATATCCTTGTGGCCGGTCCTAAAGGGCAAAGAACCATTGCCATGAAAGACTTTCACCGGCTGCCGGGAAACACCCCGCAGCTCGATAATACACTGGGCAAAACAGAATTGATCACTGCAGTGGAAATACCTGCGGCTAACTTCACCAACTGGCATTACCTGAAAGTGCGCGACCGCGCATCGTACGCCTTTGCACTGGTATCGGTTGCCGTAGCGTTGCAGGTAGAAAACAACCGGATCAAAGATGCCCGTATTGCCCTGGGCGGAGTAGCGTCTAAACCCTGGCGGCTACTCCAAACAGAACAACTGCTGAAAGGCCAGACTCCAACGGCCGACAACTTCCGCAAAGCCGCCGAAAAAAGTATTGAAGGCGCCGTAACACGTACGTATAATGCCTTTAAACCCGCGATGGTCGTAAACAGCATACAAACGGCCTTGCTCAAATCTGTTGCCATATGAAACAAGCCGCAAAAGGAAATTCGCTTAACCGGGTTGACGGAGCGCTGAAAGTGACAGGAGCAGCCAAATACTTTGCAGATCACCAGGTACCTGGTATGCAATATGGCGTGCTGGTTTGCAGCACCATCAGCAGCGGTACCATTAAGAGCATTGATGCCGTAAAGGCGCTGAAAGCGCCCGGCGTAACTGCCGTTGTTTCTCACCTGAACACACCTCCCGTTCCTGGCTTTAAACAGGACTACAGAGGACTGAAAATATTCAACGACGACAGGATATATGCCAACGGCCAACCCATTGCCATTGTAGTTGCCGATACACTGGAAAGGGCCACGTATGGCGCCAGCCTTGTTAGCGTTACCTACAACCAGGAAACGCATCAGACAGATATCAGCAAGAACATCGGGAAAGCCTACCCGCCAAACAACGACAAAGGCTACCTGCGGGGCGAAGCAGACGCCTGGAAAAACGCTGCAGTCAATATTTCGGCAACCTACACCATCCCGCTGGAAGTACATAATCCAATGGAACTGGCAGGTATCATTGCGCATTGGACCTCGGCAGATACCCTTACTTTATACGCGAAAACCCAGGGTGTAAAAAATGTACAGGGCACCCTCTCTAAAGTCTTCCAGTTACCGCCTAACAACTTCACCGTTCATTCGCAGTTTGTAGGCGGGGCGTTTGGAATGGGTCTACGGGTATGGCCATTGGAAATAGCTGCGATCCTGGCCGCCAGAAAAGTGCAGAAACCTGTTAAGCTGGTTATTTCACGCAACCAGATGTTCACCATGGCAGGCTACCGCCCTTACTCCATCCAGGAACTTAATATAGGCGCCACTGAAGATGGCAAACTGGTAGGTATTACACACAAGGCCACTGCCAATACCTCGGCTTACGAAACGTTCACCGAAGGCATTGTAGCCATGACAAAGTTCATGTATGCCTGCCCCAATGTAAATACCCAATACCAGGTTGTTCCGCTGAATATAGGCACACCTATATGGATGCGCGGTCCCGGCGAAGCTACAGGATCGTTTGCACTGGAATCGGCTATCGACGAACTGGCCTACAAACTGAAACTCGACCCCCTGGAGCTGCGTATCCGCAACCATGCCGATATTGACCCTGAACATAACAGGCCTTTTTCCAGCAAATACCTGAAGGAAGCCTACCAGACAGGCGCAGAAAAGATCGGCTGGTACCAGCGGAACCCTGCCCCGAAAAGTATGACGGAAGACGGTATGCTGGTAGGATACGGCGTAAGCAGCGGAACATTTGGCGCATACAGGTCAGGCGCCACGGTAATGGCTACACTAACGCCGGAAGGATTGGTACTGAAGAGCGCGGCCAGCGATATAGGTCCGGGTACCGGTACCGCGATGGTGCAGATCGCAGCCAATGCAACCGGGTTGCCAACAGGGAGAATTAAATTTATGCTGGGCGAATCGGCTTACCCTAATGCACCTCAGCAGGGAGGCTCCGCTACCGTTTCAACAGTGGGCAGCGCCGTTAGCGACGCCTGCAAAGCATTAATGAATGAACTGGGGAAGATGGCTATCAAAGATCATCCATCTTTTAAACAGGCAACAATAGAAGAATTGCAACACGGGAACGGACAACTTTCTGTTGCTAACAAAGCAGGAAGCGCCGTAACATATGCGCAGCTCCTCAAAGATCTTAACCTGCCGGAAGTAAGCGTAACAACTACTTCCCAGGCAGGAGAAAATGCAAAGAAATACTCTATGTACGCCTTCTCTGTTCATTTTGCAAAGATCCACGTACATCCGCTCACCGGCGTAGTACGTATAAAGCAGGTAGTCAGCGTTGCGGATGCAGGTACAATTGTAAGTATGAAAACAGCCAGGAGCCAGATGATCGGCGGGGTTACGGGCGGTATCGGAATGGCGCTAATGGAAGAAGGACTTATAGATCACCGGTTTGGCAGGTATGTAAACAACAACTATGCAGACTACCATGTACCTGTAAACGCAGATACGCCGCCTATTGATGTATATTTCGTGGATAAACCCGATCCTGTCATCAACCCGATGGGAGCAAAAGGAATGGGAGAAATAGCCCTGATCGGTTTTGCAGCGGCAGTGTCTAATGCCGTATACCATGCCACCGGCAAACGGATACGGGAGTTGCCGATTACGCCGGATAAAATATTATTAGCATGAAAGAAATAACAGATATCGTAAAAGCATACCAACGCGCCAACCGCCAGCAATTGCAAACAGTGCTGGCAACAGTTGTACATGTAGAAGGCTCCGCGTACCGGCAGCCCGGAGCGCGCATGCTCATTACAGAACGTGGAGAGCTGACAGGCGCTATCAGCGGCGGTTGCCTGGAAGGCGACGCACTGCGCAAAGCGTTGCTGGTGATCCAGCAACAAAGATCACAGCTGCTGACATACGACACCAACGATGAAGAAGATAATACCCTGGGAATAGGACTTGGCTGCAATGGAATTATTCACATTCTCCTGGAACCGGTGAATGCAGAAGATCCTTTCAATCCTGTTATGTTGCTCGCCCAATTGCTGGAACAACGGCAACCAGGGGTAGTGGTAACTCTCTTCAACCTGCAAAACAGGAGAGCTGTTCAGCCAGGCACCTGCCTGGTACAGGTAGCCGGCAAAACTATTTACAACAACAGCGGCGACCCGGCATGGCTGAACAATACCGCACAGGCATTCTTCAAAAAGCAGTCGGTTATTTTTTCGAGAGATGAAATAACAGGTCTTATTGCCTACTACCCTCCTCCTATCCAATTGCTGGTTGCAGGTGCAGGCAATGATGTGCTTCCACTGGCAAACATCGCGGCGATACTGGGATGGAGCACGCACGTAGCAGATGGCAGGCCGGGATACGCCACGCCGGAAAGGTTTCCATCCGCCGATAGCGCTGTCACAGCCAAAGCCAGTGATATTTTGAACAAATGGAAACCGGATGCTTTTACAGCAGTTGTGCTGATGACACATAACTACCGGTATGATCTTGTATTGCTGCAACACTTCATTCAAACAACAGTTCCGTATATCGGCGTATTGGGCCCGGCAAAGAAACTGCAAAGGATGATAACGGAACTGGAAGATAGCGGTACAACGCTGTCATTTATCCAACGCGAGAAAATATATGGACCCGCAGGATTAGACCTGGGCGCCGAAACTTCAGAAGAGATCGCACTATCTGTGATCAGCGAGGTCAAAGCCGCTATTGCTGCAACCAATGCCGCTCCTCTAAGGACCAAGAGCACAACTATTCATGCCAGGGAAAGGCAGATCATTCTTTAATTAATGTAAAATGAAAACTACAGGCATCATCATTTTAGCCGCCGGCGCATCCAAACGCCTTGGCACCCCAAAACAACAGTTGCAATACCAGAACAAAAGCCTCCTGTTAAATGCGGTACATACTGCATGCAATACCGGCGCATCGCCGGTAGTAGTGGTGCTGGGTGCATACGCCACCCAGATAAAACAGGCATTAGCCACAGAAGAGGTGCATACGGTGGTCAACGAACAATGGCCGGCCGGTATGGGCAGTTCTATACAAACAGGCATGCAGCATCTATTGAAAATCGCACCGGATGTAAACAGCGTAATGCTGCTGGTATGCGATCAACCACATATCACTTCCTCACTGCTACAGGAACTTCACCAGTTAAAGACCGGCACTGGTAAACCGCTGGCCGCCTGCTCCTACGGCGATACTTACGGAACGCCCGCCATCTTTGATAAACCGTTCTTCCCTGAATTGCTCGCCCTGCACGGCCAGGAAGGCGCCCGCAGGATCATTCGCCGGCATATAGATAATACCGCTACCCTGCATTTCCCCCAGGGACAAATAGACATAGATACTTCTGCTGATTATGAACAGTTAACCGCCAGATAAAAAAAATTTTTTTGGAAATAAAAATGGATCATCTATATTTGTCTACAAGTTTGGTAGACTAATAAGTTTTTATACCATGAACAACCATCAACATACATCAGAAACCAACCAGATTTATTTGGTCATTCATTCCAACAAGGTAATGGATGCCTGCTGTTGTTGTTGATCCTGTCCCCCTCTGCAGCCAACTCCCACCAATTTTGCTGCATATTTAGTTTAATAAATCACATACTCCAACCTTAAAAAATTTGTCGTCATGAAAACGATCAACCAACCCGTTTTCCATCTCGAAGATGGAATTACTGCCGCACATTTGTCCTGGTTCCAGCAACATGGTGTTATCCAGTTTAAAGGATTTTTGAAGAAGAATGAATTGCAACACGTAATAAATGAAGTGCAGCAGGTACAGGATACCTTGCTTAGAGACAATGTTCAAAAGATAAACGGGATCCCATTGAAATTCGGTACGGATGTAGATGGCAGCCCCCTTATCCAACGTATCGCTTTTGCCTCTCACTATAGTAAAACTTTCAGTGAGTTATTAAAAGACAGGCGTCTGCAAAGCTTATTATCGCTGCTGGGGCCTTATACAGGCCGCATTGGCGAAAATGAGAAAGACGGGCTGGTGGTCAATCACTATGTAAACAGCGCCGACAGCCAGTTTAAACAATTGGGATGGCATACCGATAGTCCCAGGGACCTGTTCCTTGGTTCGCGCATCCTTCCTATGCTGAATGTAGGCATTCACCTCGACGACTGCCCTGCCGGGAACGGGGGCCTGAGAGTGTTGCCAGGTACTCATACGCAGGGGTTATTAAAACTGTTTTTCAGGAAGAAGTATTTTATTGACAACACGCCTGATGAAAACGAAACAGGTTTTGATATTGAGGCGGGCGACCTTACCGTGCACGATGGCAGGTTATGGCACCGGGTGCAGCAATCGCCTAACGTGGGCGAAAAAAGCAGGCGCAGGGTGATGTATATTCCTATTATCACGGGAGCTTACCAGCCCAAAACAGCGGAAAGTCCTACTCCCTTCTACCATAAACTGGCCAGTGTAAAACAATACCTGTATGGAGGTAAACCACAGTGGGCCAGTGCAAAAGCCACTGTTGTAAAAAGTAGTTCACTCTCTTAAAATCACCTGATCATGTCATATGCTTTAGTTACCGGCGCCGCCAAGGGAATAGGCAAAGCAATAGCTGCAGAGTTAGCAGAAAGGAATTATAAATTGTTGCTGATAGACCTGGATGAAAATTCATTGGATAAAACGGCAGAAGAGCTTTCTGCCAAATACCAGGTGCATGTACATACACTGCACCAGGATGTTTCGGCTCCTGATGCCCTGCAAAACATCTTTACATTCACTACTCCGTACCACGACCAGTTAAGCGTGGTGGTGAATAATGCGGGGTATGGCATCAACGGCGCGTTTGAGCAATTGTCGCTGGACGAGCAGTTAAACATCATCGACGTCAATGTAAAAGCACAGGTAAAACTGTCTTACACCTATATCCCTATACTACGTCAATTTCCTAAAGCCTACCTGTTGAACCTGGCCAGCACCACGGCTTACCAAACGGTGCCCTACCTGAACATCTATGCTGCTACCAAAGCGTTTGCGCTGTCGTTCACCCGGGGGTTAAGATACGAGTTGAGGAACTCCGGCATTTCGGTCAGCGCCCTGAGCCCTGGCAGCACAGATACTGATTTTGTAAACAGGGCCCGGATGGGGCAGCATACAAGGCGGATCGCCGACCGGTTTAACATGACCGCAGAACAGGTTGCTAAAATCGCCGTCAACGGCTTATTCAGCGGCAAAGCGGAGATCCTTCCGGGGGCTGTTAATAAACTAAATGCCTGGCTGCCGAAATTCTTCCCTAAAGTATTTGTAGAAAAAATTGCTGCAGGAATTTATGAACCCAAAGAACCTACGGGAACAACATTTGCTTTACCATCCTAAAAAAGAGGATGCTAACGGGTATACATATCGGAACATCGGGATGGAGTTATGCGCATTGGCGTGATATATTCTATCCCGAACATTTAGCGGGCAACGAGTTGCTGCCCTGGTATGCGAAAACATTCAAGGTTACAGAGATCAACACCAGCTTTTATCACCTTCCATTGGTGAGCACTGTGGAAAAATGGGCTGGTGAAGTACCTGCGCGTTTCAAATTCTGTCCAAAGATCAGCCGCTACATCACCCATGTAAAACGGCTGCTGGAACCTGAAGAAACATTGCCCAAGTTTTTTGATGTATTCGATCACATTCACAAAAGGCTTGGACCGGTACTGATCCAGCTCCCTCCCACCCTGCAGTTTGAACAGGAAAGAGCGGCTCATTTCTTCCAAATACTGAAAGATAACTATAAGGACTATACGTTTGCATTGGAAGCCAGGCACGAAAGCTGGCTGGCCGACGAACCGATGGAGCTGCTGAAAAAATACAGGATCGCCTGGGTTATTGCCTATTCCGGCAAGCGCTGGCCTGCAGCAGAAGAAGTAACCGCTAAAGATATATACCTGCGGTTTCATGGCCCTGACGGGCACTTCGCTACCAGTTATACCAATAAGCAAATTGAAGGTTACGCAAAAAAGATCAGCGACTGGCAGCAGCAACGGCATCGCATCTGGGCTTTCTTCAATAACGACGGACATGGCTATGCCATTAAAAACGCGCTCGCGTTAACGGATCTACTTAAATAGCTCCTGCTCTTCTGTATAGTAGGTTGTTCTGCCCCCAACGGCACTGGTTTCAATAGGTTTTCCTGTTGGGCTTTCTTTCAGTTTCTTACTATGCACCAGCATGAAATCCCTTATTTCTCCATTGATAATATCAGGGTCGCTTTTAAGGATATTCTTTTCTGCCCGGGTTAAAACATCATGAATCGCTTTATGCAGTTTCTTTACTGCTGCAGCCGGTATTTTATTGCAAACAGAGAACGGGCTTATCCTGGCCTCCCAAAGTATATCGTCGGCATAGGCGTTGCCGATACCCTGTACATTATGCTGGTCTAAAAGGAACTGCTTGATCGTGACCCGTTTCTTTGAAAGCAGATCTTCCAGGTATTTCAGGCTGAAAGCTTTATCCATAGCGTCCGGAGAGCCTTTATCTTCAGGGTCCAGCATTATATGGGCAGCGCCCTGGAAGTCGGTTAGCACCAGTCCTGTACCATCTTCGAATAAGAGGGTAACGATCGGGTATTTCTCTTCATTTTTATCTTTAAAGAAATACAATTTACCATGCAACATGAGGTGCATACCAAGAACATGATCATTGGCAAACCTGAATTGCAGGGTTTTTCCCACGCGATCGATAGACTCCAGTTTTTCGCCATCCAGCGCCTTCCTTAAAGCAGCCTGGGATGTAGTGATCTTTTTGGCATTCTCGACGGTGATGGTCTTCAGTTTTTTATGGAGCAGCTTTTTACTGAGGTTCTTGCTAAAGGCTTGCAGATCGGGTAATTCAGGCATATATGGTCTGTTTTATATAAATATAAAATAAAAAAGGTTGTTAGACTACTAACAACCTGCAAACGGTATGGTTTTCTTTTATTTTACGAAACTTGTCTCCTTCCACACTAACATCAGTTCAAAGATATATTTTATATAAAAAAATACTATTCAGATATTGTCTGTTTCTGAATGAAAATTGCACAGATATAAAGATCATTTTCATATGTGAACAAGTCGTTAAAATGCCTGTAACAGCGGCCTCCGGCAAGGTATTTTAAGGCTTTTTAAACCATGTTATAACGTAAAAGGGGTTATCTTTGGACCCTGTGCCTTTAATTTATTAACCAGTTAAAAAACTACGGTGTGAACATGAAAGTGAAGAAGACGATCCTAAAACCGTTAATTGTAATTTTTACAACCTGTCTTTTTGCCTTTTTGATTACTTCGTTAACAACCACAGAAAAATCAACCGCCGCTACACAGCCAACGGGCGCCGTGAAAGTTGACTCGCTTAAAACTGAAGAAAGCCTGTACGACAACCTGCACCTGGATTCTTCTGGATTGTCAAGAGAAGCATTCGATCATGCATTGATAGGATATGAACATCTGAAAGCCCAGGGTAAGATCAAAAATCCCGATGTTCTTTCTATTGTGGATTTTTCCTTACCAAGCACTAAAAAACGTTTATTCGTTATAGATATGAAGAATAGGCTGCTGTTGTTCAACACGCTTGTATCTCATGGCCGGAACAGTGGAAAAGATATGGCTAATGCCTTCTCCAATGCGCTTAACAGCTTTAAAAGCAGCCTTGGATTTTTTACGACCGCCGATACTTATAACGGGGAACATGGTTTATCCCTTCGCCTCATTGGTGAAGAACCCGGCATAAACGACAACGCCCTGGCAAGAGGAATTGTAATGCACAGCGCAAGCTATGTGAACGAAAGCCTCGGGAAGCTCCAGGGATATATTGGCCGCAGCCTCGGCTGCCCCGCCATTCCTGAAAACATCCATCGGAAAGTGATCAACACCATCCGCGATGGCTCCTGTTTATTCCTCTACAGCCCGGATAAACATTATGCTTCCAGGTCAAAGTTAGCTGCTCCTGATCCACAGATTGCAGGACTATAACCGCAACATAATTAAAAGTAAAAGTGTCCCTGGAGTTCAGAGACACTTTTTTTATGTGTCAAACCAACTATAACTTTCTCAACAGTTCTGCATCATGGCCATACACATCATCTGCAAAATGCAGCGCTCCATCTTCCATCCAGGCCGTATAATAAGTGATGATCACCGGTACCGGGTGCTTCACCGCTACAAACTTCTGCTTCCCGCTTTGCATAGCTTCATCTATCTTTTCATCTGTCCATTCAGGCGCATCTTCCAATACAAACTTCGCCATCGCCACAGGGTCCTTCAACCTGATACATCCATGGCTATACGCCCTGTTATCGCGCTCAAATAAGCTCTTTTCCGGCGTATCGTGGAAGTAGATATTATAACTGTTAGGAAAGAGGAATTTAACCCGTCCCAAAGCGTTTTTCTCTCCAGGTTTTTGCCGTATCACCGGCAAACCGTTCGACTCCCCGGTTATTTCCATATTCTTACTGGCCAGGTAATTCGGGTTCCTGTCCATCGCCGGCAGGATCTCCTTCCTTACAATACTTCGTGGAATGTTCCAATACGGACTGAACACAACCTGGTTCAGGAAACCTGAGAACATAGTGGTGCTATGCCCTTCTTTTCCCACTACGATCGGCATGTCGAACAATTTCTTTTTGCCATCCATTACATGCAACATAAAAGCGGGAATATTCACAAGTATCAGTCTTCCTTCCGGCGTTTCCGGTATCCATTTCATACGTTCCATGTTGGCTACTATCTGCCCCAGGCGTTCGCTGGCAGGCACATTCAGCTGCCGGATCACCGAATCGTTGATCACCCCGTTGGCCGATAATCCGTGAGTAACTCTGAAAGTATTCACCGCGGTTTCCAGGGCATCGTCGAATACTGTGGAACTATCTGCATCTTTCAGCTCGCCGGTGATCTGCAGCCGTCGTTTTATTGCCGGGATCTGGGGAGATGACTGTCCTTTCTTCAATGATTTAACAGAAGCGATGGTATCCCATCCGCCGTCCTTAACGTACCGGATATACGATTTAAGCGCGCCTTTCATCGGGGCTACGGCAGGGAAAACATCGTCGCTGGTCCGGAGCATGGAATCCGCCAGCTCGGTGATGGGGTACTTTTTAGCGGGGATCATGTGTTCGAGTTGCGACATGCTCCCTTTCTTCTCTTTGAAATAATTGATCAACCGCAGGGTCAGTTCCAGCTCTGTGTTTACGATAGCCGGATTGGTGTTGCTGACATGCAGTTCGTCATCGTCTACCAGCGCATCTATCTGCCGGTCTAACGACTTGTTGCCACTGCTGTCTTTACTGTAAGTGTAAAGACTTCTGAAAGCTGCCATCTGTTCAACAGCGCCGGATGTATCCAGCCATGCGAACTGGTAATTCCTGGAATTATAAAAACTCCACATCCTGTCGCCCATCGACTGGCTTAAATTCTTCTTCCTGATAAAGTTTGCGATCTGCGAACTATCCAGGAATAACTTGTTATAGGCATTCTCCGGTGTGATGCTGGTATTCCTTGGAGTAATCTCCACTTCTTCCTCATCGCCGGGGGCCGATCCGTTCCTGGTTGGGGCATCGCAGGCGAAAAAGGCTGCGAATGCAAACAGTAATAATCTCCTCATGCCTTCTTCTATATCAAATTAAAAGCCGGCAGGCAAAACCGTATCACCGGCCTGCCGGACGAGGCGGTAATGTTGCCTCGCCGTAACATTCCGGGCAACGAATGCAACAGTAGGATGTTATAACCGGTAAAAACACCACAAAAAAAGGTTGCCTCCACCGGGGTAGAGACAACCTCGTACTTTTATTACCATTACGGTAAAGACTAATCTTTCCAGCCAAGGAATTTAGCTACGTCCTGGTAGTTTTTCCAGTTAAGCGCACTGCGGGCAGCAACGCCACCGGGCACCAATACATACCGGTATTGGAATACCACGTTGTTTTGATCATCTGTTCCGGTACCGGGATTAACGTTCGACAGAATGATCACCCCGCCTTCTATAGCCCTGAAAGTAATATAGGCGCCTAAAGACCCTTCTGTATTACCCGGCTCTATGTAAGGTAAAGGAGTTACCACGGCCTGTGTAGCGGTAGACAAGTTCAGATAAACATGTACGCTTCCTGTAGCCAGGAATTCTTTAGTCAATTTCGGTATTTCAATCCCTCCTATAAACCCTTCTCCTGTTGGTTTATTGTCGTTATCCCTGATGGAATCGAAGGCTACGTTCAGCCAGGCTGAATAAATAACATTAGCAACCCCGGTATCGCCTTTTGGACCGGTATCGCCTTTCGGACCAGCGGGGCCGGCAGGACCAGCGGGACCAGCAGGGCCGGCAGGACCCTGGCTTCCATCTTTGGAGCAGGATACTACAGCAAGTAAAACGGAAAAGATGATGAATAAGGGAAGGTGGCGGGAGATGACTTTCATACAAGACAGATTTTGGAAGTTATATAATAGATTTTCAGGAAAACGAGTCTGGGATCACTTCTACATTTATATCAATATACAAAATATCAAATATTAACAAAAATAAAAAAGCTATTGTTGCAAGCTAAGCCGGCAACAATAGCTTTTTTCCGAAAAAAATATTTCTAGGCCATTAAAGGATCGCTGATCGACTCCTTTCCTGTTTCTACTCTTCCTGCAAACCGTTGGCTGTAAAGGGAATTGCCTTCCACCGTCACTTCCACATCATACCAGCCGCCATGTTTGGCGCTCCAATCCAAAACCATCGAAGCAGCAGCGCCTGCAGCCAGCACTTTGGCAACTGTCCCGTTCTTATAGCTTTTATCCTGTACCTTAACGGTAACCTGTTTTTTAGATTGGTTGCTGATCCGGAGTTCCAGGTTCCCTGTCAGCTTTTTGCTGCTGGTCAGCGATGGCTGGTACCCGCATTGAACGCTGATCTGCGGATCGTTTGCATCGCCAATGAACTCCCTGTAAAAACCGTTCGGTCCATAAACCCTCAGGTGATAATGCCCATCGCCGAATTGCTGCAGCGGCCAGGCGTCTTTCAGCGTATCTCCCGCCTTTACAGCGTAAGACCAGGCTCTTACCGGCTCCATAGCTCCGTTCTCCTGCCGGTAGTTGCCAGGGGCATACACGTTAAAAGGAGAACCGGCTGCTTTCCGGCCAAAAACCTTGTTGGCGGCAGTGAACTGGAGGTCAAACGACTTCCTGTCGGCGCTCAGTTTACCGTTTACATATAACTCGTATGGCAAGGCGTTAGCTACCCTGGTGCCGGGTTCCTGCTTCGGCATCCATTCGGATTTTGCAGGGTCGTTATTGATCTCGGCCACTTCCTGCGGAGTCAATGCCTTAAACCCATCCGGCAACTTCTTGAATTTCGCATTGTAGATGCTCTCTATTACCTCGTTCCTCTCCAGGAAAGGTAAAGTCACCTTCTCGCCGTTGAAAGGGCGGAAAACAGAGGAAAGATCGCCGCATATTGTTCTTCTCCACTCAGTGATATTTGTTTCTTTAACAGGCTTGCCGGTTTTATGCTGCAACCAGTTTTCCAGGAACTGGAGGATAGACGTATGATCAAAAACCTGTGAATTAACATACCCTCCGCGGCTCCATGGCGACGCGATCACCAACGGCACCCTGTAACCAAGGCCGATAGGGCTTTCGCGAACATCGTCTTTATGAACACGGGATTTGGATTCTTCCTGTTCTTTTGTTTCATATTCAACCACGGTATTAATACCGGCAGATACTTTACCTGTACCCGGGCGATGCGGAGCTACAAAGGGAGGAACGTGATCAAAATACCCGTCATTCTCATCATAACATAAAATGAAAATTGTTTTCTTCCATACTTCCTCCTTCTTCGTCAGGATATCGAGCACCTCTGAAACATACCAGGCGCCGTACCATGGAGAACCGGGATGGTCGCTGAATTCTGCCGGCGCTACCAACCACGAAACAGTGGGTAATTTACCTTCGTTCACATCTGTTCTGAACTGGTGGAAGATATCGCCTTTCGGAATCCGGATAGTTCTTTCCGTATCACCGTCTTTATAGGTTAATGTTTCCAGTTCATGATAATCCGGATCTTTTTCGTTTGTTGTAAATGCTTTACTGTGGAGATTTTGTGCACGTTGCGAGAGTTTCGCAAAGTTCTCCGGCGTAAAGTGTTCCTTATCTTTTTTACAGATCTCCAGCTCCTCCTGCAAGGCTTTCAGTTTCCTTTGCAGTTTGGCTGCATTTTCGCCGGTAGCGGATTTCAGCTGCGTTTCAACATCGCTGATCTCTTTAGGCAGCTGAGGAATACGACGTTCAAGGAATAACCTGTAGCCCTTCGAGAACTTTACATTGTAGGCTTTGAACCATTCTATCGGGTTGTCGGTGAAATTGGCCAGCCAACCGTCTTTTTCACCTTCCAGTTCCGTAATGCTTAATTCGTTCTGGTAGATCTTCCAGGAGATGTTATTGTCTTCCAGCCTTTCAGGAAAGGTGGTCCAGTTGGCTTCTGCATCGTAATCCACATCCGAGTTCCAGACGTTTGCTTTCTTGCCATCATGGATAGTACCGGTCCAGAGATATAGCCTGTTAGGCGTAGTACCTGTCAGCGAAGAACAGAAATTCTGGTCGCACACGGTGAAGGCATCTGCCAGGTCGTAGTAGAAAGGGATATCCTGACGATCATAGTATCCCAGCGTGAGCGGCATTGGCGCCCAGTCCCGGTTGCCAGATTGTTTTACCAGCAGCCATTTATCGTATTTGCCGTCATTGCGGGCATCCACCTGGTTAGACCAGGAGTGAGGCAAACTGCTCATCCAGGTGGCTTTGGTATCTTTGATGTTCAAGCGGAAAGGCGCAAAGGTTTCTCCCTTTGCATTGCTTTGCAGCCAAACCTTGTTCTTATTAGGCAACTGGATGGCCCTTGGATCATTATATCCTCTAATTCCCCTGAGGGTGCCGTAAGAGTGATCGAACGACCTGTTTTCCTGCATGAGTATCACTACATGTTCTGCATCCAGGTAAGTACTTCCAGGTTGGGGATCAATAGCCATTGCCCGCTGAATGGACGCTGGCAATGCAGTGAATACTCCGGCTGCACCGGATAATAATGCAGCTTTTTTAAGAAACTCTCTTCTGTTATCCATTATTTTGATGTTGATTTTTTCACGTCACTGTTCAACTCTTCTGAAGCTAAACGATAGGAAGGAAAAATAGTAAAAATCCATGGGCCCGCATAACCTGAAATGATAAACGGGTCATTATTTTATTGTTATGGTGGAAGAAAGGCATTAAAAAAGCCCCCCTGCATAGCAGAAGGGCTAATATATATTGAGAAATGGTAAGGTTATTATTGTTCAGAAGGGATCAGCACAATTTTAATTCTCACCTTGGTAGGAGGCGGCGCAGAGGCAACCCCGTTTATTCCCTTGATCTGTACAAAAACCGTATTCTCGTTATGCAATACGTTATACGACTGATTAGCAAAAACCTGTGGCAACATTTCAAATTCCTGTGGCGCGGCGCTGGAGTTAGGAGCATACCGGGCCATTGACACGATCACTCCATCTAACTGGTTAACTCCATTCAGTTCCGGAACAGATGTAGACCAATTGTAGGTTTGATCTGTATTATCATAAATCCAGTCGTTTGGTGAGGCTTCCACGAGGATGGTCTGATTAGGAATTACGATTTCATTGGTGGTTTTCTTACAGGCGGGCATAACAAATACTGCCAATAAGAGGAGGGGGAGGTAAAGCCATGTTTTCATATAAAGACTCTTTTGAAAGCATATACCAAATACAGTGCCATTTAAATGGTCATAGCCAGGCCCCCGGTAACCCCAATGTAGATAGCATTAAAGCGTTCGTGGCTGTAGTGATCAGACCAGATGTAATGCTTCCTCAGATCGTTGCCTAGCCCGTGTTTGGTGGAGATTGCGTTGAAAGTAGGTCCTCCGAAGATCTCGAAACGGTTGCCGAAGCGTACCGAAGGAAGTATGGAGAGCGCTGATTTATTGTAGAAACTTCCTTTAAATGCGGTAAGAGTAGTATTGGTAACTTCCAGCTTTAAACGTGCCACGCCTACATCCAGGAGGTTAGCTCCTATACCGCCCTGTAAAGCATACAGGTGGTCAGTTTCGCCCTTATAACTCCTGCTTTCCTTCACGTTATACCCTACACCAAGTATGCCGTATAAACGGCGGCCGCCCGATTTGAACGCACCTATCAGAGTACCGGTTTCATCTATGCTCACCGCTATTTGTCGTTCTCCCCCCTTCACGATGTTAATTAACCCAATAGGGCAATCGCTGCTATCAGCAATATTGATGAAACCTGCTACCTGTACCCCTTTTACTTTTTTGGCAATGTTCACAAATCCGCCAACCTGCAGTTTTACGTCTGTGGCTTTATTGAGGAAACCCGCCACCTGTACGCCCGCTTTACCCGTGGTATTGGCAAAACCTGCAAGCTGTATCCCGGTGTTCATACTGGCATGGTTATAAAATCCTGCCAGCTGCGTTCCATACACTTCTTTTTTTACAAGGTTTGTAAAGCCTGCGAACTGAACTCCCCGGAAGCTGACGCTTTTGTTCAGGAAGCCCGCCAGCATCACACCATCGGCATGCGATTTCACCAGGTTCATAAAACCTGCAACAGAGGTACTATGCCAGGTAGTGCCGATATGATTCGAAAAGCCAGCTACCTGTACGCCTGTTCCTAGTTCTGAAATAATATTGCTTACTCCTGCTACAGCAGTAGCAGTAACGGATTTGGATTTTCCGGCGATCACGAAGAAAGAAACCCTGTCGACCTGGTTAGCCGATTGCATACCAAAAACACCTAAAGGATATACCAACCCTATATTGACTGGATGTGCAGATGCTGAATCCTGGGCGAATGCCTGACTTACTGTAGCGAATAGCGTTAATAACAGCAGATAAATTACTCTCATGTCTTGTCTTTTTACTTACAGTAATACGACACGCTTATATTTATCTACCCCTATAAAAAAAATTAAAACAGCGTAATGCCTGCCTGCCATCCCAACCAGGAGTGTACTTTGTCGCCCAGCTTTATTGTTGGGTAAGATGATTTGAAAGGAAGAACATTTTCTCCTTCTCCCGTCATATGCATCATAAATGCCGGACCACCCATGATCGCAATACCATTGGTGATCTTCCATTGCAGGGATGGGCGTAATGCCAGCTGTTGAGCAGTGCTGCTGCCGCGCACGAGAGTTGTAAAATAGAGTTCTGTAGACAACGACAGCGCCGGACTGATAGTCCATAGGTTACCTACGCCCAAACCCGCTGTCCACGTAGGCACAGGCTCGTTGTTGATGCCCCCTGTCAATATAGAATAGATAGTTTTATTACCGCTTTTCCAGGCGATGTTATAAGGCAGTTCGTCTGTTGCAAACACGCTTACTTTTTTGTATCCCTTACGGGCTATATTCACCAGGCCAATACTAAAACCATCGGTTGTATCAGTTATGTTTACAATGCCTACCTGCAAACCTTTTAAACGACGGGCATAATTGAATACGCCGGCTATTTGTACCCCTCTCATGGTTTTGCCTGAAATGTTTCCCACGCCCGCGATCTGGACGCCGGCTACATCGCCTTTGGCCGAAGAGATAACGCCGCTTGTCTGGTTGCCCTCCAATGCGCCGCCGGCCCTGCTGATCACGCCGCCTACCTGGATGCCTTTTACAGAGTCGCCGGCTATAGCCACTGCGCCCTGCAACTGAACTCCTCTCACCTTCCCTTTTACTGTACCCGCTACACCGGTTGTTTGTACGCCTTCCATGTCACCGCCTACGATATTGCTGAATCCCCCGATCTGGACGCCGGTCAGCGAGTCGCCAACGTTATTGTGAAACCCTGCAATCTGCACACCTGAGGCCTTTCCTCCCACTATATTGAGGAAGCCGGAAATCTGTACATCTTTCATGTCATTCTTCACCATGTTAAAGATCGTTCCAACCTCCACGCCATCAACGCCTGCAGCATATCCTCCTATCATGTTGAAAGAAAACTTATTCACTACCTGTCCGCTCATCCGGCCATGTGTTCCCAGGCCCGGGGTTAAGGAGAACTGGTAGGGCTTATCTGCCAGGAATCCGCCAATGTTCAGTGTGGTAAGCTTCTGGCGGGAAGAGAGGAAGACTTTTGCAAACCAGTTCCTGTCGAGTGTATGCTTCCCCGTTACATCCACAACTTTCAGCTGGTAGGTAACAGGAGAAATATTCAGGTCTAGTTCCTGGTCCTGCCCTGCCGGTACGAGCAACGTAGTATCTGCATACAGGTCCTTACTAACGCTAATGGCTGCGGTAGGAGATCTTTCCTTTAACCGCAGCCTGAAGTAGCCGTCGTTGTTTGTTAGTGTTGAAATGAGTTGCTGTCGTTCATACACGCTTGCATTAGGTAGTTTGCGGCCTGTCGTTCGGTCGGTCACGAAACCGCTCACTACGAAGTAATTCTGCACAGCCGACTTTCGCAGTATTATAATGTAGTTCCCTGATTCTTTGTAAATATAGTCGCTGCCCAATAAGGTTTCCAGCACTTGTTTCACCGGTTTGTCTTTCACGGAAATAGCAACAATGCTGTCGGGCGGCAGTACATTGCTGAGGTAAGAGAAGAAGAAATTTCCCTGCCTGGAAATA
Organism: Chitinophaga terrae (ex Kim and Jung 2007); assembly: GCF_900107795.1. Classification (GTDB taxonomy): domain Bacteria; phylum Bacteroidota; class Bacteroidia; order Chitinophagales; family Chitinophagaceae; genus Chitinophaga; species Chitinophaga terrae. Next base: position 29,868 of record NZ_FNRL01000009.1, read on the forward strand.
TCATTCAAGACCTTCGACAATGGTTCCCGTTTGGCATTGATGCTTACCTTTTTGTTCAACAGGTTTTGAGCGTTCACCTGTAAAGTCAGCAACATACAGAACAGGGATATAAAAAATGGCCTAAGTAAAAACATGCTAATTATTTCAACAATATTCGGGAGCCTGATCTTGTTACCTGGATGTCGTAAGTCAAGCTGATGATCTCCAGGTTCTCGTCCAGTGAGGAAGTCGGGAATGTAGTGTTGATGGCGAGGTTGCGTTTTGCTTCGTTTTCAATCACTATATCCACTCCATAAACTTCATTCATCAGGCTAACCAGTTTCCATAATGGAGTATTATTACAAACAAATGATTTCGTGCGATAGTAGTTATACAGTTCATCATTGTCGGTCTGTTTTTCAAATGATGATTGTCCTTCCCTGATAGTGGTTCTTTCGTTCGTTTTCAACTGCAATACTTTACCTCCTTTGCTTACTTCGATAGCGCCGCTTTCCACTATGATGCTGGTGGCGCCATTTTGTGTTTTAACATTGAATGAGGTTCCCAAAACCCTGATCGTTACATCATTTGCTTTAATCACAAAGGGTTTGTTCTCGTCTTTGGCCACATCAAAGAACGCTTCGCCTTTTAAGGATACTTCACGGGTATTGTTAACGTTGGCATAGGTTAAGCGGGAACCTTTGTTCAGCGTAATAGCAGAACCATCGGGCAATACCTGGCTGGCTACCTGGGTATCGGCAGTTATAATCGTTTTATTATTGTGCAGCAGCAACCAGAGTCCTCCGGCCCCTAACAGTACCAATACTACTGCAGCGATCTTAAGAAAGGGAAAAATGGTATTGGTACGGGAAGCTAAAGGGACGACCTTCGTTGCAGCATTGCCGGCTCCCACTCTTTGCTGGAATCTTTTCCAGGCTTCGTTTTCATCCACGGTGCTTTTTACGGCCAGTTGCCTGCTCTCCTGCCAGATGGTCTGAAAATGTTGGTAGTAACGACGATTCTCTTCGCGTTCGTTCAACCATTTTTCCACAGCTCCTTTCTCCACCGGCGTAACAGTGTCGAGCAGGTACTTTACCAACAGGTCGTCGTTTATATTGTCAGATCGTTTCACGTATTAATTAATTATAGATTGATCAAAATTAACAGCAGTGGTAAAAAATCGACCAATTGATGACGCAGGATTTTTAAAGCCTTGCCCATCTGGTTTTCCACTGTTTTTACAGATATTTTCAGTTTGTCGGCTATCTCCTGGTAGCGCAACTCCTCAAATCTGCTTAATTGAAAAACGGTCCTGCATTTTTCCGGAAGAGATTGCAGCGCTATGTCCAACCGCTGTTGCAATTCGCTCATCATCACTTTACCGGAGGCAGGGCCGGCGGAATAATGATGGGCCATCGCATGTTTCGAATGTTCCTGGTGCGCCTGTTTTACTTTTTCATGCCTCAGGTAGTTCACACATTCGTGGTAAACAGACCTGTAGAGGTAACCTGAGATGCTTTCACGGATCTTTATCTTATCCGCTTTCTCCCATAGTTTACAAAATACCTGCTGCACCATCTCTTCGGCCATTATATCGTCTTTCAATAATGTGCAGGCGTAAGCATGCAAACCTTTAAAATGGGTTTTAAAGAGTTGTTCAAAAGTCAATGTTGCTGTGTCCTGCACTACTTCGGTGCTGGTATTAAGAAATTCCATTCCAGGGGGTTGATATCTCACATCAAATATAATAGCTTCTGCCAAGGGAACTAATTTCTTTTACGACACGCAATGAATTATCTACCCCTATGCCGGGCAAAAATATTTCTAATTACCTAGTTGATCACTTTAACATTCTCTTATATAAGTGTTAAGCAATATTTCACATTTCGACTGTTAATATTGTTCCAGCAAAAAGATACCAATGAAATACTACTATTTGTCAGGCCTGTTATCTGTATTGTCGTTTACCGCTGTGAAGGCCCAGTCCAAAACCGGTTACGTCAATTTCCAGGAACTTATCCTGATGATGCCTGAAACAAAAGTAGCCAACGACTCCCTGAGTGTATTAGAAACCCGGTTGAACAGTGATCTGCAGGATTTAGTGAAGGAATATACCCGGAAAGTAAAAGAATTGGATAGCCTGGGCAGTAAATTAAGCCCGGTAATGATAGAAACAAGAACTTCCGAAATACGCAACGCAGAAGCTAATATTCAAAGATATAAGGAAACAGCCGCCCAAACGCTGAACGACAAAGAGCATGCACTATTAGCGCCTATTATGGATAAAGCCAAAAAAGCATTAAAGGCGGTAGCCAATGAAAAAGGTTATACGCTCGTGATTGATAACTCCAAAGATGCGGTATTAGTGTCCGCAGAAACCGATGATCTGATGCCGGCAGTAAAAGTGAAGCTGGGGCTGAAGTAGATAGGCGTCATTCAAACAAGTACATTTGATCCATTTAGTTATTTAGTTATTTGTCCGGCGTGTGCTGGTCAATTCTTCCGCCATTCTAATTGATGTAATGCTATGCCGGCAAATAATTAAATAACTAAATGTCAAATGTTTACAAATTATATATGCAATCCATGCGCCAGTAATGATTTCCACTGTGGGTGGCTGCGCACATAGTCTGCAACTTTTTTACTGGTAGGTACCATTCTTATATTCTGTGCAGAGATCTCCTGCATTACTTTTTCCAGCATAGCCGGTAAAACGCCCTGTTTTTCAAGGGCTGGCGACATTTCAGCGCCAGTCAGGAATATACGGGTACCGTTTCTCTCATAAATCACTTTCGCCATCTGGCCGGCAATTGTAGCCTCAAACCTTCTGGCTTCCTTGTTGTCAAAAATTTCAAAATCCTTCATGATCTTATTTTTACACTGCTCTTTTTTGTTGTAGTAGAAAATCTTAAGGGAGGGAAATAAGATAGCTGAACTGGTATTAAAATACCTTCAATCGCTTTTTTCTACACGCAAAGATACGAAAATAGCAGGAGAAAACCCGGATCTGTACGGATTCTAAAAATCTCAATATTTAAAACTGCTGGCTAATAAGCCTTTAACAGGCAGTTTGACTGTGAAAACGCTGCCGCTGAGCGGATGTGCAGCGATCTGCTCCGGCGATAAATGCTCCCGGGCTGTTGTGATCAGCAGCTCATCCAAACCCGGGCCGCCAAACGCACAATTGGATACGTTCGGTGCAGGCACATCTATCTTTGCCAGCAATTCACCTGTCTGCGGGTTCCAGCAATAAACGCCGAAACCGCCCCAGTGAGCTATCCATAAATTGCCTTCTGCATCGGCAGCCATGCCATCCGGCCAGCCATAACCATCGGGGATCGTTACTGCTACCCTTGAAAAACGGATATCACCCGTCGCCTGGTTGTACTCAAACTCCCGGACCTGGCGGGTATCCGTATCTATATAATACATTCGATCATCTATCCACACCAATCCATTGGAAATAGTGACTCCCGCCAGCTTGCAAACCGGCGCCCCCTTCCCTGTAATGCAATAAAGATTGCCGGTGCCTTTGTCGGCCGGCATCTGCATTGTTCCTATCCATAACCTTCCTGCCGGGTCGCATCTTCCATCGTTACACCGCACATTACTTCGTGTATCCAACACAGTGATATCCTTTCCCAGTCCTTCGGCAGGCGAGAAAAAAGCAATTCCGTCATGCGTGCCAACCAGCAATCTCTTTCCTCCTTCTTCCGGTACCAGCATGGTTACATACCTGTCGGCCTCATAACAGGTCTGATGCCCATCCATTGTCCGGGTATAGATACATTTGCCCAGGATATCCACCCAGCACCAGCATTGCTGCTCCTGCCACCAAAAGGCTCCCTCTCCCAGCTCAGACGATAACGTAGATAATACAGTTGCTCGATATTGTTTCATACCCTACAAAGATAGTTTTGATATTGTATATTGCACCCTTCATCCGTTATTCTGAATATGAACCAAAACACACCTGCACACCAGGAGGAACTACCCCCCTCAGCAATTACCGAAGCACAAATGAAGGCTTTCTCCGGTCAACGTCTCTTTTCGCTGCATTGGGAGATCAAAGTTCTGTTATACCTGGGCGTACTCTTACTCAGCACCGGGCTTGGCATACTGGTATACGAAAACATAGACACCATCGGTCACCAGGCCGTTCTGGCTTTTATTGCCATTCTCAGCGCCGGCAGTTTTTTCTATTGTTACAAACAGTCGGCTCCTTTTTCATGGAACAAGGTAGAATCGCCCAACCCGTTTTTCGATTATATATTACTGTTAGGGTGTTTAACCTTTATTTCGTTTATCGGCTACCTGCAATTTGCTTACACGGTATTCGGAACAAAATACGGGCTTGCCACCGCCATCCCGCTGGTGGTGCTGTTCTTCAGCGCTTATTATTTCGATCACCTGGGCGTGCTTTCCCTGGCGATCACCAACCTTGCGGCCTGGCTGGGTATCACGGTAACGCCTATGCGGATATTGTCGGACAATGATTTCAGCAGCTACCGGCTGATCGCCACCGGAATGGGGTTGGGTATTTTCCTGCTTGTACTGGCCCTCATTTCGCAAAAGAAAAACCTGAAAGCGCATTTCGCTTTTACCTATAGGAACTTTGGGGCGCATATCTTCTTTATATCCTGCCTGGCGGCTTTCTTTATCGGATACAACCTGCCATTGACCTGGTTCCTGGTCCTTTCGGCCTTTGCAGCCTATATGTGGATAACTGCGTACAAAGAAAAATCATTTTACTTTTTGCTGATCACACTACTATACGAGTACCTGGGCCTTTGCACTATTGTTATACGGGCCTTTGCAGAGATCAATGAAATATACCCTTCTATAATGTTTGTCATCGTTTCTGCTATTTTCCTTTGCTATTACCTGATACAGCTCAGTAAAAAAATTAAACATGATCGCGTACAATAAACAATCGTTAGATAGTCTCTCTATACAAGAAACCGCCCGCAAAGCGCTTTTCGATAAATATATCGACCAGGCGGCCTATGACAGGATCATAGCAGCGCATCCTGTTAGTTTTTATATGCCGAACATCTTTGCGCGGGTTGGATTGTATATCCTGACCTGGGTAGCTGTGTTGTTTGCCTGGGGACTGGTAGGCCTGTTGTTATTTACAAGCATAAACGAAGAAGAGATACTCTACGGGATCGCCTTCCTTTTTGCTATTGCCGGCTTTTTTATGCTGGAACTTTTTATACGGGAGAAGAAATTATTCAGGGCAGGGATCGACGACGCGCTGCTCTTAAGCAGTTGCGTTGCATTGACAGGCGCCTTGCATTTTATTTATAGGGAGAATGGCGTGATGATCGCTGCTACAGTGTGCATCGTGAGCTTACTTTCTACCGCCAGGTATGCCGACCGGCTGATGGCTTCCATATGTTACATTTCCTTCCTGGCGGCTGTTTTCCTGGCGATGATGCCGGAGGCTATGGCAGCTATCCCGTTCACGTTGATGGGCATTTCACTGGCCGGTTATTTTGCCTGCAGGAAAATGCTGAAGTCCTTTTCGTTGAGGCATTACAGTAATATTTTCACTATTGTATCTATCCTCTCGCTATGCAGCTTTTATGTAGCCGGCAATTTCTATGCAGTGAAAACACTGGCTCCCGTAGTTCCTTTGCCGGGGCTGTTCTGGGCGCTTACCCTGGTTACGCCGCTGGTATTCATTTACCTGGGGTTAAGGAAAAAAGACGTGATCCTTTTACGGAGCGGGTTGATATACATAGCGGCAGCGGTGTTGACGGTACGCTACTTCCATTCGGTATTACCGCTTGCCTCGGCTATGATCGTTGCCGGGCTGGTATTGGTAGCGCTATCCTGGTGGCTGATACGTTACCTTAAAACACCGAAGAACGGATTTACCTACGAGCCGTTGGCTTATCCGTCAGCAACGGATAAACTGAACATCAGCGGATTGATCATTTCCCAGACTTTCGGCGGAACGCATCAGCCGTCGGGCGGTGATGTGCAATTTGGCGGCGGCAGCGGAGGAGGCGGAGGCGCGAGCGGAGACTATTAAGCCGGTGAAGAAGTTATTAAAACAACAAAGCCTGATTGTGAGTACAATCAGGCTTCTTTTTGAGCGGAAGACCGGGCTCGAACCGGCCACCCCGACCTTGGCAAGGTCGTGCTCTACCAAATGAGCTACTTCCGCAGGGTGTTAAGAACTTTAGAAAAACTGAGCGGAAGACCGGGCTCGAACCGGCCACCCCGACCTTGGCAAGGTCGTGCTCTACCAAATGAGCTACTTCCGCAGGGTATTAAGAACTTTGATATTTAAGATCTTTCCCCAACTAATTGACAATCTTACGATTGCCTTGCCCATTGGCGTTTTCGTTGGGATTGCAAAGATAGGAAACGGACTGAAAACACAAAATTCTTTTTAGAACTTTTCGAAAGAATTTTACCGGGATGTTTATACCGCATGCATAGAATGCAATACAGCAGGGGGTTACAGGCCAGGCCACAATAAATGGAATCAGGAGCTTACAGCCACCCTAACTGCTTGCTTCACAGGCTTTTTCGATTTCTTCTTCTTGCCCCACCAGATATAAAAACCAGTTATAGGTAAAGATGCACAGATGAGACTGATCACAAAAGCGATGATCTTCCCCGGCAAGCCGCCGATGGCCCCTACGTGGATATCATAGTTCATATCCAGCAGTCGTTCGCCCCGGTTCTTGTCGTTATCATTACGCCTGTTCAGCAAAGCCCCGGAATATTGATCGAACTGCAGCTCGTCTCTTCCGTAATAAACCTCTTTGCCTTTATAGCCGGAAATATAGTGTACCCCGTCGGGTGTGGCAGCAGGGGTTACGCCTATACGACGGGCGCCTTTGAGTATACCAGCCGCTTTGTTGTAGGCGATATCCAGCGGATCTATATCAGCTACTTCATTGTTATTTTTTACAGATTGCACGGTTTTAATGGCCGGCGGTTGAGTAGACCCTGATGCGGCTACGTATACGGCCGCCTCAAACCAGGTGAACGACCATACCATACCCGTGAGGGCGATCACCAGGGCTATGATCAGGGCATAAAAACCCAGGACATTGTGCAGGTCGTAGTTCAATCGCTTAAAACTCGCTTTCCACTTGATCTTAAAACTTTGCTGCCTGGTGGATCTGGTCCATTTCTTAGGCCACCACATGATCAGTCCTGTAACCAGGAGTATAACGAAAATGAATGTACTCCATCCTACAATAGGCTGACCGTATTTGGTGTTCAGCAACAGGCTCCAGTGGATGTATTTTACTATAGAGAAGAAATTGCGTTTGAAGTCTATGCGCCCCGTTACCTCGCCGGTATAGGGATTCACATATACTGCTTCGTAGTATTTAATAGCTCCGAAGTAGGTAATGGCGGTATCGTTGCCGCTATAACAGGAAAATTCCCAGGCCTTATCAGGCGCCGTGTAGGTGGTAATATAACTGGCAGGTTTACCGGGCCCCAGAGCCGCCTGTGCTTTATCCAGCAGTTGACTTAACGGGAGAACTGGACGTTGTTCGGGAGTAACATATAAAGTTTTATGGTAATACCAATTATTCACCTCCTGCTGGAATACGAACAGGCAACCGGTTACGCTAATGATCACCACCAGGATACCGGAAACCAGCCCCAGCCATAGGTGCAGCCATTCCACTACCTTGCGGAACAGGGATTTCCCTTTCTTTTGCTTTGATTTTTCTTCCTTATTGTACATATCAGCCCTGATAGCCAGCAAATTTCTTATATAAGGAACCGGGAAGGGAATCGGATCGGGAATTTTTTTTACGAGATAGGGAAAATAAAAAACCTCCTGCCGGTATAACCGGAGGAGGTTGGATAATTATGTTGAAGTAAATTATTTGTATTTAGGATTATACAGTGTGCTTTCCTGGATTTTTACATCTGGTTTACCTGCATATTTATGCTTGTAAAGATTGTAGCATCCGCCTAACATGAAAGCTAACATACAAAACAATTGCACATAAAACAGCCAGCGGGAGCGGGAAACCTTATCTAAGGTGATATCTTTGGTATTTTCTACTGTATTCTGTTCCATAATCAGTTTATTTCCGGTTGCAAACCTACACAATATTTTGATATTTCAGAATTTTTCATGCTTGAAATCAATGGTTCAGGGTGGAAAAATATTTCCTTCTCAGGAAATAATACCTCCAGATCATGATACCATGAAACACGCCATTCATTTTCATCAGCTTCATTTCCGGCAGCTGGTCAGTTTTCACATAAGTCCTGCGCCATTTGTAATAGTCCTTGTACGCCCTGTAAACCGCCATCATATCTTTAGGTTTCCCGGCAACCAGGCTTTTTACGGCGGCCAGGATATCCAGGAAGAACCGTTGTACCAGTACGATCCAGCGATCTTCGCTATGCAGGTTTTTCCACAGCATCATTAAATTGTTCCGGAAATTAAGGTATAGCTTGCGTGGATTTCCCTGGGGCAAACTTCCTCCGCCAACATGGTAAACAACAGAGTCGGGGCAATAGCAGATCCTGTACCCGGCGCGTTGTAAACGCCAGCACATGTCCACTTCTTCCATGTGCGCAAAAAAGCTGCGGTCAAATCCTCCTACCTCATGGAAGCAGTGCGATCTTATAAATAAAGCGGCGCCCGTTGCCCAGAAAATATCCTGTACATCGTCGTACTGCCCTTTGTCCTTTTCCGTGGTATACAAGATCCTTCCCCTGCAAAACGTATAGCCAAGAATATCCATCCACCCTCCCGCTGCACCGGCGTATTCAAATTCGTCGCGCTGTGCGTAAGCTCTCAGTTTAGGCTGGCAGGCAGCGATTTTTGGGTCCTGCTGCATAAGGTTCACCACCGGCTCTATCCACCCGGGTTCCACTTCCACATCCTGGTTCAGCAACACGTAAATATCGGCCTGCACATGCTGCAATGCATCGTTGTAGCCCCCGGCGAAGCCGTCGTTGCGCGGGTTACGCACGATACCGATCTGCGGATAATGTTCTTTCACAAACGCAACGCTGTCGTCTGTCGATGCATTATCTGCCAGCACGATCTGTAAATTAGGATAGGTAGATCCGCATACAGATGGCAGGAACTTCTCCAGGAAAGACTTCCCGTTCCAATTTAAAATTACAACCGCAACTGATGGCAATACAGGCAACTGATATTACGTTTATGCGTGAACAATTAATTTTGAGATGCAAATATGCAACAAAGGATGTTAATATTTTGCTACTATTACACATTCAGATAAGGTTAATATCACTTATATTACAGGTATGTTCAAGCAGTATATCGGATGGAGATTTGTACTGGCCTCTATTGCCGTGGTGATCATAGGCGCCACGATATGGTTTGTCAGCAGCCTGTCCAGGAAGATACAGGAGGAAGAAAGGAAGAAAGTGGCCACCTGGGTAGAAGCCAACCGGGAACTGTTGCAGTCGGATTCTGAAACGAACCTGAACCTGGCTGTAGACATTGTTACAAATAACACTACCATTCCCCTTATCCTGACAGACGAGGCGGGGAATATCCTGGATAGCCGGAATTTCGACACTACCCTCATCCGGGAGCCGCAATTCCTGCAAAAACAACTGAAAGCCTTCAAAAAACAGCACCCTCCTTTCATCATGGAGGTCGACGCCCGGAAAAACCTCTACAACTATATCTATTACGGCGATTCGCTGATCCTCCGGCAGATCAGGTACTACCCTTATATACAACTGATAGTGGTAGCGCTTTTCATCGGGCTGGCATTATTTGCCATTTCCAGTACCAACAGGGCCACACAGAACCAGGTATGGGTAGGCCTGGCCAAGGAAACGGCCCACCAGTTGGGCACGCCTCTTTCCTCTATGGAAGCCTGGCTGGAAATACTCAGGGAGAATGAGTCCAATGCCAGTATCACTGCCGAACTCTCCAAAGATGTAGACCGCCTGAAACTGATAACAGAACGGTTTTCCAAGATCGGCAGCGTACCCCAGCTGGAAGAAACAGATCTTATAGCCCAGATAGAAAATATGGTGGCCTATATCCGAAAAAGGTCCCCGCAAAAGGTGCAGCTAACTACCCATAGCGATGAAGATGAACTTACCGTTATGATCTCTCCCCCGTTGTTCGACTGGGTAGTGGAAAACCTTTTAAAAAATGCGCTGGACGCTATGGAAGGGAAAGGGAAGATAGATATTAACATCCAGAACCACCCCACGTATGTAACCATCGATGTAGCCGACACAGGAAAAGGCATCCCTAAAATGAATTTTGAAAAAGTATTCAAACCCGGCTTCAGTACCAAGAAACGGGGATGGGGACTGGGGCTGTCGCTGGCCCGCCGGATTATCGAAGACTATCACCGGGGCCGGTTATATGTTAAGTCGTCGGAGCTGAATAAAGGCACAGTTTTCAGGATCTTATTGCGGAAATAACCTGGTGTTTTTAAAATAATGAATAAATAAATTTGCATATTTTAAAAAAGCGCTTATTTTTGCACCCCATTCTACCAGATGCGAAGGTGGCGAAATTGGTAGACGCGCTACTTTGAGGTGGTAGTGCCTGAAAGGGCTTGAGAGTTCGAATCTCTTCCTTCGCACGCAACGAGACAAATGAGGAAAATCCTCGCTTGTCTCGTTTTTATTTTACCACAACGGTATCTGCTCCAGCAGCTCCGCCAGGTTTCCCGCTTTATTTGCAACGTCAATAATAACGACAACCTATGTCAGCTACCCCGAACATCCGGATATTTTCCCGATTTCTTTAACTTTAATGCTGTAGCGCCCGGTGCGTTAAAGGTCAAAAACAGCGTATGAGCGAACACCATGATACATTAAAACAACACCTGGTAAACTTTGCAGGGCTTACCCCCAAGGATATTACAGACAGCTGGCCGTATTGGAAAACCCGCAAAATTAAAAAAGGCGACTTTTTTAATATGCAAAACGTGGTTTGCAACGACCTCGGATTGGTGGTGAAAGGAATTTTCAGGATCTATTACAATGACCCGGTGACCGACGAAGAAAAGAATATTTTCTTTTTTTCGGAGAACCAGTTTATTGTTTCATTCCGGAGCTTCATTACCCGTTACCCCTGCGCCTACTTCATAGAAGCCCTGGAAGATTCAGAAATAATATACATCACGTACCGTGATTTGAACAATTTGTATGAATCACACCCTAACTGGAGCAAATTCGGGCGGTTGCTGGCCGAATTGTTTTTTAACTACTCACAAGCGCGTACAGAAGACTTTTTATTTTACTCACATGAAGAGCGTTATATTAAACTGTTGGAAGAACATCCCAATATTGTGAACCGTATTGCCTCTTACCATATTTCGTCGTACCTCGGTATCACTACCCCTTCGTTAAGCCGTATCCGTAAGAGAATTAAGCGGTGAGCTCCGGTGAAGTGCAAAAAAGTTACTCCGGATTAACTTAAGTGAATATTTCCCATTTTTTTTCTTCAAAAATTTGCAGAAACAAAAATCATATGGGACTGTCAAACTTAGGCATTTTTCACACCGCCGTTGGTATCATTGCCATTGCAGCAGGGTTAATATCTTTTGTAAAGCATGCCAGGATCAACCTTGCCGAGACATCCGGGAAAGTATATTTCTACGGAACGATCATAGCTTCTTTAACAGCTTTAGGCCTTTCAAAGCATGGAGGGTTTAACGCAGGACATGTTTTTTCGTTATTGATTTTTGTCCTGGTTTTAATTGCTTATTTTCTTTATAGCAAAATGGGACAGAATAACCAGGCCCGTTATTTCGAAAACTTTCTCCTGTCGCTGAGCTTCTTTTTATCTATGGTTCCCACAGTTAACGAAACACTAACCCGTTTGCCGGCGGGGAAACCATTGGCTCAAAATAGCGCCGATCCACTGATAGGAAAAACGCTGCTGATACTTTTTATACTGTTCCTCGCAGGCTCGGTCTACCAGTTTATTAAGCAAAGAAAGATCAATAGGGATTCATCCGGAGGCAATGTGCTTATTAAATAGGAACTACGCTCTTATTTTATTTCATAGCTTCAGGAAATATCAAAAAGTTTGCTTCCGGGGTTATGTGTTGAGCGGCCGTCTTATTTTTTATAAGATAGCCGCTTAAGATTTTACCTTCCTTTCCCCACCTCTTTCATCATCCCCAACTCAATCGCTTTTTTTACTAATACCACCGCATTAGGCACATCAAATTTTTGCAATAAATTATAACGATGACTCTCCACTGTTTGTACGCTGATAAAAAGTTTATTGGCGATGGCTGTGGTAGTAAGCCCTTCTCCTATCCAGTAAAGAATTTCTTTTTCCCTGGCAGTTAAGCGGGGTGCCCGGGGTGCAGGAGCCTGGGGCGAAAACAGGATATTCCGTATCTCTTCACTCATCACGCATTGTCCCTGCATTACCTGCTCTATCGCATTTTCAAGATCATTGACGGAAGCGTTTTTCAACAGGTAACCGCTTGCACCGTTGTTCAACATTTCGCTGATGGTTTCCCGTTCTGTATGGTTACTCAATGCAATTACCTTTGTTTTCCTGTGCAAACGGGATATTTCATTGCATATCTCGATGCCCGATTTACCGCCGGGCAAACTAATATCCAGGAACACTATATCTGCATTCTGCGTTTGCAAAAACGCCAGCGCCTCCTCGCCCGAAACGAAGGCTCCGAGCACCTTAGCATTTTCTATTTTCTTCAAAACACTTAACAATCCCTCGATAAAAATGCTGTGATCCTCTACCAATACAATATTATAACTCTTTCGATTTTGTAACATTGATCTCTATATTAATAACAGTTCCACCACCCTGCTGACTGCTGATCTCCATTTTTCCGTGCATAAAACTAACCCGCGAACGGATGTTGGCCAATCCTAAACCTTCTTTAATATGCTCAGGGCCTGGCATTCCTTTTCCATTATCTTCCAGCGTTATGTAAAAACGGTCATTCATTCCACTGCATTGCAGGAAAATATCGCTTGCCCCGGAGTGTTTTACCGCGTTGGCAAGCAACTCCTGTACAATCCTGTAGATATCCACCTTTTCCTGGTGTCTTATATTTTCCGGTATGTTCAGGAATTCGTAATCTACCCGCATGGCGCTCGTGCCAATTGAATGACATAGCCCCTCCAATGCGCGGCTAAGCCCTGAGCGCAATAAAGCCTCAGGCATCATATTCTTTGCAATGCGCCGCAGTTCCTGTACGGAATCATCCAGCAACCCTGTTACTTTCTGCAGTTCTATTTGTTGCGTAGCAGGCGCACCATGGCTCACAGCAGACAAGTTGAGTTTCACTCCTGCCAGCATGCCGCCAAGCCCATCATGCAGCTCCCTTGCCAGCCGCTTTCTCTCCCTTTCTTCCCCCTCTAACTGCGCACGGGTGATCTCTATCTCCTGTTCCTGGTTGATGGCAAATAAACGTTGCGCTTCCCGCTTTTTCCGTTGCCGGTATACATAAATAAAAAAAGCTATCAACAATGCCAGTACAACCGCCCCAAAATAAAGCAGCAATTGCTGCAACTCGTTGCGATGCTGCAACGCCAGTAACTTCTTCTCATTTTCCGCCAGCCGGTATTTTGCTTCCAGGTCCGCAATTTCCTTCCCGGTATTCTGGGTAAAAACGCTGTCTGAAAGCCGTGCATATTCCTGCATTCTTTTATATCCCGCGCGGTAGTTGCCCAACGCCGTTTCAGTTTCCGCAAGTTCATAAAGGAACATGCGCTTGTTTTGGGCTATAGGGTATTTGTCGTATTGGCTATAAACAAGTTCCAGCGACTGCTTTGCTTTATCAAACTTTTTCAATCGCTTATACACTTCATATAATTCATATTGAATGCTGAGGCCATCGTACTCCCTATGCGTCAGGGCAGCTATCGCATAGCCTTTCTCCAGGGCTTCAAGCGCTGCATTCCACTGCTCCTTCAAGGTATGATACTTACCCCGGACCTGGTAATAAAGAGGAAGATAGGACGAATCGCCGGCTGTTTGCAAAATATCGAAAGCCTGGTTTAAAGGCTGGTTGGCAGAATCGGGCAATTCCTGCCAGAGCCAGATCTTGGCTTTGCTTATATAACATTCTGCCAGCACAGGTTTGTCAGTATTTTTACTGCTCAGTAGGATAGCAATTGCTTTATCATAATACCAACCGGCTTTGTTGTAGTTTTTATAATTCATGAACACCCCGCCTACATCCATGTAATTCCATGCTACCCTTTCTTCATCGCCCGCTGCTTTTGCAAACGGGATGGCTTTGGTTAGCAGTATATCAACAAACCCCTTGTTATTGTCGTTCAATTGCTCCATTATGCCGTAATTGTGCCAGGCCCTCGACCTGTACTGCAATGCTTCCCTGGAAGTGAAATGGGAAAGGATCTTGTCTGCTTCCAGGTAAGCCTGTTGGCATAGCTTCCTGTCATAACTAAAATAAGCGCCGGCAAGATAAAAGAACGCCTTCCCTCTTTGAAATGATCCGTCTTTGGTATAGCGGAACGAACGTTTTGCATAATCAACAGCCCGCGCACTGTCTGTATCGGCCCAGTGGTCAGAAAGCAGGAAAAGAATACCGGCTTTAACACTGTCTTCTTTCGCTGTTTGAAAACTGGTTAAAAGACTGTCCGTCATCCTGTCCTGCCTTGCGATAGCATGATAGCCAGGTATAACAAATAATAAGAAAAAAGTTGCAATGAAAGTTTTCAAGATATCACCATAATTCCAACAAAATATAAGCAAAAACCGGTTATTTTCTCCATACAAAATCTCCTACTATTGTCTTTCCCAGGCCTCTTGAGTCCCTTATGTCGCCTTTTACCATAGGATGGATAACGCGATTGTCTTCTCCCGGGTAAGTATTATATACTTTGCCATCGGCAGGTATGATGCAAAGATGATAGACATTGCCGCCCAGATCACCATCGCCAGGCGCTCTCGGGTTCGCCTTCATGGCTATATACTTGCTATCGGGAGAAAAACATGGGGCTACTTCCGAAAAAATACTTTCAGTGACCCGGTGAAAATCACTGCCGTCTGCGTTCATCAACCAAATATGTTCGCCGGCCGATAAAACGATCTTCTGGCCATCCGGACTGGCACTAACATATCCCCGCCAGTCAGAAAAGGGGATGTCTCTCACCTTTGTTGCACGGCTAAAATCGGTGGTTGTTCTCCATAGCCCCCCGTCTTTTTTGAAAAGGATAGTTCCACCGGGTTCCCAGCAAATAGGATCATAGCTTTTAAATTCGTGCGTACTGCCATAGCCCCCGATATTTTTCAACACCCTGCCCTGCATATCAAGAATTACCAGGCCATCCCTGTAGGTCGGCCATAAGGCGAGCCGCGTGCCATCAGGCGAGATGCTGGGCAGGCCGCCATTGTTATCGTTTGGCTCGTACGCAATTTCCCGGATGGTAGATGCGTCTGAAGTCTTAAAGATAATGTAACGGGTGTCAAAAGTGGATTTATTGATCTGTTTTACCCCCATGAGGCCATCCCAGCTTATATCCCATCCCGATCCCTGCCAGTTAGATATAAGACCGGATAAAACCCCCGTGCTCATTTCAAACCTGGTTATACCCTCTGTGCCTTGCTTAATGTAAATTGTACCAGAACCATAATTATAATTTCCGTTACCGGGTCCGGGACCGGAATCTTTGTCGTCCTTTTTGCAGCCAATGGCTACTATGACCAACAGCAGGACGTAATAAACAGTTTTCATTTTCAGGATTTTTAGCTTGTAAGTATTATGTTTCCGCAGCAACTCCACAGCCGCATATCCGGCTCTATCTTCCTGGGTTATCAAAAGTCTTGTACTGTGGATAAGCGCAAAATAAGGTCATTGTGCGCAGCACGACAATCGGGGGAAACACTGCTTTTTTTCTAAGGGTTTTCCATGAGAAGAAATATAGAAAATACTTTGACGATCACGCCAGACGATCCAGTTGCCGGAAAACCGGGATCAATGATTTCGCTTTCTCAGATAAGGTATATTGAATATTCAGGGGTTTCTGCTGTACAATTTCTTTTTCCAGCAACCCCTCCTCTTCCAATTCTTTTAGGGCAGTAGCCAACGACTGCTTGTTGGCGCCGTTCAACTGCCGCAACAAAGCATTAAAACGCACAGGCGCATCCACAGCCAACCGGAAGATCTGCGCCTTCCATTTGCCCGAAAGCGCTTTAAGCAACCTTTCGGCCGGGCAACCGTCTGCCGGTGATATGTCGCAATGGGTAGTCACTTTTTCCTGACTAATTGTACAAAGATTATCTGATGCTGATATTTGTTCAAAAATAAGATATTTCCAAACCTATATTCATGAAAATAATTCCGATATTATTAATACTAACATTGCCCGGCTTTTTCACCTGCCAGGCACAAAACAATAAACAGATGAGTGAGAATAAAAACCCGCTGTTATGCGACCCGGAAACAGGCGTTTGTGAAATACCCGGCAACGCCAACAACAGCAGTACTTTGGCTTCAACCAGCGCCGGCAAACCTGTTAAGATCATCTACTTTACAGATCCGATCTGCTCTTCCTGCTGGGGCATAGAACCACAGTTGCATAAACTGAAGCTGGAATATGGAGAGGTGATCGGGATAGAATACCGGATGGGCGGGTTGCTGCCCGACTGGAGCTACAACAGCGGCGGTATCAGCAAGCCCTCTGATGTAGCGCACCATTGGGATGAGGTTAGCCTGCATTATGATATGCCTATCGACGGCGATGTATGGCTGGAAGATCCGTTGCCGTCCTCCTTCCCTCCTTCTATTGCATTTAAATCCGCCCAACTGCAGGATAACCAGAAAGCACTGAGGTTTTTAAGACGTATCAGGGAGATGGTATTCCTTGAAAAGAAGAATATCACCAAATGGGAGCATATCGCTGATGCAGCAACGGCTGTGGGATTGGATGCACAGCAACTACAAAAGGATATGGAAGATAAAGGCAAAAAAGCATTCGAAGCGGATCTGGCCCTTGCCCGGCAGATGGGCGTACGGGGTTTCCCCAGTATGTTCTTTACCGACAGTACCGGCAAACAGGAATTCGTCTACGGCGTAAAGCCATATAAAGTTTATGAAACAGCAATTCAGAAGTTGGCCGCTTCCGCGAAACCTTTCGCTTATAACAAAGACTGGCAGCATCTTTTTAACCATTTCAATACCCTCACCAAAAAGGAATTCGCTGAACTGATGAATATCAGCGCCGCCGAAAGCAATACCCTGCTTCAGAAACTGACCTCCGAAGGCCTGCTTGTTGAAACCAGCACCAAAAACGGCTCCTTATGGCGGGTAAAATGATTATAACTTATTATAAAGCAGGTAACCGGTTTTACCTGCTTTATAATCCTAAAGTCATTTTCGGCGAAAAAATATACCGATAGGTATATTTCCCTATCTTTGCACCCAACGATTTCAGTATACCATGAAAAAAGCTGAAAAAACAAGGAGCTATATCATAGAACAAACTGCAGAGATTTTCAACAAAAAAGGCTATGCAGCTACTTCTTTGTCCGATATCACCAAAGCTACCGGGCTAACCAAAGGCAGCATCTATGGCAACTTCCAAAGCAAAGAAGAAGTAGCCATCGCTGTTTTCGAACACCTGGCCAACTTTGTGCACAATGCTGTGCAGCACGCCCTGGGCAAAAATTATCCTTCACAACGCGACCGGTTAGTTGCCGTTACAGAACTGTACAGGAACGGGTGGTCGCAGTTCTTCGTGAAAGGCGGTTGCCCACTGCTTAACGCCGCCACAGAAGCAGACGACACTTTCCCGGAACTAAAGAAATATACCAGCAACGCCTTCGAACGATGGGCGAAAGAAATTGTTAAAGTGATTGATGCCGGTATACGATCCGGGGAATTCAATGAAGATATTAACGCCAAAGACTACGCCTACCTTTTTATCATGCTGATAGAAGGCGGCATCCTGCTTTCCAAGACTCATAGCCGCCAAAACCACCTCCATAAAGCATTAGACAGGATCATTAAAATAATTGATGATGAAATAGTCGCTTAATTTTTTTACTTGAAAATATACCGATCGGTGTATTTCATTATTCACCTGATAATATGTGCCACATCTTCCCGGGTAAAAAAATATACCGATCGGTATAAAACAAACAACAATGAACAGGATCATTCTCATCATCACCGTCATAGCCGCAGCCATCATGGAGCTAATCGATACCTCCATTGTCAATGTTGCTCTCAATCACATGAGCGGCAACCTGGGCGCTACACTGGAAGACACCTCCTGGGTAGTGACCGCATACGGCATCGCCAACGTCATCATTATTCCCATGACCAGCTTCCTCGTCAACAACCTCGGACGCAGGAACTATTACATCGGCTCCATCATTCTTTTCACCTTCTGCTCTTTTATGTGCGGGAATTCAGACAACATCTGGGAACTGGTAACATTCAGGTTCCTGCAGGGCATCGGGGGCGGCGCGCTGCTTTCTGTTTCCGCCACCGTTGTATACGAATGTTTCCCTAAAGAGAAACAGAATATAGCCAGCGCCCTGTTCGGGATAGGCGTTTTCATAGGCCCTACTATCGGGCCTACCCTGGGCGGACATATCACCGACAACTATTCCTGGCCCTGGATCTTTTATATCAATATCCCAATAGGAATAGCCGCAGCCATCCTCTGTTACCGCTTATTACCCGAATCGCCTTCCCGGCAGAAAGTGAAAGAGATCGACTGGCCGGGCATTATACTGCTGATCATCGGGATCGGCTCCCTGCAAACCATCCTGGAACGCGGCGAAACGGAAGACTGGTTTGAAACACGGTATATAGTAGTACTTACCGTCACCGCGGTATTCACCCTCCTTCTTTTTGTGTACAGGGAGCTGACAACACCCTACCCTGTAGTGAAATTGGCGATACTCAAACACCCTTCGCTCAGTATCTCCGCAACCCTTACCTTTATCACGGGAATGGGTATGTTCACTTCCATTTATCTCACTCCTGTATTCGCGCAACGGTTCCTTGGTTTTACGCCGGCGATGGCAGGCCTGATGTTGCTCCCCGGCTCCGTGATCGCGGTATTTGCGCTGATAGTTACCGGAAAAGTCCTGCAAAAAGGCGTGTCGCCCGCCCTTATTGTACTGATAGGTTTCTGTTGTTTTATCTATTTCAACTGGTCGATGTCGCGGCTTAACCTGGATGTATCAATGGGCGCTATCGCGGGCAACCTGATCTACAGGGCGGTAGGCATGGCGCTGTTAACAGTACCCCTGTCAACCCTCGCCATCAGCCGGCTAGAAGCGAAGGATATCCCCCAGGGCACCGCTATCAATAACATGATGAGGCAATTAGGCGGTTCGTTCGGGATATCTATCATCAACACATACATCATCAGGCGTATGGCACAACACCGGGTAGACCTGGTTTCCAACGTGACGCCCGATAACCGCCTCACGCCGGAGCGTCTCCAGGCATACACCTCCCTCTTCAGGAGCAAAGGTTTCAGCTATGACGACGCCCATCACAAAGCGCTGATGCTGATGGAAAAAGTAGTAGGTCAGCAATCGTCGTTCCTGAGTTATATCGACGCCTATCTTTTCATCGGCGTGGCTTTTATAGCAGCGTTGCCATTGCTGTTATTCTTCCTGAGAAAAAAAGGCAATAAAAAACTGGTGATCGCATCTGCCGATCACTAACATCTGAACAATAAAAATCTTGAAAAATGGAACAATATGATTTAGCGGTAATCGGATCTGGCCCCGGGGGATACATAGCCGCGATACGTGGTGCGCAATTGGGCTACAAAACTGCAATTATAGAAAAATACAACACATTGGGCGGCACCTGCACCAACGTTGGCTGTATTCCTACCAAAGCGCTGCTCGACAGTACGCACCACTACCACGACCTGCTGCACAAATTTGAAACCCACGGTATCACTGCCGGCAATGTTCAGTTGAATTTTGAGCAGATGTATAAAAGAAAAAAGGATGTTGTGCAGAAGAATACCCAGGGGCTGGATTACCTAATGAAAAAGAACAAGATCACCAGGCTTACCGGAACCGGCTCATTTGTTGATAACGCCACCCTCCAGGTTACAGGTAGTAACGGCGCGAAAACAGTTGTAAAGGCCGGTAAATATATCATTGCAACGGGCTCCAAACCAGCCACTATAGCCGGGGTAACGATAGACAAAAAACGCATCATCACTTCCACCGAAGCATTATCGCTGACGGGCCAACCGAAAAATATTATCATTATTGGCGGCGGAGTGATAGGCGTAGAAATGGCCTCTATCTTTAACCGGATAGGCACGGCCGTTACCATCCTGGAATACGCCCCTCACCTGATCAGTACTATGGATCATGAACTGGGCGATACGCTGAAAAAGATACTGGCAAAGGAAGGCATCACCATCCAGCTGGAACAGGCGGTATACAAAGCGGAAAACCTGGGCAACAGCGCCAGGGTATGGTTCAGGGATAAAGCGGGGAAAGAACAAACGCTGGACGCAGATTATGTGCTGGTAGCAGTGGGGAGAAAACCTTATACCGCCAACCTGGGACTGGAAAACACCGGCGTAAAACTAAATGCCAAAGGTGCGGTAGTTACCAATTCAGACCTGCAAACCGATGTTCCGGACATCTATGCTATCGGCGATGTGGTAGGAGGAAATATGCTGGCCCATAAAGCGGAGGAAGAAGCTTTGTACGTGGTAGAAAAAATGAAAGGTCAAAAACCTCATATCCATTACAACCGCATCCCCGGCGTTGTTTATACCTGGCCTGAAGTAGCGGGAGTAGGAGCTACAGAAGAAGAATTAAAACAGCAGGGCATCCCGTACAACGTAGGGAAATTCCCGTTCTCCGCCAATGCCAGGGCCAGGGCGGGCATGGACACAGAAGGATTTGCCAAAGTATTGTCGGACCCGCAATACGGAGAAGTGTTGGGCGTACATATCATTGGCGCAAGAGCCGCAGATATGATCGCACAGGGCGTTGGAGGAATGGAATTCGAGATCACGGTGAATGAGCTTTCCCGTATCTCTTATGCGCACCCTACTTATTCTGAAGTGCTGAAAGAAGCATTTATTACCTCGGCGGGAAGGCCATCTCTTAATATATAAGTAAAATATAATCAATGAGATCCTTAACAATTATCTAATCTTTCATTAATACACGAGTAACATGATAAGAGGAATTTAGCACCAGTCGCAGATCCCTTTTTAACCTGTTGTTTGTGGTCCACCTATGGAAAAGGAAGCCTATGCTTCCTTTTTTTATTACCTGCTTCAAAACCCTATCTTTACCAAATATTTATTGTCATATTATGAGTACATCAAAAGGTACATCTATAACCTGTCCGAGTTGCAAACACCAGTTTGTGATGGAAGATGCTTTTGCCGCAGATATAGAAAAAGAGATGAGGACCAAAATGGCCGGCGAATGGAAGAAGAAGCTGGATTCGTTGAAGGAAGAAAAAGATGCCCTGTTGCTTGCGCAGAATCGCATACAGCAGGAAAAGATGCAGCTCAACCAGTTAAGACAACAACAGGAGGAAGAAATAGCCAAACGTTTACAGGCAGAAAAACAACAGCTCCGGGCAACGCTGGAAGAAGAGCTGCGCAAGGCTATTGCTGCAGACATGAGCGCCCAGATAGCCATGCTGAAGGAAACGAATGAAGAGCAGGCCAATAAACTAAAGGTGGCGCGCGCGCAGGAACTGGAATTCCTCCGTAAAGAACAGGCGTTGAAAGATAAAGAACAGGAGCTGGAAATCGCTTTGCAAAAGCAATTACTTGCGGCAAGGGAAGAACTGGCAGAAAAGATCAGGCTGGAAGAACTGGAAAAGAACCGGATCAGGGACACTGAACACCAGCTCAGGGTCCGGGAGTTGGAAAAACAACTGGAAGATCAGCGGAAACTGGCGGAAGAGATGAAGCGGAGAGCTGAACAGGGTTCCATGCAGCTGCAGGGCGAAATACAGGAACTGGCCCTGGAAGAAATGTTGAGGAGCCATTTCCCTTACGATGAAGTAGTGCCGGTAGAAAAAGGCGTCAGGGGAGCTGATTGCATACAGTACATCCGCAACCAGTACGGGCAGGATTGTGGAAAGATCATTTACGAGAGTAAACGCACCAAGGAGTTTACTAAGGACTGGGTAGAAAAACTGAAGGCAGATATGCGTTCGCAGGGTATGGATGTAGCCATCCTTGTTACGCAAACCATGCCCCGCGACATGAAACAGTTTGGAGAAAAAGATGGCGTCTGGATCTGCACATTTGCGGAAGTAAAAGCATTAGCATATGTATTGAGAGATGGCATGATAAAGATCTCCATGAAACTGCGCAGCCAGGAGAACAAAGGAGATAAAATGCACATGTTGTACGAATACCTTACCAGCGGCGAGTTTGCAGAGCAATGGAAAGCGGTGAGAGAAGGGTTTATGGCGATGAAACTATCCATCCAGCGGGAACGCGATGCAATGGAAAAATTGTGGAAAGCCAGAGAAAAACAACTGGAGAAAGTTTTGTTGAACACCGCTCACATTAAGGGCTCTATAGACGGGATCGCAGGAAATGATTCTGTTGATCTTCAACTGCTGGAAGACGCGGCGGATGAGCTCCTGGATTAGGTAATTAGTAGAAAGATATTAAAGAACGGGGCCTTTATCATGGCCCCGTTTTATGTTTAATGCAAAGGCTGCTTTAACATATTTTCGCCCCTTCAAACATATAACCATATAACGCAGCCTGTTAATTGTTGGAACTCTTTTTGCTACGCCACTTTATGATTTCATTAACATTAGCGGTGTAAACTTTCTGTAACAATCATCTATCTAATCCGTTAAATAATAGATAAAAAACACCAAAACGTTTTGTGAGGATACCCAATTGTTTTTGCGAATGATAACCTTCTTATATGAGGTATAATAATTAATAATAAATACGCTAGGATATGAAAAGAACATTGTTTTTACTCAGTGCCGTTGCCTTTGTGGTAGCGATGGTTGCAACTGGCTGCCGTAAAGATCCGTTAAACGACATGTCGGACGAGGAATCAAGGATCTATATTACGAATCACGACAGCACCGCTAATTTTTCTTCTTATACCACATTCAGTATAGTAGATTCCGTGGTGGTACTTTCTAACCGCAACGACAGTGCGAAAAAAGAACTGACGGACTACGACCAGAAACTTATTGCTTCTGTATCTGCCGCGATGCAGCAAAGAGGTTATACCCTGGTTAACAAGGCGGCAAAGCCTGACCTGGCGATCAACCTCACCAGGATCGACAATACTTTCTCTGCCATTTCCTGGAACCCCGGATGGTGGGGCGGTTACTGGGATCCCGGCTATTGGGGATTTCCTGGCGGCGGTTGGTACTGGCCTTCTTATTACACCGTTTACCGGGTGAACGAACGCCAGGTAGCAATAGACCTGTTTGACCTGAAAAACGCGCAGAACAAACAACTTAAATCTGTTTGGAATGCATTATGGCGTGGTACCGGTGTGTGGAATTCCAACAACATCGATAATATGGTGAAAACATCTTTTGATCAGTCACCATATCTGAAAAAATAATGTGAACTTTTAAATGACAGGAAAGATGAAAAAGATAAGAAATTGGATGTTGGCAATCGCAGCGCTTCTTATAGGTGGTTCGGCTTCAGCGCAATACCGTCCGCCGCTTTCAATAGATGCAAACTGGTCTATCAGCCAACCACTCGGTTCGCTGAAAGATTATGCTGATAAAACAAGTTTACGTGGCTGGGGCGCTGGCGTTCAGTACATGCTCAACGGACAGCTGGCAGTAGGTTTGCGTTCCGGTTACCAGGATTTTTATGAAAGGGTGCCCAGAGCCGTATACCATGACCCAACTCAGGGCGATGTTTCCGCCGTTCAGACACGTACGTTGCAGGTAGTTCCTATCCAGGCAACAGTAAGCTATACCTTCCTGAAACAGGATCAGCCTGTGCTTCCTTATGCCATGGTTGGTGTGGGCGCCGCACATTTCAAATACGAAAAATACTGGGGTGAATTCGTGGAATCCGATAAAAGCTGGCAGTTCCTGGTAAGTCCTGAAATTGGTATCAACATACCATTCGGAAAAGCTTCTCCGCTTATGTTTAATGTAAATGCGAGGTACAACTACGCGCCATATAAATTGGGAGAGATCACCAGCTTTAATACCATACAGGGAAATATCGGGTTGAAACTACACCTGAATTAAAGCGTAATCCATATTCTACATTAACTGCAAGGCCTGCACCCGGATAGCCGGGGCAGGCCTTTGCCTTTTAGTATTCCATGTATTGTCTGAAATTATTGCTGAACGCTTCTTTGATCACCCCGTCTTCGTCGCGGTAAATATAGAGGGCGGCAAGACCATATTCGGGGTGCTGTTCCACGAACTGAAGTCCTTTCGTTACTCCCATCAGGATAAGCGGGTTATCAAATGCATCCGCTGTAAAACAATCCGGTGCGATCAACGTTACGCTGATAATATGGTTATGCAATGCTACCCCCGATTTCGGATCAATGGTATGCGCGTACCTGGTTTTGCCCTGGTCGAAGAAACGGCGGTAGTTGCCGCTGGTAGCGATACCTTTACCAGGCAGGCGAACAATGCCCTGGATGGGTTCATAGCTTGTATCGCCGGGCGATGGCCGCTCTATCCCTACACTCCAGGTCTTATTTTGCTGGTTACTTCCCTTTGCACACAGTTCTCCCCCTACATCCACGAGGTAGTTCTCAATTCCCCGCTGCTCCAGGAAGCGGCCCAATACATCTACTGTATATCCCTGGGCAATGCCATTACAGTCGATTTTTACGCCTTTTTTAGTGGTTGTAAGCTCCTGCCCCTTCATTTTCAAATAACGCGATCCTACGAGCTTTAAAGCGCGTTTTATACTATCTGCCGGCGGCACTCCCTTAAATGAAGGTTTGGTTACGCCAAAGCCCCAGAGGTATACCAGGGGTTGAACAGTAATGTCGAACAAGCCGTTAGTGGCGCGATTGGCGAACAATGCTTTTTCAACTACTTTTTGCATATGTTCATCCATTTGCACTTTGCCATCGCGGTTAAAACGATTGATAGCTGATCCGGGTTGATAAAGTGATAAGGAGGCATCGATCACGCGGAAAATGGAATCGATGGACGACTGCAGGTTCGTAGTATCTGCAGACACATATTTGACGATATAGTAAGTTCCCTGTGCTTTTCCTTCGTACGCCATCAACCTGGACGCAGGTTGCTGGGCGCCTGCTCCCAGGCCGGCCAGCAGTATTCCTGCCAGTAGTAATTTTTTCATTTAAGGATCTTATTTGAAGGCGTCGAGTCCTGTAACATCCATACCCGTGATAAGCAAATGCACTTCGTGCGTTCCCTCATAGGTCATAACGCTTTCCAGGTTCATCATATGACGCATTACAGGGAATTCGCCCGTAATGCCCATGCCGCCAAGTATTGTTCTTGCATTGCGGGCAATATTGGCCGCCACTTCACAGGAATTGCGTTTAGCCATCGATATCTGTGCAGGCGTCGCTTTTCCTTCATTCTTCAATACTCCCAACCGCCAGTTCAGCAACTGCGCTTTCGTGATCTCGGTGATCATTTCCGCCAGTTTCTTCTGCGTCAGCTGGAAACCGCCGATAGGCCTGCCGAACTGTATGCGTTCTTTCGAATATCTTAATGCCGTGTCGTAGCAATCCATTGCTGCGCCTATTACTCCCCAGGCAATGCCATAGCGGGCGGAAGATAAACAAGTTAAAGGACCTTTCAAACCTTTCACTCCCGGCAGGATATTTTCTTTCGGCACTTTTACATTGTCGAAAACCAGTTCGCCCGTAGCGCTGGCGCGTAAACTCCATTTGCCTTTTGTTTCGGGAGTACTGAAACCTTCCATACCCCGTTCTACGATCAGCCCTCTTACCACGCCCTCTTCGTCCTTCGCCCATACTACTGCAATGTCGGCAAACGGTGCGTTGCTGATCCACATTTTTGCCCCGTTCAGCACCACGTGATCCCCGGCGTCTTTAAAGTTAGTGATCATCCCAGCCGGGTTAGAACCATGATCGGGTTCGGTAAGCCCGAAACAGCCCATCATTTCGCCTGTAGCCAGTTTGGGCAGGTATTTCAGTTTCTGCTCTTCGCTGCCGAAAGTATAAATGGGGAACATCACCAGCGATCCCTGCACCGAGGCAGTGGAGCGAATGCCGGAATCGCCCCGTTCCAGTTCCTGCATCATCAGCCCGTAAGCTATGTAATCCAGGCCCCCACCCCCGTATTCGGCAGGAATGGTAGGACCAAAGCAACCCAATTCTCCCAGCCCCTTTATTACCTGGCGGGGAAACTCGGCTTTCTGGCAATATTCTTCAATGATAGGAGAAACGTCTTTTTTGACCCACTGGCGTACTGCATCGCGTATCATCAGGTGTTCTTCACTCAGCAGATCGTCAACTGCGTAATAGTCGGGCGACTGAAACAGATCTTGTTGCATGGAATTTCGGGTTTAGTACCCAATATAAGAAATTAGCCGATACCCCCCATAATTAACGGGATGAACAGTGTTGTGTATAAACTTTTCGTAACTTCACTGTTCTAAAATCGAGAGCTATGGCAAGCAGAATAATACCTGCAATTTTGCTATTGGGATTTGTTTTAATCGTAGTGTTCTTGTTTCACCCCACCCCCATTAAATCAATTACTCCAAATTTAGCAGGTACAAAAACCGTCACCCAGGATTTAAAACAATACTGGATGGTTCTATTAAAGAAAGGGCCTAAATACCAGGAATCGATGAACAACGACAGTTTGCAGCAGGCGCATGTGCATAACATTCAACAACTGGTCAATACAGGTAAATTGGTGGTAGCAGGTCCATTCACTGACGATGGGGATCTGAGGGGGATTTTTATTATGGATTGCCAGGATAGCGCGGAAGTCAACAAACTTGTTAATAAAGACCCTGCTGTGGCGGCAGGCAAACTGATATTCGAGATAAAGCCCTGGCTAACTAACCAGATCATCAGGGGAAAACAGCCTGCCAATTAAAAGGCAGGCTGTTGGAAAAATATTCAGACAGCGGCGGTAGCCATTTTACGCAGGTAGATAGCCATCTCCTGCTGGTAACCCAATGCAACATTTCTTGCATCTGCCGCAAAATCTTCACCATTGCCGGCGTAGATAATTGCCCTGCTGGCATTTACCAGCAGCCCGCAATCTTTATTCATTGCCTGTGTAGAAATCTCTTCCAGGCTGCCTCCCTGCGCTCCGACACCGGGAACAAGGAAGAAATGATCCGGTACCAGTTTACGGATATGACCCAGCTGCGAAGATTGAGTAGCGCCAACAACAAACATGAGATTATCGGGCGTTCCCCACTGCATGCCGGCTTTCAATACCTTTTCAAAAAGGAATTCGTTTGCTGTTTCCAGCAACTGGAAATCCTTGCTTCCTTCATTGGAAGTCAGGCCTAACATGATGGCCCACTTTTCATGGAACTGCAGGAAAGGTTCAACACTGTCTTTCCCCATGTAAGGAGCCACGGTAACGGAGTCGAAATTATATGTTTCGAAAAACGTTTTGGCATACTGGGTAGAAGTATTGCCAATATCGCCCCTCTTTGCATCTGCAATAGTAAAGATACCGGAAGGGATGTATTCAACTGTCCGTTGTAAACTTTCCCAGCCGCGGATACCCATGCATTCGTAAAAAGCAGTATTGATCTTGTAAGCTACGCAAAGATCTTTCGTAGCGTCAATAATTGCCTTGTTAAAAGCAAATACAGGGTCGGCATGTGAAAGCAGGTGCTTTGGAATCTTATGCATATCGGTATCCAGACCAACACACAGATAAGATTGTTTTTCCTTTATCAGATTCACCAGTTCCTGTCGATTCATAGTCGGTTAATTTGGGGCGCAAAGTTAAATAAAACTTAAGCAATGACGCCAGCTTTAAACATATTATGATTACTTATAATTAGCAAAACTTATTTATATTCTTTGTGGCAGTCATCATTTCGCCAGCATATTGACTCTAAAATATTCTGAGGAGATAATTAAAGATATTTCTTTTTACAATCGGAAACATCATTTCCGGAAAATATTTCTAAGCTTGAAAATCACTTCTCCTGGCTTCCATTTCTGCGGCCACTTTCAGCGTATTTTCAGTTCCCAGTTCCTGCAAATGTTTTATAACGCTGTTATAATCATTTGCTTTTTTATTCTGGTTTAGTTTATAGGTTGCAGTCACTTCTTCTACCGCCATTTCAAAACCTACGATCGCTTTCACATTGTTCATCAATGTTTTCTCATCAATCTCGTTAATATGAACAGGGCAGGCAGATGCAGCTTCATATTTTTTCATCAGCGCTCCCAATGCTGCAATCACTTCTTCTTCCGATTGTATCCTGGTATGACCATGTATATGTACTGCCATATAGTTCCAGGTAGGAATTTTAGATTTCTCGTACCAGGAAGAAGAGATGTAGCTATGTGCTCCTGAAAAAACTGCTAACGACTTTCCACGGCTAAAATACTGCCATTGAGGGTTGATCCTGGCAATATGCCCTTCCAGTACGAAGGCGCCTGGCGCTTTTTCTTTTAAAAGCAGGGGGATATGAGTGGCATGGGGAGTATTTGATTCATCGGTGTTAACAAGCAATCCAAATCCGTTTTCCCGGATAAACCCGGCTATTACCTCCCAATCGGATTCCTGGTAATATTTCGGCGTGTACATTAGGTGAAATTTTAAAACCCGGGAATGGGCTGCCATTCCCGGGTTGAAATATATTAAACGATGATATCCACAATTTTAGTTGGTGCAATGTTGGCATTTCTCATGGCGATACTTCTTGCCGCGGCTCCGGCCACATCAAGGAATGCTTTGCGGGTGATCTTCTCGTCTCCTATCATCGCAGGTTTGCCGGCATCGCCTCCTTCCCTGATGCTCTGCACCAGAGGTATCTGGCCGAGGAACGGGATTTCCATTTCTTCCGCCAGTTGTCTTCCGCCGTCTTTCCCGAAGATGTAGTATTTGTTTTCAGGCAGTTCTGCCGGGGTGAAATATGCCATATTTTCTACCAAACCCAGGATAGGTACGTTGATCTGCTGTCCCATGAACATGGCGATACCTTTCTTGGCATCGGCCAGGGCTACATCCTGCGGGGTGGTAACGATCACCGCACCCGTTACCGGAACTGTTTGTACCAGGGTCAGGTGAATATCGCCGGTACCCGGAGGCATATCTATTACCAGGTAATCCAATTCTCCCCAGTATACATCTGTCAGGAACTGGCGCAACGCGCTGCTGGCCATTGGTCCGCGCCAGATAACCGCCTGGCGCTCATCGATCAGCAAACCTATCGACATTACTTTAATGCCGTATTTTTCCATTGGCTGTATCATGCCTTTACCGTTCACATCCACCATCATCGGGCGTTCACCGCGCAATCCGAACATGATAGGAACGGAAGGACCGTAGATATCCGCATCCATCAATCCCACTTTTGCGCCATCCCTTCCCAAAGCCAGGGCCAGGTTGGCTGCCACGGTAGATTTACCTACACCGCCTTTACCGGATGCTACAACGATAATATTTTTAACCTTCGACAATACTCCTTCACCACCAGTGCGTTTTGTATTAACATTCGCTGTCATGACAACTTCAACCTCTGCATCTTTGCTCACCAGCATATGGATGGCATTAACACAGGCGTTGCGGATCATGTCTTTCATCGGACAAGCCGGCGTGGTAAGAATAACTGTAAACTTTACTTTATTGCCGTCGATCTCTATATCTTTAACCATGTTCAGCGTAACCAGATCCTTTCCCAGATCGGGCTCTTCTACGTTGCTCAGGGCCTTTAAAACCTGCTCTTTCGTGATCATAAATTGTTGTTAATTTTGAATCCAGGGAGCAAAGTTAACCCAATTGGCAGTTAATTTTAAATTTCTCTGCAAGGGAGCGGCGCACAATACTACACACCTTTAATTTTTTTTATATCTTAGGACCGGCATGCAGCACA
This sequence comes from Chitinophaga terrae (ex Kim and Jung 2007), assembly GCF_900107795.1. Classification (GTDB taxonomy): domain Bacteria; phylum Bacteroidota; class Bacteroidia; order Chitinophagales; family Chitinophagaceae; genus Chitinophaga; species Chitinophaga terrae. The sequence continues at coordinate 59,829 of NZ_FNRL01000009.1, forward strand.
AAAGATCCTACATACTGACACTTTTAATCATAATCGGATTCCTATTTTCACCTTTCCTGTTGAAAGCGCAGATCGCGGAGTTCCGGGACAGTGTCATCCAGATTCAAGGTATCACCATGACTGCCGACAGCCTGAGGGCCGTTCCGGGTGTCAGTATTATGGTGAAAGGCCAGGGCAGGGGAACCATCTCCAACAGGTCCGGCGTTTTTTCTATCGTTGTATTCAAAGGCGATACCCTTTCATTCACCGCAATCGGTTTTAAGCACAAAAATTTCAAGATCCCTCCAGATATCAAGGGAAATACCTTTTCCATGATCCAACTCATGGTAGAAGATACTACCTACCTGCCGGTAACGGTTATCAAACCTTATCCTTCCAGGGAAGAATTTGAACGGTCGTTCGTCAACCTCGCACCTGACGACGCTTACGAAGTGGCCCGCAAAAACACCAACAACGCGCATCTTCGTGCGCTTGCCCGTTACCTGCCGGCAGATGGACGGGAAGGCGTGAATAATTATCTCAACCAGCAGGCCCGCAATCTCTATTACGCCGGTCAACCGCCTCCGCAAAATATCATGAACCCATTTGCCTGGGCACAGTTCATCCAGGCCTGGAAACGGGGTGATTTCAAACGAAAGGATACTGATAACTTCTAGTTTTGATGCCGTTTAATCGTTAGATTTGAAACCGGCTATAAAAATCATTACACCATGCAAAAAATTGCGGTAATTGGTGCTGGTACCATGGGAAATGGTATTGCACACGTATTTGCACAGCACGGATATGCTGTAAACCTCATAGATATCTCTGCTGCTGCACTGGAAAAAGCTTTACAAACGATCGGCAAAAACCTCGACAGGCAGGTAAGTAAAGGCACCATCACAGAAGCTGTCAAAACCGATACGCTGAAAAATATCAGCACGCACACCGACCTGCCCTCAGGCGTAAAGACAGCAGACCTGGTAGTGGAAGCTGCCACAGAGAACATCAACCTGAAACTTAAAATATTCCAGGAACTGGATCTTCACGCGCCAGCCGACGCTATCCTGGCTACCAACACTTCTTCTATTTCCATTACAAAAATTGCCGCTGCCACCAAACGCCCGTCCAAAGTGATTGGCATGCACTTCATGAATCCTGTACCTGTCATGAAACTGGTAGAGATCATCAACGGTTATGCAACAGATAAACAGGTGACTGCCACTATCGCGGATCTTTCCAGGAAGCTGGAAAAAGTTCCCTGCGTAGTGAACGACTACCCCGGTTTCATTGCCAACCGCATACTGATGCCTATGATCAACGAAGCGATCATCTCCCTCTTCGAAGGCGTTGCAGGCGTAGAAGAAATTGATACCGTAATGAAGCTGGGAATGGCCCATCCAATGGGACCCTTACAACTGGCGGATTTCATAGGACTGGATGTATGCCTGTCTATCCTCCAGGTGTTGCACGAAGGTTTCGGTAATCCTAAATATGCGCCATGCCCGCTGCTGGTGAACATGGTAACCGCCGGATACCTTGGCGTTAAAAGCGGGGAAGGCTTCTATAAATACACGCCCGGCAGCAAAGACCTCATCGTGAGCAATCGGTTTGCACGCAACCACGTGTAAGGGGGCACGCAGAGAGGCAAAGAAAGCAAAGCCCGCAAAGGATTTTATTAAGGAAATTAAGAAAGCAAAGGGAGCGAAGATTATGTTATAGTTTATCTTCACTCCCTTTGCTTTCTTATTTTCCTTAAACAATATCTTATGTCCCTTTGCTTTCTTATTTTTCTTAAAACAATATCTTATGTCCCTTTGCTTTCTTATTTTCCTTAAAACAATATCTTATGTCCCTTTGCTTTCTTTGCCTCTCCGCGTGCCCCCTTACACGTGGTTGCGTGCCACCTCCAATCCGTAGATGTCTTTCAGGCGGAGCAGGCATAGTTCTTCGTTGGCTTTAGGGATGCCTATTACCATTTCGCAGAAGAGCTGGAGTTCCTGTGAAAGTACCGTACAGTTCTGTTGTTTGATCACCGTCATTACTTCGTTCATGATCGTATAATCGAAGCTGAGGCGATATTTTGCTTCGATGTTTTTCTGGATAACAGGCACCAGTTGCAGTACCATCGATGCGCTTATTTTATAGGCGTTGATCAGGCCGGGAACGCCCAGCAAGGTGCCGCCAAAATAACGGACAACTACAATAAGTACGTCTGTTAGCTGCTTGCTGTCTATCTGCCCAAGGATGGGTTTACCTGCCGAACCGGAAGGTTCGCCGTCGTCGTTTGCCCTGAATTGCAGCCCGTCTGTTCCTATCCTGTAAGCATAGCAATGGTGCGTGGCTTTGGGATGTTCTTTCTTCACTTCACCCAGGCATGCTTTTACGTCGTCTGTGCTTTTCACAGGAAATACATATCCCAGGAATTTGCTTCCCCTGTCTTTGAACTCAGCTACTGCTGTTTTATCTATTGTAAAGTAAACCTCCATCAATGTTATTTAGAGTACAGGACTATCCCCTGCGTTGGTAAAAATCAATTCTGTCTGTATCCACCTGCTCCGTGTGTATGAGGGTAGCATCTGAAAGCGCCGGCGCCGCGAGTCCGCCGGGCAGTGTAACCGTTCCCGTTATTACCCTGGCTTCATCCCATAACCCGGCAGCGATAAATTGTTCCAGCAGGTAACTGCCTCCTTCCACCAGAATGCTCTGTATATGCCGGTTGTGAAGCTTTTCCAGCAGCTGCGGCAGTATCGGCTGTTTGAAATCGAGCTGCATCTGTTCTGTAAGCCCGTTGGAATCTTCACTTTCAGCAGTTATAAAGATGGTAGGCACAGTTCCGTCCCAGAGATGATAATGCCTGGGTATTTTCAATGCCCGGTCGATCACCAGCCTGACAGGATCTTTGCCTGTCCATAGCCGGTTGGTGAGCTTGGGATTATCCATTAAAGCAGTGCGGGTGCCTACAAGAATGCTCATTTCTTCGCTTCTCCACTTGTGTACCAGCCTGTCTGTATACTTGTTGGAAATCTTTACCGGCGCGCCCTCTGCCCCGGCTATCAGGCCGTTGGCGCACTGGGCCCATTTTAATATGATATAGGGTCTTTTCTTTTCATGAAAGGTGAAGAAGCGGCGGTTAATAGCCCTGCATGCTTCTTCCAGCATCCTGGTATGCACCCTGATGCCTGCTTTTTCCAGTTTCTCAATCCCTTTGCCGGCAACTGCAGAAAAGGTATCCACGCAGCCTATGACCACTTCAGGGATCCGCTGGCTTACGATCAGATCGGCGCAGGGCGGTGTTTTACCATGATGGGCACAAGGCTCCAGGCTTACATACATGGTAGACAGGGGAATCAGCACCCTGTCGGCCTCCTGAACACTATTAACACAATTCACTTCCGCGTGCGCCTGCCCGTATTGCCGGTGATAGCCTTCACCAATGATACGGCCCTGGTGAACCAGCACCGCTCCTACCATCGGGTTCGGAGCCACGTTACCGGCGCCCATGGCGGCCAGTTCCAGGCAACGCCGCATAAAAATTTCGTCGATAGTATTGGTCATAATCAAGCCTTAAGTAATAACTTTGCAAAAGTATCGTTTTTAACACAATGGAGAGTGCGACTTCCCCGGTTTGCAGTTTCCAGATTCACCACATCGCAAAATTTTTCATATTGACTATACAAACAGCCTTTACCTATATTACCGGCGCCATCGGCGATCTATATGAAGAAAGGGAAGCTGCCAACATCGCGCATATCGTCATGGAATCTTTGACCGGTATGAGCAAATTAGACCGCATCGTAAACAAAACAAACTTATTAACCCCCGAACAGAACCAGCGGCTTAAAGCGGCTATAGAAGCCTTATTGCGTAAAGAACCCGTGCAATACATCACCGGCAGTACCTGGTTTTACGGGATGGAACTTAATGTGAACAACCAGGTATTGATACCCAGGCCTGAAACGGAAGAACTGGTAGAATGGATGGTGAACGACGCCACGGGCCGCAGCGGGTTAAAGATCCTGGATGTAGGCACCGGCAGCGGCGCCATTCCGCTGGCGCTTAAAAGATCGCTGCCGGATGCAGCTGTGATGGCTATCGATATCAGCCCCGGCGCCCTGGAAGTGGCTTCCGGGAATGCCGCCAAATGGAAGCTCGACGTTCATTTCCAGCAAATGGATGCGCTGGACCCACTGCAACTCGCTACCTTGCCCAACTTCGACCTGGTAGTGAGCAATCCTCCTTATATTACGCAGAGCGAGAAAACGGGAATGCAGGAACAGGTATTGGCCTATGAGCCAAGCCTGGCGCTATTTGTACCGGATAACGACCCGTTGCTGTTTTACAGGCATATTGCCCAAATGGCGCAGCAGAAGCTGAAGGCCGGCGGAGCCCTGTATTTTGAGATCAATGAAGCATTAGGGAAAGAAGTGGTAGAACTGCTGAAAGCCCTGCAATTCAAAGAGGTGATCCTGAAACAGGATATGTTCGGGAAAGACAGGATGATAAAAGCATCGATATAAAAAAAGCCCCGGAACTGCTCGTTCCGGGGCTTTTTACTTTATAAATATTTTATTTCCGGGCCGTTGCCAGCACCACTTTAGCGCCAATTTCCCTGGCCACTTCCATCACATTCACTACATCTTCTACAGGCACGCTCTTCTCCGCATTGATCACAATGGTAGGATCAGTTTTTTCATTGGCCACAGAAGGCGCCAACGCCTGTTTCAGCTGGTCGAACGACACTTTGGTAGTGCCTACAAAGAACTCCCGTTTGTCGTTGATGCTCACTACTACCGTTTGTTTAGCCTTGGTGTTGCTTTTGGCCTTGGGCAGCATTAACTTGATCACATTGGGATTAGCCAGCGTGGAAACAATGAGGAAGAACAACAGCAGGATGAACAGGATATCGTTCAACGCTGAGTTGTGCATTTCCACATGTTTCTTATTTCGACTGCGTAAATTCATAATCAGGATTTTTTAGCGGGTAGGTTCCTGCAGGATGTCAATAAATTCAGAGGAAGAAGCTTCCATTTTATTTACCACTTTATCTATCTGTGCATTCAGATAGCTGTACCCGATGAAGGCTACGATACCGATGATCAGACCTGTTGCAGAGGTGATCATTTTAACGTAGATACCACCTGCTATTGTTCCCAGTGTAATATCTGAAGTAATGGAGATGTTAAAGAAGGTCTGGATCATACCGGCGATAGTTCCCAGGAACCCGAACATCGGGGCTATACCTGCGATGATGGAGAGGATCACCAGGTTCTTTTCCATCCTGTAAACTTCCAGCTTACCCACGTTCTCCATTGATTTTTCTATGCTTTCTATTGGTTTGCCTATCCGCTGGATACCCTTTTCGATCATCCTGGCAATGGGGCCCGGCGTGTTCTTGGCCAGTGACCTGGCAGATTGCATGTTGCCGGAAGTGATCTGGTCGCGGATCATGGCCATAAAATTATCAGGTATTTTACCGGCTTTGGATATGGTAATAGCCCTTTCCACGAAAACGTATATGGCTATCAGTGATAATACGCCGAGAGGAATCATCAGCACGCCCCCTTTCATCAGCATATCTAAAAGATGGATCTCCTGGGCCGGGGCGGCAGTAGTAACGCCCTGTGCTACCGTATCGGCTTTGGGCAGGAGCAGAGAGTCTTGTACTTGAGTAATAAAACCTAACAACATGAACTATATTTTAACGGGTGCATAAGTAGAATACAAATAAAACGCTTAAAGTAGTAAAATATTTGTTGATTTCAGAAAATATGGATCGATGGAGATGTGCGCTGTTTAACGTTCTGTAAGAATTAACAGCGGCGGATCCCCATCGATCTTAGCTTTCCGGAATCTATATTTTGCTATTGACGGCTCTTCTCCTCCCAAACTTGTGCCAAGTATACGATCGTTTGCACGGCTTTCTGCATATCCTGTATGCTTACATACTCATGTTTGCCATGCAGGGCCATCTCTCCTGTAAAAATATTCGGGCAGGGCAATCCCATAAACGATAAACGGGAACCGTCGGTACCTCCCCTGATGCTCATCCTCAATGGCTGCAATCCCGCCCTTTTTATGGCTTCGGCTGCATAGGCGGTAACTTCAGGGTGATTCACCAATACTTCTTTCATATTGCGATACTGGGAATTCACTTTTAAAGTAGCCCTGGCCCCCGGGAACCTGGCCACTACCCTGTCCATAGTCGTGCGCAGGAAGTTTTCATGCGCTTCCAGGGCATTGGTATCAAAATCCCTGATGATGAAATCTATCTCCGCTTTTTCTGCAACTCCCTGTATCCTTACAGGATGTACGAAACCTTCCCGGTCTTCGGTTGTTTCGGGCGACAAGCTGTCTTTAGGCAAAGCGTCTACAATAGCTGCCGCCACTTTGATAGCGCTTACCAGTTTGTTTTTGGCTGATCCCGGATGTGCGCTGACACCGTATACGGTGATCTTAGCCCCGTCGGCCGAAAAGTTCTCATCTTCCAGCGAACCGGCTTCTCCACCATCCATCGTATAACCAAAATCAGCTGCCAGCTTCTTCATATCCACTTTGTCAACCCCTCTTCCTATTTCTTCATCCGGGGTAAACAAAATGCGGATAGCTCCATGCTTCACTTCAGGATGCGTCATCAGGTAATGGGCAGCGTCCATGATCTCCGCCACGCCGGCTTTGTCGTCGGCGCCCAGCAAGGTTGTGCCGCTGGCGGTAATTATATCGTCTCCCTTCTTTTCCAGGAGGTAAGGATGTTCTTTGGGACTGATAACGATGTTCTCATCGTCCGGGAGGCTGATGTCTCCCCCCTCATACCCTTTGTGTATAATGGGTTTTACGCCCGTGCCGCTGCTGTCTGACGAGGTATCTACATGTGAACAGAAGCAGATCACGGGTACTTTTTTATCCGTATTGGCAGGGATCGTGGCATATACATAGCCATATTCATCCAGTTCTGCATCCGTGATGCCCATTTCTTTCAATTCTTTCACCAGTAGACGGGAGAGATCTTTCTGCTTTTCGGTGCTCGGAAAAGTATTGCTAAGCGGGTCAGATTGCGTATCTATCTGAACGTAACGCATAAAGCGTTCGACAACTGTATAATCGTAATTAGTAAACATGGTGCAAACGTAAGAAAAAACAGGTTACTGGCTTTCCGTGAATTTTTCTGTTTTTCAGCGTCCCATATTCCAGTTTTAGAAAAAACATCTTTTTAAACATACAAAAATAGAACAAAACACCAAATTTTTTCAAAAATAAAAACAAACATCGAATGTTTATAGGTTTGCGTAGAACAAAACGATATCCTAATACGATGCTAACCAACATTCCGGGCTATCCGAGAGTAGGAAGCCAACGCGCATTAAAGAAAGCCTGTGAGAACTATTGGGCAGGTAAAATTTCCCTGGAACGTTTAGAATTAACGGCAAGGGAGCTACGAAGAGAAAACTGGGAATTGTTGAAAGAAAAAGGAATTGATCTTATTCCGTCCAACGATTTTTCCTTTTACGACCAGGTACTGGATATGAGCATGACCCTGGGCGTTATTCCTTCCCGCTTCCAGGCCTTGCAGGCATCGCTGGCCCATCCGCGCTGCCTGGAGCTATATTTTGCTATGGCAAGAGGATACCAGAAGAATAATTTTGACCTGACCGCCCTGGAGATGACCAAATGGTTTGATACCAACTATCACTACCTGGTGCCGGAATTCGAGAAAACCCAAAGCTATCATCTCTACCAGCCTAAATGTGTAGAAGAATTCAAAGAAGCCCGGCAACTGGGCATTCACACGAAACCTGTGCTGGTAGGACCGGTAACATTCATACTAAGCGGCAAGATCAAAGACGACCAGCTCACCCAGGCTGAGGTACTGCAGAAATTATTGCCTGTTTATATTCAATTGCTGCAGGAGTTGAAACGCGCCGGGGCTACCTGGGTGCAGATAGACGAACCTGCCCTGGTCACAGACCTGGGCCAGGCTGTGAAAGAACTGTACCACACTGCATTTACAGTGATCAGGCAGGCAGTTCCTGAACTGAAAATATTGCTGACCACTTATTTTGGGGGGTTAGAAGATAATACAGCGCTCACTGTTCAGCTGCCTGTTGCCGCTGTACATATAGACCTGGTAAGGGCGCCGCAGCAACTCGACGAAGTACTGGCCCTGTTGCCCAACGACAAACAGCTTTCGCTGGGCGTGGTAGATGGCCGCAATATCTGGAAAAACGATTATGAAGCGTCGCTGGCGCTTATCAATAAAGCCATCCGGCACCTGGGCAAAGAACGTGTGATCATTGGCACTTCCTGTTCCCTGCTTCACTCGCCCTACGACCTGGACCTCGAAACAGAATTGAACCCCGATGTAAAACAATGGATGGCATTTGCCAAACAGAAAGTTGGAGAAGTAATAGCCCTGAGCGATGTTATTGAAGGAGAAACCTGGCTGCTGGAAGAGAACAGGAAAGCGATGGAGAGCCGCAAAACCTCTCCTATCATCCACAAACCTGCTGTAAAAGCCAGGTTAAAGGAGGTAACGGAAAAGGATATGCAAAGGAACAGTCCTTTTGCTGTAAGGCAGGCCATACAGCACGAAAGCCTTCGCCTTCCGCTGTTCCCAACCACAACCATCGGTTCCTTCCCTCAAACAAAGGAGATACGGCAATTGCGCGCAGACCTGAAGAAAGGCATTATCAGCGAAGAAACATACAGGGCGGAAATCCGTGAAGCGATCACCGACACTATCTACCGGCAGGAGAGCCTGGGCCTGGATGTGCTGGTGCATGGCGAGTTTGAACGCAACGACATGGTGGAATACTTCGGCGAACAACTGGATGGATTTTTATTTACTCAATATGGCTGGGTGCAGAGTTATGGCAGCAGGTGCGTGAAACCTCCTGTTATTTTCGGAGATGTGCAGCGCCCGCAGGCGATGACGGTAAACTGGAGCAAATACGCCCAGTCGCTGACCGACAAACCCGTAAAAGGCATGCTCACAGGGCCTATTACCATCCTCCAATGGTCTTTTGTCCGCAACGATCAGCCAAGAATGGATACCGCTTTCCAGATCGCACTGGCTATCAGGGATGAAGTGAAAGAGCTGGAAGAAGCGGGTATCACGGTGATACAGGTTGATGAGCCGGCGCTGAGAGAAGGCTTGCCATTACGCCAGTCGGCCAGGGCGGAATACCTGGAAAAAGCTGTGCAGGCGTTCCGCCTGGCAGTATGTACTGTTGATGATAATACGCAGATACATACGCATATGTGTTATGCAGAGTTCAATGATATTATCGAACATATTGCGGCGATGGATGCAGATGTGATCACGATAGAAACCTCCCGTTCACAGATGGAGATACTGGAGGCTTTCGCTGCATTCAAATATCCTAATGAAACAGGTCCGGGGGTGTACGATATCCACTCGCCAAGAGTGCCTTCCGTAGCAGAAATGGAAACGTTGCTTAAGAAAGCCGTGCAACTGTTACCGGTTCAGAACATCTGGGTAAACCCGGATTGCGGGCTAAAAACAAGGAACTGGCCTGAAACGGAATCAGCATTGCGGAACATGGTTACCGCCGCGAAGAACCTGCGCAGCAGCTATAATTAGCGGTTTTGAGAGTGGATGACGAAATAATCATCGAGCATCCACTCCAAAATTCCTACATTTACTGCATGCCATGTCATGAAACCATAACTTGCCCGCGTTGCGGACGGCCTTTTGAATGCCGTGTAGGTACTATCCTGCAGTGCCAGTGCCAGGAAGTGGTGTTGTCGGAAGCGGAAACAGCTTATATCCGGCAGCAATACAATGGTTGTTTATGCGCAGATTGTTTACGCGACATGAAGGTTGCTTACACGCAAGCTAACATCTCATCTTCTTAATATTCAGTTATGGCCTACGAGCAACAGATTGCAGATTCGGTGACCAGGATCTTTAAAGCAGTATTTCCCAATACCGTTAACCATTACGATACTTTATTCGGCGGAACGGCAATGCAATTGATGGACGAAGTAGCATTCATTACCGCTACCCGTTTTACAAGGATGCGAACAGTAACTGTATCTTCCGACCGTATAGATTTTAAAAAACCTATTCCTCACGGCACTATCGTTGAATTGGTTGGAGAAGTGAAAGAGGTCGGAAATACGAGTCTTAAAGTAGAAGTAAATGTATACGTGGAACAGATGTATGAAAAACACCGGGAAAAGGCCATCAGCGGCACTTTCACCTTTGTGGCGATCGACGAGCATAAGAAGCCGACGAAGATACAGGTAGCATAGTATTTTTTGAATGATTATAATAATAGAAAGGCCGTCTCTACCAGGTAGAGACGGCCAATTCGTTTATATAACCGGAATTACTTGATTTCAACCAGTTCCAGATCAAAGATCAGGTCCTCGCCTGCCAGCGCATGGTTAGCATCGAGAGTGATAGCAGCATCAGAAATACCAACTACTTTTACCAGGAATACCTGGCCCTGGGGATTGCTCATCTGCAGCTCATCGCCGATCTGAGGATTCATATCAGGAGGCATGTTTTCCTTTGGAAATTCGATGATCATCTCTTCACTTTTCGGACCATATGCCTGATCAACAGGGATATGAATGGTCTTTTTATCACCGACTTTCATTTCCAGCACCCCATTCTCGAAACCTTTGATAACCATACCGGCACCTACCTTGAATTCCAGTGGATCTCTACCTTCAGATGAATCGAAGGTAGTACCGTTAGTCAAACGGCCATGGTAATGTACCTTTACAGTATCCCCGTTTTTAACAGTTTGCATAAAATAACTTGTTTAATGTTAATAATAAGCGCAAGATACAAAAAGCTGGTATAATCGGTTTTTTTTGGTATATATTACTGTATCTTAACGCTATGAACCGTATATTCCTGTTTTGCCTCATCCTCCTGGGATGCTACTTTAGATCTACCGCACAATATGCGGACCATGTTTTACCCGGCGCCACACAAACTGCCCGATATTTACCATTACTGAAAAATAAACGAGTAGCCCTGATGGTGAATCAAACCTCCACCATTGATAAAACACACCTGGTCGACTCGTTGTTGAAACTGAAGATCAATATTGTAAAAATTTTTAGCCCGGAACATGGTTTCCGCGGTACAGCCGGCCATGGCGAATCTGTTGCCAACAGTATAGATTCCGCTACAGGCCTTCCTATCATTTCCCTCTACGGCCAGCACCGCAAAGCCACCGCAGCAGATCTTAAAGATGTGGATATCCTGGTATTCGATGTACAGGATGTGGGTACCCGTTTCTTCACCTATATTTCCTCTTTGCAGGAGTTGATGGAATCAGCCGCCGAAAACAAGAAAACACTGGTGATCCTTGATAGGCCCAATCCCAACGGCGATTATATTGATGGCCCCGTTTTGGACACCGCCTATCGCTCGTTCGTAGGGATGCAGCCCATCCCCGTGGTTCACGGGATGACTGTTGCCGAATATGCACGTATGCTGAATGGAGAACGCTGGTTAAGCAAAGGCCTGAAATGCGATATTAAAGTAGTGCCTTGCGAGAACTATACTCACCAGACCTACTATAAACTACCTGTTAAACCATCTCCCAACCTGCCTAATATGGCGGCTGTAAACCTCTACCCTTCCCTTTGTTTCTTTGAGGGCACTGCCCTTAGCCTGGGCCGGGGTACAGATAAGCCATTCCAGGTATATGGCTCTCCTTTATTCCCGAAACAGGATTTTTCTTTCACGCCAAAGGCCAGCGCCACGAATCCAACACCGGTACTGAAAGACCAGGTTTGCTACGGGTTCGACCTGAGCCACGCACCTGAAACCGTTCCGTACAAAGGCAGGAAACTGGAACTGAAATGGCTGATCAGCGCATACCACCTGTTCCCGAATAAAGACAAATTCTTTAATCCTTTCTTCGCCAAACTTGCCGGCACTAAAACACTGCAACAGCAAATAGAAAAAGGATTATCAGAAGCGGAAATACGGAAAAGCTGGGAACCCGGGCTGGCGAAATTCAAAGTGATCAGGGCCAAATACCTGTTATATTAGTTATAAAAAGATGTGGTTGCAGGGGTCTGCAACCACATCTTTTAAAGCACCACCGCATTCGTTACCTGTGGCGCCTTTACGCTTATTATCACTTCTTCATTACGCGTATTGAAACATTCCCCGTACTGACCTGATTTCAATATTACCTCCACCGTTACCTTACCGGCTGGCGTAGGCGCTGGCAAACAGTTTTCCGGCCCATAAACTCCAATGTTGGCAAACTGGTTCCCCCACCTGCTCCTGATAAAATTTCCCATCCACCTGTAATCCCTTCCGCCAAAAGACTGTTTCTGCTCCTGCAAATGCTGGGTGGCAGCCCAAACAATGATCTTTGCATCCGGGCGCTGGTCCGCATAATAACGGAGATTATTGAACATAGCGCTATCTCTCAGCAACATGGCGTTAGGATCTACATAAAAATCAGACATGGCACGCAAGTTTTGCAGGTTAAGATCCAGCCATTGCGAGCCGCCGGCAAACCGCTGCAAGGCATACACAGCTTTATGAGCCGTTATAGCACTGGCTTTCAGGCTATCGACCTTAAATATTTTAAAAATATTCTTATAATCCATATACCCATTGTAGAACCTGGAATACAACGCCACAGCATCATCCAGCTTTGCAACATAATAATCGACCGAATCTGCTGCGCTCTTCTTTATCTCCTCCCTGATCGCATTTCCCAATAACACGGGATTTTGAAAATCTATACCGCCAATGCTTACACGATTATTATTCGCCTTGTTATAATCACGTAGCCAGGCAAACAGTTCCCCGATCCTGGGAGTATTGTAAATATTTTTCAACACGTAATCGTTCGTCGCATTCATTTCTTTGAGCGCAGTGCGCAGGTCTACATGGTCATCTCCCTTAATGTAACGATCCAATAACTGGCAGGCGTTCAGGCTGGCTTCCAGCAGTACCAGGCTGAAATTATGTTGCTCGACCAGCGATTTGAGCAACTGGGATTTTATCTTGTAATAGGAAGATTTAAGATGTTCGGCCTCTCCAAGCCCTACCACTTTCTTCTCTTTAACGGCATTAACGGCCAGCTTCAGTTGGTCTGCCGATAAGGTATCGGCCTTGTAATTGCCGGTTGCAGCAAGGTATTGGGCGGTACAGTCAGATGTTTTGAATAAATAACAGGCTAATAAAACCAGGAAATAACGAAGCATAGCGACAAATTTTTTATAACCATCCAGATTAAAAATACCTTGTTTTCCATAAAAACATCCTTCATGGGAAATAATTAAATTGCACCCATGAATAAAGATTTCAAGATTGTTTTTATGGGAACGCCCGACTTTGCAGTGGCTTCCCTGGATATATTGGTTCAAAACGGGTTTAATATCGTGGGAGTGGTTACGGCTCCTGACAAACCCGCGGGGCGCGGACTTCAGCTGCAGGAAAGCGCCGTGAAACGGTATGCTGTCAGCAAAGGATTGAAAGTTTTACAACCTGAGAAACTGAAGAACCCTGCATTCCTGGAAGAACTGAAAGCGCTGAATGCCGACCTGCAGGTAGTGGTAGCGTTCCGTATGTTGCCTGAGCTGGTATGGAATATGCCTCCGCAGGGCACTATCAACGTACATGCATCGTTGTTACCCAACTACCGGGGCGCAGCGCCTATCAACTGGGCTGTAATCAACGGGGAGAAAGAATCAGGCGTCACCACGTTCAAACTGCAACACGAAATAGATACAGGCGATGTACTGTTCAGTGAACGGGTGCCTATCCGTGAAGATGAAACAGCCGGCGAACTGCACGACGTATTAATGCAAACCGGCGCAACGCTCCTGCTGAAAACCGTTACAGCGATCGCCGAAAACCAGGTCACTCCTATCCCCCAGGCCAATATCCCGTTGGACGAGATCAAACACGCTCCAAAGATCTTCAAAGAAACCTGCCAGATCAAATGGGACCGGCCCCTGGACGCAATATACAACCTGGTGAGAGGCCTCAGTCCTTACCCTACCGCCTGGACAACCTTCCAGGGCAAAACCCTGAAAATATTCAAGGCACATAAAGAGCATACCACTCCAACCGTTGCGCCAGGCGAATTTGTGACTGATCAGAAAACCTTCATCAAAATAGCCGCGCCCGATGGCTACCTCTCCCTCGACGAAATCCAGCTGGAAGGCAAGAAGAAAATGGATATCACGAGCTTCCTGAGGGGCTACCGGTTCTAGTTTCACGGAGTTTCACGCAAAGAAGCAAAGAAGCAAAGAGGCATAAGGATTTTTTGACCGAAGCAAAAATAAGAAAGCAAAGAAGTGGAGATTGTTTTTTGTCACAAGTATCTCTACTTCTTTGCTTTCTTATTTTCCTTAAAACAAATTTCTTATGCCTCTTTGCTTCTTTGCTTCTTTGCGTGAAACTCCGTGAAACCTACTTCTCGTAGCTAAGTTCGCAATAGAACTTGGTTTCGTTGCTGCCCAGCGCTTCCATAGCGGCATCGCTCAGTTTGATGATGAGGCCCGCGTTGGGTTTCAGCTGAGGGATCACGTCCAGGACCTTCGCATAAACGAATTTGCCGTTCAGTGGATTGGTCACTTTGATGATAGTACCTCTGGGGGCAGAGTTATGTAATGCGTAGTATTTATTTACCGCGTTGCTTTTAAACCAGGTGCCGGGGCCTTTTTCGGTGGCCACCTTTTTACCGTTGTTGGTCTGTTCCATGTACAGTTGTTCGAAGTCGGTACTGGTAGAAGCAGGAACGTTGGTTTTTACCGGAGTGGCAGCTTCCGCAACTGGCTCGGGTTTCGAAGCAGGAGGCGGAGTTGCCGCAGTAGTGTTGTTATCTACCTGGTCGCCTGTATGATCACCGGCCGGGTCCTGGGTAATAATTTCCTTTTCCGCCGGTTTCTTGGCCGGTTTCGCCGGTGGAGCAGCCGCTACTTCTCCGCCTTCGCTGGCTGCCGGAGCAGCGCTGGCTGCATTGCCTCCTTTCAGGTAACCAATGATAATGTAGGAATCTTTCTTTAATCCATCACCTGATAATTTATTCCAGGTACGGATGTTATCCAGTGCTACCTTATTGTAGTTAACACTAACGCGATAGAGCGTTTCTTTATCAGTTACTTTGTGATAGACAGGTTGACCAGTTGCACCGGCTTTCTGGGAAAAGTTGGTGGCGGTAAGCGGGATATTTATCTGTTTACCCAACTGTAAACCATGATCCATGGAAATTTTATTGGCAGAGGCAATTTCTTTTGGAGGTATGCCATAGGCACGGCTTAGACTATAGAAATTTTCTCCTTTTTTAACGGTGTGGGTGATGTATAGCGAAGGCGTTGTACCCTTCACTTCCAGTACATCCTGGGCCTGCACAGCTACTGCACTGAAACCAAACAAGACGATTGACAGAATCGATTTTATCATACAAACTTTATTTATAATTGATGTGCTGTTACTTGTCGAAATACTTAGGCAAACAATTATGCTTTCGGGCAACGAATATATGCGTAAAAATTGACAAATTTACTTATTAAACCAAACGGAGAATCCTTCATTTTGTTGTAACCGGTCATCAGGAATTTCGTCCGCCAGTCTCTTCAAAACCCAGAACAGCAAACCTTCTGCGGTTCACAGCCCCTGGATATCTTTCAGGATTCGCAATTCTTTTGGATAATAATTATTTATCCTGTTAGGTAAAAATTTCGCCCAACCCAGTTGCATTCCTTCATAGGCAACTAATCCCCAGCCCTTTACAGGCAATGAGATCCCAGGGTCTTCCTTTTTCAGGTATTGCAATGCTGCCTGTTTACTGAGTTCTACCACCGGCACCTGCTCTGCCGCCAATGTGCTCATGGCCAGTTGATGATCAGGTATCAATTCTTTTGCCCCCAACTGTCCCAGTTTCACTCCGGCTTTGCGTATGTAAAGTTGCTGTTGCAATGCCGGTAAAGCCGCTGCTACAGCCGGCGCCAAACCAAGCACCTCATCCTGGTGCAGGAAGAATTCATATCCCGCCGGCTTATTTACCCAGGGCGAAAGAAGATCCAGCTGCTTTGCCGTCAGCGTACCTGTTTTATTTTTCTGTTTGGGTTCCCTGAATTCTTTTTCCCCGCCCTTCTTCCGGAGGCAAGCCAGGAAAAGGCCTTCGCCTTTCAACCTGTCGGGGTAGAACCGGTATCCCGATAAATTTCGTTTACTCGTTTCCGTTATAATTATATTCCATTCTTCTGGTATCGGCAAAGGAATATTTTCCAGTTCAAAATGATCGGCCAGCCAGTCTAAGATGGCTTCATCTTCTGCTGCCGAAAAAGAACAGGTAGAATAGATCAACACCCCGCTCGCTTTCAGGGCTGGTAGTATGTCGGCCAGGATGCGCTGCTGGCGCTGACTGCATAAGGCCACATGATCCAGCGACCATTCAGAGATCAGTTCAGGGTCACGCCGGAAAAGTCCGCTGCCAGAGCAGGGCGCATCTACCACCACCAGGTCGAAATACCCTTGCAACGCGGCAAAATCCTTTGGGTCGTTGTTGCTTACCACAACATTGGCCGCTCCCCATTTCGTGAGGTTATCGGCCAGCAAAGCAGCCCGGGATTTGATGACTTCATTGGAGACCAGCAAACTGTTGTCAGGAAGCAGTGACTGCAACAAAGTGGATTTTCCTCCCGGCGCCGCGCACAGATCCAGGACCTTCAGACCTGCACCGGGGTCTGTGGTCTGTTTCACTGCATATTCCAGGAACATGGAAGATGCTTCCTGTACATAGTATGCACCTGCATGAAAATATGGATCGAGTGTGAAAGACGGGCGTTGGGGAAGGTAATATCCCTGGGATGTCCACGGTACTTTACTGACGCCGGTTGCGGATAACGACTGAAGAACTTTATCGATCCCGTTTGCTGACCTGAGCTTATTGGGGTTAAGGCGGAGAGAAGTAACCTTTTCTGCGGCTTCATGCACCTGCTCAAAAGTTGCGCGATTGTACCCCGGAATTCCTTCCAATGACTCTAATAATGCTGCTGGTAAATGACTGGACAAAGGTGTTTTTCTGCAAAAATAAGAAAACTATACCTCCTTTACGGCAGCTGCCAGATCCTGGAGCACTTTCCTGGCATCTCCGAACAGCATAGATGTTTTAGGCTGGAAGAAAAGTTCGTTTTCAATACCGGCATAACCGGGTTTCATACTGCGTTTGTTTACGATAACAGCTTTTGCATTTTCCACTTCCAGTATAGGCATACCGTATATAGGGCTGGCCGGATTTGTTTTGGCTGCGGGGTTCACCACATCGTTGGCCCCTAATATCAGTACCGCGTCGGCAGTTGCCAGCTCATTGTTGGCGTCTTCCATCTCCAGGAGTTTTTCGTAAGGGACATCTGCTTCTGCCAGCAGAACATTCATGTGCCCCGGCATACGGCCGGCAACAGGATGTATAGCATATTTAACGGTTACGCCCCTGTCTTCCAACAGCTTTTCCAGTTCATGCACCGCATGTTGCGCCTGTGCTACCGCCAATCCATATCCCGGAACGACGATCACTTTATTGGCGTAAGCCAGTACTACAGCCGTATCCGACAAACTGATCTCCCTGTAATGCCCTTGTTCCCCGCCTCCGCCGGCAGCCGCAGTAGCGCCGCCAAAAGAACCTATCAGCACATTTTTCAGGGAACGGTTCATGGCATTGCACATAAGAATGGTAAGGATAGTACCCGCAGAACCCACAAGTATACCGCCTGTCAGCATTACAGGATTATCGTACAGGAAACCGCCGCAGGCGGCGGCTACACCGGTAAAAGAGTTCAGTAATGAAATTACGACAGGCATATCGGCGCCGCCTATTGGAAGTACGAACAAAACGCCGTAGACCAGCGAAAGTGCGCAAATGGTGTAAAAGAGAGCGGTAACCGCAGCGCTGCTGAGTCCAGTGAACAGGAGGACAGACAAGATCACTATGGCGCCGAGAATAAGGAGGTTTACGATATGCTGCCCATTGAAAGAAAAGTCCTTTATTTTTCCCGCCAGTTTCCCATAGGCGATGATACTGCCCGCACAGGAAACTGCGCCAATCACCAGGCTTAGCAGCATGATCACGACCATGCCATCCATAAGGGGGTAGTGAGCAAATTCGATAATGGAGATCAGGGCGGCGCAGGCTCCTCCCATGCCGTTGAAAAGGCTTACCATTTCAGGCATGGCGGTCATTTTTACTTTGCGGGCTGCCGAAACGCCTGCAATGGAGCCAATGGCCAGGGCGGCGAATATCCAGCCGAGGTTGTGAAGCGGTTCGCCGTTCACCCTATACAGGAAAATGGTTCCGAGAATAGCCAGTAACATACCCGCGGCTGCTACCAGGTTCCCTTTGCGGGCGGTATCAGGGCGGCTTAACATTTTCAAACCCAATATGAATGTAACTGATCCAACCAGGTAGATGATCGATAAAATGCTGGAACCTATCATAAGCTAAACTTTATACTATTTCTTTTTGCCTTTGAACATTTCCAGCATGCGATCAGTAACCACGAAACCGCCAACTACGTTGATGGTACCCAGTATTACCGCCAGAAACCCGATGATGAGCGCCGGGATATTATCCGGTTCCGCTTTCCCCATTACGATAATGGCGCCGATGATCACTACCCCGTGAATAGCGTTAGCCCCGCTCATAAGAGGGGTATGCAGCACAGACGGAACCCGTGAGATCACTTCAACACCCAGGAAGATGGAGAGGATAACGATGTAGATCAATTCGGTATGCTGATGAAAAAAAGCCAGTAGCGTATCCATGGATCAATTGTTTATAAACTGAACTAAGCAGGTTGCAGCATGCTTTTCACCCGGTCGTTCACTATTTGTCCGCCGTGTGTGATGCAGGCACCTTTTACGATTTCGTCTTCAAACCTGAGAATTGCCTGACCGTCTTTATCCAGTATCAGTTTCAGGAAATTCAGGACGTTTTTAGCATATAGCTTGCTGGCATCTGCTGGCATGGCAGCCGGCAGGTTGGAGTTACCGATAATGGTAACGCCGTTATGCACTTTGGATTCGTTATTGACAGTAAGCGTAGTATTGCCGCCGGTGGCAGCTGCCAGGTCGATGATCACAGAGCCGGGTTTCATAGTATTTATCATCTCTGTGGAAATCAATACAGGCGCCGGTTTGCCGGGTATCTGCGCTGTAGTGATCACAATATCTGCTTTGGTTATGCTTTCGGCTATACGTTGCTGTTGTTGTTGCTTATAAGATTCACTTTGTTCTACTGCGTACCCGCCTGCCCTGGAAGCATCGGCGGCGCCTTCAACTTCCACGAATTTGGCGCCCAGGCTCATTACTTCTTCTTTCACCGCCGGGCGGGTGTCAAAGACTTCTACTACTGCCCCCAACCTTCTTGCCGTGGCAATGGCCTGCAAGCCTGCCACGCCGGCGCCTAATATGAGCGCCTTTGCAGGGGCAATACTGCCTGCAGCGGTCATTAACATGGGAAAATAACGGGAATAGGTATATGCCGCCAATAATACAGCTTTATAACCGGCTATGCTGGCCTGGGAACTGAGTACATCCATGCTTTGCGCCCTCGTGGTGCGGGGAATGGCATCCAGGCTGAAAGTGGTGATACCGTTGGCGGCCCATTGTTCCACCTCGGCGAGGCGATAGAGAGGTTGTAATATGCCGACCAGGATTTTTCCTGAAAGCGCGGGAAACAGGTTGGGTTCGGGAGGCTGAAGGGTCAGGATAATATCTGCTTTGGCGATGATCTCCGCAGCGGAAGTGATCACTGCGCCGGCCTCTGTATAGGCTTGATCGTTATACCAGGCGGCAGCGCCGGCATCCTGCTCCACCCACACGGTTACCGACATCTGTTGCAGTTGTTTTACCACTTCGGGCGTTAATGATACCCTGGTTTCGCCGTTTCTTTCTTTCAAAATTCCTGCGATCATCTGGTGGAGATTTATACTGGAATTTAAACAAAAAATGCCAACAACCCACCAAATTTCAACAGCTATTTTTTCTTCAGCGTTGCCGCAAGGGTAACCGCATCCTGCAACAATGCAGGAATAGCAACGCCCTGGAGATAATTTCCTTTGATATGAATTCCGGGATATTTTTTTTCGAATTGTGCTGCGGCTGCCCTTATTTCTCCATATCCGGCATTGAACTGCGGAATGGCTTTGTTCCATTTACGGAAACGCATCAACGTTGGCGGCGCCGTTAAGTTTAAAAGAGAGGTGATCTCCAGTTCTATCTTATCCTGCAATTCCTGGTCGCTCAACTGGTCGAAAAAATGTTCCTGCCTTGCTCCCCCGGTAAAGATCGTCAGCAAACTTTTGCCAGCAGGCGCTTTCTCAGGGAAAATAGCGCTGTTGCAGATAACGCCAAGGAAATGCAGGTTCTCTGCATGGGGCGCCAGGAACCCGAATCCTTCAATGGGGTTCGGCATTGCGCGGGTATCGATCCCCATATGCAATACTCCCATCCTTGGGTAATGAATACTGTTTAATCCGGCGGCCAGGCGGTCATCCAACGACCGGATCATAGCCGCTGCCTGGTAAGCCGGTGTGGTAATAACAACTGCGCCTGCATCGAAAGAGACTTTTGTTCCTTCGTGCATTGCTTCTACTTTATAGCCTCCGGCAGTTTGCCGGATTGCAGTTACTTCACAATTAATTTTTGCCGGCGTTTGCAGCAAAGCCGCCAGCCTGTCTGTAAGCGCCTGGTTGCCTCCGCGGAAACTGATGATCTTCCTGCCGCTCATTACGCCTTTTTCTTTCATCAGTCCCTTTGTTACGCTACCATAGGTCTTCTCCCATTTCGGCAACATGGGCAATACTTCTCCTACGCTCAGTTTATCGGGATTTCCTGCGTAAATACCCGATAACACAGGATCAAACACATAATCCGCAATCTCTTTGTTAAACCGCCTGCTGATAAACGCTGTTACTGTTTCTTCTGCGTTTGTAAAAGCAGGTTTCCTGAAACGTTCTGTAAACAAGCGCCATTTGCCGGCGCCACTGAGATAGGAAGATGATAAAATTTTAACGGGATGTGGAGAAACAGCATGCAATTGGCCATTGCGCACAAGGAACCGGTTTTTGCTGGCCGCCGAGGCTTGCATGATACTGTCTGAAAGTCCCAGTTCTTCAAATAGCTGTAAAATCTCAGGCGATGCGGCGATGGTATTTGCGCCTGCATCCATTTCAAAACCTGCTTCATGGAAAGAGGTCATTACTCCTCCTGCTCTTGAAGACGCTTCCAGCAACAGGTACGGCACCTGTTGTTTTTGTAACTGGTACGCGATAGCCAGCCCGGAAATACCGGCGCCTATTATCAAAACGGGTTGTTCAGACATATAAAAGAGTTTGGCTATTGTGCAATGATCTGCTCGCAATATTTAACCACTGCCTTCACCCACAACGGATGGATGTTCAGGCAGGGGATCATAGTGAAAGATTCGCCTCCGCTGTTGAGGAAAGTATGTTTTCCTTCCACTGCAATTTCTTCCAGTGTTTCCAGGCAATCGGATACAAAGGCCGGGCAAACAACCAGCAGTCTTTTCTTTCCTTCAGATGGCAAAGTTTCTAATACGTTGGCTGTATATGGTTTGATCCATTCTTCCCTTCCGAGCCTCGACTGGAATGAAATACCCCATTTTTCCCTGGGCAGTCCCAGTTGCCGGGCTACCAGTTCGGCTGTAACGGTCACCTGGTGCCGGTAACAGTATTTATGCGCCGGGGAGGCAACATGGCAGCAATCGTTCACTTTCAGGCAGTGCGCGCCGGTTATATCGCCTTTGTAGATATGCCTTTCAGGAACGCCGTGGTAGCTGAACAATACGTAGTCATAGTCCTGTTGCAGGTATGGACGCATACTTTCAGCCATTGCATTGATGTAGTCAGGCTCATCGTAGAAAGGAGGTATAATGGAAAGTTTGAATTTATATTTCTTCTTTTTGTGCACTTCTTCCGCGTATACAGCCGCTGTTTCGTATGACGACATGGCATAATGCGGATATAGCGGCAGCACTATCACTTCCTTGAGATTGGGATTCTCTTTCAACAGGTTATTGTAAGCAACTTCAGGGCTTGGATTCCCGTATCGCATGGCTATCTGCACAGGAATTTCCATATCGTTCTGCACTGCTTTCTGTAATTGTTTTGTCAGCACGATCAGCGGAGATCCTTCTTCCCACCAGATCGAAGCGTAGGCTTCAGCAGATTTTGGAGCTCTGCGCGGAACAATGATGCCTTCTATCAGGATCTTCCGAAAAAGCCAGGGATAATCGATCACTCTTTTATCCATCAGAAACTCTATCAGGTAACGCTTTACATCAGGTACCGCTGTTGAATCAGGCGATCCCAGGTTCATCAAAACTATTCCTACGTCAGATTTAGCTGCCATTTTGTATAAATTGCAGCAAAAGTAAAGAATAAAAATTTAGCAGTGAACACCCGGCTGCGAGCTTTAAATGTCATCTTATTGTAAAGGCAAAAACTGATAAAAATCATTTTTTCCTGCTATTAATTACCAGTGCCAGAAATGACACACTAATGACAGCCTAATACGCTTGTTTGGGGCGTAGGAAAGTACTTTTGCAACCGGAAGCTTATATTAGAACATGCAGGTCAGTCATTCAAAAGAAATAGCAAATTTTCATATTGTTGGCATCAACTATAAGAAAACCGACGCTGCTATCAGAGGATTGTTCGCCATTAATCCAACTCAGTATCAACAATTGCTGGCACGGGCAAAATCAGATGAATTAAACGATTTATTTGTTCTCTCCACCTGTAACAGGACTGAAGTATACGGATTTGCATCACATCCTGATCAGCTGATCGAATTGCTATCAAAGGAAACAATCGGCGAAAGAAGCCATTTAGATGAAATCGCATATATCAAATCCGGAGAAGAAGCTATCAGGCATCTTTACCAGGTAGGTACCGGACTTGATTCCCAGATCCTCGGTGATTATGAAATCATTGGGCAGATCCGTAGTGCCGCCAAATTTGCCAAATCGCACAACAGCCTGGGAGGATTCCTCGAAAGGCTGGTGAACAGTGTTTCACAGGTTTCCAAATTGATCAAAACAGAAACCGGGTTGAGTAAAGGTACCGTGTCCGTTGCTTTTGCAACCGTAAGGATGATAGAAAAAATCTGCCCGGACATCAAACATAAAAAAATCGTGTTGGTAGGCGTAGGAAAAATAGGCCGCAACACCTGTAAAAATATGATAGAATACCTGGGCGTGAAAGAGATCACCCTGATCAACCGCACCCTCCAGGTAGCTGCCGACTTTGCCGAAGAAAACGGGTTGCGCTACGCGCCATACGAACAACTGAGCGAAGAACTGGCAAAAGCAGATGTGATCCTGGTGGCATCCAATGCCCCGCATCCTACTGTTTTACCAGCTCATTTCACCACTTCAGCGCCTAAAGTAGTAATAGACCTCTCTATCCCCTTCAATGTTGATCCTGCTGTAAAAGAGCTGCCGCACGTTACTATGGTGAACGTAGACGAACTCTCGAAAGTACAGGACGAAACTTTGCAGAACAGGTTGGGAGAAGTGCCGAAAGCTTTATCTATCATCGAAGAGCACATGGAAGAATTCCTGTACTGGCACAAGATGCGTAAACACGCGGTAGTACTGAAAGCAGTGAAAGACAAACTGCAGGAGATACATACCCGCGAGATCCTCCAGCAAAAGAACGGGGATCATTACAACCTGGAAGATATTGAACTGGTATCTTCCCGCATCATCCAGAAAATGATTAATCTCATGGCCGGCAAAGTAAGAAAGGAAGCAGAGAAAAGCGACCAATACATTGCCATGATCAATGATATTTTTGAGACAGGAGTTAACCAGGACTAAACATGGATAAAGTTATCAGGATTGGCACCAGAGAGAGTCAGCTGGCCTTATGGCAGGCGCACCAGGTAAACAATCATCTTATTGCACAAGGCTATCGTACAGCCCTTGTACCTATCAAAAGTGAAGGCGATATAGATCTTGTTACCCCGCTGTATGAGATCGGCGTTCAGGGTATCTTCACTAAAAGCCTCGACCTCGCATTACTCAATAACCGGATCGATATAGCGGTACACTCCCTGAAAGATGTTCCCACTCAACTGCCGCAAGGAATTCAACAGGCTGCCGTTCTGGAAAGAGGCCCTGTTAAAGACCTGCTGGTATATAAAACCAATCCCGATTTCCTTCAGCAACCTGGTTATGTTGCCGCTATCGCTACCAGCAGCGTACGCAGGAAAGCACAATGGCTCCGCAAATACCCGCAACACCAGATATTCAACCTGCGAGGCAATGTGAACACCCGCCTGAAGAAACTGGCGGACGAACCATGGGATGGCGCTATCTTCGCCGCTGCCGGACTGGAAAGGATCAACGTACGCCCTGAAACTTCCATAGAACTCGACTGGATGCTGCCTGCTCCCGCACAAGGCGCAGTAGTAGCAGTTTGCAGGGAGAACGACACCTTCTGCCTGGAAGCCTGCGCAGCTTTTAACCACGCTCCTACAGCACTGGCCACACAAATAGAAAGAGCATTCTTACGCACCCTGATGGGCGGTTGCACCACCCCCATCAGCGCTTTTGCATATATAGAAAACAACACCGTTCATTTTGAAGGCGAACTTTGCAGCCTCGATGGATCTAAATTCTTCCAAACCTCCCGGAAGGCCGGAATAGACGATGCGAACAACATAGGATACGATGCTGCCCAGGAAATATTAGCTCAGGGAGGAGCTGAAGTAGTAGCAGAGATCAGAAATGCAAAATAAAACGTATCGCATATTATGTACAAGGCCATTATCAGCATCTCTTATTGAAGCTGCTACCAGCAATGGCATACAGGTAGAAGTAAAGGAGTTTATCCAGATACGACCGCTGATAGACGAACGCCTGCTGGGTACAGAAAACCTGCTCTCCGTTTTTGCACATGACGATTCCAGGGCACAGGTATTTACAAGCGCCAACGCAGTAAAAACGCTGGAATTCACCTACTTCAACCGGCCCGATACCTACTATGCGATAGCTAATATGCAGGTCTGCTGCATTGACGGCAATACATTAAAACAGGTAGAAAAGCATTTTCAAAATTGCAGGGTCCTGGCTACAGCCTCTTATGGCAAAGACCTGGCAGAAAAGATCCTGGCACTGCCACAGATCAGGGAAGTGAATTTCTTCTGCGGATCGCAACGCCGCGACGAATTACCAGGCATCCTTACCGCCGGCGGCATAAAAGTGAATGAGTATGTGATCTACGAAAACATACCTGTTCCGACAGTTGCCGGAAGCGAATACGACGGCATCCTGTTCTTCAGTCCCAGCGCGGTAAAAAGCTTTTTTTCCGCCAACCGCATACCGCCTGCTACCGTATGCTTCGCCATTGGCAGCACAACGGCCCGGGCACTGGAAGAACATACAGATAACAAAATTATTTCCAGCACCTATACAAGTGAAGAAAGTATGGTGCAAACAGCTATATTTTATTTTAACAACATTAACTGTTACGAATGAGTGCATTGAAGAACGACTTACTGCTCAGGGCCCTGAAAGGTGAAACTGTAGAACGTACGCCCGTATGGATGATGCGTCAGGCTGGCCGTTACCTGCCTGATTATATCAAACTGCGGGATAAATACTCTTTCTTTGAACGTTGCGAAAACCCTGAACTGGCCACAGAGATCACGGTAATGCCTGTAGACCAGGTAGGCGTGGATGCTGCTATTATTTTTTCTGATATCCTGGTTGTACCGCAGGCAATGGGACTGGAAGTGCAACTGGTAGAAAAAGTAGGTCCTCTTCTTCCTTCTCCTGTCAAAACAGCCGCAGATCTGCAACGTATCTGTGTGCCCGATGTACATGAACGTCTTCACTACGTTTTTGATGCACTGAAATTAACCAAACAAACCCTGGCAGGCCGGGTTCCGCTCATCGGTTTTGCCGGTGCGCCATGGACGATCCTCTGCTACATGGTACAGGGTAAAGGTTCCAAAACATTTGATGAAGCAAAGGCATTCTGCTACCAGCAACCAGCGGTAGCGCACCAGTTGCTGCAAATGATCACTGATACTACCATCGCTTACCTGAAAGCACAAGTTGCCGCTGGCGCCGATACGGTACAGGTATTCGATTCATGGGGCGGATTATTGAGCCCGCAGGATTTCGAAACTTTCTCTTTACATTATATCAGGCAGATTGTTGCTGAAATGAAAACAGTTTGCCCGACCATCATATTTGCCAAAGGCGCCTGGTTCGCACTGGAAGACATGGCCGCTACAGGCGCTCATGGATTGGGTATCGACTGGTGTATCAAACCAGCGCTGGCCCGCCAGTTTGCAGGCGAAAACGTGGCATTGCAGGGAAATTTTGACCCGGCAAAACTGCTGGCTCCTATCCCGGAAATTGAAAGATCAGTGAAAGAAATGCTGAAAGGATTTGGCCGCCAGCGATACATCGCCAACCTGGGCCATGGCATCCTGCCTAATGTACCGGTAGATCATGCCAAAGCATTTGTAGAAACAGTTAAAGCACACGGATAAGCAAATGGCTATAAAAGAAGAATTCATATCATTTATTCATGGGTTGCAGGACGAGATCTGCGCTGCCTTCGAAAAGATAGACGGCAAAGCAGTTTTCCGCGAAGATCCATGGCAACGGCCTGGAGGCGGCGGAGGTAAAACCCGTACCATCGCCAACGGGAATGTGTTTGAAAAAGGCGGCGTAAGCACTTCAGTGGTACACGGACTTCTGCCAGAAGCAATGGCACAGCAGTTTGGCGTCGGCAACAGCCAGTTCATGGCCTGCGGCATTTCACTGGTGATGCACCCGCTCAATCCTTTTGTGCCTACCGTGCATGCCAATTTCCGGTATTTCGAGTTATACAATGAGGACGGAAGGCTGAAGGACAGCTGGTTTGGCGGCGGAGCAGACCTGACGCCCTATTACATGGAAGAAGAAGACGGACGTCATTTTCACCAGACCTTCAAAGAAGCCTGCGACCAGTTTGGCGCCGATCTTTATCCTAAATACAAACAGCAATGCGATGAATATTTCGTGAACAGGCACCGTAATAACGAAGCACGCGGAATTGGCGGCATCTTTTACGATTACCTGCGCCCGAATGCCGACAGAACTGCGGAAACATTACTGGCATTTTCGAAAGCCAATGGGAACGCATTTCTTAAATCATATCTGCCTATCGTAGAAAAAACGAAAGATATGCCGTACAACGACCGGCACAGAAGCTGGCAGGCGTACAGGCGTGGCAGGTACGTAGAGTTCAACCTGATACATGACAGGGGTACCCTGTTCGGGCTGAAAACCAATGGCCGTACAGAGTCTATCCTGATGAGCCTTCCCCCTCTTGCCCGCTGGGAATATGATTTTCACCCGGAGCCAGGCAGCGAGGAAGCAAAGATGGTAGAGTTCCTGGTACCGCGTAACTGGATACAACACGCTGACTAATATATAAAAGCAAAAATTTTTATGGCGATGATCAGAAGAAACAGAATTTTAAGAGTATCTCCGGCCATTCGTGCAATGGTTGCGGAAACAATTTTAACGCCTGGCGATTTTATAGCGCCGTTATTTGTAACCGAAGGAGAGAATGTGAAGGAAGAGATCAGCTCAATGCCGGGGTACTTCAGGTATTCACTGGATCTTACCGTTAAAGAAGCAAAAGAATTGTGGGGCCTGGGCATTAAAAGTGTATTGCTCTTTGTTAAAGCGCCCGATAGCGTAAAAGATAATAAAGGAACAGAAGCAGTAAATCCCAACGGTTTAATGCAACGTTCTATCCGCGCCATCAAAGATGCGATCCCTGATATGGTTGTAATGACGGATGTAGCGCTGGACCCTTATTCTTCGTACGGCCATGACGGTATCGTGGAAGGTACGCAGATCGTTAACGATCCTACCGTAGAAGTGCTGGCCCGCATGAGCCTCAGCCATGCGCAGGCGGGAGCCGATTTCGTTGCGCCAAGCGATATGATGGATGGCCGTATCCTGGCTATCAGGAATATACTGGAAGAAAACGGGTTCGTTAATACAGGCATCATGGCTTACAGCGCCAAATACGCATCCTGCTTCTATGGCCCGTTCCGCGATGCGCTGGATTCCGCGCCGGGATTCGGGGACAAGAAAACCTACCAGATGGATTACGCCAATTCCCGCGAGGCTATCAAGGAAACCATGATGGATATTGAAGAAGGAGCGGATATAGTGATGGTTAAACCAGCTATGGCGTATATGGACATCATCAGCATCCTGAAACAACGTGTAACCGTACCTGTTAGTGCCTACCATGTAAGCGGCGAATATTCCATGATCAAAGCGGCGGCTGAAAGAGGCTGGCTGGACGAAAACAAGGCTATCCTGGAAAGTTTAACAGGTCTGAAACGGGCAGGCGCCGACCTGATCGCTACTTACTTTGCGAAGGATGCAGTAAAATTGCTGAATAAATAATTATCAAAATACACCAGGATGTACAGTAAAAGTGAAATGTTATTCGGGCGGGCCAAACAGGTAATTCCCGGCGGCGTAAACTCTCCTGTCCGCGCTTTTAAAAGCGTAGGCGGCATACCTGTTTTCATGGAACGGGCAAAAGGCGCCTATATGTATGATGCAGACGGTAATCAGTATATCGACTATATCAATTCCTGGGGGCCTATGATCCTTGGTCATGCTTACGAACCTGTTGTGAAAGCCATCCAGGAATATGCAACTTATTCCACTTCTTTTGGCGCTCCGACAGAACTTGAAATAAAAATTGCCGAGCTTATTGTTGGCATGGTGCCCAACATCGAGATGATACGCATGGTAAATTCAGGCACAGAAGCCTGCATGACAGCTATCCGTTTGGCGAGAGGATATACCGGGCGCAATAAATTTATCAAGTTTGAAGGCTGTTATCACGGGCATGCAGATGCGTTCCTGGTAAGCGCCGGCAGCGGCGTGGCTACCCTGGGCATACAGTCTGTGCCCGGCGTTACCGCTACTGTAGCGCAAGATACCTTAACGGCTCCTTATAACAACCTGCCGGCGGTAGAACAACTGGTAGCTGAAAATCCGGATGAGATTGCGGCCATCATTGTTGAACCGGTAGCCGGCAACATGGGCTGTATCCTGCCTCAGCCGGGCTTCCTGGAAGGATTACGCCAGCTTTGCGATGCCAATAACATACTGCTCATCTTTGATGAAGTAATGACCGGGTTCAGGTTAGCGAGAGGCGGGGCACAGGAGATCCTGGGCATCCGGGCCGACCTGGTCACCTTCGGCAAGATCATTGGCGCAGGCATGCCGGTAGGCGCCGTAGCCGGACCAAAAGAAATTATGGAACACCTGGCCCCTGCGGGGAAAGTGTACCAGGCAGGTACCCTGAGCGGCAATCCTATTGCGATGATCGCAGGTTATACATTGTTGCAGACACTGAACGACAATCCTATTATTTATCAACAATTGCAGGAAAAGTCGGACTACCTGGTGAAAGGCTTGAAAGAAGCCTTCGGATCTGCCGGTGTAGTGTATAGCATTAACCAGATGGGTTCTATGCTCAGCGCTCATTTCGCAGAATACCCGATCGTGGATTTTTCTTCCGCCTCAGGCGCTAATAATGAGCTATTCAAGCGTTTCTTCCATGCCATGCTGGAACGCGGCGTGTATTTACCGCCATCAGCGTTCGAAAGCTGGTTCATGAGCAATGCGCTTACAACAGAAGACCTCGATGCTACCATTGCCGCAGCAAAAGCCGCAATGAATGCTATTAAATAGTTAACAATTCAATCCTGTGCAGAGTGGAAAGGGCTAACCAAATATCAATTTTGGTCAGCCCTTTATCGGTTAAACGACCTGTGATACGCTGTCTTGCCTCATCTATTCATCTTACCGCTCACAACAAAGCAGTTTTGTACTAAGCAAAAATTATTAATTTTGTTGATCGATGGGTGAAAGCACTGTACATATAAAGCGTCGGATAATGGTTGCATTGTTGTTACTCCTGCAGTTCTTTGCAGGTGTAATACCAACGTTTGCAGCGCATCATCGCCTGCTGTTAACCGATCAGCTTAAAATACAGGCGGCCCAGGACAGGCTGCAAAAAGTCCTGCACAGTATTCCCATACACCTGGAAACAGATGATGATGGAATAGATGCATGGCACCTTGTCAAACACCGCCGCAAAACCCGCTACTATCTTTCTGCAACAGCGCCGCAGGTATCCGCTCCTACCCGGATCGTATATCTCGACTCTGATCTCGCAGCAAAAAGCCTTTACCAACCCGTTAATAAAACAGGAGAATACGGACGTCAAAAGTCCTTCCTTCCTGCCTATTATTCTTTCCTCTTCCGGTTCACACCATTCTGAACATTATTTAATACCGTTTATCGAACCTATTTGCAACTAACAAGGCCTGTTCCTCTTTCACGTTAAGGAGGGTCATAAGGTTATGTGTTTTCATCATTCCGTACACACGGGATCAATATCGTATTAAAATATGCATCAATATACAGGGATCATCGTATCGCTGGCCACGCTATTTATGGTTGGTTGTGCTGCCAAAGGAGAAAAGAATCACGAAGAAGATTTAAAAGTATTGCCGGTTACCACATTGGTAACAACCGATACTTCATTATACCGTAGTTACGTTACAGATATTGAAGCTGTACAAAATGTAGAAATCCGGGCCCGGGTAAATGGATTTCTTGATAAGATCTATGTAGATGAAGGACAGGCAGTGAAGAAAGGACAACTGCTGTTTGGCATCAGCGATGCAGAGTACAGGGCCGAACTGGCCAAGGCAAAAGCAGTGCTTACCAGCCTGATTGCCGAAAGCAGATCTGCTGCACTGGAAGCAGAAAGAGTTAAACTATTAGTTGATAAGAAAGTAATTGTCGCTTCCGAACTGGAAGTAGTAAATTCTAAACTGGCGGCTGCCCAGGCTAAAATAGAAGAGGCCCGCTCAGCCGTTGCCAACGCAGAAATGCATTTATCTTTTACCAGTATCAGGGCGCCGTTTGACGGAGTGATAGACCGCATTCCTCTGAAGAAAGGAAGCCTGATCACTGAAGGTACGCTGCTCACCAGTGTTTCAGACACGCGTGAAGTGTTTGCCTATTTCAACGTTTCAGAAACAGAGTATTTACAATACAGTAAATCAATTTCCAAATCACCTCATAATCAACAGGTTTCCCTCGTACTGGCCGATGGTACAAATTACCAGCATCCCGGCCAGATCGAAACTGTAGAAGCCGAATTTGAAGAAAATACCGGCTCTATAGCCTTCAGGGCTAAGTTCCCTAATCCATCCGGTTTATTGAAACACGGGGCCAGCGGAAAAGTAAAACTCACCACGGCGGTAGACAGCGCCGTGATCATTCCTCAGAAAGCAGTTTTTGAAATGCAGGACAAGAACTACGTTTTCGTGGTAGATGCTTCCAACAAAGTGAAGATGAAAAACTTTATCCCGCAGGCGCGCTTTGCACATTTCTATATCGTAGAATCAGGCCTCGAACCTGGCGAACGTATCGTGTGCGAAGGGGTACGTAATATCCGCGACGGCATACAGATCTCGCCCCGCAAAGTACCGATGGATAGTTTACTCAGATTATAAACAGAGGAACCATGTTTGACATATTTATTAAGCGACCGGTGTTATCACTGGTCATATCCCTTATTATCACATTAGTAGGGTTACTGGCACTGGTGTCGCTACCTGTTACCCAGTTTCCGGACATCGTGCCGCCATCTGTAACCGTTACTGCAAAATATACAGGCGCCAACGCCGAGGTATCTGCCAAAGCCGTTTCCACACCGCTGGAAAGAGCTATTAACGGCGTGCCCGGCATGACTTACATGTCGTCCGTTTCCAGTAACGACGGTATCACTGTTATACAGGTGTTTTTCCAGGTAGGTACAGACCCCGACCAGGCTGCAGTGAATGTGCAGAACCGCGTGGCGACCATTATCGACGAATTGCCTGAAGAAGTGATCAAAGCGGGGGTTACAACAGAGAAAGAAGTGAATAGCATGCTGCTGTACCTGAACGTAATGAGCGAAGACACTACCCTCAACGAACAGTTCATCTACAACTTTGCCGACATTAACGTATTGCAGGAACTGAAAAGGATCGATGGAGTGGGACGCGCCGAGATCATGGGCGCCAAGGAATACGCCATGCGTGTATGGCTGAAGCCCGACCGCATGCTGGCATACAACGTATCGGCAGATGAAGTGATCGCCGCCATACGCAGGCAGAACATTGAAGCAGCGCCGGGTAAAACAGGCGAAAGTTCGGATAAAGATCCCCGCATGCTGCAATACGTGTTACGTTATACAGGTAAATTTTTCACCCCTGAAGAATACCGGAATATCATTTTACGCGCCGACCAGGATGGAGCTGTGCTGCACCTGAAAGACGTTGCCGATGTGGAATTTGGTTCTTTAACCTATAGCATGGTGTCTAAGACCGATGGCAAACCATCTGCCTCCATCATGCTGAAACAACGCCCGGGTTCCAATGCCCGCGAGGTGATCACCAATGTTAAAGCCAAGATGGAAGAGATGAAGAAAACATCTTTTCCTCCTGGTATGACTTATAACTTCAACTACGACGTTTCCCGCTTCCTGGATGCCTCTATCCATGAAGTGGTGCGCACTTTATTCGAAGCGTTCCTGCTGGTATTCGTTGTAGTATTTATCTTTTTGCAGGATTTCAGGTCTACCCTTATCCCCGCCCTGGCCGTACCTGTTGCACTGATCGGTACGCTGGCCTTTATGCAGATGATGGGATTTTCCATTAACCTGTTGACGTTATTCGCACTGGTACTGGCTATCGGTATCGTAGTGGATAATGCCATTGTGGTAGTGGAAGCAGTGCACGTAAAGATGAGCGAGGAACACCTCTCTCCTATGGATGCCACGCTGGCGGCCATGAAAGAGATCAGCGGGGCGCTGGTAGCCATTACCCTGGTAATGTCGGCCGTGTTCATCCCGGTTGCGTTCCTCTCAGGCCCTGTGGGGGTATTCTACAGGCAATTCTCCCTCACCCTTGCCATCTCTATCGTGATCTCGGGTATCAACGCGGTAACGTTAACGCCTGCACTCTGCGCCATCATGTTGAAGAACACGCATGGCGCCAAGAAAAAAGGCCTGATGCAGCGCTTCTTCAACGGGTTCAACAAAGGATACAATGCCACTGAAAATAAATACGCCCGTTTCATCCGGGCTATCGCAGGCCGCCGCGTTATTACGCTGGCCAGCCTCGTCTTCTTCTTCGTAGCGACATGGGGGGTAAATTCCATCCTTCCATCGGGCTTCATTCCAACAGAAGACCAGGGAATGATCTATGTGAACGTTACTACGCCTCCCGGCGCTACCGTTGAACGTACAGAGGCCATACTGGATGAAGTGGAAAGGATCGCTTCCGAATTTTCAGAAGTGGAATCCGTTTCAACCCTGGCAGGATACAGCCTTGTGAACGAGGTGGCCGGCGCCTCTTATGGTATGGGTATGATCAACCTTAAACCATGGGACGAACGCAAGGCTTCCGTGTCCGAGATGATCAGCCGCCTGCAAAAGCAGACAGCCGAAATAGCGGATGCCAGTATAGAATTCTTCCCTCCGCCAACTGTACCAGGTTTCGGTAACTCCAGCGGTTTCGAGCTCAGGTTGTTAGACAGAAGCGGAAGCGGCGAACTTACTCAAACTGCGGAGGTGACCAACCAGTTCATAGAAGCGTTAAAGAAAAGACCGGAAATCGGTTCTGCCTTCACCAGCTTCGACGCGTCTTTCCCCCAGTACCTGATCCACGTAGACCAGGCCATGGCGGCAAAGAAAGGGGTTAGTATAGAAAATGCGATGAGCAACCTGCAAACATTGATGGGTAGCTTCTATGCCTCCAACTTTATCCGGTTCGGGCAAATGTATAAGGTGATGGTACAGGCAGACCCGCATTACAGGGCTAAACCGGAAGACCTGCTTCGTTTGCATGTAAAGAACGACAGGAATGAAATGGTATCGTATGCAGATTTTGTGAAACTGGAAAGGGTTTACGGCCCCGAACAGCTCACCCGTTATAATATGTATACCGCCGCCATGATCAATGGCGATGCAGCCCCGGGGTACAGCAGCAGCCAGGCCATCCAGGCAGTACAGGAAGTAGCGGAAAAACAATTGCCAAGAGGATACAGTTATGAATGGAGCGGAATGACGCGGGAGCAGATCCTTTCGGGTAACCAGGCTGTTTATATCTTCCTCATCGTATTGGTATTCGTATACCTGTTGCTGGCAGCGCAATATGAAAGCTTCCTGTTGCCGTTACCTGTATTGCTTTCATTGCCTGCAGGTATTTTCGGCGCTTTCCTTTCATTGAAACTGGTAGGACTGGAAAACAATATCTATGCGCAGGTAGCGCTGGTGATGCTGATCGGGTTATTGGGTAAGAATGCCATCCTGATCGTGGAATTCGCCATCCTCAGGAACAAACATGGCGCCAGCGTGCTGGAAGCCGCCATAGAAGGGGCGGTATCAAGGCTTCGCCCGATCCTCATGACATCGTTCGCGTTCATCGCGGGTCTTATTCCTTTATGTATTGCATCGGGTGCAGGTGCGATGGGTAACCGTTCTATCGGTACCGCCGCAGCAGGCGGCATGCTGATCGGTACGCTGTTCGGCGTACTGGTAATCCCCGGCCTGTATGTGCTCTTTGCGAGCATGATCCGTAAAAAGCCTGT
The DNA here is from genome assembly GCF_900107795.1 of Chitinophaga terrae (ex Kim and Jung 2007). Taxonomy (GTDB): domain Bacteria; phylum Bacteroidota; class Bacteroidia; order Chitinophagales; family Chitinophagaceae; genus Chitinophaga; species Chitinophaga terrae. The sequence continues at coordinate 94,544 of NZ_FNRL01000009.1, forward strand.
CACCCTCAAAAGTTACACAAATGAATAAATATTTCATCATAGGCTGTATCTCCCTTGTGATAGGGGGATGCAGCGTTCCAAAGCAGCTGTCGTTACCCGAACGTGCAGACGTTCCCGTGAGTACCGATACGCTTTCGCTGGATCATTTTGCTGCCATCTTTCATGATATACATTTAAAGCAGCTGATAGATACGGCGTTAAAGAATAATTACGACCTGCAGGCGGCGGCGCAAAGAGTAAGCGCAGCGCAGGCCAACCTGATGCAGGCAAAGAACGCCTGGCTGCCTTCATTAAACGTTGCCTTATCTGCCGGCGTAGATAAATATGCCGACTACACGCTCAACGGCGTAGGTAATTTCGATACCAATCTATCTCCGAATATCAATAAAGACCAGAAGATCCCGGATCCGACCCCTGAATACTTCGCAGGATTGAGAAGCAGCTGGGAAGTGGATCTCTGGGGTAAATTAAAAGGACAGCGGCAGGCCGCATACGCCAGGTTCATGGCGAGCATGGAAGGCCGCAGGTTGCTTACCACACAAATAGTTGCGGGAGTTGCCGGTTTGTACTACGAACTGGTAGCGCTGGATAATGAAGCGGAGATCATTAACCGGAACATTGAATTACAGGAAGCTGCATTGGCTACAGTGAACATCCAGAAGCAAGCCGGCAAGGCTACAGAACTGGCTGTACAGCAGTTCAAAGCACAGTTGCTGAGCACCAGGGCTTTGGCTTATACGGTAAAGCAGGAAATAGCGTTGCTGGAAAACCAGCTGAACACCATCCTGGGAAGATTTCCACAGCCTATTGAAAGAAGCTCCTACAAGGATATCAACGTATTGCCTGCACTGACCAGCAAAGGTATTCCTGCCCGGCTGCTGCTTAACCGCCCGGATATTCACCAGGCCGAGCTGGAACTGGCCGCTGCCAAGGCAGATGTAAAAGCTGCAAGAGCGTCCTTTTTACCAACAGTAGCTATCACGCCATACGCAGGTTTCAATGCCTTTAAAGCAGGACTGTTGTTCCAATCGCCGGCCTCTATCGCCTGGGGCGTAGCCGGCAACCTGGTAGCGCCGGTATTTAACAAGAAGCAATTGAAAGCGCAGTACAACATCAGTAACGCCAACGCATATACTGCATTTTACAATTACCAGCAGTCGATCATCCAGGGATATGCAGAAGTAGCAACAGCTATCAACAAGCTGGATAACCAGCAGCAGACATATTTGCTGAAGTCGGAAGAAGTACAGATCCTGAGAGATGCTATTTCAACGGCAGACATCCTGTATACAACCGGCTACGCGAACTACCTGGAAATTATCACGGCGCAGAAAAGTGCATTGGAAGCCGAACTGGCGCTGGTCACTACCCGCCGCGGTACCTACCAGGCCCTCGTTTCGTTGTATCGTGCGCTGGGCGGCAGTTAAAGTTTCACGCAAAGGCGCAAAGGAGGCAAAAGAGCGCAAAGGATTTTTTTAAGATAAATAAGGAAGCAAAGAGAATAGGAAGTTTTGTTAAGAAGCAAAGGGAGAGAAGATTATGTTATATAACACAATCTTCTCTCCCTTTGCTTCTTAACATATCTTAAAAAAATCCTTTGCGCTCTTTTGCCTCCTTTGCGCCTTTGCGTGCCCCCCACTATTTTTTAGGATCGATTTTAGTTTGGCTGAAGAGCCAGGACATCAAACCGGGTTCTACGAATACGTTGTCCCAGCTGTTGTGGCCTACGCCTGGGTATTCGGTGTATTTCACTTTAGCGCCTAAGGCCCTGAGTTCTCTGTCATAGGCCCTGGAAGCTTCGACAGGTACTATTTTGTCGTCGCCTCCGTGGAAGATCCATACAGGCACCGTTTTCGCAAAGCGATCGGCTTCTTTGGCGTTGCCTGCTCCGCAGATCGGGAAAGCGGCGGCGAAAATATTTGGTTGCCGGGTGATCATATAAAACGTACCCATACCGCCGAGAGAAAGTCCTCCGACATATATTTTCCGGGTATTGACATTCTTGCTATGCGAGAGGCTATCGACCAGGCCAAACAGCAATGTCATTGGCTTGGTAGGCGGCAGGTCGGCGCTGATGTCGAATTTCACTTTACCAGAGCTGTCGCGCTCTACTTTCATAGGCGCCCAGGTCTGGTCAGGAGGGCATTGAGGGAATACGACGATGGCCGGGTATTTTTTACGGATACTATCCCGCAGGAACATTTCACCGCCATGCAGCAACTGTGCGTTGTTATCATATCCTCTTTCTCCGGCGCCATGTAAAAATACAATGAGCGGATAGGATTTACGTGGGTTGTAGTTAGCGGGCAACAGTAACCGGTAGCGAAGGGTATCACCCTCACGAATAAACGTTTTGTACTGATATTGCGACAAATCCTGACCCATAACAAAAGTACCTGACAATAAAAGACAGGCTAACAGTAATGATTTAAGATAATTCATAACGGGGCATTTTCACTAAATATACTAACTGGATGTTAGTATTTCAATGTAAAATGCTGTTTAACCTTAAAATCTTTCCTGAAAAATACCAGGCCAATGAAGAAGAGATCAATGGTACAGGTCACTTTAGGATGGTCTTGTATGGTATGCCAGGCGGCTTCCATATCGGGTGTCCAGTGAATATCGTCGAAGATCAGCACGGAATATTCGTCCGTGTATTTCAGGCATTCGTTGAAGTAAGCGATGGTCGGATCTTTACGGTGATTGCCGTCTATATACACCCAGTCGGCCAGCTGTATTTCTTTCAGTACCTCCGGCAGCACCGTATCAAAATTGCCTGTTACCTGCCTGATGTTGTGGAGGTTCAGCGACTGGAAGTTCTGTGCGGCTTTGGCGGCGATATTAGGGCAGCCTTCGATGGTGATCACATTGGTGTTGGGAGCGGCTTTAGCCATATAGGCGGTAGAAAGGCCCATAGAAGTGCCTAATTCCAGGATCCGTTTTGGTTGGAGGTATTGTATCAACCGGTAAAAAAGCTGTCCGAATTTTGGCTGTTTTGCGGCAAACCGGGTAATGTCTTTCACTTTACGCTCGTTACCGGTTGAGATCAGCGACCCGGCTCCCAGGTCGGTTACCCGCAGCGTTTCCTCACTTTTCAGCAATTGCCGGCGCAGCTCTTCTATCTCTTTAAAAGCAGGATGCTTTTTCCTGTCGCGCAGTACATTTTCAATCAGGGAAAAAACGAAAGGCGAGTGTACATCGTGCCTGTTGCCTGCTGTGAAATAGTATTTCAGATATTTGCCAGCTAATTGATACTGTTGTGATAAACCCACGGGCTATAATTAATTTTGATAGATCTTATTTTTTACAATTCCCCACATATGGAGGCGATGTTGCAAAGATACCCTTAATACTCCCAATCCATAGATCGCGCTTCTTTTGAAGTTGATGCTGGATGCTTCATCGAAGTATTTGGTAGGGCAGGTTACTTCTGCAATATCGTACCCTTTCATGAAAATCTGGCTAACCATCTCATTATCAAATACAAAATCATCATTATCTGCCATGTAGTTGATGTTCCTGAGCACTTCAGCAGAAAAACAACGATAGCCTGTATGATACTCGCTTAGTTTTTGCCCGATCAGTACATTCTGGGTAAAGGTAAGGAAACGGTTAAAAAAGTACTTGTAGAGCGGCATACCGCCTTTCAGTGCACCTTTTCCGAGAATCCTGGATCCGAACACGACCGGATATACGTCGTTTGCGATGATGCTGCACATAGCTGTGATCAGCTTGGGAGTGTATTGATAATCAGGATGTAACATCACAACAATATCAGCTCCCAGCTCCAAAGCCTTGTTATAACAGGACTTCTGGTTACCGCCGTAACCTTTGTTCTTGTCGTGCCTGATGAGGTGTTTGATCCCCAGTTGTTTTCCTACAGCCAGGGTATCATCCTTGCTGGCGTCATCAACAAGTACGACATCGTCGACAATGTCGAAAGGGATTTCTCGGAATGTTCTTTCCAGCGTAAGCGCTGCGTTGTAGGCCGGTAATACAACCACAATCTTTTTATTATTAAGCATTGAAAGTGGATTAATTTGGCAGCAAAGGTAGGCTTCCAGTTTAAATTTCAAAATATCTCCACTGGGCTTGCTTTCGATACCACTTATCATGATTTAGTTATAACTGTTATTAATTATTTATCTTTGCCTCAGGATGTTTTTGGCATCATATTTTCTTAATATTTTGTTAACAAAACACAAAAACGACATGTTTAAAAACCTACCAACGGAGATGAAGCATGAGGATCGCTTAGTTACAAAGCCCAATCAGCCATTGCCGTTAGTAAACATCGCCAAAAAAATGTTGTCAGCTAGTTGGATGAAAAAAGTTGTATCTACCTCATTTGCTCTTTTATTGACTATCCTTGCCGCAAGAGCACAAGATCCTGAATTGAAAAACACTACCGCTCCTGTTATCAAAACACAGGATACTACGATCAAAAGATTGATAGAAGAAGTACAGCGCATCACTGATAACGATAAACAAAATTCGAACGCGATACAGGCCCTGCTGCAAGGCAAGGAGATCGATAACATCACTAAGTACGAACTGATCAAGAACAATATCATCAACGCCAGTGAAACTTATTACCTGTTAAACAAAAAGATCATCGACCTGAAATCGCGTACCACTACCAATAACCTCGATGTGTTCATCACTTCGTTGAACAACCCCGAGAGTAAAGCGCTGGGGTTTTCACTAAGCGACCGCATTGTGGAACTGGTAGAAAAGATCATTTTGAAGAATAAAGGTGAAAAAGGCGAGAAGAACAGCAAGATCGTTGAATCTACCAAATCGATCATCAACAGCCCTATCTTCCAGAGCTTTACTTCACTTACTCCCCCGCTGGCCATCGCCAACTCGGTGATGAACTTCCTGCATAGCGTGAGTGTGAACAATAAACAGATCAACCAGAAGTCTTTACAGGAATTTGAGAAAGAGTTGAATAAATACGTAGTGTATTACACAGCCCTGAACGATGCTAACCAGAAATTCGAGTATGGACTGAACTTCAACAAAGACCAGTTAAGCCTCCTGCAAGACAATCTGTTTGACCATTTATCGTTCACCGCCACTGCCCTGAAGTTCCCTACTCCACAGAGAGGTAACCAGACACTGAGCCAGACGATGAACGATTATTTTTTCAACTTCACCAAGGAGAAAGTGGTCGACTACTTCAACCAGCTGGAAGCGAAATATTCGAAAGGCGGTAAAAGGATAGATTATGAATCCTTATTACGCGAAAACTCTTCACTGAAAGAAGTGAATAACCAGTTAGAGGACCTGGTGCTGCAAACCAAGCGTTTTGAGAACCTTTACAACGAGTATTTCACCTTGCTCGACTCTTACTATACCAAGGTGAATAATTCGCTGAAAATAGCACAGGATAACGGGTTGGCTGACAAAAGCATCATTGATGCGAAACAGGCTGAATTCCGTAACCTGAAAACAGAAGCAGTGGCTGAGATCCAGGCTTCCATCAACATCAAAGAACTCTATAACAATACGGAAAAGATCAAGTATCGTTACCGTATCTTCTAATATCATTCATCATTTATACAAGTGATGGAATCAGGATGTTATAAAAGTCCTAATTCCATCACTTTTTTATTGGCGGTAGCTTTTCAATAGATTTTATTGATACATTTGCCCATCAATTCAGAGGAAGATGACAACCGTTCAATTAGAGTATATAGTGGCAGTAGACACCTACCGGAGTTTCGTAGTAGCGGCAGAAAAATGCTTTGTAACCCAACCTACGCTTAGCATGCAGATACAGAAACTGGAAGACGAATTAGGCATAAAACTGTTTGACCGTAGTAAATTGCCTGTTGTTCCTACAGAAATTGGCGTAGCTGTGGTAGCGCAGGCCCGTATCATTCTGAAAGAAAACGCCCGTATCAGGGAAATTATAGCCGATCAGAAAAAAGAAGTGCAGGGAAACCTGAAAGTGGGCATCATCCCTACTTTGGCGCCTTACCTGCTGCCAAGGATACTGACCGGATTCATGAAAAAATACCCGAAAGTAAAGCTGGAAGTTTGGGAATACCCGACAGAGCAGATCATGCAGCAACTGAAACAGGAACTGCTTGATTGCGGCCTGCTGGCCACTCCTCTTCATAATCCGCATCTGGAAGAGCATCCGCTGTTCTACGAATCGTTCGTGGTATATACTTCTAAAAGCAACCCGCTTTACGATAAAAAGATAGTTAAAGCAGAAGACCTGGATATTAAAGATGTCTGGTTATTGAATGAAGGACATTGTATGCGCAACCAGGTATTGAATATCTGTAAAGATAAATTCACCATGGGCGATAACCGCAACCTGGAATACAATACCGGCAGCGTGGAAACACTGAAAAGAATGGTAGACCTGAACGAAGGATATACCGTACTGCCTGAATTATCGCTGCAGGATCTGAACTCCAAGCAACTGAATATGGTACGCTATTTCAAAACACCGGAACCGGTACGGGAGATCAGCATCGTTACGCATCGCCACTTCATCAAACAGGCGCTGATAGAGGCATTCAGCAAAGAAATCCTACAGCATGTCCCTGAAAAAATGAAAGCCCAGAAAAACAAGAAAGTAGTTGAAATCCTCACAGAGCAGTAGGTTTCACGCAGAGGAGTTTCGCGCAAAGAAGCAAAGGAGCAAAGAAGCAAAGGACTTGTTTTAAGAGAAATAAGAAAGTAAAGGAGCGAAATTATGTTATAATAACACATAACATAATTTCGCTCCTTTACCTTTTAAAATTCGCTTCGATCAAAAATTCTTTGCTTCTTTGCTCCTTTGCTTCTTTGCGCGAAACTCCTCTGCGTGAAACTAAGCGGGTTTGTAGTATTTCATTGCTTCTGGCATCAGTTTCTGCAGCTGGGCTACGCGGGTAGCGTCGCTTGGGTGAGTGCTCAGGAATTCAGGCGGTTTCTGGCCGGAGCTCATGCTGGCCATACGTTGCCAGAACGGAATAGCTTCCTGTGGGTTATAGCCGGCCATTGCCATGAAAATAACGCCCAGGTGATCGGCTTCCAGTTCATCTTTACGGGAGTAAGCCAGTAATGCTACGTTGCTGCCAACGCCAAATGCCTGGTTAAAGATATTAACTGCAGTAGGGTTCTTATTCAGGGCTACTGCACCGGCTACCTGGATACCCTGGGCAACCAATCCCTGGCTCATACGTTCGTTACCATGCCTGGCTATAGCGTGGGCGATTTCGTGACCCATTACTACCGCCAAAGCAGTTTCGTTCTTTGTAACCGGCAGGATACCGGTGTAAACTACCACTTTACCGCCGGGCATACACCAGGCATTCACTTCTTTACTATCAACCAGGTTAAACTCCCATTTGTAGCTTGCTATTTCGCTTCCCATTCCATTATCATTCATATACCTGGTAACGGCAGCAGCTATACGTTGGCCAACTCTTTTTACCATTTCAGCGTCTTTACTGGTAGACTGGCTGATCACCTTGTTCTCAGAAAGAAAACTCTGGTATTGCTGCAAAGCCATTGACTGCATTGTACTTTCAGGTACAAGGTTGAGTTGACTGCGGCCGGTAATTGGAACACGGGAACACGCAGCTACCAAGCCAATACCTGCAGCGAAGAATAATAAATACTTTTTCATGGGAAAATCAATTTTTAAAGCGTGACGACGCAAAAAAGCACGAAGCAAAAAGCGTGCACATTTTCGTGTCCCCGGCTTTCTGCTCCGTGCTTCTTTATTGCTATAACTTAATTTTTGTCCTTTTTGTTCTTGAACAGGGGAACTTTGCTCTCGACACCCTTTAAAAGACGGGTGATATTTTTCTGGTGGGTTAATACCACCATCAATGCTACTGCGATCGCAAAAATGCGGTAGAATGTTTCAGGCTCATTGAAAATAAACAGGATCAACACCGGGAATGCAATACTGGCGATGATGGAACTGAGAGACACATACCTTGTCAGGAACAGGATCATCAGGAATACGCCTACGCAGCACAAGGCTACCAAAGGCTGAATAGCCAATACCAGCCCGAATAAAGTGGCAATTCCCTTACCTCCCCTGAAGTTAGCCCAGATAGGAAAAATATGACCTACTACAGCCACGAGGCCCAGGCCGATCTGCAAATTAACTAACTGAGTAAGATGTTCCGGATCTGTATAATAAGGTAATAAATACGACAATCTTACAGCTAACACGCCTTTCAGCATGTCAACCGCCATTACAAATGTTCCGGCTTTAGGACCAAGTACACGGAAGGTATTGGTGGCGCCGGCATTGCCGCTGCCATATTCCCGGATATCCAACCCGAAAACTCCCTTACTCACCCAAACAGCTGTAGGTACTGAACCTATTAAATAGGCACCGATAAGCAATAAAACTTCAATCATACTACAAGTTAGAACGCTAAGATAACAAATTCTATGTTAAAATATATAGAATATTAGAAATAATCGTAACACAAAAGTTGGATTATCAACCCCTTTCATATTTAATTAAACCGTATTACGATTTGTTGAGCCCGAATTGCAATGCTAACCAATTGTCTTTCTCCTGTTTACGGGTTAAAACCAGGCCTACTGCATTAGCGGCTTCCGTGATCTTTTCCTCGTCGGTGGTCAAAATACCACTTAACAGTAATTGTCCGTCATCTGCCAAAATCCTTCTCATTTCACCCATAAACTGTAATAAGATATTGCAGTTGATGTTTGCTAAAATGATGTTGTAGGTCGACTGAATCCCTTCCAGGGTATCTGCCTGCCAGACTTTGGTTTTCTGCATCCCGTTGGCCTGGATGTTCTCCACGGTGTTATTCACTGCCCATTCATCATAATCAATAGCGTCGATTGCGGTCGCCCCCATCATTTCTGCGAGGATGGCCAGTATACCCGTACCGGTACCGAAATCGAATACCCGTTTGCCATTTATGGGCAGGTCTTTCATCAGGCGGATCATCGAAAAAGTAGTGGCGTGATGCCCGGTACCGAAAGCCATTTTTGGCGTGATGATAATTTCATAGGCAGGTTTCGGATCAAAAGGCGGGTGAAATGCAGCCCTGATACCACAGAAATCATCTACCTGCACCGGCTGGAAATTACTCTCCCATACCTCGTTCCAGTTAGTTGGTAAAATAACTTCTTTCGTATAACCGATACCGTATGGCTGCAGGATTGTCTCAAGCGCTGCTTCGTCCAGGTCCTGGGCAGGTATATAGGCAATCAGCTTATTCTCCTGTTCTTCAAACCCTTCAAAAGCAATCTCCGATAACTGGGCGATCAGGAGGTCTTTCTGCTCCTCATTCACCTCCAATGTGATGGCAATGTGTGACATAAGTGGCAAATATATATAATTGGATAGGAGGCAGCAAAATGATTTACAAAAATGTATTAATATGAAAATATTATATTTGAATTATAATTAATACACAAGACCTATGAAAACACTGCTTATAACCTTAACCATCGCAGTAACTTCCCTGGTGGCTTCGGCACAGGTGATTAAATTAAAACAACCGCTGGAACCGATCACTGATTCTATCATTTACCAGACAGATAATGTAATTATCATTTTCGACAGGCAGGAACTTGCTACCTATATGACCGGGATGGATACGGTGCTACGCAACAGCAGGTATGACAACAAGGTATTTAACAGCGTCCAATTATCGCGGTTCAATAAAATTGATATGGCCAATCATTTCCTGAAGGCTTACTGCTACCTGGAAGATACGGCGAACAAGGATTTCAGCTATAGCACCAGCAAAATGAATATGCTATGGGCAGAAGACGGAGGGATCATGTTACCCTATGTAGAACTGTTAATACCGGATCTCCTGGCAGCAGGTATGGCCAGGATCATAGAACGGAGCAGCAAGGGTCTGCAACTCTCCTACCGGATGATCGCCGAACCTGTAAACGGTGTCAACTACCGGACCTACCGGCTTAACAACGGCAAAGAAGTATTCCGGGAAAGCACTTTTCGGGCCGAGCAGTTGACGGGGTTCACGCAAAGCCGCTAAGTTTTTTGAAGGGGCATAAGGTTTTTTTAAGAGAAATAAGATAAAAAAGAGAAATAAGGTTTTTAAGATTAAGAAGAAAATGTAAGGTTTTAAGAAGACATTATATCAGTATAACATCTTCTCTCTATCTTAATTTTCTTACACTCTCCTTAAAAAACTTATTTCTCTTTTTTATCTTATTTCTCTTAAAAAAACCTTACGCCCCTTCAAAAAACTCAGCGTCTTTGCGTGAAACAAAAAGGGCTGACCAAAGAATTGGCCAACCCTAGTTTATTTTAATTCCAGTTATCCGCTATTCGTCGAAAGTGGGTTCCATGGGTTTATCGTCGTCGTTATTCTTGTTGAAATCCCTTCTTTCACCTCTGTCACCTCTGTCGTTCCTTTCGCCCCTGTCTTCTCTTGGTCCGCGGTCGTTACGACGGTCGTCTCTCGGGCCACGATCACCACGACGGTCATCTCTTGGTCCGCGTCTGTCGTCTCTTGGTCCACGGTCTCCGCGATCGCCACGGTCAGGTCTTTCTCCTCTGTCTTCTCTTTCAACGTATCCATCCGGTTTAGGCATTAATACTTTGCGGCTGAGTTTGAACTTGCCGGTTTTAGGATCAGTGCCTGTGAGTTTTACTTTCACTTTTTCACCTTCAGAAAGCACTCCTTCCATTGTTTCCAGGCGTTTCCAGGAAACTTCGGAGATATGGAGCAAGCCTTGTTTACCAGGCATGAACTCTACGAAGGCGCCGTATGGCATAATTGATTTTACAACAGATTCATATACTTCACCTACTTCAGGTACGGCAATGATGCCTTTTACCCAGGCCAGGGCTTTTTCGAGGCCTTCTTTCTGAGCAGAGAAGATGCTTACTTCACCGGTTTCACCAACTTCTTCGATGTTGATGGTTGTACCGGTTTCGCGTTGAATTTCCTGGATGATCTTACCACCAGGTCCGATCACTGCACCGATGAATTCGCGGTCGATGATCAGTTTCTCCATGCGAGGAGCATGTGGTTTAGGTTCAGGGCGGGCAGCAGGAACTGCTTCGTACATGGCGTTGATGATATGTAAACGACCTTCTTTAGCTTGTGCTAAAGCGGCGCGCATTACATCCATGCTCAAGCCATCAACCTTAATATCCATCTGGATACCGCAAACGCCGTCGCGGGTTCCGGTTACTTTAAAGTCCATGTCGCCGAGGTGATCTTCATCGCCCAGGATATCGGTCAATACAGCCCATTTGCCATCAGAAGCGCGGGAGATCAGACCCATAGCCACACCGGAAACGTGTTTTGGAATAGGTACGCCTGCGTCCATCAATGCCAGTGAACCGGCGCAAACAGTAGCCATGGAAGAAGAACCGTTAGATTCCAGGATATCGGATACAACCCTTACGGTGTATGGATAATCTGAACCAGGCATCATTTGTTTGAGGGAGCGCATAGCGAGGTTACCGTGACCAACTTCACGACGGCCGGGGCCTCTCATCATTTTCACTTCACCTGTTGAGAACGGAGGGAAATTGTAGTGGAGGATGAATTTGCTGTAGTTAGATGTAGCAGCGCTTTCTATCAGCAGTTCATCTTCGGGCGTACCCAGTGTAACGGTGGTTAAAGACTGGGTTTCGCCACGGGTGAACAGGGCAGAACCATGCGGAGATGGTAAAATGTCTGTTTCCATGGCTAAAGGACGAACAGTTACCAGGTCTCTTCCATCCAGGCGGACAGATTCGTCGAGGATCATGTTACGGATCACTTCTTTTTCAAGATCGTGCAGGTATTCCTTTAACAGCGGCTGATCTTCTTCCGGTAATTCACCGAGTGATTCTTTCAGCTCTTCACCGATTTTAGCGAAAGCGTCGCTTCTGTCGTGTTTGGATAAAGCAGATTTTGCTACCTGGTAGATTTTATCTTTAGCGAAAGCTATTACTTTAGCTTTCAGTTCTTCGTTTTGATAAGGAAGCGCATAATCGCGTTTTCCTGTTACGCCTTTCAGTGCGCGAAGTTCTTCCTGTGCTTTCACCTGAACGCGGATCGCAGCGTGAGCTGTTTCGATAGCGGTGATCAGGTCTTCTTCCTGGCATTCTTTACTTTCACCTTCCACCATCATGATGTTCTTTTCAGTAGCACCAACGATGAAGTCCATATCTGCATTTGCCAGGTCGGAACGGTTAGGATTGATTACATATTTACCGCCGATGCGGGCAACACGTACTTCTGAGATGATCTCCTGGATAGGCACGTCAGAAACGGCCAGGGCTGCAGAGGCAGCCAGGCAGGCCAGGGCATCCGGCATTACTTCCGCGTCGGAAGAAATGAGGGTAACCAGTACCTGTACTTCGCATAAATAATTATCGGGGAACAGGGGGCGTAACGCGCGGTCGATCAATCGTGAAATCAGTACCTCGTAATCGGATAACCTGCCTTCGCGTTTGAAGAAAGAACCTGGGATACGGCCGGCAGCAGCAAATTTTTCTTGATAATCTACGGTGAGAGGGAAGAAAGACTGGCCGGGTTTGGGTTCCTTTGCGGCTACAACGGTAGCTAACAAAACAGCATTCCCTAAACGTACCGTAACCGCACCGTCAGCCTGGCGGGCTAACTTTCCGGTTTCGATAGTCACCATACGACCGTCTCCTATATCGAATTTCACTGAAATAGGTGTCAGATTCATAATAAAGTGAGGATTAAAAATAACATCCTTCTAAGACGGAGAAGAATAAATAAAAGGTATACATACAAAAAAACTATTCCCAACCATATAAGTTGGGAATAGCGCTATAATTAAGTCGTGGTTATTTCCTGATACCTAACTTCTCAATAAGAGCACGATAGCCTGTGAGGTTAGTTCTAGATAAGTAAGCAAGCAAGCGCTTTCTCTGACCAACCATTTTCATTAGACCACGGTGGGTAGAAAAATCTTTTTTGTTTGATTTCAGGTGATCGGAAATGCTGTTGATACGCTCAGTCAGCAGCGCGATTTGTGCTTCTACAGAGCCGGTATTTTTTTCGCTTCCACCAAATTCCTTAAAAATATTGGCTTTCTTTTCAACAGTTAAGTAAGACATCTTTAATAATAATAAGTAATAATAATGTTTTTTTGTCGCTATTTTTCCAGGTGCAAAGGTAATTTAAAAAACAGGAATTACCAATTAACAGCTAAGAATAATAGATAGCTATTAATTTTTATACATAAACTCCTATTTTGGCAAATCTTACGAAGAGAAGTTTAACGCCGCATTATCCGTAACATGCCCGTTTTCCGTACGCAGCACCCTGGAAGGGAATTTTTGCAATACTATATAATCGTGAGTTGCCATCACAATGGCTGTGCCCTCTCTGCATATCCTGAACAACAACTGCATAATACCGTCAGAAGTCTCAGGATCTAAATTTCCCGTAGGTTCATCAGCCAGGATCAGGCGCGGAGAATTCAACATAGCCCGCGCAATATCCACACGCTGCTGCTCCCCTCCCGATAATTCATAAGGCATCTTGAAACCTTTGGTACCCAACCCTACCTTCTCCAGCACATCCGCTATCTTGTTCTCTATCTCTTTCTGATCCTGCCAGCCTGTAGCACGTAAAGCAAACTTTAAGTTATCATGTACATTACGGTCGGTCAGCAACTGGAAATCCTGGAACACCACGCCTAAATTCCGGCGTAAATAAGGCACTTTCTTCCAATCCATCTTCTTCAGATCAAATCCCACTACCTGGCCTGTACCTTCCGTTAAAGGCAAATCTCCATATAAAGTCTTTAACAAACTGGATTTACCCGTACCAGTCTTGCCTATCAGGTACACAAACTCTCCCTTGTTCACCGTGATATTCACATCCGATAAGATCAGGCTATGCCCCTGGTATATACTGGCGTTAGTTAATTGGATAATAGGTTGTTCAGGCGTCATTTCCTTTCTTTTTTACAATCTGTTGCGAACAAAAATAACTATTTAAGATATAACTCATTGCGATAATCTCATCTGGCCCTGATTTTTAATCAACTAAAAAAATAGTTGTTAAACTAATAATTTAGTTATACTTTTATTTCAGCAACCGATAATTTTATGAAACAACTTACAAAAGCAGAAGAACAGATCATGCAAGCCCTCTGGGAAACAGGGCCGGCTTTTGTTAAAGACCTGATAGAAGTGCTGCCCGAACCCAAACCTCATTACAATACCGTATCTACGCTTATAAAGATACTTGTTGAAAAAGGGTTTGTCGATTTCAAAGCCTACGGCAAATCGCATCAGTACTTCCCCCTTATCTCGAAGGACGATTACAGCCGGAAAACAGTGAACACCCTTGTAAACGGGTATTTCCACGGCTCTTTCAGCAACCTCGTATCTTTTTTCGTCAAAGAAAAGGAAGTCAGCATCTCCGAACTGGAAGAACTGATCAAAAAAATCAAGGACAACGAAAAAAAGTAGTTTATGAATACGCTTTCACTTTACCTCGTAAAAATGATAGCCTGTTCTGCAGTGCTCTACGGCTACTACCACCTGGCGCTCAGAAATAATAAATTCCACCAATGGAACAGGTATTACCTGGTGCTTATCACGCTTTTTTCACTGATCATTCCATTTATCAAAATACCTTTTTACGAGAGTGAAAGCACAGCGCTCTTTTCCTATAACGCCAATGCCGCTTTCAGCGTATCCAGCACCAATCCCGCTCCTTCCGCCACGGGCGCCGGGTATCCTGAGATATTCATGTTGCTGGGCATAGGCGTATCCCTGGCGCTGATCGCCAGGTTGCTGCTTACCGTACTGCAATTGAAACAACTGATCAAACGCAGTACTGTTATAGATATCCCCCCTTATCACCTGGTAAAAAACCAGCAGATCAATACCCCTTTCTCCTTCTTTAAATATATCTTCTGGGATCAGCAAACTTCGCCCGAAAGCCAGGAAGGACAACAGATCCTGCGTCATGAACTGGTACATATAGAAGAAAAGCACAGTACAGATAAGCTTTTCATGGAATTTATCACCTCCCTCCTTTGGTTCAATCCCTTCTTCCACCTCATCAAAAGAGAACTGGCCCTGGTACATGAGTTCCTGGCCGATAAAAAAGCTGCCGGTAAAGAGGTCGCCAGCTACGCACAAACCATATTGCAGATGACTTTTAACTCGAAGCAATTCAACATTGTGAACAGTTTTTTTCATTCTCCAATTAAACGCAGACTTCTTATGCTCACTAAATTGCAACATTCCCGTTTCAGTTATCTGCGCAGGGTACTGGTGTTACCGCTGACCGCTACTATCTTTTTCATCTTGGCATGCGAGTCGAAAGACAAGACCCGCGATGCCATTAGTCCTGCCAGCGTCCAGGAACAGGTAGATGAACTGCCTGTCTTTAAAGGAGGCCAGTCTGCCCTGGCCGATTACCTGAAAAAAGAGATCAATTATCCCCAGGCGGCTAAAGACAAAGACATGAAAGGCGTTGTGAACATCGAATTTGTGGTGGAAAAAGACGGGAAGATCAGCAACCCCAGAATCGTAGGAAATGATCCCGGTTATGGTATGGGCCAGGAAGCATTACGGGCCGTTGGGGCCATGCCGTCCTGGACCCCCGCTAAGCTGAAAGGCCAGCCGGTTGCCACAAAAATGAAGCTTCCCATAATATTTGCACCTTCCCAAATATTCACATTTGTTGAAACGCCTCCTGAGTTCCCCGGCGGCGAAGAAAGCCTGGCTGTATTCCTCAATAAAAACATCCGTTATCCAAAAGCAGCGCAGGAAGCCGGCACCTTCGGCACCGTATTCCTGCAGTTTACGGTTTCAAAAGACGGCGTTGTATACGACATAAAAACAGTTGGAAAACCGCATGGCAACGGCCTGGAAGAAGAAGCGATAAGGGTTGTAAAACTGATGCCCAAATGGATTCCCGGGTATCATAACAAACAGGCAGTGGATGTAGTGTTCAACCTGCCGATCCGCTTTACTCTCCAGGAGTAACAACAGAAAAGAATTTAATTATAAGCAATATGGAAAAGAAAAAGGAGGGTTCTCCCTCCTTTATTATTTTATACGCCTCGTGTAACTTTTATTTGTACTCAAACACTCCCGCCGGCGATTTTACAGTTACCTGTTTTTCTTCGGCTGCTTCTACCCGGCCAACGACCTGGGCATCGATATTAAAGCTTTTGGAGATCCGGATAATATCATCCGCAATAGCTGCCGGCACATAGATCTCCATCCTGTGGCCCATGTTAAATACCTGGTACATTTCTTTCCAGGGAGTGCCCGACTGTTCCTGGATCAGTTCAAACAACGGCGGGATAGGGAACAGGTTATCTTTGATCACGTGCAGCTTCTCAATGAAGTGCAATACCTTGGTTTGAGCGCCCCCGCTGCAGTGCACGAGCCCATGGATCTGCGGACGGAATTGCTCCAACACCTTCTTGATCACCGGGGCATAGGTACGGGTTGGGGATAAAACCAGTTTACCCGCATCTACAGCGCCAAAGCCGGGAATGTCTATTTTATCTGTCAATGCTTTTTTGCCGCTGAACACCAGTTCATACGGGATGTTGGGATCGTAGCTTTCAGCGTATTTTTCTGCAATTGATTTACTGAAAACATCGTGCCTTGCGCTGGTAAGCCCGTTGCTGCCCATACCGCCATTATAGGCATTTTCGTAGGTCGACTGGCCATAGGAAGCCAATCCTACCACTACATCCCCCGCCTGGATACGGTCGTTGGAGATCACGTCTTCCCTTTTCATACGGCAGGTAACGGTAGAATCGACGATGATGGTCCTAACCAGGTCGCCTACATCGGCGGTTTCACCGCCTGTAGAGTAAATACTGATACCATGGCTGCGCAGTTCGGCCAGGATCTCTTCCGTGCCATTGATGATGGCGGCAATTACTTCTCCCGGCACCAGTTGCTTGTTGCGGCCAATGGTAGAAGAGAGCAGGATATTATCGGTAGCGCCTACACAAAGCAGGTCGTCCATATTCATAATGATCGCATCCTGTGCAATACCTTTCCAAACGCTCAGATCCCCGGTTTCTTTCCAGTAAACATAGGCAAGAGAAGACTTGGTACCGGCGCCATCGGCGTGCATGATGTTGCACCATTGTTCGTCGCCCCCTAAAATATCCGGTACGATCTTACAGAATGCTTTAGGGAAAAGCCCTTTATCAATGTTCTTAATGGCGTTATGCACATCTTCTTTACCTGCAGAAACCCCGCGTTTGGCGTAAATATTATTATCCACTGGGAATGAAATATAAATATGTAAATAAAAAATAACTGAATTCCTCTGTCTTCAGGCTGCAAAAGTAACAGATTCCGTGCAGATTGGTTAGATTTGCACGGCGTTTTTGTTAGTTATTGAATTATATGCAGGTTCACAGGGATTTAGATCAATTACCGGAATTTCGTAATGCCATTATTACTATTGGTACTTTCGACGGAGTACATGCTGGCCATCGGTTTATTATAGAGCAGTTGCAACAGGCGGCGAAAGAATGCCAT
Organism: Chitinophaga terrae (ex Kim and Jung 2007); assembly: GCF_900107795.1. GTDB lineage: Bacteria > Bacteroidota > Bacteroidia > Chitinophagales > Chitinophagaceae > Chitinophaga > Chitinophaga terrae. Next base: position 112,035 of record NZ_FNRL01000009.1, read on the forward strand.
GGGGAAACCGTGATCATCACTTTCGACCCTCACCCGAGGGAGGTGCTGCAACCCCAGTCCAATACCCTGCGATTACTGACAACGCTTCCCGAAAAGATAGCTTTGCTGGAGAAAGAAGGAATAGACCACCTGGTAGTAGTTCCATTTACCAAGGCATTTTCTGAAATGTCGGCCATCAGCTACCTGGAAGACTTCCTGATCCAACGTTTCCGTCCTCATACCATCATTATTGGCTACGACCACAGGTTTGGCCATAACCGGGAAGGCGGGTTGGAACTGCTGGAAGCAGAACAGCAGCAATATGGCTTCCAGCTGATAGAAATACCTAAACAGGTAGTACACGACCTGACGGTCAGCTCCACCAAGATACGCAACAGCCTGAACGAAGGAGCCGTACAACTGGCCAATGAGCTGCTGGGGTATACCTATTTCCTGACAGGTACTGTTTGCCATGGCGACAAAATGGGAAGGCAATTGGGTTACCCTACTGCCAACCTCCAACTGGCAGACAGCCGCAAACTGATCCCGGCAGAAGGAATATATGCGGTGCGGGCTTCCATAAATGGCCAGGCGCCTTTGCCAGCCGTAATGAGCATAGGCAACCGACCTACTTTTAATGGCACAGACCTCCGGCTTGAAGTGCATATCTTCGATTTCAACCAAGATATTTACGACCAGCAGGTAACCGTTTCATTTGTTGACTACATCCGGCCTAACAGGAAGTTTGAAAAGATAGAAGAGCTGGTAGCGCAGATGGATCTGGATTCGGCGAAGGCGAGGGAGATTTTGGGATAGGGATTTTTCGTTTCACGAAAACGAAACATGATTCATATCTTCTTTCCCAATAATTCTATCTCCTCCTTCTTAAATGCGCTTTTCTTTACATTATTCCCCCATCTGACGATCACTACTCCCACACTCACCAGGAAAAGCCCTGCCAGAACTACTAAAGTAAACGAGGCGATAGAGTTGCCTAATTCCAACCATACTGCATAAGACAACCCAATACCGATAAGGATGAATAGCAACCCTACTATTACGAGCAGGATAGAACAAAACAATTTCAGGAACCCGTTCTTTGCATTTGGAGGCTGCAGGCTCCTGATCCTGGTATGCAGCAACCTGATCCCGATCTTACAAAAGCCTACGCAGCTTACAGATAAGATGATCAGCAAAAATAGGCCGCCGATAAGTTGATATACCAGGTGTGAAGATGATAAAAGAAATAAAGGTAAGGCAGCCTGGATGGTAACAAAGATGCTGGCCAGTAAAAAAATAAATGAAACTGCGGTCAGTAAAAAACAGGTAACGGCAAAGGTTACCCTTACGGCAGCAGACTGCATAGGACAAGTTTTTGAGGTGGGGTAAATATTTGTTTTAGTTCATGATCTTATACATCAGTTCTTTCAGCAGCTCACCATCTTCTACCCCGCTATCGTTTACGCCTATACTCCGCAGGTTGTATTGATGCAGGAGCAGCACAGCTTTTTCGGTACCCTCGGGGCCGTACTGGCGGGCGGCATTCATATAATCCTTCACAAAAAACGGGTGTACGCCCAACGTGCTGGCCACTTCTTTTTCGTTTCCTTTAACGCTGAAGATCAGGTTCACTTTTGCGAAGAAGTTATAAAGGGCAGGCAGTGTCATCTGGATAGGCGCTGCTTTGGGATTAGCGGCAAAGTAGGCGATAATGCGATAGACTTTGGAAGTATCTTTCTGGCCTAAAGCATTTTGCAGTTCGAACACGTTGTATTCTTTACTGATACCCACATATTTCTCTATATCGCCTTCGTCGATCTTCTTCTGGGCCGGGAGGTTAACCAGGAGCTTATCGATTTCATTGGCAATGCGGGAAAGGTCGTTGCCGATATGATCTACCAGGAGGATGGCTGCTTTCTGTGAAATAGCGAGTCCCTGGCCGCTTACGTAGGCTTCTACCCAGGCAGGCAACTGGTTGTCGTAAAGTTTTTTGGTAGACAGCAGTACCCCTTTTTCTTTGATCAGTTTAGCCAGTTTGCTTCGCCCGTCGATCTTGCCCTGTTTATGGGCTACTACAAATATGGTAGAAGACAGGGGGTTATCTATATAGGCTTCCAGTTTAAGCAGGTCTTTCATTGCCTGCGCTTCTTTCAGGATAACTACCTGTCTTTCAGCAAACATGGGATATCTCCTGCAGGCATTGACAACAGTAGACCAGTCGGTATCTTTCCCGTACAGGACTGTCAGGTTAAATCCTCTTTCCGCTTCGGGCAACAGTTGGTGTTCCGCGTAGGCGGTCACCTGGTCTATGAAGAAATCCTCTTCTCCTTCCAGCCAGTATAACGACTTGAATTTCTGTTGCTTCCAGTCTTTAATAATATCTTGATACTCCATGTAGCTTATTTAACGATAACGATATCTTCGGGTTGTAAAACAGGTAACTGCTTGAATTTGAGCAGCAGTTGCGCAACTGCGATCACATCTTTCTGACAATAGGTGACGATGCGTTGCAGGTCTTTTTCTTCCCAATATACCTTTCCTACCATACTGCCGTCTATATCATCCTTTGGCGTGGCTATGCCCATGATAGCTGTCAGCAGTTTCAGGGAGATATAATACCTGTTGTCTCCAAACCTCCAGAGATGCAGCGTATCCAGCATAGGCACCTCCCAGGGTTTAAAGCCATGCAGTTGCAGTGGCTGGGGCAAAGATAAATGATGAATAACAGAACGCCTGCAAATAAAAGGAATATCAAACTCTTTTATGTTATGCCCGGCAAACTGGAAACGGGGATGCTTGTTATGGAACCTGGATATGAGATCCAAAAAGTCGGCAAGCAATGCTTTTTCATCATCTCCATGGAACGATTTTAACCGGAGTTGATAGCGGTTATCTTCGATGCTGAAAAAACCGACTGATATACAAACGATTTTCCCGAACTCCGCATAGATGCCGGCCCTGTCAAACCACGCTATTTCTTCGCTTCCCGAAACTGGCGCAGTTTTTGCGTTTTTGTCACGCCAGAGCTGCTGCATGTCTTCTGATAAATGCTCTATTGTTGGTGCAGCCGGAGTTGTCTCTATGTCAAGCAACAATAATTGATCTAACGCAATATTAGGAAGCACGATTGAGTAACGATTTTATACTATTATAAAATAGGAATATTATAAGTACTTTTGAATAACGATTTTTAACCATATAACAACTAAACATAAAACTCACAACTATGACGGAGAACACTTTTAACACACCTGCACCGGGATCTCCCGGACCAGAAAAACCTAAGAGCCGCAATGGGCTAATTTACGGTATTTTGATTGCAGCGCTTGCAGGTACCTGGATATATATGTTATACGACAAAAATAAATCCAGCGAACAAATCACACAAAAGAACGTTCAAATAGATTCTATCGCATCGTCAAGGGATAATTTACAACAAGAGTATAACGCAGCTACTGCGCGGTTGGATGACCTGGTTTCACAGAACAGCCGTATGGATAGCCTGGTTAAAACAAAGGATAAAGAGATCCAGGACATGAAAGCCAGGATTTCCAGCATCCTCAGTAACAAAAATGCGACCCAGGCCCAACTGGCTGAAGCCCGCAGGTTGATAGAACAATTGAAATCCAACATTGAGGGTTACCAGCAAACCATTGAGCGACTGGAAGGTGAAAAGATCGTGCTGGCCGGAGAAAGGGATATTGCAAGAAAAGAACGCGATTCTGTATCCGTAGTGAAAGACAGTCTGAATAAGAAAGTGGACCTGGCTTCTGTATTGCATGCTTCCAATATCCACCTGCAACCAATCAGGGTTAAAGGCAATGGTAAAGAAGTGGAAACTACCAAAGCCAAACGCGCCGATATGATGAGAGTAACTTTTGACCTGGATGATAACAGGGTTGCTCCAACCGGTGATAAAGAAATTTATGTGGCGATCACTGCTCCTGACGGTTCTCCTTTAGCAGTGGAAGCTTTAGGCTCCGGACGTTTCACACTGGAAGACGGTACCGAGAAATTATATACCGCTAAGAAAACTGTTTCTTATGTTACCGGTCAGAAATTACCTGTCACTATGGACTGGAAACAGAATTCCGATTTCAAACCAGGCGACTACGCTGTCGAAATCTACCACAACGGTTACAAAATCGGCGAGGGTAAAGTAACCTTGAGAAAAGGCGGTTTGTTCTAGATTTCACGCAAAGGGGTTTCACGCAAAGACGCAAAGGAGCAAAGAAGCATAAGATTTTTTTTAAGGAAAATAAGAAAGCAAAGGAAGCGAAGATTATGTTATAAAACATTCTTCGCTTCCTTTGCTTTCTTATTTTCCTTAAAAAAAATCTTATGCTTCTTTGCTCCTTTGCGTCTTTGCGTGAAACCCCTTTGCGTGAAATCCCGGTGCGGAACTTTTCTTGATAGTTTTTTAGCGGTTAAAATTTGTTAACGATTAGTTATTGATAAAAATATATATATAAAAATAAAATTAAATTAACGTTCTTTGCTACCACAATGATAGCCGGAGGCCAAACAGTGTACCCAGATCAATACCAGACTAGAACTAGAATGTGACAACAAAGTCGATTTGCCATTATTAACCCGTGAACGAAGACAGTGTAATGCACTACCCCTGTGAGTGAATTATTCTTCTTTTGCAACAAAGCGGATTAACGACGCGCGATTTTACTTCTATAGTCCTGTTCCTGGTGCTCTCCCGCTATTAAGGATCAGATATGAAGCCCAACTAAAACTGAAGCATGGAAGACATGAACAAAATTGTGTACGTCGTTGATGACGATGAAATTTTTCATTTCATTATCACAAAGATGCTAAGGCAGCAAAGCGACCAACTAACGGTTACCTCTTTCCTGTGTGCTGAAGAGGCACTGGAAAAACTGTCCAGCGGTCCTCAATCTCAACTGCCCGCATTGATCATCCTTGATATGAATATGCAAAGAATGAATGGGTGGGACTTTATTGAAGCGTACAGGGGACTTAAGAGTACTTTGAAAAACACAATCCCTATTATAATGTGTTCGTCCTCTGTGGATGTTCGTGATATGCAAAAAGTACAACATACACCAGAACTGATGGCATACATCACCAAGCCATTGGATAAAAACAAATTAAAGGTTATAGAAGAATACCTGTAATTATCTTACTGTTATCGTTACCTTATTATAAAGCAAAGAGGGTGTACCGGAAACCGATACACCCTCTTGCTTTTATACGTTAGCCTGCTTATGCAGGTACTCCTGTGTTATACATTTCTTCTCTCAATGCTTTTACCCTGTCGTCGGCCAGGTACTCATCGAAGGTCATCATCCTGTCGATAATTCCTTTAGGCGTCAGTTCGATGATCCGGTTAGCAACCGACTGCATGAAGGTATGGTCATGTGTAGTGAACAATACGATACCTTTATAATTGATCATGCTTTCGTTGAAAGCCTGGATAGATTCCAGGTCGAGGTGGTTGGTAGGCTCATCGAGGATCAGTACATTCGGATCCTGCAACATCATGCGGCTGATCATGCAACGTACTTTTTCTCCTCCGCTCAGCACAGATGTTTTCTTCATGATCTCATCTCCGCCGAACAGCATCTTACCCAGGAATCCACGCAGGAACGGCTCATCCACATCGGTTACGTGAGGCGGAACGTACTGGCGCAGCCAATCCATCAGGTTCAGGTTCTTGTCTGTAAAGTAAGCGGCATTATCGTTTGGCAGGTATGCGCTGGTTACGGTAGTACCCCATTCATACTTGCCGCCGTCGGCCTGTGCTTCGTTGTTGATCACTTCAAAGAAAGTGGTTAAAGCCAGGTGATCTTTAGAGAGGAACGCGATCTTATCGCCTTTATTCACAGAAAAAGTAACGTCGGTGAACAACTTGCGTCCGTCCACTGATTTTTCCAGTTTCTCCACATTCAATATCTGGTTACCAACTTCACGTTGTTGTTTGAAAATGATACCAGGATATTTACGGTTGGAAGGTTGGATATCTTCAATCACCAGTTTCTCAAGGGCTTTCTTACGGGAAGTAGCCTGTTTACTTTTGGAAGCGTTGGCGCTAAAGCGGGCAATGAAGTCGAGGAGGTCTTTACGTTTCTCTTCCATCTTCTTGTTCTTATCCGCGATCTGGCGGGCCATCAGTTGAGAAGACTCGTACCAGAAGGAATAGTTACCGGAGAAGATCTGGATCTTGGCGCGGTCTACATCGGCAACGTGCGTACAAACGGCATCCAAGAAGTGACGGTCGTGGGATACAACGATCACGATATTTTCATAGTCGGCCAGGAAGTTTTCCAGCCAGCCGATAGTTTCAACATCGAGGTCGTTCGTCGGCTCGTCCAGCAGCAGGATATCCGGGTTTCCGAATAAAGCCTGCGCCAGCAAAACACGCACTTTCATGCTACCTGCAATGTCTTTCATCAATACATTGTGCAACTCTTCTTTAACGCCGAGATCGCCCAGCAGTACGCCGGCATCGCTTTCAGCAGTGTAACCACCCATTTCGCCGTATTCGCCTTCCAGTTCGCCAGCGCGGATGCCATCCTCTTCGGTAAAATCCTCTTTTGCGTAGATAGCATCTCTTTCTTTGGCAATTTCCCAAAGTTTTTTATTACCCATCAGTACGGCATTCAATACCGTAACTTCATCAAATTCAAAGTGGTTCTGCTTCAGCACGCTCATACGCTCGCCCGGCGTGATCTCAACTGTCCCTTTGTTGGGCTCGATTTCGCCGGATAATATCTTCAGGAAAGTCGACTTTCCCGCTCCATTAGCCCCAATCACACCATAACAGTTTCCCTTGGTGAAATTGAGGTTTACTTCGTCAAACAATACTCTCTTTCCAAAAGAGAGCGTTACGTTTTTAACACTGATCATGCTTACTGTGTAAATTTTGAAGCTGCAAAGGTACTGATTTTGTATTGGCTTTCCAAGCTGCGAAACGAAGAGATAACAAGGCTGTAAGGCCCTTAGAACAATAAATTTATATATTGACTATTATATGCATAACCCCTGCCCTGCCCCATTGCGGAAATCCGCGTCCCAATAAAATAAATCTCCGCCGAAATCTTCAACCAGCGATTACATCAAAATTATAAGTCATTTCGTATGTATCTTTAGCGCACTAAATCAATCTAACCACAATGACTGCTTATAACCAGATATTTGAGAACAACAGGCAATGGGTTGCCGCCAAAACACGTACCGACGCAGAGTTTTTCGAAAAAATGGCGGACACTCAATCACCCGCTTATCTGTATATCGGGTGCAGCGACAGCCGTGTTCCGACCAACGAGATTATGGGTCTTGAAGCCGGGGAAGTATTTGTGCATCGCAACATTGCCAACCTTGTTCCGAATACCGACCTCAACGTTATGTCAGTGATCAATTATGCTGTTGTTCACCTGGAAGTAAAACACATCATTGTTTGCGGCCACTATAACTGCGGAGGCGTGAAAGCTGCCATGCAGGCGAAAGACCTGGGTATCCTTAACCCATGGTTAAGAAATATCCGCGACGTTTACCGCTTGCACATGGATGAACTGAACGCAATCAAAGATGAACACGAAAGATATAACAGGCTGGTAGAACTGAACGTACAGGAGCAATGTATCAATGTGATCAAAACCGCTGCTGTTCAGAAGTCTTACGTTGCAAAAGGATATCCTACTGTCCATGGCTGGGTATATGACCTGAAGAACGGTATGCTGAAAGATCTGCAGATCGACTTTGAAGGGGTATTGCACGAAATCCAGCGGATCTACGATCTTACCGGCTCCGGCTTAATGCAAAAAGAGAACGAATAATGGGACCTATAGGCGTTTTCGATTCCGGCTACGGTGGCTTAACCGTGTTAAAAGAAATAGTCGCTGAGCTGCCGCAATACGATTATATATACCTTGGCGACAATGCCCGTGCGCCTTATGGCAACCGGGGTTTCGATACCATTCATGCCTATACGCTGGAATGCGTGGAGAAACTCTTCGGAATGGGCTGCCCGCTGGTGATCCTGGCCTGCAACACCGCATCTGCCAAAGCTTTGCGTACCATCCAGCAGAAAGACCTGCCCAACATCGCCCCCGACAACAGGGTGCTCGGCGTTATCAGGCCTACTTCCGAAATGGTTGGCACCATTACAGAAACCGGTGAGATCGGGATACTGGCCACTAACGGTACCGTATCATCGGAGTCGTACCCGCTGGAGATCCATAAGTTCTTTCCCCAGGTAAATGTTCACCAGCTGGCCTGCCCAATGTGGGTGCCGCTGATAGAAAACAATGAACATGAAAGCGAAGGGGCTGATTATTTTGTAAAAGAATATATCGATAAGATCCTTTCAAAAGCAGAAAACATCGACACCCTGGTACTGGGCTGCACCCATTACCCGCTGCTGATGAAAAAGATCAAACAATACCTGCCCGGGGGCATTACCGTACTTTCACAAGGCAAGATCGTTGCGCATAGCCTGAAAGACTATCTCCGGAGACACCCGGAAATGGAAACCAGGTTGAGCAAACATAAGCAACAACAGTTCTTTACCACAGATGATCCGGCGATCTTTGACAAGATGGCCGAGATATTTTATGGTAAAAGTGTTCAGAGCAGGAAAATGCAAACGAGATAAGCCCCGTACGCATCGGGCACAAAAAAGCCTCCCGCTGTTTGACAGGGGGAGGCTTTCTTTATATAGATCCTATTTTCCTTCCAGCTTCAGCAAGAATGAATATTCCAGTGCCACTTCTTCAAGGGCCTTGTACCTTCCGCTGGCCCCGCCATGGCCTGCCTCCATATTGGTATGCAGCAACAGCAGGTTATGGTCGGTTTTCATCTCTCTTAATTTAGCTACCCACTTGGCAGGTTCATAGTATTGTACCTGCGAATCGTGCAAACCGGTTGTCACCAGCATGTTCGGATAATTAACACGTTGCACATTGTCGTAAGGCGAATAGGATTTCATGTAATCATATGAATCCTTATTCTTTGGATTACCCCATTCGTCGAATTCGCCGGTCGTTAACGGGATGCTCTCGTCAAGCATGGTAGTTACCACGTCTACGAACGGTACCTGGGCTATCACGCCATGGAAGAGGTTAGGCTTCATATTTACTACAGCGCCCATCAGCAAGCCGCCGGCGCTGCCTCCCATCGCATACAGGTGCGAGGTATCTGTATAATGTTGCTGAACAAGGTATTCTGCACAGGCAATAAAATCGGTGAAGGTATTCTTCTTCTTGAATAATTTCCCGTCTTCATACCATTGGCGGCCCATTTCCTGGCCTCCCCTGATATGCGCTATGGCGTAGGCAAATCCCCTATCGAGCAAACTAACTAAATCCGAATCGAATTCCACGTCCATGCTGTAACCATAAGAGCCATATCCATAAAGCAAAAGCGGGTTTTTCCCGTTCTTTTCAAATGTTTTCTTATAAACAATTGAGATAGGGATCTTGGTGCCATCGCTGGCTGTAGCAAACAAACGCTCTGTGGCATAGTCTTTCGGATCATAACCTCCCAATACTTCCTCCTGCCGCTTTAATTCGGAATTACCGGTTTCCATGTTGTAGTCGTACACAGAACTGGGGGTAATTAAAGAAGTATAGTTGTATCGCAGCTCTTTGCTGTCCATTTCCCGGTTAGTTCCTATAGAAACGGTATACGTAGTTTCAGAGAAAGGAATGAATTTTTCCTGGTGTTTCTTTTCGTCTATGACCCTTAGCCGGGTAAGTCCGTCTTTCCGTTCTGCCAGTACCATGAAATCTTTGAAGATCTCCATTCCCTGCAGCAACACGTCACTGCGATTAGGTATCAGTTCTTTCCAGTTCTGCCGGCTTGTTTGTGCAAGAGGCGTTTGCATCAGGCGAAAATTGAGCGCATCCCAGTTGGTTACGATATAGAACTTATCATCGCGGTGTTCGATGGAATAGAGCATATCCTTCGTTCTTGGCTGGAATATCCTGAAGGCTTCGGTGGGTTTATTGGCATCCACGATGCGGCTTTCAGACGAAAGCGTGCTTTCACTTTCGATGACGATATATTGTCCTGACTTTGTTTTACGGACGCTTACGTCATACGTTTCATCTGTTTCGTTATAGATCTCTTTATCGTTGCTGTCGCCTAATTGATGACGCAGTACTTTACAAGACCTTAAGGTAACTGTATCCTTCTTCGTGTAGAACAATGTTTTATTATCGGCAGCCCAGGCGCTGGCCGGCGTAGCATCCGGGATGTTGTCCGGAAGCAGTTCGTTCGTTTCCAGGTTCTTAACCTTGATGGTATAACGGCGACGGCTAACCGTATCGATGGCGTAAGCCAGCAGTTTGGCGTCGGGACTTACGTTAATGCCGGCAACGTGGCAGTAGGCGTGTCCTGCAGCCAGTTCGTTGACATTCAGGATCACCTGTTCGGCGGCTTCCAGGCTTCCCTTTTTACGGCAGAAAATAGGATATTCTTTTCCTGCTTCGTAACGGGAGTAATAGTAGTAACCGTTTTTGAGGTAGGGAACAGACTGATCTGTTTCCTTGATACGTGCTTTCATCTCTTCGAACAGCTTTGAACGCAGTTTCTTCTCCGGCGCCATAATGGTGTCGAGGTAGGCGTTTTCAGCTTTGAGATAATCGATCACCTTTGGATTTTCGGGATCGTTCAGCCAGTAATAGTTGTCAATCCGCTTATCGCCGTGGATTGTCAGTTCTTTGGGGATCTTTTCAGCCACAGGCGGCTGAATATCTTGCGCTGAGTTCATTCCTTTCTTCTTTTCGTTACATGATAATAACGCAATCGTTCCCATAAGCAACAAAAAATTACCCTGGAAGTTCTTAGGCATATGAGATAGTTTTAAATAAGTATACTAAAGTTAGATGACTTGCATCTTTACCGGGTCCCAGTGCATGATCTTTTTACTGAAGTAGCTTTCGTTGGCCAGGAGCGCCGGACCGGCAGCCCTGAGGCCAAATACGGCATCTTCTATTACAGGTTTGCCGGTGCGCATAGACTCGAAGAAATTTGTAAAATGATCGAGCCTGTCGTCGTATCCTTTAGGAGCAGCAAAATTGTTCGTGTATTGTTCGCCGTTGCGGGTATTGGCAGGATATTTTGCATCGTAGTTCTTTACAAACTGCGTCTGCTGTGCGGCAGGGAAAGTGCGGAAAGTATCCCATCCTCCGTAGCCCGGCGCTTCAGGGAGTTTATGTTTGATCACTTTAAAATCGTTCCAGCCCATTTCTATAACTCCTTCGTTGCCTATGAGGCGGGTGTATTCTCCTCCGCCGCTGCCATCGGCGAAGTTTACCCTTAAGGTCATCTGGAAAGCCTGGTGTTCTTTGGTTTCAGGGTAGTTGAAGATGGCCACTACCACATCCGGTACGTCTCTGCCATCTTTCCATTGTACGAGGTTGCCGCTGGCGTAAATGGATTCAGGGCCCAGGGAGCCGGTGATGTAATGCAGACCGGTGATGAGATGAACGAACAGGTCGCCGGGGATGCCGGTACCGTATGCCTGGTAATTTCTCCAGCGGAAGAAGCGTTTAGGGTCGAAAGGTACTTTGGCGGTATCTTTCAGGAAGGTGTCAAAATCGACAGTGGCAGGGGAAGCATCTGGCGGGATGGAGTATTGCCAGGCGCCGAGGGCGCTATGGCGGTCCATCCGGGCCTCTACGACGTTCAGCTGGCCGATTGCCCCCGCCTGGTAGCGTTTGCGCGCTTCTGCAAGCGCCACGCTGCTTACCCGCTGGCTGCCCACCTGGAATACAGCTTTCGTACGTTTCTGGGCTTCTATCACCTTATGCCCTTCGGCTATCTGCTGTACCATAGGTTTTTCGCAGTATACTGCTTTCCCTGCCTCCATGGCGTCGATAGCGATGGTATCGTGCCAGTGATCGGGAGTTGCAATGATCACAGCGTCTATATCTTTTCGTTTCAGGAGTTCCCTGTAATCGCGGGTTGTTTGAATATGTGAGCCAAATACTTCTTTACATCTTGTCAAGTGGCCATCGTACAGGTCGGCTACCCCTACCAGTTCCACTCCCGGTACTTTCAGCGCTGTTTCCACATCGCCAAATCCCATGATCCCCATTCCAATTCCTGCTATCCTGATCTTGTCATTAGCGGATATCTTTTTTTCGGGTTGAAGTATGGTGTATTTTTCTTTTTCAGATGCTAACGCGGAAAGCTGGCCTATGCCCAGTAAAGCGGCGGTGCTGCCTATGTTTTTAATGAATTTCCTGCGAGATTCAGACATTTTATTTGTGTTTTAAGGGTGACATAGCCACACATAATACAAAAAAATCCGCTCCCCGCAAAGTGGGCGCACGGAGATTTCACGCGGAGGTTTCACGCAAAGAAGCAAAGAAGCAGAGAAGCATAAGAAATTATTAAGGATAATAAGAAAGCAAAGGAGTTGAAGATAGTGCTATAATACACTCTTCAACTCCTTTGCTTTCTTAATTATCTTAAAAAAATCCTTTGCGAACTTTGCTTCTTTGCTTCTTTGCGTGAAATCTCCGCGTGAGACTATTTTTCAGAGCCGAAGCCAGCCGCAATGAACTGCCTGTTCAGGCGGGCAATGTTGGTAAGAGAGATCTCTTTAGGGCATTCAGCTTCGCAGGCGCCGGTGTTGGTACAGCTACCAAAACCTTCTTTATCCATTTGCGCTACCATGTTCAATACACGGGTTTCTTTTTCAGGTTCGCCCTGAGGTAAGAGGGCCAGCTGGGAAACTTTGGCAGAAACGAACAGCATCGCTGAAGAGTTTTTGCAGGCAGCAACGCAGGCGCCGCAACCGATGCAGGCAGCAGCAGCGAAAGCCATATCTGCTTTATGTTTTTCTACCGGGATGTTGTTCGCATCCTGTGCGTTACCAGTGTTAACGGATATATAACCACCTGCTTCGATGATGCGATCAAAAGCAGAACGGTCTACCACCAGGTCTTTCACCACAGGGAAAGCGCCGGCTCTCCATGGCTCAACGGTGATGGTATCGCCGTCTTTAAATGCGCGCATGTGCAGCTGGCATGTGGTAGTACCAGCCCAAGGACCGTGCGCACGGCCGTTGATATGCATAGAGCACATACCACAGATACCTTCGCGGCAATCGTGGTCGAATGCAATCGGATCTTTTCCTTCGCTGATCAGTCCTTCGTTTACCACATCGAACATTTCAAGGAAAGACATTTCAGAAGAAATGTTCTTAGCCTGAATTGTTTCAAATCCACCCTGATCGTTTTTGTTTTTTTGCCTCCACACTTTTAATGTGAGGTTCATGTTATAATGTTCCATAGTTCCTGGACAATTATTTGATTATTATAAACCTGGTGAGTTGTCAGCAACTCATCAATTACCTTATTTATAGCTACGTTGAGAAGGTTTCACCTCTTCGAATACCAGCGGTTCTTTATGCAGTACATAGTCGCTCGGGCCTTTGTATTCCCATGCTGCTACATAGCTAAAGTTCTCATCATCACGTTTTGCTTCTCCATCTTCTGTCTGAGATTCTTCTCTGAAGTGACCACCGCAGGATTCGCGACGGTTCAGGGCGTCGATACACATCAATTCGCCCAGTTCCAGGAAGTCTGCAACGCGGCCGGCTTTTTCCAGTTCAGGGTTCATTTCATTCAGGCCGCCAGGGATACGAACATCTTTATAGAATTCGGCTCTCAGGGCTTTAATCTCTTCGATTGCTTCTTTCAGACCTTGTTCGTTACGCGCCATACCGCATTTATCCCACATGATCTTACCCAGTTTCTTATGGAAATGATCTACTGATTTGGTTCCTTTGATGTTGATCAACCTGTTCAGCGTATCTTTCACTTTCTGTTCAGCGGCTACGAACGCCGGGTGATCAGTAGGAATTGCTTTAACGCGGATCTCATCTGCCAGGTAGTTACCTAAAGTGTAAGGGATTACGAAGTAACCGTCGGCCAGTCCCTGCATCAGTGCAGAAGCACCTAACCTGTTGGCGCCGTGGTCAGAGAAGTTGGCTTCACCCAGGGAGTACAGGCCAGGTACGGTGGTTTGCAGTTCATAGTCAACCCACAGACCGCCCATGGTATAGTGTACAGCAGGATAGATACGCATTGGCGTTTCATATGGGTCTTCTCCTGTGATCTTCGCATACATATCGAAGAGGTTACCATATTTTTCTACCACTACTTCCTTACCCATTTTGATGATCTCTTCTTTGGAAGCGTTGTGCATCTGGCGTTTACCGGCTTCGATATGTCCGTAACGCTCGAATGCCGCGGCAAAATCCAGGTATACTGCCTGTTTGGAAGTACCTACGCCATAACCGGCGTCGCATCTTTCTTTGGCAGCGCGGGAAGCCACGTCGCGGGGTACGAGGTTACCGAAGGCAGGGTATCTTCTTTCCAGGTAATAATCTCTTTCATCTTCAGGGATATCGCTGGCTTTGCGGTTATCGCCTTTTTTCTTTGGCACCCAGATACGACCGTCGTTACGGAGGGATTCCGACATGAGGGTCAGTTTAGACTGGTGATCGCCGGAAACCGGGATACAGGTAGGGTGAATCTGGGTGAAGCAAGGGTTAGCGAAGAAAGCGCCGTTTTGGGTCGCTTTCCAGGCGGCAGTGACGTTAGACCCCATTGCGTTGGTAGAGAGGTAGAATACGTTGCCGTATCCACCGCTACAGATGAGAACAGCATGCCCGAAGTGGCGTTCCAGTTCGCCGGTGATGAGGTTGCGGGCGATGATACCACGAGCTTTTCCATCGATCTTTACGATGTCGAGCATTTCGTGACGACTATACATAGTTACAGTACCCAGGGCTACCTGACGTTCGAGAGCAGAGTAAGCGCCCAGGAGGAGCTGTTGGCCTGTTTGGCCGGCAGCGTAAAAAGTACGTTGAACCTGAGTACCGCCAAAAGAACGGTTGCTCAGTAATCCGCCATATTCGCGGGCAAAGGGAACACCTTGCGCCACGCATTGGTCGATGATGTTTCCGCTTACGGAAGCCAGGCGGTAAACGTTGGCTTCGCGGGCGCGGTAGTCACCACCTTTAACAGTATCGTAGAACAGACGGTAAACGGAGTCGCCGTCATTTTGATAGTTTTTAGCAGCATTGATACCACCCTGAGCAGCAATACTGTGTGCACGGCGGGGGCTATCCTGAAAGCAGAATGCTTTTACTTTATATCCCAGTTCACCAAGAGATGCAGCGGCGGAAGCACCAGCCAGACCTGTACCGATAATGATAACTTCCAGGTTACGTTTATTGGCAGGGTTCACCAGTTTGCAATGCCCTTTATATTCTTCCCATTTTGATTCTATCGGGCCGTGAGGAATTTTTGCATCCAACATATATTCTTACTTTACAGAGATGTTTTGAAATAAATTACAATCGGGATAATAGCGAAACCAACAGGAATGGCTATACCAAAGATCCACAGACCAATGAAATTGATCAGGCCATTGTACTTCTTGTGGTTCAAACCGAAAGTCTGAAAAGCACTTTTAAAACCATGGATCAGGTGAAATGATAACGCGATCATGGAGATCACATAAATAATTACAACCCATAAGTTTTGGAAAGCGTCGTAAGTAACGGTGTAGAGATCTTTCAGCGGATGCGCAACTCCTTCATAAGTTTGCATCGGCATCTCACTGTAATGGAATTTGGCCCAGAACTGTGCGAGGTGAATAACGATGAAGATAAAAAGGATGCTTCCCATGATAGCCATCTGGCGGCTGAACCAGGAAGAAGTTTGGTTGCCCGCATGAACCGTGTATTTCACCGGACGGGCTGCCCTGTTGCTAAAAGTGAGCTGTATCGCAATGAATGCGTGTAACAGGATCACAATTTTCAGCCCCCAGGCAATAAATTGAATCAGGCCGTTATGGCCCATGAATGCTGCATATTCGTTAAAGGCCTTCCCCTTATCGTCCTGCAACAATTGTAAGTTACCTGCCAGGTGCACTAAAACGAAACTGCAAAGAAACAAGCCGGTAGCACCTACCAATAACTTCTTACCGATAGAGGTATTAAAGAACTGTGACCACTTCATAAGTAAAATTCTAAGCTTCCAGTGTAATAAAGATGATTTGAAATGTCGGGCAAATTTAAAGCAGGAAAAATAAAAACCAAATGATATTTATCAGGTTTTATAACACATTAAACTAAAAACGTCCACATTATTGATTGACAATCAACTATCAATCACATAATATCTTTCATTTTTTACTGAAAATTTAATTTATTCGAGACGTTTTAGCATAATATTATCCACCATATTATACAAATGTGAAGGTTGATATGTTCGCCATTTATCGTCTTCCAACAGGTGTACATAGTGATCCAACTTCGCCCGCCTGAACTCGTCCCGGGTTTGTACAGGCATATCCAGCGCCACTATCCAGCCGCCTTCATCCCTGATATCTTCCCACCACTCTTCATAATAACAATCATCCGATGAATGAAAATTCATCACATTCTCAGCAATTAAAATGAATTTGCGGATGCCCTGGGCGATCAGTACGTCTATAATATTCCGCTTCATGGTTTCGATATCATTATCAATGGTATCGTTCCATTCTCCAAGCAGTTCTATAATGACGAAGTTAAACTGGTAGTCAGTGAACAGGATCTTCATATACAGGTTGCGCGAACCGAATTCGTCCCACTGCGGATGTATATAATAATTATACACCGCATTCGAATATTCAAACTCGCTATACTCCCGCCCGTAAAAAGGCGAGTATTCATCTTCCTCGGCTGTGTATAAATGCCGCCAATTGTAATATGGTTCTATATCGTGCATACCTGTACAAAGGTCTGTTTAAATCACTTTTTCGCAAAATCAGCTACCGCTTTTTTTACGCTTCCGGCTTTTAACAGCAAAGCCTGGGCAGCTTCATAATCCGTCAGCGACAACTGCTCCATCAACATCTTCACTCCCCTGTCTACCAGCTTCTCATTGCTCAGCTGCATATTCACCATTTTATTGTCTTCTACCCTCCCCAACTGGATCATCACGGAGGTACTGATCATATTCAATACCAGTTTTTGCGCGGTACCGCTTTTCAGGCGGGTGCTTCCTGTTACAAACTCAGGCCCTACCACTACCTCTACCGGGAAATCGGCAGCTGCTGACAAGGGCGTATCCGGGTTGCAACTGATGCTGCCGGTAACAATACCGTGTTTGCGGCACTCGTTCAGCGCGGCAATCACATAAGGCGTAGTTCCACTGGCTGCAATACCTATCACTACGTCCTTATCCGTAATATTATGTGCCTTCAGGTCTTCCCATCCCTGGGTGCGACTGTCTTCCGCAAATTCAACCGCCTGGCGGATGGCAGTATCACCGCCGGCTATCAGCCCTATCACCAGGCCCTGGGGCACGCCAAAAGTAGGCGGACATTCGGAAGCATCCACCACTCCTAAACGCCCGCTTGTTCCGGCGCCCATATAAAAAAGGCGGCCGCCTGCCAGCATCTTGTCGGATACGGCGTTCACCAGTTTTTCGATCTGTGGAATGGCTTTCTCTACTGCCAACGGAACAGTCTGATCTTCTTTATTCATGTTCACCAACAGCTCATGAACGCTCATCTTTTCCAGATGGCGGTAATGCGATGGCTGTTCCGTTACTTTTACAAATGACATATTTATCTCTTAAAAATGATTAACGATGGTATTCCAGCAACCCGGTTATTGGGCTGCGCAAGATCTGGCCTAACGACAGTTCATACAGTTCACATAGTTCCTGGATGATGTCCCGGAACGAATAGGCGATGCCCCCGGTGAAATGCAGACTGCTGGTCCAGCTTTCCCTGTATTTGTAAATATGGTTAAAGAAGAAATCATTCAATCCGTCTTCCAGGATATTTTCCACCATAAAATGTCCCCTGTTCTCTGAAAGAAAAGCAGCATACTGCGCCAGGTAGCGGTTGGCCAACGGCTTGCGGTAAACGTTTTCCAGGATTTCGTCTTTGTTGGTATGGTACTTATATTCGAACCGTGCATGCAGGTCGGAATCGAAGCTGTTGTAGAGATAATATTGCAGTACTTTCCTTCCCAGGTAAGCTCCGCTTCCTTCATCTCCCAAAATATAACCAAGACCAGGGTTGTTCCTGACAATCTCGGTTCCATCGTAATAACAGGAATTAGAACCTGTTCCCAGTATGCAGGCAACTCCCGGCTGTTTCCCGCATAGCGCGCGGGCAGCGCCCATCAGGTCGTGATGCACTTCCGCCCTGGCAGCAGGCCATACTGTATTGATAGCTGTGGTTACCAGTTCCAGGTTCTTCGGTTGCGAAAGGCCTGTTCCGTAAAAATATACCTCGGTTACTTCCGCTCCTGCAGGTAGCTGAGGCGCCAGTTCCGTTTCCAAAATTGCCCTGATCTGCTCCGCAGATTGGAAATAAGGGCTAACTCCCTGTGTATGAAGGACGAGAGGTTCTCCTCCTCCCAACACTCCCCATTCCGTTTTGGTAGACCCACTATCCGCTACCAGCTTTATTCCAGCGCTCATACCCGGTTAATTGTATAATTAAAGAATGAATTATGCTATTTTTGCCACAATTTAAAGAAAAGGGGTCCACAAAAGCAAACCTCTTCATTTAAGAGTGAAAGTACATGTCTGTGGCCGACCACTCACACAACATGCTTAACAGATTGGTCATATAAATTTAGCGGGATAATAATCTGAATATGTCAAACAGGAAACTGAATGTTTTTCTTCCACTTCTTTTTGCGGTAGTGCTGGCCCTCGGAATGTTCCTTGGCCATAAAATGCCCGGATCAGGCAACAACGGCACCACCGTATTTTTCACAAAACCCTCCCGAGGTCCGCTCCAGGAAGTAATGGATCTCATTAAAACAAAATATGTAGATACTCTCAATACCGATAAATTACAACAGGAAGCGATAGAAGGATTGCTTTCCAAACTGGATCCTCACTCCATTTATATCACCCCGGAAGAATTACAACGGGTCACTGAAGATATGGATGGCAATTTTGAAGGAATAGGCGTAGAGTTTAATATTACCAACGATACGGTGAATGTAGTAAGCGTATTAAGCGGAGGGCCTTCAGAAACAGCAGGCGTCCAGACAGGCGATAAGATCCTGAAAGTGAACGATACCCTGGTAGCCGGCAACAGCATTACTGCCGAAAAGATCAGGAGATTATTACGGGGCCCTGCCGGTTCTATAGTAAACACCCAGGTGCTTCGCCAGCAAAAGACCATCACTATTCCTATCAAGCGCGGAGTGATTCCTTTATACAGCGTAGATGCAGCTTACATGGCTGCTCCTACTGTTGGTTATATTAAGATCAGCCGTTTTTCTGCCACTACATATGATGAGTTTATGAAAGCCATGCGCCAGCTGACGCAGCAAGGCATGAAAGAACTGATCATTGACCTGCGCCAGAACCCGGGCGGATACCTGGATGCAGCCGTAAGGGTAGCCGACGAATTGCTGGATGAAAATAAACTGATCGTTTACACGAAAGGAAAAGATTTCCCGAGGGCCGATTATAAAACCAAACGCCCGGGGTTATTCGAGAAAGGCGCACTGGCAATCCTTACAGACGAAGGTTCTGCATCCGCCAGTGAAATTCTGGCCGGCGCAATCCAGGACTGGGACCGGGGTGCGATCATCGGTCGCCGTACCTTCGGTAAAGGCCTAGTACAGGAGCAATATGATCTCGACAATGGGGGCGCCCTGCGTTTAACCGTTGCCCGTTATTACATCCCGTCCGGCAGAAGCATACAGAAGCCTTATGGCAAGGGCCATGATGATTACAACGACGATATCATGGAACGTTTAAACCATGGAGAGCTGGTAAATAAAGACAGTATAAAGATCAACGACACCGTTCCTTACAAAACAGCCGGCGGCCGCCGGGTATACGGAGGCGGCGGTATCACACCCGACTTCTTTATTCCATTTGATACGGCCAGGTTTACGCCCACACTAACGGCTATATATACACGTAATACGTTCGGCAATTTTGCATACCAGTATTATACCAATCACCGCGAAACATTCAAGGCGTATAAAGACGCTGCGGCGTTTGTAAAAGGGTTCCAGCCAACCGGCGAATTAATGAACGAATTCCTCAGTTTCGCGAAGAAAGACAGCATACCCGGACTGGATCGCCTGAGCGCCAAGGATGAAAACGAGATCCGCGTTCGCCTGAAAGCGATGCTGGCCCGCCAGTTATTCAGAACAGAAGGTTTCTATGAAACCATCAACCAGGACGATCCTATGGTGAAGAAAGCCCTGGAAGTAGTTTTGGATAAATCCAGTACCCCATGAACCTGAAACGACATTACCTGGTTCGCATCGCGGCCCTGGTATTGATACCAACGCTTACATTCTGCTTCTTTAATTTTTATGCTATACCCAAAGTGCGGGAATCGGGCAGGCCACATGGCGACCTGGCTATGGGCCCCGCTTTGCTGATGATAGCCGAGGTGCTGATCTGGTTGTTTGTGATATTCCTGGAAGGGGTCCTCTTCTGGATCCGCCGGCAGTACAGCCTGCGCAACGCCAACTTTACCCTGCTTGGAATAACCGTTGTGCTGGTATTGTTAATGGCGTTGACACTGATGCGTTAATTGTTTTTACCCAAATAATAGCCATTTCTAGCTATTGTTGCAGTAACAAAAAAAAATTAATTTTGGGCACAGCCTTTCTTTTCCCTGACTTATTGTTTCCCTGGATCAGATTATGAAAGTCGCCCAAACCTTTGAAAAGCATTTACAGCAGGTCTGTTTCCTTCCTGAAGAAATCGATCAACAGGGAGTATCTCAACTACTAGATAAGTTTGAACAGTTAGGTAATACTATGCTTAACACTGCACCGCTTTATTTCCTGATCGATTATACCAAGTCGCAGTACCTGCTCATGACAAATTCGACGCTGGAGATCACCAACCGCGATCCCCGGGAGTTCCTTGAAGGCGGTATCCCTATGCTGAAAAGCATTTACCAGCCAGACGATTTCAGGATATATAACGAGAAAATCTTCCCTGTGAACCTCCGGTTCCTCCAATCGCAGCCCCAGGCTATTCACCATGAATTTATCTTCTCCTATAATTTCAGGATAAAGCATAAGAATGGCAACATGGTGCCTATTTTACAGCGCGGCTGTTACCTGACTTCCCCTGTTACCGGCCAGCCTATTTACAGCCTCGGCATGGTAACAGATATTTCCCCTTTGAAGAAAGACAGGATCATTTACCAGACTATTGAAAGAAGAACGGAAAATGGAAGGCAACTGCTCGAGGAGAATTATTACTACCCTTACGAGGAAGACTCCCAGCTGTCGTCGCAGGAACTGAGGGTGCTGGGATATATGGCGGAAGGCTTGAGTAGCAAGCAGATTGCCTGGAAACTGAATATCGCTGAGAATACGGTCAATAATCACCGTAAAAACATGCTGAAGAAAACCAATACCAAGAATGTGGCTGAATTGATAGCTGTGGCCTGCCGGGCCCGTATCATATAAATAATAAAAACAGGAAGGCCGGCCAGGAGCGTTCCTGGCCGGCCTTCCTGTTTTTATTTGATCTTATTGATTTTTACGTTGCATTTTAGGCAGTGACTGGGCGATCAGGTCGTTCATCACGTTTACCGCTTCGTCCAGGTAGATATCTTTGGTCCTGGCTTTCAGCCAATCTTTGTTCCTGGCGAGTTTGGTAGTGTCGTTACCGAGTTTGTCGATATCCGATTTGATGTTCACTATGCTGAGCTCTTTCACTTTATCATTTACTGCGTCATATTTCTTCAAAGCAGCAGTATTTGTTTTTTGCTCGGTTTTGTAGGTCTGGATATTGAGAGAATAGCTATCCTGTTTTTCCAGCTTTTTCAGGGTGCTGAGATTTTCGTTCAGCAGCTTGAAAGCAGGGCTGGCAGCCATTCTTTTTTCGCTGTTCTTTTTCAGTACTTCTGTATTTACAGGATTGTACCAGGGCGTAAACGCAGCTCTCGGAATTTCGTCCCATACCAGCGCATCAGAATCTTTACGTTCGCTAACCTCATAGTAAGGATCTGGCAATACGATATCGGAAGTCACGCCTTTCAGTTGGGTAGAACCGCCGTTGGCGCGATAGAATTTCTGTTGGGTGAGTTTCAGGGCACCAAGGCTGCTGCCGTCTTTAACCGGGTAGAAGTCGTCGAGGCTGAAAAGACGCTGAACGGTACCTTTACCAAAGGTTTGAGGACTGCCTATGATCACGGCGCGTTTGTAGTCCTGCATGGCAGCGGCCATGATCTCAGAAGCAGAAGCGCTGTATTCGTTCACCATGATAGCCAGCGGCCCGTCGTATTGTACATTTTTGTCCCTGTCTCTGAGCACTACGGCTTCTCCTCCTCTTGAACGCACCTGTACCACAGGGCCTTCAGGGATGAACAGGCCGGCCATTTGTACTACGTCCTGCAGTGATCCGCCTCCGTTGAAACGTAAATCGAGGATGATACCATCTACTTTTTCGGCTTTCAGTTTAGCGACTTCTTTGGCTACGTCGTCGGCACTGCGGGCGCCGTTGCGGTCGTTGAAGTCGGCGTAGAACTCAGGCAGGTAGATATACCCGATCTTATGCTGCCCGTTGATGATAGCAGATTTCGCAAAAGTTTCCTCGGTAACGATTTCGTCTCTGACGATGGTGATCGCCTTGGTTGTTCCGTCTACGCTTTTTACGGTGAGGGTAACCGGCGTTCCTTTTTTACCGCGGATCAGTTTCACGGCGTCTTCAACCGGGTAGCCGGTGATATCTACGGGTTCGCTGTTTCCCTGTCCTACTTTCTGGATCACATCATTGGCTTTCAGTTGCCCCTGTTTCCAGCTAGGACTGCCTGTTACGATGCTTACCACTTTGATCTTATCGCCTTCTTCTTTCAGTTGGGCGCCGATACCATAGAATTTACCTGCCATCTGCTCTTCAAAAGCCCTTTTCTCATCTGGCGGGAAATAGTCGGTATGCGGATCCATTGTGGTAGTAATAGCGTTCACATACAGGTTGAAACGGTCGTTATCGTTTTGCCTGTTTTTTAGTCTTTCGAAGTAGCGATCGTACAGTTGTTTTACTTTCTGACGGGCTTCTACTTCCAGTTCAGCATCTGTTTTGGATTTGAGGCTGTCTTTACCCTTGTCTTTTTCTCTTTGTTCCTGCAGGTCTGTCAGTTTTTCGAGCGTACGGTATTTCAGCACCTTGCGCCAGGATTCTTTCCGGGCGGCTTCGTCGGCGGGAAAATCGATCTTGTCAGGGTCCAGGGTTACAGTTTCGTTTACAGAGAAATCGAAAGGTTTAGCCAGGATTTCAGGGTAGATGGCTGCAGCTTCGGCCACTCTTTGTTTTATCAACGCGTTTATACTGCGGAAGCAATCTACAGGAGCGCCCATCAGTTCATCATCAATGTGAGAAGAGAGGGGTTCCAGTTTCACCACGTCTGATTTCAAAAAGAATTTCTTTTCTGTATCGAGGCTACGCAGATATTTATTGAAAACTTCCTTGGAAAACTTATCGTCAATAGGTTTGGGTTGGTAATGTCCTTCTTTCAGCATCTGGCCAACAAGGTTCATGATCACCTCGTAACGGGCAGGCGGGTCTTCCTTGTGTCCCTGTTTGCTGAAGGCCAGCACCCCTGCTGAAATGCTGATCAGGAGGACGGGTATAATCACTTTCAGTCTCATATGTATCTCAATTGTACTTAAACGTTATCAAATCAAATATAAAATAAAAACTACCGTTGATTAAGAATATTATTCCTTTTAACAAAAAATTGGGCCAAACGGAGCGGGGGCTTGTTAGATAACGGAAAAAAGCTGATAAATGTTGGCGAAAACGATTTCGTGAGATGAAGAAACAGGTGATTATTTTTTGATGCTTTTGTACCTTCACTTCAAAATTTTCAAGGGTGGACACTTCGGAATCGAAAAGAAATGATGCTTACGCCTCGTTAAGGTACGCTGAATTTAATTATTATCTGGTTATCAGGTTTGCTTTTGTCTTTGCGCTGGCCATGCAGTTTGCCATTATCGAATGGAAGGTTTATGCGTTATCCAAAGACCCTTTTTCATTGGGATTGATCGGGTTGGCAGAGGTGATCCCGGCGGTTTTGTTAGCACCGTTTGCCGGACACCTTGTCGATAAGCGGGAAAAGCGGGGAATGTTGCTGAAATGTGTGATCGCTTATCTTTTTATCAGTACCGCCCTGTTTATCCTGACCTGGGATAAAGCCGTTGAAGGCATTTCCACAGCCTGGGTATTAAATTTCATCTATTGCCTCGTATTTCTCGGGGGCATTGTCAGGGCTTTTACCAGTCCTTCTACTTTTAGTCTTTTATCGTTGCTGGTGCCTCGGGAACTGTATGCCAACGCTTCTACCTGGAGCAGCTCGGCCTGGCAGATCGGCGGGGTGTTGGGGCCTGCGCTGGGCGGCCTGCTGATCCACTGGATCGGGGTACACTGGTCTATGCTCTGTGTTGTGGCCGTGTTCCTGGCTCCTCTATACAGCCTTATCAAGATCCAGCCGAAACCAATTTATTACAAGTCGCAGGGCGAGAGCTTTTTCGAGGGGCTAACCAAGGGAATGCGCTTCGTCTGGAATACGAAAGTAGTATTGGGAGCGATGGCCCTCGATATGTTTGCCGTTCTGTTTGGCGGGGCGGTAGCCATGCTGCCGGCGTTCGCCACGGATGTATTGCATGTCGGATCTTTAGGCTATGGCCTGCTCCGGTCTGCACCCGCTGTGGGCGCATTGATCACCATGTTCATCCTGGCCCATAAACCGCTGGTGAACAGGCCGGGCATCAAGCTGCTGGCGGCAGTATTCGGGTTCGGGATCACCATTATCATATTCGGGTTATCCACCAGCTTCATATTATCCATGTTCATACTGTTGCTGAGCGGGGCGCTGGATGGGGTAAGCGTTATTATCCGGCAGACCATCCTGCAGCTCAAAACACCGGACGACATGCGTGGCCGGGTTGCCAGCGTAAGCTCTATGTTCGTTGGCTCATCCAACGAGCTGGGCGCCTTCGAAAGCGGTTTCATGGCCCGGGTCATGGGCCTGGTACCCTCTGTCGTCTTCGGCGGATGCGTGACCCTCGGAGTGGTGATCACCACATACATCATCTCCCCGGCCATGCGGAAGCTCGACCTCAAACCTTAGGTTCACGCAAAGGTTCACGCAAAGGCGCTAAGAAGGCAAAGGGACATAAGTTTTTTTTAAGGGGCGTAAGTTTTTTTAAGGAGTGTAAGTAAGGAATTTTATAAACAAAATTTAAGAGGGAAGATTGATAAATAGCAATAAATCAGCTATTTATCAATCTTCCCTCTTTTAATATCTTACTGCCTTACTTACTTATGTTCCTTAAAACTATCTTACTTACGCCTCTTAAATAAAAACTTACGCCCCTTAAAAAAAACTTATGTCCCTTTGCCTTCTTAGCGCCTTTGCGTGAAACTACAACCCCATCTGGGATTTGAGTTTTTCCAGGATGTAGAAGACGGCAGGACAGATGGTGCTATTTTCGTATGTGATCTTTGGGCGTTTGAAGAAGTCGTAGCTATCAGTGTATGGATAGTTGCTGCAGTCGCCGGGTCTTACATCGTAGATGCTGCAATAGTTGTCGGCTCCCAGGAAGGGGCAGGGAGAGAATTTCACCACATAATCTTCGTCGCTGTCTATACGGAGGTAGGTATTTATGAAATCTCCTTCTTTCATTCCCAGGTATTTGGAGATCCGGCGGATATCCGGAGCTTTGAAGCGGGGACTGATGGATTTGCAGCAATTGCCGCATTGCAGGCAGTCGATCTTTTCGAACGCTTCCTCATGCAGTTGAGGCAACAGCTTTTCTACCCCTTTTCCACGGCGGGATTGCAATTTTGTAAGGAACTGTTTGTTTTCTTTTTGTTTATCGCGGGCTTTTTGTTGCCAGTCGTCGTGCATTGTGCTCATTTGACTCCAAAGATAGGTAATTAGTTGCTGGACAAAAGTATGACACAAACATCGTTAAAGAGGTGGCTATTTATCACCGTTTAGGCTTGCTGTGGTTGATTGTTTGGCCGTTGCTTAAAATCTGCATAGCTTTGCGCATCTATTTCAAACTACCTGCTTACATCATGAATCTTTTTGATATTCAACAGAATGAATTCGTGCACCGTCACATCGGGCCGAATGAAGGCGAAACCAGCCAGATGTTGGAAACTATCGGTATCTCAGACCTGGACCAACTAATTAGTAAAACAGTTCCTGGCAGCATCCGTATGCAATCACCGCTGGCTATACCGGCAGCGATGAGCGAAAGTGATTATCTCCGCCACCTGAAAGAAGTATCGCTCAAAAACAAGGTGTATAGGAATTACATCGGTCAGGGCTACTTCGACACGATCACACCCAGTGTTATTCTTCGTAATGTGTTCGAGAACCCGGGATGGTATACCCAATACACTCCTTACCAGGCGGAAATTTCACAGGGCCGTTTAGAGAGCCTGCTGAACTACCAGACAATGGTGAGCGACCTGACAGGTTTACCTATTGCCAATGCGTCGTTGCTGGACGAAGCTACAGCAGCCGCAGAAGCAATGACCATGTTCTTCAACGCATTGAACAAAGACCATGATCATGTAAGCAGACCTAAATTCTTTGTAGACGAGCATGTATACCCGCAAACGCTGGATGTATTGCAGACCCGCGCTACACCTTTACATATTGAAATAGTAACGGGCAACTACCAGGCAGCCACTTTCGATGAAAGCTACTTCGGCGCACTGGTTCAATATCCCAACAACGTAGGCGGAGTTGCAGATTACCGCGCATTCATCGAAAAAGTACATGCTGTAGGCGCATACGTAGGTATGGCTACAGACCTGCTGGCACTTACCCTCCTTGTTACCCCGGGCGAAATGAACGCTGATGCAGCCTTCGGTTCTGCACAACGTTTCGGCGTTCCTTTGGGCTTCGGAGGCCCTCACGCTGCTTTCTTTGCAGTAAAAGACGAATTCAAACGCGCTATCCCAGGCCGTATCATCGGTGTAAGCATCGATGCACAGGGCGGAAGAGCGCTTCGTATGGCGCTGCAAACGCGCGAACAGCACATCAAACGCGAAAAAGCTACTTCAAATATCTGTACTGCACAAGCATTGCTGGCAAATATGGCAGCTATGTACGCAGTATACCACGGACCTAAAGGACTGAAAAATATCGCTACCCGCGTAGCTTTATTAACTCATACCCTGGGTACCAAATTACAGGCAAAAGGCATTAAACTGGTTGCAGACAGCTACTTCGAGACTATCGTGATCGAAGGAAAAGCTGATATTAAAGATGCAGCCGAAGCAGCAGGCATCAACTTCCGCTACTTCGCCAATGGCAATGTTGGTATCTCCATCGATGAAACCACTACCATCACAGATATCAACGATATCCTGCACCTGTTCGACGCAGGCACTACAGATGCAACAACAGTATCAGCCGGTACTACCGGTATCCCGGCAGACCTGCAACGCACTTCTCCTTACCTGACCCACCCGGTGTTTAACAGCCATCATAGCGAATCGCTGATGATGAGATACCTGAAGTCGCTGGAGAATAAAGACCTTTCGCTGAACACTTCCATGATCTCTTTAGGTTCCTGCACTATGAAACTGAATGCAGCTACCGAAATGATCCCATTGAGCTGGGCGCACTGGAGCAAAATGCACCCGTTTGCACCTGCCAACCAGGCCGGCGGTTACCTGCAAATGATCAAAGAATTAGGCGAATACCTGAGCACCATCACCGGTTTCGACTCCTGCAGCCTGCAACCTAACAGCGGCGCACAGGGCGAATATGCAGGGTTGCTCGTGATCCGCGAATATCATAAGAGCAGGAATGAAGGACACCGCAATGTGATGCTGATCCCTATCAGCGCTCACGGTACCAACCCTGCATCGGCAGTAATGGCCGGGTTCAAGGTAGTAGTAGTAAAAGCGCTGGAAAACGGCTACATCGATGTAGCAGACCTGAAAGCAAAAGCAGCTGCCTACAGCAAAGACCTGGCAGGTATCATGATCACCTACCCTTCTACTTATGGCGTTTATGAAGAAAGCGTAAAAGAGATCTGCGATGTTATACATGAACATGGCGGACAAGTATACATGGATGGTGCAAATATGAATGCACAGGTAGGTTTGACTGCACCGGGCCTGATCGGCGCCGATGTTTGTCACCTGAACCTGCACAAAACATTTGCTATTCCTCACGGCGGTGGCGGACCAGGCATGGGCCCTATCTGCGTGGCAAAACACCTGACTCCGTTCTTACCTGGTCACGTTAGCTTAAGCGGCGGCAAAGCGGCGAATGCAGTATCAGCAGCTCCGTTTGGCTCTGCGAGCATCCTGCTTATCTCTTACGCTTATATCCGTATGCTTGGCGCAAACGGCGTTAAACAGGCTTCCCAGTTTGCAATCCTGAACGCCAACTACATGAAGGCGAGACTGGAAAAAGCATACGATATCCTTTATACCGGCGTAAACGGAACCTGTGCGCACGAGTTCATCGTAGACCTGCGTCCGTTCAAAGCATCTGCCGGCATTGAAGCGGAAGATGTGGCCAAACGCCTGATGGACTACGGTTTCCACGCTCCTACCATGAGCTTCCCTGTAGCCGGTACTATCATGATCGAACCTACAGAAAGTGAAGATAAAGGAGAGCTGGATCGTTTCTGCGATGCGTTATTATCGATCCGTGAAGAGATCCGCGAGATTGAACAAGGCAATGTTGATAAACAGAACAACCTGCTGAAAAATGCGCCGCATACGCAACAGGTGATCACTGCCAACGAATGGAATTTCAGCTATACCCGTCAGCAGGCTGCGTTCCCGCTGGAATATGTGAAAGCGAACAAGTTCTGGCCTTCTGTAAGCCGTATCAACAATACCTTCGGCGACAGGAACCTGATCTGCACCTGCGAACCGGTAAGTGCATACGAAGAATCAGTTGCTTAATTTCTTTAACCAGATATAAGAACGGCTTCCCAACCAGGAAGCCGTTCTTTTATGCCTATATCTTCAAGCCGCCGAACATACTGAAAAGGATAATTCCCAGCACTATCGTGGTAATAACTACATACAACCAGTCCTTTTCGAGGGCAAATGCCAGTAAGGAAAAGAACACCCTGAATATGGGCGTAGCCAGCAATACCAGCACCCCTAACTGGATGATCTCTGTTGCGTTGCCTTCCGCCACTCCTTTGAAGATACCACGGAAAGTGGTGTAGCCCGGTCCCTCGCCGGCGAAGCGGCTATAATCAGGCATATCGGCAGCTCCGCTCTGTACGAGGTACCAGAAGCCGCCAAGCAGGGCAATTGCGCTGGCCGTAAGCACTCCCACCCGAAGGAAACGACCTATGAAAAGGGCTATATCCCTGTCTTCCATCAAATTCTTCAACTGTTTCATATGGCATTAAAACTGGTGATTAAATCCGTTGTAGATCATTTCCAGGGCCACAAAAGAGATGGCAATACAAAAAATGATACGCAGTGTACGGGGATTCATAATAGTAAGCAAACGCGCGCCTGTAAAGGCGCCGCCAAGAACGCCGAGTACTACCGGGAAAGCGATGCCCGGATCGATATACCCGCGTTGCAGGTATACCACGGCGCTGGCTGCAGCAGTTACGCCGATCATGAAATTGCTGGTAGTGGTACTAACCTTGAAGGGTATACGCATTGCGCCATCCATCGCCAATACCTTCAGCGCGCCGGAACCTATACCCAGGAGGCCCGATAACACGCCGGCCAGCAACATAATAGAAAAGCCTCCGCCTATATTCTTCAGTTTATAAGCCACTTCCCCGTTAGCGGTAGGATAAGTACTGTTCAACTTCAACACGTAAGACCATTTGCTGCCTGTTTGCTCCGCATGTTCGTTTTTCTTGCGGATGGTCATCAGCGCAGAAAAGATTAGCACTAGGCCAAACAGGATAGCGATGGTGTTCACAGGCGTAAAAACCGCTATCAGCGCACCTCCCACGGCGCCGGCCGTAGTGGCTATTTCCAGGAACATCCCTAAACGGACATTCGTGATCCCTTCTTTGATATAGGCGGTAGCGGCGCCCGATGAATTGGCGATCGAAGCCAGGAGCGCCGCGCCGATGGCGTAACGGATATCTACATGAAATACCAGGGTTAACAGGGGAATTACCACAACACCGCCTCCAAGCCCGGTAAGAGAACCCAGCAGACCCGCTGCATAGGCGCCCACCAGTAAAATGAGGCTGAAAATCAGGATACTCATATAAAACAGATTAATAGTTATTGTCGAGGATATCTTCCATCACCTGCCTGGCAAGGCGCTGGTTGCCGCTTTTTATAGCCTTGAACAGCTGCTCGTGCAAATGATGACTGATAGCGAAATGGCTGATACTTTGCGTATCTCTTTTTGCGAAAAAGTTCCGGATAACGGAGGTAAAGGACTGGTAGAGATCTGCCATTACCTGGTTTCCGCAGGCCCGGGCAATCGCCATATGAAACCCGATATCCGCCTCCATACATGGCTGGTAGGCCTGCGCCAGGATGGCCTGTTTGCGGAGATCCAGCTGCGTTTGCATTTGCTGTATATCGTCTGCTGTGCGGTTAGCAGCAGCCAGCTTTACGATCTCGAAATCGAGCATGCGCCTGACCTGGTTGATCTCTTCAAAATCGGCGCGCCTCAGCCGCTGGTCCAGCGACTCGGCAGATACTGTTTCGTTTACAAAGGTGCCCGCCCCCTGCTGTACCCTCAGAACGCCCGACATGGCCAGCGTTTTAATGGCTTCGCGGATGGTGCTCCGGCCTACCGCATACTGTACCATCAGTTCCGGCTCCGCCGGGATCTTCTGCCCTGGCTTGTATTTGCCCTGGGAAATATCTTTCTGAATGGCGCTGATGACCCTGTCTGATAGTTTGGATGCTTTTTCCATAAAATATCATTAATCATCACAAAGGTATGATGTTTTATTAAACATCAGATGTTTTATTTTTGAAACCAGGTCAAAATTCTTATCATCCACCCTACTAACTCAACCGCTTATACGATAAATAACTGTCAGTTCACCCGCTCAAATCCAGCAGTGTCAATACTTTACAGCCGGCGTAATTATTTTTTAAAAGAGTTTTCTTTCATTTTCTAAAACTATTTACTAGTTTTACCCTACAAATACAGTAGACTATTACAGCGCAGACCAATTCAGTATTAATCACCTAATTATTTTTTGTATGCGAATGCTTTACGCGAACTGTTGCAGCCATATGACGCTCTGCTGATTGTATAAACTTTTATCTTTTACTACCACTCCTCCCACCAAGGACCAACAGTATCAAATCACAGGAGCTATCAGCCATTAATCCGGCCCGTCGGGGCCGCAGGATTGTTATGTCCATTAATTTCTTTACGTGATCCGGTACCATACCGGGATCAAAATCTTATTGCATGAACCGAAAGTCAGCAGCGGCATGGACCGGCCGCTTAATCATTTTTCTTTCTTTTATTTTACCTGTCTACAATGCATCTGCACAACACCAGAATATTTCGATATCCGGGACGGTAGTAGACGCCACTACCCGGGAGCCGCTGGTAAGCGCCACTGTACGCCTGAAAAACACCACGCACCAGGTGTTGACAGATGAAAAGGGAGGCTTCAAATTCCTGACAGGACAGGTATTCCCGGTTACCGCCATTATCAGCTATGTTGGATATAACGCACGGGAGGTAACCATACCCGGCGAGGCTCCTGTAACCGTGCTACTGGAAGCCGCCAACAGCAAGCTAAGTGAACTGACGGTGGTGGGATATACCCGTACCCGCACCAATGCCCGTAATGGCGCTATTACCAGCATCAAAGCGGAAGAATTTTCCAAAGCGCCTGTTACCAGCGTTGTGGAAAAGATCCAGGGCGAAGTACCGGGGCTGATGATCTCGGCCAACTCGGGCGTTCCGGGCACCTCGGTGCTGGTACGTTTGCGGGGCGCTACTTCCATTACCGCCGGTAACAATCCTTTGTACGTGGTGGATGGAATATTCATGAACACCGGCGATATGCAAAATCTTGGAAGGGGATTGGGCGGACAACAACCCAACCCGCTGGCGGAGATCAACCCGGAAGATATAGCCAGCATTACTGTACTGAAAGATGCCAACGCAACTGCTATTTACGGCGCCAGGGGCGCTAATGGAGTGATCCTTATCACGACCAAGCGGGGGAATAAAAATTCACGTACCCGCGTTAACGTTAGTGCGCAGCAGGGATGGGCTACCACGCCTAAAGTATGGGACCTGGTTACAGGACCTGAACATGCGGCGCTTGTAAATGTGGCCTCCGCCAATGACGGCATTCCGGCAGATAAACTGCCTTTCAGACCTAAAAGCCAGGAGGTTGCCGGTTTTCCGGCCTATGGTACGCCCGAAGAACAGCAAACCTACGACAGGCTATCGCCGATCTTCAGAACAGCTCAAAACCAGAAATATAGTGTAGCCGTGACCGGTGGAGACAGCAAAACGAATTTCTACCTGGGAGGCGACTATGAAAAAGCGCAATCTACCCTGCGCCTGCAGGACTTCACCCGTTATTCGTTCAGGGTAAACCTGGATCACGGCATTTCAGACCGCATCAAAGTAGGAACAAGCAATAGCGTTTCCTATGTACCGAGAACCGTTGTGAGAGTGGGCGATGGCCCTGCCGGTCTTTTCCAGGCGGCGTTGCATACGCCTGTTTTCTATCCCCTGTATAATACGGATGGCAGTTACTATAAAGTTGGGGTGTTTGATAACGTATATGCTATACTTAACAACTCCGACAACCACGCATATGCATTGCGGAGCCTGAACAGCGTGTTTGCATCTGTGAACCTGCTGCCCGGACTTACATTTAAATCCACCTTCAGCAGCGACTATTCCAACTATCATGAAAAAGCCTATTACAACACGAACCTGGTGTATGGTCAACCGGCGGGCGAAGCCAACGACGTAACAACAACCAGGGAAACCATTCTTGCAGAACAGTTATTCAACTATAACAAAACTTTCGGTAAAGATCATGACCTGTCTGTGGTGCTTGGAAACACCTTGCAGCTCGACTGGCAGGAAAGCGTATCCCTGACCGGAACAGGATTCCCGAGCAACCAGTTCAAACGTATCACGTCGGCGGCGGTGCAAACAGGATCTTCTTCCGGCACCACTTCCAGGTTGGTGTCTTTCTTTACAGGCGCCAACTACCTGTTTAAAGACAAATACAGCCTGGATGTGAATATCCGTGCAGACGCTTCTTCCCGCTTTGGCCGAGATCACCGCTGGGGTTATTTCCCCGCCGTAGGAGCCGGCTGGAATATCAGTCGCGAATCCTTCTACCCTTCCAATGCCCTGGTGAGCGACCTGAAACTAAAGGCCAGCGTGGGTTTAACGGGCAACCAATACATCGGCGACTTTGCCTCGCGCGGTTTATGGAATGGCGGGCGCAATTACCTGGACCAACCAGGAACAGGGCCGAATCAACCTGCCAACCCTGATCTTAAATGGGAAACAACCAGGCAATTTAATATAGGCGTTGGCGGTAGTCTGCTGGATGGACGGATCACGCTGGAAGCAGATTACTACGATAAATATACCAGCGACCTGTTGCTGCCAGCCGCCATACCGGTTATATCCGGCTACAGTTCTATCACCAGCAACGTTGGCGCCATGAGCAACCGGGGCGTGGAGTTACTGGTCAACAGTCTTAACATCGCCAACGATCACTTCACCTGGAAAACAATTTTCACCGTTTCCAGGAATAAGAACAGGGTAGAAAAACTCGTAGCGCCCATTACAGACGGCAGTTACGGCATGTACCGGATCGAGCAGGGACATTCGCTTTATTCGCTTTATCTCTGGAATGAGTTAGGCGTAGACAAAGAAACAGGGAATGTTAAGATCGAAGATATCAGCGGGCCTAAAGGCGTACCGGATGGCAAGATCACACAGGATGATAAAAAGATAGTAGGCGATATCTGGCCAAAAGCGGAAGGCAGCCTGAGAAACGCCTTCAGCTATAAAGGCTTTAGCCTGGATGTGAATATCTTTTACAAGTACGGCAATAAATTATACAACTATACCCGCTATTTCCTTGAGTCGGGCGGTACCCGTGGCGTTACCCGTTCTATCCAGAAAAGTTCGCTCAACTACTGGAAAAAGCCCGGGGACGAAGGAGTATTGCCCCGCCCTACTTCCCTTCCCAATCCCGATGGCAGCAACAACTACAACAGCGCTACCAGCCGGTATATGGAAGATGCCTCTTACATCCGCCTGAAAGATGTGACCCTGGGATATACGCTGCCAAGCCGCCTGTTATCGCGCTGGCGCATCAGCCAGGCCAATGTATATGTAACTGCCAGCAACCTGTTCCTCATCACCGGTTATACCGGGCCTGACCCCGAAGCCAACAGCGCAGGCGATACCAATGGCATTGTACAGGGTCTGGATTTCAATACCACGCCGCAACCAAGAACTATCACCGCGGGCATTCGTCTTACCCTTTAATAGCATGAACCATGAAACGATTTAATATAATAGTTATAACCGCACTCGCGATACTGACAGCATCCTGCTCCAAAACGCTGAACACCGATCCGCAGACCAGCATCTCCGACGAGGAAGCGATCATAGACGGGAAATCAGCGCAGGCTGCACTCATCGGCGTATACGATGGCCTGCAGGGATATGCCAGTTCCCAGATCATAGCGCTGGACCTGGCCGGCGATAACGTTGTTAACTACAACAACCAGAATATAGTAGTGGCTACTAAAACCGCTGCCGGAACAGGCGGTGGCTTTACCTCCATCTATACCGCCATCAACCGCGCAAACTTTGTTATTACCAAAGTACCAACCCTGGCAGATGCATTGTTTTCGGCCGGCCAGAAAAACCTGATCCTTGGCCAGGCATACTTTCTCAGGGCGCTGGCCTATTTCGATCTTGTAAAAACCTATGGGGGCGTACAGATCGTACTTGACCCTTTGAAATATACCGGCATTAAACGCAGCACTAAAGAGCAGACCTATGCACAGGTGCTGGCAGACCTGGAGCAAGCGGAAACACTGCTGCCAGAAACCGTGAACCGGAATATCGCCAACCGCTTCAGCGTATACGCGCTGAAAGCCCGGTATTATTTGTACAGGGACCAGTGGGACAAAGCAGCGGAGTATGCGTCTAAACTACTTAGCAACAACAACTTTGCACTGGTAAAACCTTTTTCATCTTTCTTCACCGGGAAGAATACTACCGAATCCATTTTTGAACTGGCATTCAGTACGGCAGATAAGAATACGTTTTATACCAATTGGCTGTCGGCGGCCGAAGGAGGCCGCAGGGATTACGTGCCGGCCCGCGATTTCACCGCGCTGTTGCTGGACCCTGATAAAGGCGGCAGCCGCAGTAGTCTGATCAAGCAGTTGCCCGACGGTTCCTGGGAAGTAGTGGAATACGGGAAGCAGGATGGTACCAGTTCCATTTTCATCCTGCGTATCGCAGAGCAATACCTGATCCGCGCCGAAGCGCGTGTAAAACAAACGACGCCTGATCTGAACGGAGCAGTAGCTGATCTGAATGCGATCCGCAGCCGTGCCGGCGTACCGCTGTTCGAGCTCACGCCGGCTACTTCCGCCAACGAAATACTGCTGGCTATAGAAAACGAAAGAAGATTTGAGCTGGCATTTGAAGGACACCGGTTTGTGGATGTTGTAAGAACAGGCCGTGCAGCAGCGGTGTTCGGGCCTTACAACAAACAGTTGACAGATCAGCGATACTGGATATTCCCAATCCCTGCCAGCGCCGTATTGAATGATCCGGACAACTTAGGCGGAGAAAATCAAAACCCTGGCTATTAATTCATCAACATAACAACACCTCATGAAAAAACATTTATTAGTCCTGCTCCTGCTGACAGGCATGCAGGCAGCAGCACAACAACCCCCGGTTAAGATACAGAAAGGCACTACCCGCCATGGGCCTGAGAATGGTTCGTTACTGATCATTGGCGGCAATGTGGGCAGCACCGCCGCAGTGTGGGAAAAATTCACGGAACTGGCCGGCGGCAAAGAGAAAGCCAGGATCGTGGTAGTAACAACGGCATCGGGCGATTCTGCGGCTTTTGATCAGAAGGATGTGGAGATCGTAAAAAAGGAAACAGGCATCCGGCAGGTTACGTTACTGCATACCTCGGACCTGAAAGAAGCCAACAGCGAAAAATTCATCGCGCCGCTAAAAACCGCTACGGGCGTGTACTTTGTAGGCGGGCGGCAATGGAGGATCGCTGATTCTTACCTGAACACCCTAACCCACCGGGCTTTCCAGGAAGTGCTGGAGCGGGGCGGCGTAATTGCCGGCAGTTCTGCAGGAGCTTCCATACAGGGTTCATTTCTCTGGCGGGGAGATACGAAAGGGCCTGAAATACTTGTAGGAGATCATACCCAGGGATTAGGCTTCCTGAAAAATTCGGCCATTGATCAACATTTACTGAAAAGGAACAGGGAATTTGACCTGGTGGATTTTATCAGGAAATCGCCGCAACTGATAGGTTTGGGATTAGACGAAGCCACCGCAGTGGTGGTGCGCCGTGATACGCTGGAAGTGGTAGGAAAATCATATGTCGTAATCTATGATCATAACACTATCGTGAGAAGTGATAACAAACATATTACGGCGGATAACAAGGAAGACTATACGGCTTCGTCAGGGCCTTTCTTCTACCTGAGCGCCGGGCAGCGGTACGACCTGGCCAATCGCAAGGTTATCCAGGCAGAGAAGAAGCGCAGCAATACAGCTGAAGAATAACTAATGGAGGCCGGATCAAAAGTAACATGGATTACTGCTGATCCGGCCTTGTTATTATTTTAAAACAGGCGCCAGAACTTCCAGCTGCCCGTCTATGGGCTCGGTGATAGAAAGCCCCAGCAGCCTGGCAACGAGCGGGTATACATTCACGTTTTCAAAAGTAGGAATGCGGGTTTCTTCTTTGAATGCGGGTCCCCAGGCCATAAAGATAGCGTTCATATTGGTGAGGTTATTATCGTAACCATGATGGCCAATGTGCATTCTTTTGCCTTGTGTTCCGAAAGCATAATTAGCCTCCGCCAGCACAATGATATCGCCAATGCGATTGTGGGTATCTTCCTGGCCGTAATGCCATCTGGCAGGCGTTTCCTCTTTCAGGTATACAGTAAAATGGTTTTCGTGCTGCTTCAGAAATTCGTATGCGGCCCGGATCTCTTCTTTGTTCCTGCCATACAGCATCATCTTTTCGTTACCCGGGGCAATAACAAGATCCTTGAGCAACGGCGATTCCGGTAGCTGAAGCGTATTAACGGTATCTGCCTGCATCATTCCATGATCTGCAACTACGATAAAGTTCACAGGCAAATTCAGTTTATTTACTTCCTGCACCATTTTGCCTATGCTTCTGTCTACAAACTGAACTGCGCTCCTGACGCTGTCGGAATCGGGTCCGTAGCTATGCCCCATATGATCTACTTCGGGGAAGTAGAATGAAATAAAGTGTGGACGTTGCGCTGCCGGCAGCGACAACCAATTTACTACCTGTTGAATGCGCTGATCTATGCCGATCTTTTCCTGGTAGTAATAATAATAAGTGGGTCTTATATTTTGAATTGCGCTTTCTGAACCTACCCAGTAAAAGCTGGCGCTCAGCATTTTCTGTTTTTCTGCGAGCACCCACAAAGGAGTGCCATAATACCAGGTGCCGTCTTCCACTGCTTTCCTGTTGCCTACTTTATAGACAGCATTCCTTTTCCTGTCGAAGAACTGGTTATCCACCAATCCGTGATGCGAGGGATACAAGCCGGTTGCGATGCTGTAATGATTAGGGAAAGTGAGGGTTGGGAAAGATGGCTGCATGGCGGTAGCCCTGACACCTTTTCCTGATAATTGCAGCAGGTTAACGGCGCCGTATTTCTCTGCATAATCATACCTGAATCCATCAATGGAAATAAGTATCACGTAGGGTTTGTTCTCCTGTTGCGGGTCATTTTTCCTTCCTTCCGTTATTTGCTGGGTGGTATCCTGTGCGCTGGCAATAAAGCCTGATGAGAGCAGGGCGCAGGCCAATAAAATGATTTTCTTCACAAGCATTGTTTTGATGAAGGGGTTAAAACAAGGAGTGATTAATTTCCCGCGCAAATTAGCACGCCTGTTTCACTTGATAAAATTAATTGTAGGTTAATACATGTTAAATATAATAATATCTTAACATTAAAATGACATATTCATTCAAAAAAGCTGAAAACAAAATCATTGTAAAATTTTTCACATATATAATTTTAATTAATTGATTGTTTTTCTATATATTAGCCATCTGAAAAACCATCACTAACTATGTCTGATTACACCTTTATTACAACTGAGGAGCATTTCCTGCTACAGGATGCGCTGAAAAAGAATAAACAACAATTAATAAAATTCGGGTTGATAGGATTTGCTGTTACATTGGTTGTTGCCACGATTCCCCAGGTTTACCTTTATACACATAATAATATGGGTGATGCGGATGATTCGATGTTATCTTATAAAAACCTCTGGTTCTGGATATGGTTAATGTCTTTTGTTATCGCGTTAATTTTCTCGCTTATAAAGTTAACGGATATACGATATTGGGCTATAAAGAAGGACTTGACAGCTTTACAGAAAGCAACTTTACAGGCGCCTATGGAAGCGGTGTATATAGAAAACAACGATTCGCAAACCAATATCATGCTTGCGCAAAATCAGAAAAAACGCCTGTATTACTGGATGCGCGGAGCTTTGGACGGGTACAGGGCAGGCCAGGAAGTGGAGATCACCTACGCGAGGTATTCCAGGGTGATCATCAGCATAAATAAATTATAATATCATCAATCATTATAACGGCAGGCGATGGAGTTATGCTCCATCGCTTTTTTATTTTGATTCAAATGCTGATTTTTGCAGAACAACAAATCAGCGATCATGACCCTTTCCCAATTCCAGGAATATTGCCTCTCCCTGCCCGGCGTTACAGAAGAATTTCCATTTGGTGAAGAAACACTGGTATATAAAGTATGCGGGAAGATGTTTGCCCTTAGCGGCATTGAAGATTTTGAAACCATTAACCTTAAATGCGATCCCGAAACGGCCATAGAATTGAGGGAACGGTACGAAGGAGTTGAACCGGGTTACCACATGAATAAAAAACACTGGAATACCGTGTATGTACATTCCGGCATCCCCAACAAATTGTTGCTGGAATGGATAAAAGCATCGTACGACCTGGTAGTGGCCGGCTTACCGAAAAAGGAGAGGGAAAAACTTGGCAAATAACCATTCCCCACACTTTAATGGGCTGAAGTATTTTTTTTATTTACTTTAGTCCCCATCAAATCTAAATCTAAAATCATTTGTTTATGAGAAAATGGCTGCTGCTCGCCTGCTCAATACTGTTGGTATTGCCAGCGGTAACAAAGGCCGTGAACCAGGATTCACTCTGGATGCGGGAAAACTACACCAAGAAGGAAGTGTATATCACAATGCGCGATGGCGTTAAACTATTCACTTCTATTTACCTGCCGAAAGACAAATCAACCAAACATCCCATCCTCATGACCCGTACGCCCTACTCCTGCGCGCCATACGGAGCAGATAACTACAGGGCATGGTACAAGAACCATTACATCAACTACCTGAAAGAAGGGTATATCATGGTTACCCAGGATGTAAGAGGTACTTATATGAGTGAGGGAAAATTTGTGAACGTCCGTCCGTTTAATCCCAAGAAAGGGAAAAAAGATATTGATGAAGCCAGCGATACCTACGATACCATCGACTGGCTGGTCAAAAACCTGGACGGAAATAACGGCAACGTAGGCGTGTTCGGCATCTCCTATCCCGGCTTTTACAGCACTATGGCGGCGTTGAGCAATCACCCGGCCTTAAAGGCAGTAAGTCCGCAGGCGCCAGTTACCGACTGGTTCCTGGGAGACGACTTCCATCACAACGGCGCTTTCTTTATCAGCGATGCTTTTTCTTTCTATACTGTTTTCGATCATCCGCATCCAAAACCAACTACAGAAAGTCCTGCAGGCATCTCCTATTATACCCACGACAACTACAAATACTACCTGGAAACAGGGCCGTTATCCAACTTTGCAAAGATCGTAGGCGACAGCGTTCCCTTCTGGCAGGAAATGTATGCCCACCCGACTTACGACAGCTGGTGGCAGGCGCGGAACGTCCGCAACTTCGTTTATAACGTAAAACCAGCCATGCTCATAGTTGGCGGCGTGTTTGACGCAGAAGACTGCTTCGGCGCCTGGAATACCTATAAAGCGATAGAAGAAAAAAGCCCCGCGACCAATAACCGTATCGTGATGGGTCCCTGGTATCATGGCCAATGGGCGTCTAACGACGGTACGCACCTGGGCAATGTACGTTTCGGCAGCAATACATCTGCTTACTACGCCAGCAACATAGAAATCCCTTTCTTCAACTATTACCTGAAAGGCAAAGGAAATCCTCCTGCCATTGCTGAAGCCACTATCTTCTTTACCGGAGAGAACAAATGGAAGGAATTGCCTAAATGGCCGCCTGCTGATATGACGCCAACTCCTGTGTACCTGCAGGAAAATGGCAAACTCTCCTTCAACAAACCAACAACCGCCAACGGTTTTGCCGAATATACCAGCGACCCTGCCAAACCTGTTCCATATACCAGCGATGTACATTTCAACCGTACTATCAACTATATGACAGATGACCAGCGTTTTGCTGCCCGCCGGCCCGATGTTGCAGTATTTGAAAGTGAAGAACTGACAGAAGATATTACCCTGGCAGGCCCTGTAGTGGCCGACCTGCTTGCCAGCACCAGCACCACCGATGCAGACTTCATCGTGAAAGTGATCGATGTATTCCCTAACGATTTCAGGTATGAAGAAGATGCGCCCAGCGAGCATCGCAGGGTTCCTTCCTCTACCTACCCGATGGGCGGTTACCAGATGCTGGTACGTGGAGAAGTGATGAGAGGCAAATTCCGTAACAGCTTCGAAAAACCGGAAGCCTTTGTACCTAACCAACCAACCCAGGTGAAATTCACAATGCCGGATGTAGCGCATACATTCAGGAAAGGCCACCGTATCATGGTACAGGTGCAAAGTACCTGGTTCCCGCTGGTAGACAGGAACCCGCAACAATTCCTGGATATTTACAAGGCCACGGAAAAAGATTTCATCAAAGCCAACATCCGTATCTATAACGCCTCTAACATCCTGCTGCCTGTTTCCCGCAGCGATGCCAGGTAGGCAAACAGAAAGAAATATTTTCCAAGGAGGCAAGCATCTTTGCCTCCTTATTTATTTTACGAACAACCTTCCCCCGCCACCCCACTCTACCCAATCTGCCACGAAACCGTCGACCGTTTTTAAACCAATTTGTACGAACCCATATTTTGCTATATGATACCTGAGAGCCAGGCGGGCAAAGAAGAGGCTCTTTTCATTATCGCGGCGTACCGGGTTAACGCCCGGCTCTGCGACCAGAGCAAACTTCTGAATGTGCAGCATATAAGCCAGGTGAAAACCCATCAACATTTTGTCTGTTGCTTTCACATTGCCATATTTCTTCGCGTAGAGGTAACCTAAAGAACCATCATAAAATCCATCTACCCCAATACCTATACTGCTTGTATGGCTAAGACGATAGAAATAGTCCAGGACCAGCGAAGCAGTGCAATAGGTAGCATCTACATTCTCGTCTTTCGATAACTGCACAAACCCAATGGCAGCATAGAGATCCAGTTCATGAGAATGTTTAACAGGACCAACAGGCGTGGTGATGAATGTTGGCCGGACGGGCACAGTAAAAGAGCTGTCGATCTGTTGCTTAACGATGGATTTGATCGTGTTGTAATGATAACGTATGCCTATATGCGGCCCCGCCATGTTTAGCCCCAGGTTGGGCATATGGGTGCGGCCATTGGAAAAATGCGTCAGGTCTATGCCATATAAGAGGTCCAGGGCCTGCGACAGGCGCCGTACGCCTGCAAACGAAAGATTAAAATACAGATCGAACTTGGAACTGATCGCGTCATTGAGCGGATTGGTCTGTGGATTATAGGGATTCAGGTCGTACGTTAATCCCAATGATAGCCCTATCTCGTAATGGTTTTTAGGACGGCGATGCACGGGTACAAAGAAAAATCCATATACCCCGCTGGGCTTTCCAAGGATTGTAGCGTTGCCGATATCGCCTGTGTAGAAACCCAGTCCATAGCTTGGATAGTTGAATACCCGCTGCCATTCCTGTTTCCCTGTCGACATCCATCCCATTCTTAATTCCAGCGCGTTATAGCCATGATCCAGTATGTTAGTTAGCTCATCGCCTTCGTAGAGGTGAACGCCGGTATGCAGTTTCAGTTCCAGGTATTTATGCCTGCCCAGGTTAGGATTGCGCTTTGCTTTCAGCCACAGGTCTGTGGTGTCTTGTGCGCTGAGTTTCCATCCGATCAATATGAATAATAAAATCAGAAAGCGGTTCTTCATATGAATTAATAGACCTGATACCCAGGTAAACACATGGAAGGCGGGAATGTTCAGATTATTAACAAGCCTGGATTTGGAACACTAATATTAATTAACTTGCATCCATCTTTAAAGCCCTTAACAAACTATTATGTACAAAAAATACCTGTTAATTGGTGTACTGGGATGCTTATCCGTCCACGGTTTCAGTCAGACTAAAGCGCCTGCCAAAAAGCCGGTAGCCAAACCTGTGGCAAAAGCGCCTGCATTAAAAAACCGGGTAGATTCTGTCAGCTATGGTATCGGCGTTAATATCGCTGAAAACCTGAAAGCCCAGGACCTGGAACATGTTAACACTGCTGTGTTGGTTAAAGCGATACAGGATGTGTTAAAAAAACAACCTTTAGTATTGTCAAAAGAAGAATGCGATATGAGTATCAGTAATTACCTGCAGCAACTGAAAGCTGAAAAAGCAGCGAAAAATAAAGAAGAAGGATTGAAATTCCTGGCAGCCAATAAAACCAAAGAAGGCGTAGTAACCTTACCTGATGGATTGCAGTACCAGATCCTGCAAGCCGGTAATGGTCCTAAGCCAACGATCAACGATAAAGTTAAAACGCATTACCATGGTACGCTCATCGATGGAACTGTATTTGACAGTTCTGTAGAAAGGGGCCAACCTAT
Source organism: Chitinophaga terrae (ex Kim and Jung 2007) (assembly GCF_900107795.1). Classification (GTDB taxonomy): domain Bacteria; phylum Bacteroidota; class Bacteroidia; order Chitinophagales; family Chitinophagaceae; genus Chitinophaga; species Chitinophaga terrae. Next base: position 155,192 of record NZ_FNRL01000009.1, read on the forward strand.
CTCCTTCCCTGTGAGCGGCGTGATCAAAGGCTGGACGGAAGCCCTGCAGTTGATGCCGGTAGGCTCCAAATGGAGACTGTTCATCCCGTCTGACCTGGCATACGGCGATCGTGGCGCTGGTCCAAAGATCGGCCCGGGCAGCACGCTGATCTTCGATGTGGAATTGCTGGCGATCGAGCAGTAGTTTCACGCAAAGGCGCAGAGGAGGCAAAAGAGGCGTAAGGATTTTTTTTAAGAAGATAAGGAAGCAAAGAGAAGAAGTTTATTAAGAAAATTAAGAAAGCAAAGAGGCGATGATTGTGTTATATAACATAGTCATCGCCTCTTTGCTTTCTTATATTCACTTCAGGATAAAAAAACTTTGCTTTCTTATATTCGCTTCAGGACAAAAAAACTTTGCTTCCTTATCTTCTTAAAAAAAATCCTTACGCCTCTTTTGCCTCCTCTGCGCCTTTGCGTGAAACCACCCGCGGGCGGCGTTGTTCAAGCAGCATGAAGTCCGCCAGTACCATGGCTGTTACGGCTTCCAATACGACTGGTACGCGCAGGGCGATACAAAGATCGTGGCGGCCTTTAACGCTGAAGGTTTCTACTTCGCCGCTTTTGATATTCAGTGTTTGTTGTTCTTTAGGCGTGCTTGATGTAGGTTTTACCGCGATACGGAATACCAGCTGGTTGCCGTTGGTAATACCTCCTACTACTCCGCCGGCGTGGTTGGTAGCTGTTTTGCCGGTTTTATCAATGATCGGATCGTTGTGTTCAAGACCTTTCATTTTTGCGGCAGCGAAACCAGCGCCAAACTCGATGCCTTTTACGGCAGGAATGGCAAATACGGCATGTGCGAGGTTCGATTCCAGCGAGTCGAAGAACGGTTCGCCGAGACCAATAGGAAGACCATCTACCGTGCATTCCACTAATCCGCCTACGGAGTCTTTGGCTGCAATTGCAGCTTCCAGGCCCGCTTCCGGATCAGGATTTCCGCCTACTTCTTTAATAGTAGCTTTTACCTGTATGTCGTCGCCCAGGATCTTTTTGGCTATAACACCGGCTGCAACGAGGTTCAGGGTTAAACGGCCGCTGAAATGTCCGCCGCCTCTGTAATCTTCAAAGCCGCCGAATTTTTCGGTTGCTACAAAGTCGGCATGGCCGGGCCTTGGAAATTCCCGCAGTTTCTCATAGTCGGTGCTCCGGGTATTGTTATTCTCAAAAAGAATAGTGATCGGCGCACCGGTTGTATGATCGTTGAAGACGCCGGACTTCAGGAAGGGCAGGTCTTCTTCTTTACGGGGAGTAGTGCCCCTGGCGCCGCCTTTACGGCGTTCCAGGTCGGCCAGGAAGTCTTCCTGTTTTAACGGTACGCCTGCGGGTACGCCGTCTATATTTACGCCAACACTGGCGCCATGAGATTCTCCAAAAACTGTAACCCTGAATAGTCTACCAAAACTGTTCACGCACAAAATGATTTAAAGTGATAAATACTAAACGTTCACCGCAACCTTTCCACCTATCAGTTCAAGGTGATCGAAAAATTCGGGATAAGATTTATTGATAGCTTCGGCATTGTCTATCGTTACAGGACCGTCGGCGGTGAGGGCAGCCACAGCGCAGGCCATTGCGATACGGTGATCGTTATGCGAATGTACCTGTGCGCCTTTTATACCGGTACCGCCATGTACGAGCATAATATCGCCTTGGAGGTCTATCCGGATGCCCATTTTGCCAAATTCTTCCTGCAAGGTAAGTCCTCTGTCGCTTTCTTTATGAGCCAGGCGGCTTACGCCTTTAATGGTGGTAATGCCTTTGCAGTTGGCAGCCAATGCTACCAGTGGCGGGAAAAGATCAGGGCAGTCGGTAGCGTCAAATTCAAAAGGATTCAGTCCTCCTTTTTCAATGTTAACGGTGAATACTCCTTCCAGCATACCGGCGCCGGCTTTCTTCAGCGCATCGATGATCGCTTTGTCTGATTGCGCGGAAGCAGTGTTGAGATGCTGAACTTCTGCTTTACCTGCTACCGCAGCAGCTACCAGCAGAAATGCCGCACCGCTCCAATCTCCTTCCACCGTATATTCCACGGCTTTGTAAGCCTGTTTTTTTCTGAAGTAAAAAGTTTCAAAGTTCTTTTCTTCTACATGTACGCCAAAATGTTCCATTAGCTGGAGGGTGAGCGCAATGTAAGGTTTGCTTTTCAGATCGGTTACGGTGATGGTAGCATCGTCTGCCACCGCGCCGTAAGCCATAAGTAAACCGGTGAGGAACTGGGAACTGAGCGACCCGTCGATAGTAATGTTCTTAGGTGTTAACGGACCCTGGATCTGCAGCGGTAATTTACCGCCGTTAGTAACGCATTTTACACCGAGTTGAGGAAGCACTTCCTCGAAGAAGTTCATTGGCCTGGTTTTCAGGCTGCCATGCCCTTCGATGGTGATAGCAATATCGGATAATGCAGCGATTGGAGTGAACATACGGATACCTAAACCAGATTCGCCGCAGTTGATCTCATCATAAAAAGGCTTTACACCGTTGCTGGTGATTTCAAAATGATCGGCTTCTCTTTTGATCTTGGCGCCCAGGTTTTCTGCGACTTCCAAAGCAGCCAGACAGTCGTTGCTCAGGCCCGGGTTACGGATAATGCTGGTTCCACGTGCCAGTAAGGCAGCAGCAACAGCGCGTTGCATTGCACTTTTAGAAGGATTGGCCGTAACAGTACCTTTAATGACGGCTGGTGATACAGTAACTTGCATATGTAAATTTCGTCTGCCTTTAAATTGATGATTGAATGTTTAGAGGTCCTGGAGCAACTGTTTAAGCTCAGTGATAGGAACAGGCATTGTGGTAGCCTTGCCTATCTCTTCCAGCAATACGAAATGGATCACATCCTTTTCGCGCTTCTTATCCAGTTTGAAGATATCAAAAACAGCTTCTTTATCTGAAGTAAATGCAACAGGAAGTTGATAATCGTTGATCAGTTTGATCAAACGAAGGGTGGAGGCATTAGGGAGGTTCAACAGTTTTTCGGAGAACCTGGTAGCCGCTACCATGCCGATAGCTACTGCTTTGCCATGTGCGATATGTTCCAGTTTTTCCACTGCATGCCCTAATGTATGGCCGAAGTTCAGCCAGCGCCGCATACCTGTTTCCAGTTCATCTTCCAGCACAACTTTAGTTTTTGCCGCTACCGATTTTTCCACCAGGTATTGCAGCACACTAACATCTTTTGCCAGCGCTTTAGAAATATTGGCTTCCAGGTAATCGAATAATGCCGCATCCATAATACAGGCATATTTGATGATCTCTGCAAAGCCATTATGCCATTCTTCCGACGGCATAGATAACGGTAACGTATAATCGAAAAGAATGAAAGCCGGCTGGCGGATCACTCCCAACAAGTTCTTTTGTTTACCATGGCTTACTCCGTTCTTTCCGCCAATAGAAGCATCTACCTGCGCTAACAACGTGGTTGGTACAAATCCGAAAGGAATTCCCCGCATGTAGATGCTGGCCGCAAACCCGGCCACATCTGTGAGCATTCCTCCGCCTATTCCTACCAGGGTTGTTTTACGATCAGCTTCATAACCTATCAGGCCATCTATTATCTTTTCTACCGTGGTCATGTTCTTCACTTCTTCTCCAGAAGCTACAACGATCTTTTTCCAATCGTGCAGCACATGACCATGATGTCTTTCTACATTCTCATCGATCACCAACACCGCTCTGTTGCGATCTACATGATTGCCTAAATTTGCTAATTGTTCTCCTAAAAAATAGGTTGTTGCCTGTTGTTGAAACTGATGTACTTGTTTTAGCATGCAGCTTTTGCTTTAAGCCATTCGTAAAAAAATAAACAATAGAATTACCAGCAGCCGGCGGTACAGTAACCTGTTGCTGCTGGTAATGAAATATGATGACTATTTTTCTTCGTTCATCACTTTGTTCTGACGGTTGATTGATTCCAGGTGCACTGCATCGAAATACTTCAGGATGAATTCTTTTGTCAGACCTAATTTCTCTCCTTTAGCGATGTTACGTTCCAGGATCTCGTTCCAGCGGTTAGTTTGCAGGATAGTGATGTTGTTCTCTTTCTTGTACATACCTATCTTTTCTGCGATCTTCATACGATTGCCCAGCAGCAGCATGATCTCATCATCTACCTGGTTGATCTGAGCACGTAATTTTTCCAGCGCTGTGTTTACTTCTTTTTTATCTGTATGTTCTCTTCTCCAAACAATACCATCCAGCAGGGCGCCTAATTTTTCAGGAGTGATCTGCTGTTTGGCGTCGCTCCATGCGTTATCAGGATCAACGTGCGTTTCCAGCATCAGGCCATCGTAATCCAGGTCAATTGCTTCCTGTGAAACTTCCTGCAGGATATCACGACGACCGGAGATATGGCTAGGATCGCAGATCATAGGCAGTTCGGGCATACGGCGTTTCAGTTCGATAGCCAGGTGCCACATTGGAGCGTTACGGTATTGAGTATTGCCGTAGCTGGAGAAACCGCGATGGATCAGACCTACTTTGGAAATACCGGCTTTCTGAATTCTTTCAACAGCACCGATCCAGAGTTCCAGGTCCGGGTTGATAGGATTCTTAATCAAAACTGTAGTATCTACGCCTTTCAGCGCGTCTGCCACTTCCTGCACAGAGAAAGGATTCACGGTAGTACGTGCACCAACCCAGAGGATGTCGACACCAAAGTGTAGCGCATCTTCTACCTGTTTAGCTGTTGCAACTTCCACTGCTACGGGTAAACCAGTCAGTTCACGCGCTTTCTGCAGCCATGGCAAACCTTTAGTGCCAATACCTTCGAAAGAACCCGGGCGGGTACGCGGTTTCCAGATACCTGCGCGGAGTACATCCACTTTGCCTGTTTTCTGCAATGCTAATGCAGTGGCTAATACCTGCTCTTCTGTTTCAGCGCTGCAAGGGCCTGAAATGATCAACGGCTTTTTATCGGAAGACGGATCAGAGAATTTAGTTTTTGATAAGATTTGTTCCATTGTCTGTACCATAATATTGAAGTTAAGGAGATTATTAGAATTTGAATTATTTAAGGATCTTTCTGATTTTATTGGATTTCTGAATGAGTTTGTAGAAGGTATCGTAGTCTTCTGCTTCCAGCAATGTTTTCATTTGCTGAAGCTGGCTGATATGTTCGTCCAGTACATCCAGTACATTATTCCTGTTATGTTTGAAGATGGGCACCCACATATCGGGAGAGCTTTTTGCCAGGCGCACGGTAGATTCGAAACCACCGCTTGCCAGTTCGAATATGCGGCCCGACTCTTTTTCTTTCTTCAACACCGTTAAAGCCAGCGCGAAAGAAGTGATATGGGAGATATGCGATACGTAAGCTGTATGCAGGTCATGTTCTTCTCCGTTCATATACACGGTGCGCATCTGCAGGCTATCTACCATATTTTCCACCAGTTCCAGCGCATCTTCGTCACTGTTCTTCACATCGCAAAGCACCATTGTTTTATGTGTGAAGAGATTTCTTACAGCAGCGTCGGGGCCGGAATACTCGGTGCCGGCCATCGGGTGGGCAGCAACGAAGCGTCCCCTGTTGGGATGACCGGCAACGAGTTCCAATATTTTTTCTTTGGTAGATCCAACATCCATGATCACCTGGTGAGGCTTTACTTTGTCCATGATCCCGGGCAAAGTTTTGAGCACAGCATCCACGGGGATTGCCAGCACGATCAGATCAGCGCGGTCCATTGCGTCATCCAGGGATACGGCTTCGTCCACGATGTTCAGCTCTACCGCCCTTTGGAGGTTGGCAGCGCTTTGATCAACGCCCAATACTTTGTCGGCTACGCGCTTCTCTTTTAATGTAATAGCCAGCGAGCCTCCTATTAAACCTGTTCCTATTATTGCAGCAATCATTTTACACTGGTTTTAATCCGCTCAATAGCATCTGAAAAAACAGCAGCATCCTGGCAAAGGCTAACCCTGATATAGCCGTTACCGTTACTACCGAAAATGCCGCCGGGAGTGATAAATACGCGCGCTTTCTGCAATACTTCATCCGCCAGGGCGTAACCGCTTTCGGCTGTTGCAGGAATTTTGGCCCAAACAAACATGCCTACCTGGTCGGTGCTGTACTGGCAGTTCAGCAGGTCGAGCAGTTCAAATACTTTGGAACGGCGGGCGCTGTAAATAGAATTCAGCTGGTCGTACCAGTCTTTGCCCAGTTCCAGTGCTTTAACAGCGGCCATCTGCATAGGCTGGAACATACCAGAATCCATATTGCTTTTAAAGCGTAATACTTCATTGACGCGGTTGGCGTCTCCTACGAGCATGCCTATACGCCATCCGGCCATATTGGAAGATTTGCTGAGCGAGTTCAGCTCCAGCACCACATCTTTAGCTCCTTCCACCTGTAACAGGCTTTCGGGATGTTCGTTCAGGATAAAGCTGTACGGATTATCATGACAGATCAGGATCTGGTGTTCTTTTGCGAAAGCGATCAGCTTTTTAGCAAAATCTTTATTTGTTTTAGCGCCGGTAGGCATGTGCGGGTAGTTCACCCACATCAGTTTCACGTTTGACAGGTCTTTCTTTGCCAGGGCGTCTAAATCGGGCAGCCAGTTGTTTTCGGCTGTCAGGTCGTAATCTACAACGGTTGCACCGCTCAGGTTTACGGCAGAGCGATAGGTTGGATAACCGGGATTCGGGATCAGCGCTTCGTCTCCTTCCTGCAGGTAGGTCATGCAAATATGCATGATGCCTTCTTTAGACCCGATGAGCGGCAATACTTCGGTATCAGGATTTAAGGTAACCTGGTAGAAGCGTTGGTACCAATCGGCCATTGCTTTGCGCAGCGCCGGGATGCCTTTATAGCCCTGGTACGCATGCGTGTTGGGTAGTGCGGCATATTCGTTCAATGCTGCTACTACGGAAGGGTGTGGAGGTAGATCGGGGCTTCCGATACCAAGGTTGATCACTTTGGTACCGTTCTTATTCATTTCGTCGATTTCCCGGAGTTTTTTACTGAAGTAGTATTCTTCCGTTCCTTGTAACCTTTTTGCAACCTGTATCTGCATACAAATTATTATTAGTGAGTTTTTCCTTTTTTATAGATCCCTAAAACCTTCAGATGATCGGTTAAAGGAGTGATTCTTTCCAGCGCTTTTTGAAAAGCCGCGTTGTTTTCGAATTCCATGTCGGCGTGGAAATAATAGTTCCATTCTTTGGCCGGGATAGGAAAAGATTGCAGTTTGGAAAGATTGATACCAGAATCGGCTATTTGTGTAAGCACTTTGGCGAGGCTGCCCCGGTCGTGAGTTGTCTGGAAATAGACAGATGCTTTGTTGGCATCATCGGGGGTGGCTGCCGGCGTTTTAGAAACAGCGAGGAAGCGGGTATAATTATTTTTATTGGTATGGATATTAGGCGCAATTATATCGAGTTCAAATATTTCGGCGGCCAGTTTGCCGGCGATGGCGGCGGTGCTTTTAAGCTTTTTTTGCCTGACATGTTTGGCGCTGAGGGCGGTGTCTTCTGTTTCGACAAGTTTGATATGGGGATGTTTTTCGAGGAAGTCCATGCATTGCAGCAAGGCCATAGGGTGCGAGTGAACTTCCCTGATATCGTCTAACGTCTGGCCCGGTAAAACCATCAGGTGCTGGTTGATCTGGAGGTAGATCTCGCCGGTGATATGCAGTCCTGAATTTTTGATCAGGCTGTAGTTAGGTAAGATGCTGCCGGCAATAGAGTTCTCGATGGCCATGATACCTGCATCCACAGTGGGTTGTTGTTTTACTTTTTTTACCAGTTCAGCGAAGGAAGCGCAGCATTCTATTTCGATATTTTTACCGAAAAACCCCTGGGCTGCAACCTGGTGAAAACATCCTTCAAACCCTTGTATGGCAATTTTCATTAGAAATGTGATTGAATTTGTTCATTTATAGTTGCTGTAGCAACTTACTGTTAGAAACAAAAAGGGCCCCGATCCGGGACCCTTCTGCTTTTTACTTTTATTTCGAAGTATATTATTGCAAACGAGTCCCCTGCTTCTTCGCATAAAAGAAGTAAGAGAAGTAGTAAAAGAAGTAATTACTGGTAGCTGGCTGTAACATACTTTGTTAATTAATGATATTAAAAAAGGCCTTCCGGTTTCGGAAGGCCTTTTTGTAGTTCTTTTATCTTTATACAAACGACCTTCCTATTCCTGGTACCAGAAATAATAAAAGCCAAAAAAACCAAAAGTCGTTTGCTTATTCATATGCTTGTTTGATATAGAACAAAAGTACGGCACGATTTTAATTATGCAAGGGGTTCCTTGAAAAAATACATAACTTTAAATAATAAGGCTTATTTATTGAATAAATTTCAAAAATAAGCAATCTTTCAAGTACCGGGCATAAAAAAACCGCCTCTACCATGTAGAAGCGGTTCTCTATAATTTCTACTCGTTAGAATTAGTGGTGAGCAGCAGAGTCAGCAGCTGGAGCAGCAGCAGCAGAAGTATCTACTTTAGCCAGAGTATCAGCTGGAGGAGCAACTTGTTGTGCAGCGCTATCGATAGCTGGAGCAGTAGCAGTAGAATCAGTAGATTCAGTTTTAGCACCACCGCCGCAAGCAACTGCGAACAGACCGAAAGCTACAGCAAAGAAACCGATTTTAATTACGTTCTTCATGATACAATTATTTTAGTTGTTTTTTGAATGATTTACCCTTTATACCCGGAAGAATGAAAAGGTAACCCATACTTTTAAAAATTTTTTTTTCGGTACTTTGGGTTACCAAATGCCTAATAACCGTATTAAGAGTGAAGCAGCATCAAGACATAACAAAAGATAGGGAATTACTGCTAGGATTGGCGGAGGGAGATGATAAGTCGTTGGAAATCATATACTCAGAGAATTTTCCTGTGGTATTAAGAATGATTCTCAACCACAACGGCTCCGAAGACGATGCCAAAGATATTTTCCAGGAAGCGATCATCATTCTGTATGAAAAAGTACAAAAAGATGATTTTTCATTAAGCAGCAGGCTGAAAACGTTCCTTTATTCCGTTTGCCGCCACCTGTGGTTGAAAAAAGTACAGCGTACATATAATATGTATAGCCTGTCCAACGAACTGGAGGAGATCATCCCGGTTGCTGATGAACTTGAAACACACCAGGCAAAAGACCAGGAATTCCAGATTATGGAAAGCGCCCTTCAGAATATGGGGCAACCCTGTCAGACTATCCTGGAAGATTATTATCTGCATAAAAGATCCATGCAGGAGATAGCGGAGAAATTCGGTTACACAAACGCCGAAAATGCGAAGAACCAGAAATATAAATGTCTGATGAGGCTGAAGAAGTTATTTTTTGACAGATACAAAACACTATAAGCAACGGCAGCCATGAAAGATGATATGATCTTATTGCATGAAATTGAGCGTTACCTGACGGGGGAGATGAGCCAGGCAGAGAGCATTGCTTTCGATGAACTGCGCCGTACCAACCCCTTGATAGATCAACAAGTTGCTGAACACAGGTTGCTATTGGACCAATTGGAATCATACGGTCAACGTAAATCCCTTCAACTTAAAATGAACCGGATTCATGAAAAGTTGAATATTCCTGTACTTACTGAACAGGCAGAAGCCGAAAACCAAAAGGCCAAACGCCTCAAGATCAGACGCAGAACTATTACCAACCTTGCCGCAGCAGCCTGCATTGCGCTGGTCACTTCGCTGTCGACCATCGCCGTAATGCAACACGATGCCAAACGCAAATCCACTGCTCAATACGAGGATGTAAGGAGAGTGTTGAATAACATTCAACGTTCCCAGAACGCCCTCATTAACGACATTAATAATAAAAAACGGGCTCCTTTAAACCCGGGTACCTACGGAGGAACCGGCTTTGCTGTAAGCGGGAACGGGTATATTGTTACCAACTATCATGTAGTAGCCGGCGCCGATTCCGTTTATGTTCAAAACAATAAAGGCGAAGCCTATAAAGCGGTTAATATCTTTGAAGATATTTCCAGCGACCTGGCAGTGCTGAAGATCGCGGATTCGACCTTCAAAAGTCAACCTCTTCCCTATTCCCTTAAATCCCAGGGGCTGAAACTGGGTGAAGAAGTATTTACCATGGGTTATCCGCGCGACGAGATCGTTTACGGAAAAGGATATATCAGCGCTAAAACCGGCTTCAACGGCGATACAACCGCCTACCAGGTATCCATCCCTGTGAACCCGGGCAACAGCGGCGCTCCGCTGTTAGACAGCAGGGGCGATATTGTTGGTATCGTTACCGGCAAACAAACCACATCAGACGGTATTGCCTTCGCAGTAAAATCAGCGCACCTGAAACGTTTACTGGAAGAAATGCCGAAAGATAAACAGATCAAAAAAGATCAACTCCACAAAAATCACCTTGATGGTTTAAACAGGGTTGACCAGATCAAGAAACTGGAAGATTTCGTATACATGATCAAAGTATACAATTAACACAGGAAATACGGACGTAATTTTAAGTGTTATATATTAGGGGCGGAGTTTCATCTCCGCCCTTTTTGTTCCCATACGGGCGAAAACAACAAAGCGAAGAACGTGTTGTAAAACATCGTCTTCGCTTTGTTCGTTTACTGTGCGCTGTAAACTATTTTTTTATCCAGGCCTTGTATCTATCGGTGATCCAATACAGCAGATCGTTATTCCCGATAGCCCGCATTGTTCCATAATCCGGGTAATTATCTTTCATAAACATCAACAAAGAATCCCCTTTCAATCCTGTTACCCGGCTAACCAGTACCGGAGTAAAACGGGAGTCGATATATTTCTCTCTTTCCATCTTCTCGTAATTTTCCTTGAACTGCCTTTTCTGGCGTTCTTTCTTTGAAAAACGGGTGATGGGACTAAACACTACACCCGCGCCTTCCGGCGTATTGCCTCCGGCGAGCGGCTTGTTCGGCAGGTTCAGCAGGTAACCGTATTGTTCCCGGCGGGCAATTGAGTCGAGTTGATAAGGCGTGTATTGCGTAGTTACTTCTACTTCTCTCAGGAAGCGGCTTTCCGGTTCCAGTATTACATTAATGGTCTGCGTACCTGAAGACTGTGTTGCCACGATGGTATCGGGCAGGTAACCTACAAACGTGATAACTATTTTGTCGTTAAGCCCTGCGGCTATTTTATAAAAACCGCCCTGGTCTGAAAATGCGCGTTTGCCGGTAGTGAGGTTAACTACACCCGCATAGGGCAATACCAGCCGGTTACTGTCAGAGATCACGCCCGTTACGGTAACCTGGGCCTCTGCCAGGGAAACAAATGCCAAACTGCCAATAACAGCCAGAATAATGGAACGAATAATAGCCTTCATAAAGAATTGTTTAACTGCTGAACCCTTCTACCTTTCTAAAACATATCAGTAAAGACATTGTTTATCAACCTGCTCCCATGCAAATTAAGGAAATCCCTTTGTAAGAAAACAAAAAATCCTCCCGTTGAATGAGAGGATCTTTGCTTATTAAAATTTCAGGTTTGCCTTTACTATGCTGATTTTAACAGGTCAATCACTTCTTCCCTGGATTTACCCAGTTTCTGTTGAAGTTTACCAATCAGCTTATCTTCTTGTCCTTCTTCGTATAACAGGTCATCATCTGTCAGTTCTGCATATTTCTCCTTCAGCGATCCTTTTAACTCATTCCATTTTCCTTTAATTGATAAATTATCCATAACAGTAGTTTTTATGGGTGAACAATTAAAGGAAGGTGGCCAAACACTATGCCATGCCAACTGTGATCCTGATGCGGGTGTCGAATACCCGGCTCTCATTCACAGCCAGCTGAACCAGGCCAATCCCGTTATTGAAGGCGTCGGGAGCCCCGCTAAGGTTTTCCACAGCCATGCTGGTACGGTGAGGCGGTATATATATCTGCAGGATCGGATAATGCTCTCCCGGGTAAAAATCGATGTTGATATTTTTCTTCGGATCGTAGATGTTCGCCAGCGGCTGGCTTTTACTTTGATCCAGGATGAAGGAGTTATCCAGTTCTACACCTTTCAGTTGTTTACCATTCACAAATTCTGTAAACGGCAATAATTTACCGGTAGGCAGCAATTCGTTGTTGAATTCTACCATTTCTTTTGACGCAAACGTGAGTATCCATTCATCTACCGGGGTTCCGGTGGTGAAATACGGATGCCAGCCGTCAACAACCGGGATGGCGCTATTGCTTTTGTTCAGGATCACCGTATGCAATCTTAATTCGTTGCCGGCAGAAAGACTGATGGTTGTCAGGCATTCAAATGCAAACGGGTAGCCGCTATCAGTGGCCGGATCGTATTTATGCGTTAACGTTACAGCTGCGTGGCTGTTAGTAGTTTCCTGGTGGGAAACAACAAATGGAAGATCGTACAGCAAACCGTGGATCGCTTTGCCGGGATGCAGGTTTTTCTGGATCTGGTAAGTTTTTCCTTCCCATACGTAGGTAGCATCTTTCATCCTACAGGCATAGGGGCTGAGTTTCACGCTTTTGAAGCTGGTACGCAGATTCTCTTTCAGATCGGCCAGATCCTTATAACTGTCTATCAGGTTTAATGTGCCTCCTCCGGGCTGTTGTACTTTAAAAGCATGCAGTAATGCTCCGAATGCAGGAATGATCTCGACCTGTGTGCCTGTTTCCGTATCCTGGAGTGCGATGATATCAAATCCTGCCTCCTGGAAAGAATGGATGCTAAATTTCATTGTCCTATTTTTTGAAATGGAAAAGTATAAAAAAGATGACGAATGAAGTAATCTCCATTCGTCATCCTGTTAAATTATATACTTGCGTTGATCAGGTTCTCCAGCCATTCCTGTTTGCCGCTGATCTGTTTAGGTTCTCCGTTTTCAGCAGCGAAATTGCGAAGATCTTCCAGCGTCAGTTTGCCAGCTTCAAATTCCTGGCCTTTGCCGCTGTCGAAAGATGCGTAACGCTCTTTGCGGAATTTTTTATAAGGTGTGTTATTCAATACTTTTTCTGCAATCACTGCTGCTCTTGCAAAAGTATCGATACCGCCGATATGCGCCAGGAAGATGTCTTCCAGGTCTGTAGAGTTACGGCGGGTTTTAGCGTCGAAGTTCACGCCGCCGCCGGCTAAACCGCCAGCTTCGAGGATCACCAGCATGCTTTCTACCAGGTCGTTCAGGTTGGTAGGGAACTGGTCGGTATCCCATCCGTTCTGGGCATCGCCGCGGTTAGCGTCGATGCTTCCCAGCATTCCTGCATCGGCAGCTACCTGCAGTTCGTGCTGGAAGGTATGACCAGCCAGGGTAGCATGGTTTACTTCGATGTTCAGTTTAAAATCTTTATCCAGTCCGTAATGACGCAGGAAACCGATCACGGTTGCAGAGTCATAATCGTATTGATGTTTTGTAGGCTCGCAAGGTTTAGGTTCAATGAAGAAAGTACCTTTAAAGCCTTGTTTGCGGGCGTAATCGCGGGCCATAGAGAGGAAGCGCGCCAGGTGCTCCTGTTCGCGTTTCATATCTGTGTTCAGCAGGGTCATATAACCTTCACGGCCGCCCCAGAACACATAGTTTTCACCGCCTAAAGCTATGGTAGCATCCAGGGAATTTTTTACCTGGGTACCGGCATAAGCAACAGCGGCAAAGTCAGGGTTGGTGGCAGCGCCGTTCATGTAACGCGGGTTGCTGAAAACATTGGCGGTGCCCCATAACAGTTTAACGCCGCTTGCAGCCTGTTTTTCTTTTGCGTAAGCAACGATCTGCTGCATACGGCTTTCATATTCGGCTACGTTAGCGCCTTCATCTACCAGGTCCACATCATGGAAGCAGTAGTAAGGGAGGTTCATTTTGGTGATGAATTCGAAAGCCGCATCCATTTTATCTTTTGCGCTCTGAATAGCATCGGTTGCTGTCAGCCACGGGAAATGTTTGGTACCCGGACCGAACGGATCTCCGCCGGTTCCGCAGAATGTATGCCAGTACGATACCGCAAACCTGAAAAGGTCTTTCATTGATTTTCCTGCGATAATGCGATTTTCGTCGTACCACTTATAGGCCAGTGGATTATCTGATTGGGGACCCTCATATTTTATTTCGTCAATCCCTTTGAAGTACTCTTTGTTTCCTAATGTAATACTCATAACAAAATGTGGGTTTAAAATGCTAATAATCTGTTTCCGCTACCGGAGTTGGTTACGAAGACCGGTCACCCAGTTTTCATAAACCTCCTGATATTGTTGATGAATCGAAGTTTCTGGTTCTATGACGGAAAGACATTCCATGCCTTTAAATGCCTCGGTTTCTTTCACATAGCCGGCGCCGATAGCAGCGCCTCTTGCAGCGCCCTGCGCCCCGTCCGTATTGTAAAGTTCAATCACTACATTGGCCGTATTGGCAAATGCCTGCCTGAACAAAGGACTGAGGAACATGTTTGCATTACCGGCCCTTACCCGCTGGATCTTTAAGTTCATCCGGGTCATGATCTCTACGCCGTAATTCAGTCCGAATACAATTCCTTCCTGAACGGCTCTCATCATGGAAGCCCTGTTATGCCTGTTAAAGTCCAGGTTTTTCACCTGGGCGCCTAAAGTTTTATTTTCAAGGATCCTTTCCGCACCATTTCCGAAAGGATAGACCTGCAGCCCGCCAGCTCCTATCGGCGCGGTTGCGGCCAGGTCGTTCATTTCAGGATAGGTGATGTCTCCTACCATATTTTTCAACCAGCTATTTGCAATACCAGTTCCGTTCAAACACATCAGCACCCCATTTCTCGTTTGCCCGGCATCGTTATTCACATGCACGAAAGTATTCACGCGGCTTTGAGGGTCGAAGTCATTTTTGTCGTGTACGGCGTAAACTACCCCTGAAGTTCCTGCTGTGGTAGCAGCTTCGCCAGGGTTAAGTACATTAAGTGAGAAAGCGTTGTTTGGCTGATCGCCGGCCCTGTAGGTAACAGGAGTACCGGGCGCCAGTTTAAGCAGTGCAGCGGCGGCGGGGGTCAGGTAACCCTGGACGCCAAATGTAGGTACAATGGCAGACAACAGGCTTTCATCTATCCCGTAGTTGGCCAGCAAAGCTTTATCAACTTCCTTTTTACTGAAGTTCCAGAACGTGCCTTCAGAAAGCCCGGATACCGTTGTACAGGCTTCTCCTGTGAGTTTCATGGCAATATAATCGCCAGGCAGCATCACTTTATGGATCCGTTCGTAGACGGCCGGTTCGTTTTCCTTGATCCAGCGAAGTTTGGAAGCTGTAAAGTTGCCGGGAGAATTCAGGAGGTTGCTGAGACAATAATCTTCTCCCAGTTCCCTGAATGCTTTGTTCCCAATTTCAACAGCGCGACTGTCGCACCAGATAATGGCGGGCCTGAGTACCTGTTGATCCTTGTCAACACATACCAGTCCGTGCATCTGGTAAGCAATCCCGATACCTTTGATCTGTGCAGGATCTACGGGGTATTTGCTGAGTAGCATGGCTGTTGCATTAACTACTTCCTTCCACCAGTTCTCTGGTTGCTGCTCCGCCCAATCGGGGTGCGGCACTTCAATGGCCATTTCTTTTTCAGGGCTGGTGGCGCTAGCCACTCCTATCCCTGTATCGGCATTTAGCAATGCCGCCTTTACGGAAGAAGAGCCAATATCATAACCTATAAAGTACATATAACGTGAAAAATTAGCAATCTGAATTGGCCCCGGGCATCCTGTTGTTGCGGATATACAGGAAACAGGATACCCCGCGGCCAGCGTAATATTGTTCTGTTACCAGAACACGGTGTACAGCGCGATCAGTATACCCACGATCAGCGTTGCCCCCACGGTAAATCCAACATTTGGCTTGAACATGCCTGCATCGATAGCCAGTCCTTTAGGATTGTTGATGCTTTTCTTGTCAGCTACCGAAATAATCACCATACCCAGTACGCAAATGATGAATACAAAGCCCATCCTGTCGATGAACGGAATTTCATACAAGCCGCTGTCCGGGTTCAGGGCGCTGAAACCGATCTGGTACAGCGGTTCCAGGTTAACCCAACCAGGTAAGAATTTCAGGATGAACGACATCAGCAAACCGCCGATCATTGCAAACAGCGCTGCATTGGAGGTAGTCCGTTTCCAGAAGAAGCCCAGTGCAAACATGGCGAAAACGCCCGGAGATACGAAACCTGTATATTCCTGGATGAACTGGAAGCCTCCTTTTTTATCGATGCCGAGGAAGTTAGAGATCACCATTGCGATGATCATTGTAATTACCACGGTAGTGCGCCCGATGCTTACTATCTTCTTCTCATCGGCTTCTTTATTATATATCTTTTTATAGATATCCAGTGTGAAGATGGTAGAGATACTGTTGGCCTTACCTGCCAGGGATGCTACTACTGCTGCAGTTAACGCTGCGAAGGCCAGGCCTTTCAGACCGGCTGGCAGCAGGTTTAACAGAACAGGGTAAGCATTGTCGGGGTTCAGTGAACCACCCTGGGTCATTGCAGTACCGAAGTCGCCATGGTTCTGCGTATACAGCACATAAGCGGCAATACCCGGCAATACCACGATGATAGGCATCAGCAATTTCAGGAAGCCTGCGAACAGCAAACCGTTGCGCGCAGTTTTAAGATCGGCGCCCAGGGCCCGTTGAGTGATGTACTGGTTACAACCCCAATAGTTCAGGTTCACGATCCACATACCGCCAATCAAGACGCTCAGGCCGGGAAGATCCAGGTATTTAGGATTTTCCTTGTACAGGATCATGTGGAAATGGTCGCTTGCATGTTGAGTCAACAGCGAGAAACCTTTCAGTACGCCGTTGGTACCGAAATGGGAAGATACCAGTTGCAATGCGAGGTAAGTAGTAGCCAAACCGCCCAGGATCAGGAAAAACACCTGGATAACGTCTGTATACCCGATCACTTTCATACCTCCCAGGGTAATGAGTATAGCGAAGAACGCCAGCGCACCCATACACACGAAGAAGTTGATACCTGAAATAGTTGACACAGCCAAAGCCCCCAGGTAAAGGATGGAAGTCAGGTTCACCACTATATACAGCAGCAACCAGAAGACCGCCATAATAGTACTTACCGTTTGATTATACCTGCGTTCCAGGAACTGGGGCATTGTATAGATCTTGTTCTTTAAATAGATAGGCAGGAAAAATACTGCTACCACTATCAATGTAGCAGCTGCCATCCATTCGTAGGTAGAAATTGCCAGGCCAATGTTGAAGCCACTGCCCGACATTCCGATAAATTGCTCTGCCGAGATATTGGAAGCAATCAGGGATGCACCAATAGCCCACCATGTAAGAGAGCCTTCCGCCAGGAAAAAGTCTTTCGAATCGGTTGTCGCCTTTTTCTTTTTGTGATAGATATAGTAACCATATCCGGCCACTATAACAAAATATACCAGGAACACCAGGTAATCGAAAATGTGTAAGGATTTTGTTTGCATAACGTTCAAAACGTGGTTATAAAAATTTTGGCGGATCAATATACGAATAAATGTAAAAAATACGCTTTCTCAAATATATTTTAACTTACGTTGGCATTTTTAACCAGCGGCTTCAAATCTATATATTTAAACAACATATCTAAATCTACTCGTTAAAATAGAAACAAATAGTACCCTTTTAATAGACAAAAGGTACCTATTACCGTCAAAAAATTATGTTCAGTAGTATACGTTGGTCTTGGGTGAGAAGATTTAGGTTACCTACCGAATGCCGTATCGTGGAAATAAAAAATAAATATAGGGAGAAGAAATCCCCGATGCAAGTATTTCAGGAAAATTAACTATCCATTGCCATAGCGGCAATAGTTTCACCGATCTTCGACCCTATTGCCACGCCCATTCCGCCCATTCTTACACCAACGACTATATTATCTGTGAAATTTTGCACAAGTGGTTGTTTTGTTTCTCCAAAGGCCATGATGCCCGTCCACCTGTCGGCCACTGTAAATTTTTTTCCAGGAAGAATGATATGTTGAAGTATTTCCACGAGCTCCCGTTGTATGCGGTCGTTGAACCTGAACTCAGTGGATGTTTCTCCTTTAAAATCGAGTTGCCTGCCTCCTCCCAGCAATACCCTTCCGTCTATTTCCCTGAAATAGTAATACCCTTCTTCCATATGAAATATACCTTTGAAGGGAAGGTCTGGTATGGGATCAGTTATCAGAACTTGTCCACGACCTGGCGACAATGGCGCATCAGGGAGCAATTTTCTTGTAAAAGCATTGGTGCAAACGATCACTTTTTTAGCGCAGAAATGAAGATCCTCTCCCAACACCGGATCTGGTACCGTTACTCCCACGCCTGTTTTATAATCCTGCAATTCTTTCACTTCGCAACCGGTTTTTATTTCAATGCCTGCTTTCAGTGCGGCATCGGTCAATGCCCTCATCATTTTGCCGGTGTGCAACTCACCTTCAAAATTATTCCTGACAAGGTGTTTTATTGCGTTGCGGTTAAAGCCGAAGGAAGACAGTTTCTCATTAGCCGGGGTAAAAGCGGGGCCGCCCAGCAAACCCGCCAGCAGGCCGTTCACCCTGGCAAGCTGGCTTAAAGCCCATTCTTCTCTTGTGCCTATCAGTTCGTAGCTGCCATTTTCGGCGTATCGGATTGTTGCATCTCCCAGCCGCTGCCTTAGCAGCTGCAATCCGGAGCGGCGCATATTTACCAGGTTTATCACCGCGGCTTCGGGCATGGTTTGCAGATCTGCCAGCACCTCCGTCAGGCTGCCGATGCAGGCGAATCCGGCGTTTTTGGTACTGGCGCCGGTAGGCAGTAATCCCCGTTCCAGTACCAATACGGTACTCTGAGGCGCACGGTCTTTTATACTGAGGGCAGCAGATAGACCAACTATCCCGCTGCCCACAATAATATAATCGTATTGCAGGAAGGCCGATTTTTCCCAGTAGCTGAGCATATGATCCGGTTAAACTGTTCCTACTGATCCGCCGTCTACCCTGAAAACGGAGCCAGTTATAAAAGAGGCCTGGTCAGAAGCCAGGAATGCGACCAGGCTGCCCACTTCTTCCGGCGTACCGGGGCGGCCCAATACCTGGTAAGGCCTGTTTTCTTTCAGGAAGGCTTTGGCAGCCTCAGATAACGAAATGTTCTTTTCCCTGGCGATTCCTTCCAGCATATCGTCTACCAGTGGCGTTTTGATGAAGGCGGGAGAAACGGTGTTCACCAGGATATTATCCTTGCCGTAGTTTTCGGCCAGGGTTTTAGAGTAGTTATTCAATGCGGCTTTAGTTGCATTGTAGTGGCCCATGTTAGGATCGGGCTGTTCTGCATTTTCTGAAGAAATATTGATGATCCTTCCGCCGCCCTGTTTTTTCAGGTGAGGGAGTACCAGGTTGGTGAGAGCAATTACGCCGAAAAAGTTCAGTTCAAAAATGTCTCTCCATTGCTGCAGGGAAATAGTTTCGAGGGGGCCGAACGAGTCGATGCCGCCTGCGTTGTTCACCAGTATATCGATATGCCCGTAACGTTGAATGGTTTCAGCAACGAGGGCCTGCAGATCGCTTTCTTTTGTCATGTCGGCTGCGATGGCAGTTACTTCATAGTTGCTGAGCCGCAGGGTTGCGGCGGTATCTTCCAGTTCGTCTGTATTGCGGGCGGTGATCACCACTTTAGCGCCTTCGCCGGCGAGGGCGGCTGCGATACCTTTCCCGATTCCTTTACTGCCACCGGTAACGATGGCTACTTTGTTGTTAAGGTTCAGTTCCATGGTTTCTAAGAATTAGGATTTAAGTTAGCCGTTTATTGCAAAGGCGCCAAGTTTTTTGGAGGGGTGGGAGAGATTTCAGTTTACATTTATTTCGTTACAAATTTATTAAGAATTGTACATTTTGTAAACCAATGAAGTACCTTTGCTTTAGAAAAACAGATCTTCAACTATGGAGTTAAAGGAAATATTTGCGGCACGCTTTAAATCAGCGCGGTTAATGAATGGTTTTTCGTTACAAGACCTGGCCAAGGCATTGGATAATAAGTTGTCACGCCAGGCGCTGCATCGCTATGAAAAAGCCGAAGTGTTGCCGGACACTGAAAAAATAAATTTGTTAAGCAGTGCATTAAATGTCAGTCCAGACTATTTCTTCAGAACCACCCAGGTTGAACTTAGTGATATCGAATATAGAAAACTCAGTAGGCTAGCCCCTAAAGAAGCGGCTATTATCAATGAAAGGACCAAAGAATACCTTTCCCGCTACCTTGAACTGGAGGAAATTATCGGTTTACAAACTGAATTTCAGCACCCACTAGCCGATTTTCCTCCTGTTTCTTCTTACGAGCATGTAAATAAGGCTGCGGAAATAGTCCGGCAAAAGTGGAACCTGGGCAAAGTTCCGCTAAACAATATAATTGAGCTATTAGAGGAGAAAAATATTAAGGTAGTAAAAATAGAGGTCAGCGATACCTTTGATGGCCTGCAAACCTTCGTTAACGGACATATTCCGGTAATTGCCTACAATTTAAGAAAGGCTGATAAACCAGACAGGATACGATTTACTTTACTTCACGAGCTAGCCCATCTACTATTAAAGTTTGACAATATTCCCCATAAACAAAAAGAAATATTGTGCCACCAGTTCTCGGCCGCCATGCTGCTACCCGAAGATGTAATTAAAACTGAACTAGGCACTTACAGAAATAAACTCTCAATACTGGAGCTGGGTATTATTAAAAAGCAGTATGGCATTTCTATGCAGGCTATAGTTATGCACGCCAATGCGTGTGGGATTGTTAATGAACATTATACCAAACAGTTCTTCTTCATGATGAAACAAATGAACTGGAAGATAGATGAACCTATAGAATATGAAGGCCGTGAAGAAAGTAACAGGTTTGAACAATTGCTATTCAGAGCATTGATAGAAGGACAGATATCAATGTCTAAAGCAGCTTCACTTTCTAACCAGTCGTTAGCCGAATTTAAAAGAATGCACCAACCATTATTTTAGTCATACCGTTAACCCCTATCGTTGCTCGAGAATGAAATCTACACTCGTAGTTACAGATGCCTGTATCTTTATTGATCTGTTTGACCTGGATCTGGTAAAATTCTTTTTCTATCTTGAAATCGATACCCATACCACATCTGCTGTTTATTTTGAACTATATTCTGAACAACGGGATGCTTTGGAAATGTACCGGAAAAATAAGAAGCTCTCTATTCATAATTTAACAGAAAATGACCTTCTGGAAATCTACGGTGCCTCCTATCCAAAATCTTTATCAGAAACTGATAAATCTGTTTTACACCTGGCTCGTAAACTCAAAGCAGGCATACTAAGCAGCGACAAAGTGGTACGCAACTATGCTAAAAGCCAACAAATTGAGTATCACGGAATGCTTTGGGTCTTTGATAAATTAGTTGATATGAATATTCTGTCGCCAAATAATGCTATGCTCAAGCTAAATCAGCTCGTTGCCTGCAACTTCACATTTCGGAATAACCAGCTATTGATAGATGAAATACAAAAACGGCTTAAGCGTTGGAATACGCCGACAACCAGTTCGGGCACTCCGTTTCCAGGCATTGAATAAAACCACAGTCAGCCTGAATCCCATAGATGCCGCATTTTCTTCCCCTTTGGAAAATTGCAACTCGTTTTCCTCTAATAACTCAGGGACAGGTATACCCATGCTATATTTAACGATACATTAATAAAATGTTTGTATCCGGTTTTAAGCCCACTCGTTTACAACGCTATAAAACGTTAATTACACCGAACAACAAAGCCTGCCGGATCTACCGACAGGCTTCATCTCAATTACCGGCATAAACCTCCTATACCAGGTAACTAAATAAATTATCATCTTTATTCAACTCTGTAAACTGGAAGTTGTACAGTTTGAAATTAGCAATTAGTTTGTCGTAATCTTCTTTACATTTTAATTCTATCCCTACCAGGGCCGGACCAATTTCCTTATTATGTTTCTGGATATACTCAAAGCGGGTGATATCGTCGTTCGGTCCTAATACATGGTTCACAAATTGTTTCAGGGCTCCGGGGCGTTGTGCAAAACGTACAATAAAGTAATGTTTCAATCCTTCGTAAAGCAGGGAACGTTCCTTGATCTCCTGCATCCTGTCTATGTCGTTGTTGCTGCCGCTAACGATGCATACTACTTTTTTGCCTTTGATCTCTTCGGCATAGTCGTCGAGTACGGCGATGGAGAGAGCCCCGGCGGGTTCTACCACGATCGCATCTTCATTATACAATCTCAGGATGGTTGAGCAAACCTTCCCTTCCGGTACCAGGTGCATTTCTGCCAATACTTCCCTGCAGATCTCGAAGTTGAGCTGCCCTACTGTTTTTACGGCTGCTCCGTCTACAAACCGTTCAATTTCTGTGAGCGTAACCGGCGCACCGGCTTCCAGTGCTTTGGTCATAGAGGGAGCGCCTTCCGGTTCCACGCCTATGATCCTGGTTTTGGGGCTGTATGTTTTGAAATAGGTACCTACGCCGGCTGCCAGGCCGCCACCGCCAACAGGAATGAAAACATAATCTATCCCTTGCTGGTCTTCCAGTATTTCAACGGCAACAGTGCCTTGTCCTTCTATGATCTTTTCATTATCGAAAGGAGGAATGAAGGTCATCCCGCTGGACTGGGTAAATGCCTGTGCTTCTGCGGCGCAATCGTCGAAGGTATCGCCAACCAGGCGGATCTCGATGTTGCTGCCGCCGAACATATTTACCTGGTTCACTTTCTGTTTTGGGGTAATAACAGGCATGAAAACGACGCCCTGGATGTTCAGCGCCTTACAGGCGTATGCGAATCCCTGGGCATGATTGCCTGCGCTGGCGCAGGTAACGCCTTTGGCCAGCAGACCGGCGGGCAGGCTGCTGATCAGGTTGTAGGCGCCACGGAGCTTATAGGAGCGGACGATCTGCATATCTTCTCTTTTCAGATATACGTCGCAGTTATATCTCCTGGACAGGTTGGCGCTGTAGGAAAGCGGGGTTCTGGCCACTATGGGCTTCAGTTTGACTGCGGCATCCAGTATATTCAGGGAATTGACACTACTCTTCACTTCAGACATAACTTCTTTTTAAAAAACCAATGGCCACTCAACTCCGAATTATCGAAAAAGATTGGTGAGGGCATTCAGTAAACTTGTTACCAAATACCTTAACCAATAATTTCAATAATTCGGAATTGAATAGCCATTGCAACTATACTGTTGTTTAATTATTAAGCGTTAGGGCGCAGTTTACGTACTGCAGCACCAGCTTGCCACAATTCGCTTTCGCGGAGTTCTTTCAGTTCTTCGTTCAGTTTCTCGCGGTAGTCAGGAGTACTGTTGGAAGAGATAGAACGGGCAGCTTCTTTACCTGCAGCTACGCTCGCATACAGCTCGTCGAACACTGGTTGGGTAGCATCTTTAAATTTCTTCCACCAATCCAATGCACCACGTTGAGCGGTAGTAGAGCAGTTAGCATACATCCAGTCCATACCATTTTCAGCTACCAGCGGCATGAGCGACTGAGTCAGCTCTTCTACTGTTTCGTTGAATGCTTCGGAAGGACTGTGACCGTTTTTACGCAGTGTTTCATATTGAGCAGCGAAGATACCCTGGATACAACCCATGAGAGAACCGCGTTCACCTGTCAGGTCGGAGAATACTTCTTTCTTGAAATCTGTTTCGAACAGGTAACCGGAACCTACGCCGATACCCAGTGCTACAACGCGTTCTTTAGCGCGGCCGGTAGCGTCCTGGAAGATAGCGTAGCTGGAGTTCAGACCCTGACCAGCCAGGAACAGGCGGCGCAGAGAAGTACCTGAACCTTTAGGAGCAACGAGGATAACGTCTACATCCGCCGGTGGAATGATACCGGTTTGATCTTTGTAAGTGATACCGAAACCGTGAGAGAAATACAATGCCTTACCAGGAGTCAGGTATTGTTTCAGTGTTGGCCATAAAGAGATCTGACCAGCATCAGACAACAGGAACTGGATGATAGTACCTTTTTGTGCAGCTTCTTCGATTTCGAATAAAGTTTCTCCAGGAACCCAGCCATCAGCTACTGCTTTATCCCAGGTTTTAGAATTTTTACGCTGGCCTACGATTACGTTAAAGCCATTGTCTTTTAAGTTCAATGCCTGACCAGGGCCTTGTACCCCGTATCCGATAACTGCAATCACTTCGTTTTTCAGCACTTCCCTAGCTTTCTCCATTGGGAATTCTTCTCTGGTTACTACTTCTTCGAGTACACCTCCAAAATTGATGGTTGCCATGTGTTGATTTTTTTG
This sequence comes from Chitinophaga terrae (ex Kim and Jung 2007), assembly GCF_900107795.1. Taxonomy (GTDB): domain Bacteria; phylum Bacteroidota; class Bacteroidia; order Chitinophagales; family Chitinophagaceae; genus Chitinophaga; species Chitinophaga terrae. The sequence continues at coordinate 179,403 of NZ_FNRL01000009.1, forward strand.
CTATAGCCAATAACGATGTATGTTATTAACTGGCGTGATTTGAATGAATAATGATTTATAATTTTTCTTAGCTGAGTACAGCGTTTTCTTTTTTCTGCAGGTCTTTCAGGTGCTCATGGAAGCGACGGCTCCATTTCACGATCGCTACTCTTCCGCTTTTTGTATACTCGATCAGTCCATAAGGTTCGAGTACTTTGGTGAAGTCGATCAGCTCCTGCTGATGGCCTGTCTTCTCTATCACAAAATAATCGGCTGTGATAGTCAGTATCCTGGCCTGGTTATCACGGATCACCCTCTCAATATCGCCCTGGGCCAATGATTGGGTAGAGATCTTATACAGCGCCAACTCCTGGTATACCACTTCGTCTTCGTCGTGAACAAAAGCGCGGTGTATTTCTATCAGCCGTTCGATCTGGCCGACTACCTTTTCCAGCTTTTCACGTGTAGACATTACCGTGATAACGAATTTATATACGCCAGGGATCTCTGTTTCAGCAGTGGTCAGACTGGTGATATTAATTCCTCTACGGGTAAAAATGATGGTGATACGGTTGGTGATACCTATACGATCTTCTGTATATACCGTAACTGTATATTCTTTTTGCATGTTGCCTCTGTTGTGAGTTTCAAAAATGATCAATAAACTTACTACTCTAAACGAACGGTTTTGATTGGGGTACCTGCTACCACCATCGGAAACACGTTATCTTCCTGTTCTACCACCACTTCAAGTAAATAAGCCCCGTCGTGAGCCAGCATCTCATCGATTGCCGCAGAGAGTTTTTCACGTTCTGTAACTTTCTGGCCCGGGATAAAGAATCCTTTAGCGATCTGTATAAAGTCCGGGTTGATCATTTCAGTTGATGAGTAACGTTTGTCGAAGAACAGTTGCTGCCACTGACGTACCATTCCCAGGAAGTTGTTGTTCAGGATCACTATTTTCACCCCGATCTGGGATTGATAGATAGTGCCGAGTTCCTGCAAGGTCATCTGGAAACAACCATCTCCTATCACCGCTACCACCTGTTTGTCGGGCGCTCCCATTTTTGCGCCCATGGCAGCTGGCAGAGAGAATCCCATTGTTCCCATACCACCGGAAGTGATATTGGTATTCGGATTTTTAAAGCGATAGTAACGGGAGGCCACCATCTGGTGCTGTCCTACGTCTGTTACCAAGATCGCTTCCCTGTTGGTCTTTTCGGAGATCAGCCTCACCACTTCCGCCATTTTTACCTGGCCGGTAGTGGGATGCAATTCGTGTCGCTGGATCTTTTCGTATTCTTTCTTTTCTGCCTCACGGAACTCCTGCAGCCATGATTCGTGGCTGGCAGGTTTAATGAGCGGAAGTAATTCCTGCAAAGCTTCTTTGGCATCGGCATGAACCGGAACGTCGGCGTGGATGATCTTGTTGATCTCTGCCGCATCTATCTCGATGTGGATAACCTTGGAGTTTGGTACATAGCTGCTAACGTCGCCGGTTACACGGTCGTCGAAGCGCATGCCTACTGCAATGATCACGTCACTGTCGCCGGTGAGCATATTAGGCGCATAGTTGCCGTGCATACCCAGCAAACCTACATACAGCGGGTGATCTACAGGTACTGCAGATAATCCCAGCAATGTAGATCCCATCGGGATCTGGGCTTTTTCTGCCAGTGCGATGAGGTCTTTTTCAGCATTGGAGAGTAATACACCATGACCGCAAAGGATAAATGGTTTCTTTGCTTCATTGATCAGCGCTGCTGCATCAGCTATCGCTGCTTTGTTTAAAACAGGGCGAGGCTGGTAGCTGCGGATATATTCACATTTCTTTTCTTCGTATTCGAATTCCGCTGTCTGCGCATTCTTGGTGATATCTACCAGTACGGGACCAGGGCGGCCTGTACGTGCGATATAGAAGGCTTTGGATATAGCGGCAGGAATATCTTCTGCGCGGGTTACCTGGATATTCCATTTGGTGATCGGCATGGTGATGCCAATCACGTCTGTTTCCTGGAAAGCGTCGGTACCCAGCAAAGAAGCGGCTACCTGGCCGGTGATACAAACGATAGGCGTACTGTCCATGAACGCGTCGGCCAGGCCGGTAACCAGGTTGGTAGCGCCGGGGCCGGATGTTGCGAAAGCCACGCCTACTTTGCCGGAGCTGCGTGCGTAGCCCTGGGCGGCGTGAGTAGCGCCCTGTTCATGTCTTACAAGTATATGATGTACTTTATCTCTAAAATCATACAGCGCATCATAAATTGGCATGATTGCGCCACCGGGATAACCGAAGATGGTTTCCACCCCTTCTGCTATCAATGAGCGGATCACTGCTTCTGAACCGGTAATTACAGGTTTCTTAGCTGTTGGCTTTTCTGTAACCTCAGGCTTCATCAGTAACACATCCTTCTGTTGCATTTTTTACAAGTTTTGCGTACTTAAATAAGATTCCGTTAGATGCTTTTAATGCAGGCTGTTTCCATGCGGCCCTGCGAGCTGCAAGTTCCTCATCGCTCAGTTCTACATTAATGAAGTTTTTAGTTGCATCTATTTCAATAATATCATCATCTTTTACCAGGGCGATATTACCGCCTTCGAAAGCTTCAGGGGTAATATGGCCTACTACAAAGCCATGTGTTCCACCAGAGAAGCGGCCATCAGTGATCAAAGCAACACTTTTACCCAGTCCGGCGCCCATGATCGCACTAGTCGGTTTCAACATCTCTGGCATGCCGGGCGCTCCTTTAGGGCCCACCTGGCGAATGACGACAACATCTCCTGCCTTCACTTTGCCTGAAGAGATACCTGCGATCAGTTCAAATTCCCCGTCGAATACCCTCGCAGGGCCTTTGAAACGTTCGCCTTCCTTACCGGTGATCTTGGCCACAGCACCCTGGGTAGCCAGGTTACCGTAGAGGATCTGGATATGCGCTGTTTGTTTCAATGGTTTTTCCAACGGCACAATGATATCCTGTGATTCGAATTCAATATCCGGTACAGATTCCAGGTTTTCTGCCACAGTTTTACCGGTTACGGTCAAACAATGACCATGGAGATAACCTTTCTTCAATAAATATTTCATTACCAATGGTATACCACCGATCTTATGCAGGTCTTCCATGAGGTATTTACCACTTGGTTTCAGATCTGCGATCAGCGGCGTTTTATCGCTGATGCGCTGGAAATCGTCAATAGTCAGCGGAATATTCACTGATTTCGCTACAGCGATCATATGCAGTACAGCGTTGGTACTACCGCCGGTAGCCATTATCACTGTCAATGCGTTTTCGAATGCTTCTTTGGTCATGATATCCCTTGGCTTGATATCTTTTTCCAGCAGCAGCTTAATATATTGACCGGCAGCGATACATTCGTCCCTCTTTTCCTGGCTCAGCGCCGGGTTGGAAGAACTGTAAGGCAGGCTCATACCCATTGCTTCAATAGCGGAAGACATGGTGTTAGCGGTATACATACCGCCGCATGCGCCGGCGCCAGGGCAGGCATTTTTCACGATGCCCTGGAAATCTCCTTCATCCAGCTTGCCGGCGATCTTCTGGCCTAAAGCTTCAAATGCGGAGATAATATTCAAATCCTGACCTTTATATTTTCCAGGGGCAATAGAACCACCATATACCATGATAGAAGGGCGGTTCAGACGGCCCATTGCCATTAATGATCCCGGCATGTTCTTATCACAGCCCGGTACAGTGATCAGCGCATCATAATACTGGGCGCCTGCCACTGTTTCGATAGAATCTGCGATGAGATCACGGCTAACAAGAGAGTAACGCATACCTTCAGTACCATTGCTGATACCATCACTAACGCCGATAGTATTGAAGATGAGACCTACCAGGCCATTATCCCATACCCCTTTTTTCACATCCTGAGCAAGGCTGTTCAGGTGCATATTACAAGGGTTACCATCGTAGCCCATACTTACAATACCAACCTGTGCCTTTTTAAGGTCTTCTTCGGTAAGGCCAATTGCATATAATTGGGCCTGTGCGGCTGGCTGAGTAGGATCCTGAGTGATCGTTTTACTGTATTTGTTTAATTCCATTGTTTTATAATTATCCAGATAATCCTGTTTTACAATAACCCTATTTTAAACTTCTGCACAAAATACCCGGTAGCGCTTTCAAATTCAAACCAAATATTTCGTGGTTAGCCGGTATTCAAATCGTTCGTTTTGTCGCTGAATCCCGCTACCATAGGGAATACTTACTAGTCCGATTTACAACATTCAAGGGTCAAAAAAGGGGCTTAATTAATTTTTTATTCCCCTAAATTACCCGGCAAAACAGCCGTTGTACAGCATGCTGTTTACCACGTTGCCGGCTATACTAAGGTAGCGCCGGCGCTTACCGGCCTGCCGGTTACCCGGTTTTTGTAGGCCTGTTGCAGCTTTTGACAGAGAGAACCTTCCCAGGGCAGCGGGAATTCGTACTCATCCAGGGCCTTCAGACCAGCGATCTCAGCCCCTGTTCCACATACGAAAGCGGCATCAGCAGTTTTTAACTCGTTGATTGTGAATAATTTTTCCTCAACCGGGATATTCATTTCCCGGCAGAGCTCTATTACCGTAGCCCTGGTAATGCCGGGCAGGATGTTGCCCAAAGCGGGAGTGTACATCTTCCCGTTCTTCTCAAAAAAGAGGTTGGCGCTGGCAGCTTCTGCCACAAAGCCATGGGCATCAAGGAGTAAAGCTTCGTCGAACCCTTTGCGGCGGGCCTCTTCCGACGCCAGGATAGAATTGATGTATAAACCCGAGGATTTAGATTCAATTTCGAAGGCTTTGGGGTTTGGGCGTTCGTACGAGGAGGTCATGAGCCTCAGCATCTTATCACCAAGATAAGCGCCCCAGTTCCAGGCGCAGATGAAGATATGAGAAGCAGCGGCGGCTTTCAGCGTCATACCGGGCGGGCAATATACAAGAGGCCTGATGTACGCTTCCTGCAGGTTATTCAGTTCCAGCACTTTATAGCTGGCTTCAATCAGTTCATTGTTATCAAAAGGGTAAGGGATGTGAATAAGTTCGCAGGAACGTTTCAGTCTTTCATAATGTGCTTCTGCCTTGAAGATGCGCACATCGCTGCCGACGGTTTTGTAAGCGCGGATACCTTCGAAGGCGGCATAGCCGTAGTGGAGCGACTGGCCATACAGGTCAGTAGAGGCCGTGGCGGCCCTGGTGAATTCACCATTCAGGTAAATAGTGGTCTGGTGATCATAATAACTATTCATAATAAACGAATTAGGCGCAAAAAAAAGCCTTCCTCGTTGCGGAGGAAGGCTGTATATCGTTATGATTATATCTACGTTAGCTATCCTCCGACCTGATGGCGAATAATGACAACAATAATAACCACGACGATAGAGAGGACGCTGCTGAGCCCTGCTATGATCCGGTTAGTGTTTGTATTGTTGTTATTACCTTTCATTGGGAGGTATGAAATGATTTGTGTTTTCACAAATGTATCTGACTATGAAGTTAAAAACAAACAATGCGACAAGATTTCGTCAAAAATTAATTTCTATATAATAGTTAGATAATTTTCAAATTAATCTTTAATTATTAAATTTTATCAAACAAATCATGAAAATAAAAGAGAGCGAAGAAAATCCCCGCTCTCTTTAAATTTTCGCCGCCGTCTTATGCGCCTGGCGAGAAAAATGATTTCATTTCATTTACTGTTCACGTTCTAAAAATGATTTCATTTTATTGTTCACTTTTTTCACTGATCAGCAGGCATTTATCGATAATGCGCTGCAGTATTGGTTCTTTTTCGATCAGTCGCTGCAATAATACCAGTTGGTTTTTAGCGCGGTCGAAGTTGTGGTTTGGATACCTGGTCGGGTAGTAAACGTCCCCGTTCAGGTAGTCTGTAAGGAATCTGATTCCCTGCATGTAGATCATAAACTTTCCTGCGAAGAACAATTGTTGCTTTTCAACATTTGTGAGCGTTCCTCCGACTTCTTCCAGGTATCCCTGCATGAGGGCTTCGAAATAAGCTTCGCGGACGACGATCTTACTGAAATCGCTTTCTTCTTCTGAGACGGGGCAAACATAGGTTCTAACCATATCGCCCAGGTCGGAGATGATTTTGCCCGGCATCAGGGTATCCAGGTCGCAAACACAAATACCTTCAAAAGTTGTTTTGTTGAGCAAGACATTATTGATCTTGGTATCGTGGTGCATTAACCTGTCCTTGAACTCGGGATCTGTTTTCAGTTGTTCATACGTTACTGCGATGTCGGAGTAGCGCAGGAAATCTTCAATCATTCCTTCTGCTGCTGCTTTCCTGTCTTCCTCTGCGTTTTTGATAGCATCCTGGAAGGCGCTGTACCGGAGGGTAAGATTGTGAAAGTTTGGAATAGAAGCTTTAAACGGTTTCAGATCGATGCCCGAAAGGTAACTGGCCAGGCGTCCAAATTGTTTGGCCGCTTCGTAAGCCTGCTTTGGGTTATCGGCCTGATCTACCGTTACGGAACCCGCAATGAAGGGGATCAATCGCCAGTATTCGTTGTTGATTACAAAGAGCTCTTCCCCGTTAACCGTGGGGATCGGCGTAATAAACAGATAGCCGGGATGATTTACTGCCAGGTAATCTGCTGCCATTCTTTGGTTAGCAGCGATGATACCCGGCTCCTTGAATACGTTCACATTGATCTTTTGTAAAACGTACTTGCTGCTGTCCTGCTTCTTCTCGAGCAAAAAGGTGTTGTTGATGTGTCCTGATCCAAATTTTCGGACATTTAATCCTTCAGGCTCCAAACCAAAAGCCTGAAGGATCTTTTCATTGGGTTTTATTTCCATAAATTGTCTGGATATTCTCCCTTCTTAACCAGTTCATTCAAACTGGCCTGCACTCCTGGTGCATCTTCTTTGTAGGTAACGCCAAACCATTGTGCGCTGGTAGGCAATACCTTCACCTGGCCTATGTTCCTGCGAATAAACTCGTCTGCCACAATTGGAATAAAGAATTCGGATTTTGGATTACTGATATTCTTTTCGAGAAATTCGTTGAAAAGGGTCTGGCTAAGTTGAAAAACGCTCGGATCAAAGCCCCAGAAGTTCATAGATACCGGGGTATCGGCAGGCAGCGGATGTTTTGAGCCGTCTGCTTCTTCGTATACGATCTGGTCGTTCTCTTTGTATATTTTAGTTCTTTCGTTGATAGCTGCGAGGTTGCCTGCTTCGTTTACAGAACAAACGCCACGGGAAACAGAACCATGTTCACTGATAGTTTTACCTAACTGGTAACCTACTACGCTGTACAGCTCAGGTTTGCATTCATTTTTCAGGAAAGCGGCCATTTTCACGAAAGAATCGGTACCATAGAAATCATCCGCATTGATCACTGCAAATGGTTCATTGATAGCGTCTTTAGCGCACAAAATAGCATGGGCGGTACCCCAAGGTTTGGTCCTTTCTGCGGGGATCTGATGACCGCCAACAAAAGCACCCATTTCCTGATATACATAATCCGTTTTAATACGTCCTTTCAGCTTGGGTTCAAAGATCTCTTTGAACTCGCTGGCAAAGTTTTCACGGATAATAAATACAATTTTTCCAAAGCCGGCATTGATCGCATCATAAATTGAGTAATCAATAATTGTCTCACCACTGGGGCCAAATTCCTGGATTTGTTTCAAACTGCCGTAACGACTGGCCATTCCGGCCGCTAAAATCAATAAAGTCGGTTGCATTTTTCTGATATTAGTTTTATAATTATCAACTATTTCCCTAAAAATATCGGCGCCTAATTTAATCATTAAATACTGTTTTATCAGTTTCTTTTGTGTTACTTCCTTGTTTTCACTGCAATTTTGCTACGTTTCGCCATACTCTAAGCCCCTCTCACACTGCCTTTTCCTTACAAACCTTACCTTCGCCAAAAATCTTTCAGTCCAAGCATGGTCAACCTTTCCAATATCCGCATCACCAGTTTCCGGCCCTCATGGCTGCCGGCCAGCCTGGAGGCGGATATACTCAGGCTGGATCAACTGCACCCCGAGATCTCCGGCAATAAATGGTTTAAACTAAAGCATAATATTTCCGTTGCCCAGTCCAAACAGGAAGGCATACTTACGTTCGGCGGACCGTACTCCAACCATATCGCCGCCACGGCTGCAGCCTGCCGCCTGGCCAATATTCCATGTACCGGGATAATCAGGGGAGAAGAACATGCACTGGAACTGAACCACACCCTGCAAACCGCCGCCAACAACGGCATGCGACTGGAGTTTATAAGCAGAACCGAATACCGGGAAAAGAAACATCTCTTTCATTATCCCGGCTACCATATTATACCCGAAGGAGGCCATAATGCCGAAGGAGCCAGGGGATGCGAAGAAATACTGCACCTCCTGCCAACCGCCCATTATACCCACATCCTTTGCGCTGCAGGCACGGGCACAACGCTCGCAGGACTTATCAACAGCGCATTGCCAACCCAGGAAGTCATCGGCATTCCTGTACTGAAAGGCGCCCGGTTCCTGGAACAGGAGGTTGCGATGTTGCTGCATCCGGGTATCAACACCAAATGGAAGCTGTTATATGACTTCCATTATGGCGGTTATGGCCGCACTTCTCCCGCCCTTATAAATTTTATGAATTCTTTAAATCGCGAAACAGGGCTGCCAACAGACATTATTTATACAGGGAAATTATTGATGGCGTTCCATGAATTGTGTACTCAGCCGGCCTTTCCGGCGAACAGCCGCATACTCCTCATCCATACAGGCGGCTTGCAGGGCAATCTTTCCCTGCCTTCCGACGTTCTGATGTTCTAAAAACAGTTCATTATATTTAAAGCGTAGTGTATTTTTGCCAACTTAAAGAGCCTTTTCGGATTATCAGTATGAAGCATTTAGTGCGTATAACTTTTGTTATCGGGATATTATTATTGAGCGCGTTTGCAGGGAAAGCACAAGTACAGGAATATACTCCTCCTGTTTTACCAGATTTTTCGGCTAGTATAAAAACGGGTAAGATCCAGCTGGATTGGATATCCGGCTTTACCCAGGTGAAAGAAATAGGTATCCAGCGGTCGCTGGACAGCGTGTTAAACTTCAACACCATCGGCTATGCCAGCTATCCTACTCAAACAAGGAATGCTTACCTGGATAACCGGCCTTTACCAGGCAATAACTATTACCGGTTGTTCATCCTGTTCACCAATGGCAGGTATATGTATAGTAAAACCGTGCTGGCATTGTCTGACAGCACTATCAGGGCTGATATGAAATTGCAGTATGCCGATATTAAAGACGCTGCCAGGGGCCTGAGAGGTAAAGAACAGGAAAACAAGGAACCAGACAGGGTTTCATGGCATCCTTCCAACTATATTTATACCACTGCGGATGGTAACGTGAACATCAAATTACCGGATGCAGCGCAGAAACATTATTCTGTAAAGTTTTTTGAATCTAACGGCCAGTTCCTGTTTGAAATTGAACATGTTAAGGGGCCAAGCCTGGTGCTGGAAAAAGCTATATTCCTGCACGCCGGCTGGTTCAATTTCGAAATATACGAGAACGGAACTACGCTGAAGGAAAAATGGAGCCTGTTCATCCCGTTGAACTATAAAATGTAGACAATTTCTTCCTGAATAAAAGAAAACGGACCAACCTAAGGCTGGTCCGTTTTCTTTTATTCAATTGCAGATTCGAAGATCTCTGCAAAATGGCGTTTCAGCTTTGTTTTCACTTCTTCTATATCTACCTCTCTTCCCAATTCTTCGTGGAGAGAAGCCACTTTTTTATCGGCAATCCCACAAGGCACAATTTTATTGAAGTAATCCAGGCTGGTATTCACATTCAGGGCAAACCCGTGCATGGTCACCCATCGGCTGCACCTAACCCCCATGGCGCAGATCTTCCTCGCTTTCGCTTTATCGCCGGGCTCCAGCCATACGCCTGTTTCGCCGGGCGACCTGTCGCCTTTCAGTCCATACTCCCCTATCGTGCGGATGATCACTTCCTCCAGGTTACGCAGGTATTTACCTATATCCGTAAAGTATTTTTCCAGGTCGAGGATCGGGTAACCAACGATCTGGCCGGGTCCATGGAAGGTGATATCCCCGCCCCTGTTGGTAGGCACAAAGCCAATTCCCTGTTCTTTCAGCGCTTCTTCTGATACCAGCAGGTTTTCCATATGCCCGCTTTTACCTAATGTATATACCGGCGGATGTTCGCAGAAGAGTAAGTGGTGAGTAGTAGGAACAACTGCCTGCCCTGCTGATACAGAGGCCGACTTCAGACTAACATTCTCCTTTAGTAACTGCTCCTGGTAATTCCAGGCCTCCTGGTAATCAATAACCCCCAGATCTTTGAACCAAATCTTTTCCATATCACCTACAAATGTAGGTGATTTCCGGTAAAGGGGGTGCACGCAAAGGCGCTGAGGAGGCAAAGAGCGCGGAGATTTTTTTAAGGGAGCGAAGTTTCACGCAAAGAAGCAAAGAAGCAAAGAGAGCGAAGACCAACAGAATCTACTATCTCTGCTCCCTTATTTTTCTTATTAAAATCCTTTGCTTCTTTGCTTCTTTGCTTCTTTGCGTGAAACTTCGCTCCCTTAAAAAAATCTCCGCGCTCTTTGCCCCCTCAGCGTCTTTGCGTGAAACCCACGGAAAGGCTTATTTTTGCCGGAAATATACATGAATGTCTGAAGAATTGCTGGAACTGGAAGATGAGCTGGAGAATGGCGACGGCAGCGAGGAACTGTACGAAAAGATCAATATGGTTGTGGATAAAGGCCAGGAACCGATCCGTATAGATAAATTCCTAACTGCCCGCATTGAAGGCGCTACTCGCAATAAAATACAACAAGCCCTGGATGGCGAGATGGTATTGGTGAACGACAAACCCGTCAAATCCAATTACAAGATCCGGCCACTGGATAAGATAGTCGTGTTTTCTAACAAGAACCCGGAAAATACGGAGATCATCCCGCAGGAGATCCCTTTGAATATTGTTTATGAAGATGAAGACGTGATGGTCATAGACAAACCTGCCGGGCTGGTAGTGCATCCCGGTTGCGGAAACAGGGACGGCACCCTGGTAAACGGGCTGTCGTGGTACCTGGGCGATAAAACCCAGGTAACAGAACCTGAAATTCCGAGGTTTGGCCTGGTACACCGGATCGATAAAAATACAAGCGGACTTTTGGTGATCGCGAAAACTGACAAGGCGATGAACGACCTGGCCAAACAATTCTTTGATCACACTGTTCACCGTCGCTATATTGCCCTGGTATGGGGAGATTTTGAAGAAGATGAAGGGACCGTTATCGCCCATGTGGGCCGCCATCAGCGCTTCCGCAAGATTATGGACGCCTACCCCGATGGAGAACATGGTAAGGAAGCCGTTACCCATTACCGGGTACTGGAGCGTTTCAACTATGTGACCCTGGTAGAATGCAGGCTGGAAACAGGCCGCACTCACCAGATCCGCGTACATATGCAGCACATAGGCCATTCTCTCTTCAACGATGATACCTATGGAGGCAACCGAATTGTCAAAGGAACTGTCTATACCAAGTATAAACAGTTCGTGGATAACTGTTTCGAGATCATGCCGAGGCATGCCCTCCATGCGCAACAACTGGGATTTATACATCCCCGCACCAGGAAACAGATGTATTTTGAAAGCCCCATGCCACCCGATTTCGTTGCGGTGCTGGAAAAATGGAGAAGATATATTTCTGCCCGTCCATTAAAAGACGACGAGTAAAGCTACCGGGATAGGAAAGGATAAAATTTTTATTCTTCCCTGTCCCAATTTATTATAAATAATATGCATATTTAGCTATCTTAGCGCAGAATACCATGTCATATACATGAGAAGCCAGATAGTCCGTTCCTTTTATTCCTGCTTTCTTCTGCCAGCATTGTTGGTTTGCTCCCTGTTTGCCAGTTACAGCGCTAAAGCACAGACTTCATTCACCGTTTCTTCTACCTGTGTAAAAGACAGCGCATTTTTTACCCTCACTTCCACTACGGGGATCGACTCCGTGATCTGGCATTTCGGCGATCCGGCTTCCGGCCCTAAAGATTCTTCAAAAGCATTATCGCCCTACCATATTTACGACAACACAGGTACGTATACAGTAAGTGTTGATACCTGGAATAATGGGGTAGCCACTACCGTTACCCAGGATGTTACGATCGTTTCCATCCCGTTCTTTGACCTGGGACCGCAGGATATTACCCTTTGTGAAGGAAGTACTATGACTTTGTCGGCCCCCGTGATCCCCGGCGCTACTTACCTGTGGCAGGATAGTTCTACGAACAGCAGCATACTTGTTGATACTTCCGCCACTTACAAGGTGAAGGTCAACGGTTGTCCGAACCCAGATTCTGTAAATATATTCTACACTCCCATCCCGGAAGTAGACCTCGGAAGGGACCTGGTATTATGCACCGGGGAGAATATCATGCTGGACGCCACTGCACAGAACTGTACTTATATGTGGAACACGGGAAATACAGAGCCGACGCAGAATGTAACGACAAGCGGCACCTATCATGTAGATATTTTTCCTAAAGGTTGCCCGCAGATGTCGGACGAGGTAACCATCACTTTTACGGGCCCCCCGTATCCTTTTTCGCTGGGGCCTGATACTTTGTTGTGCCCGGGAGAAAGGATTCGTATAGCCCCAACCGTGCCTGCTGCCACCAGGTGGGAATGGAGCACCGGCGCTACCACGCCGGCGGTTACCATCAGCAGTACAACGAATTTATGGGCGCTGGTAGAGATCAATCACATCTGCAGTGTAGTGGATACTATCTTTATCAACTATAACCGCCTGAAGAAGCTGGACCTGGGAAACGACACTACCATCTGCAAGGGGAATTTCCTGGTGCTGACAGCCGATTTCGGGAACGGGGTTTATCGTTGGCAGGACGGGTCGGACCAGGCAACTTATTACGTTACCAAACCCGGGTATTACTATGTGCATGCACAGATTGGCAGGTGCGAATCCACAGACAGTATAGCAGTGTCGTTTGAAGATACGCTGCGTGTAAACCTGGGGCCAGACACTACCTTATGCTTTAACGAAGTATACAGGCTGAAACCACAGGGCGCAATAGGCGGCGTTTATAAATGGCAGGACAGCAGCAGCACCAGCATGTATACGGTCACCAAGCCGGGTTTGTATTCGATCGTCGCCTACAACAGTTGTGGAAAAACAGCCGATTCGGTTGTGATCAGCTATAAAGACTGCGGTTGTACACTGTGGTTCCCCACTGCGTTTACTCCGAACGGCGACGGGAAGAATGATTATTTCCGGCCGGTATACCGATGTCCGATCTCCGATTATGTCATGAGCATCTATAACCGATGGGGAGAGCGGGTATTTTATACCACTGATCCGAAAGTGGGCTGGAGAGGTACGGTGAACGGGAAACCGGCCGACGCGGCTACCTATGTGTGGATAGTGGATTATAAAGAACCCAATACCGGGTTTCCTGTACACCGCACAGGTACGATCACCTTGTTATACTAAATTATTCGGCAGCTGTGAACTGGCTGAATTTTGCCGAGAATACCGCTGTTTCACGCTTCTTGAAAGGCACATCCCAGGTACCGTTGTAGGTAACCAGTGCAGGAATAAGCAATCCATTGAATTTGGTCATCTGCACATTCATCTTCACATTAAAATCAAATAACATCGTTTTGTAAGACAGTGCATATTTACGCCCTACGATTTCGAAGTTGTCTTTGTTAAACCAGGTGATGAGTTCATCTATCACTACGTCGGCTTTGTCTATACGCCCCAGTTCGGGTTTTGTCTTAGCGGTAAAAACATAGCATGGAGTGCCGTCCACATAGTTTTCTGACGTTATGGAAAAGTTATAGAAGCGTTGTACTTCCGGGTCGAAGATCGCTACTTTGTGGCCTACTACCGGTACGCCTTTGATAGGTTTTCCGGGGTTAAAGATCAGTTGTTTTAACTGGGATTTGTGGCGGGCCAGTGAGCCTTTATCTGATTCGGGTGTTTCGCCGTTAGCGTCTACACATATGGTACCTTTTGTAAAGAAAAGGTTGGCATATAGTTCCGCCGTATAGTAATTATAGTTGCCTTTTTTCGTGTAAAAGTCGCCCGTTACTTTTTCGTCCGTCACCTGCATTGTTCTGCATCTTCCTTTTACCGTCTGGCGGGTACGGTTATAGAGAGAGGCCTGGGTGCCTCCGTCCCTGGCCAGTATCCTGATATCGTTGATGGCATTGAAGCCTACGATGTGAAGGTTTTTAAAGGCGCGGTAGAAAGTGGTATCTTCTTCTACCCTTTTAATAAAGCTATTAACGTCGAAGCCTACACGCTTCGCTTCCACGATCACTTCATCCAGGTTAACCGTCATTCCCCTGTACCGGGCTGTATCCTGGGCGAGGGAAGAAAAAAAGGAAAATACTATTAACAGTGTGAATATGTATCTGAACATGCCCGCAATTTATATCTTTCTGGCTAAGGAGCAAAGGAAGGGCCAAACCTGTAAAAATTAAGAGTGGATAAGACATTACATCCTATCCACTCTTAGTTATTTATACGGCTGCGGGCAGATTATCCGGGGATCTTTCCTGCAACGTACATCTGTTCCATTGTTGGAGAAGCGGCGCCGCCTTTTTTCTCGAGGGTCACGGCAAACATTTGCGCTTTGCCGGTGATCTTCATTTTTTGCAGCAGGTTAACCGTATCGCCCATTTCAAACACACCCATATCTACAGGCTTACCGTCGACAATGGCCCATAACTGGTATTGTTTGTCGGCTGCTGGTTCCGGCAGGTTATTTACTTTCAGGTAAACCTGTTGGCTTTCCCTGTTCCAGAACACGGTTGCCAATGCAGTTGGGAATGCTTTTGTTCCCGGCATTGTTACCTTCAGCACTTTTGGATCCTGTATCACGTTCATTGATTCCTGCATCTGTTCTAAGCGCGCTTTATAAAGGTTGCTTTTAGACAGGATGGAGTTTTGAGAAAGGAGTAAAGACTCGTATTTGTCTTTATACTCTTTGAATATTTTATACCGGTTGAAGAACACGTAATTCAACACCAGGCTGAATAGCAGCAATACGGCTGCTACGGAAGCGATCCATTTCCAACGGGCGCCTTTCGGCCGCTCTATGGAAACTATGGGAGCGGAGGGGTCAGGGGTAAGAGTATTCTCCTGCATAATTGTTTGGTTATTTAGGTTAGAGAAGACAAAAGATTTGGCCTGGGGATCGGGAGTGAGGGATTGCATTTGCACATAGGCTTCCATAGCGCGTTGGTATGCCGCTACTTCTGCCGCTACTTCGGGGAATTGCGCCATGGCGGCTTCCAGCTCCTTAATTTCTTTTTCGGAAGCAATACCTGCCGTATAAAGCTCGATGATGCCGGATGATATGACGTGTTGTGGATCCACTATTAAATATTGCTTGTGTTGATAATTGTTCTTAACTGGTTGATGGCGTTCCTCATCCTGGTTTTAACTGTTCCCAGCGGGATATCCATTATCCTGGCAATTTCTTCCTGGGTGCATCCTTTGTAATAAGCCAGATCTATGAGCGTTCGTTGCTCTTTTGTAAGCTTTTCCAGCACCTTTGAAAAGCCCAGGTGTTCGTTGCCTGGCTGTTCGGTGATAATTCCCTTGATCGCATAAAGCTCGTCTGTATTATAGGATGTTTTCTGTTCCTGTTTGAACGATTTGGATCTCAGTACGTCTATAGCGGCGTTGCGCGCAATGTTGAGCATCCAGGTGAACAGTCTTCCTTTCGAGGGATCATAAGAATCGGCGTTCCTCCAGATCTTCAGGAAAACTTCCTGCAATACATCATTGGCGGCCCCGGTATCATTCAGGGTTTTGACAATAACGCCGAAGAGGGCCGGTGAATAGAGGTCGTATATATGGCTAAAAACTTTCTCGTCGCGAGCGGTCAGGCCCCGTACAAGTTCAGCTTCTGAGTATGTAGCTGTAGATTCCAAGTTAATCTGGATAATTGATTAAACATTAAAACAGACGCCTGGTATGCGCATGAAATTACAATCATGTGCAGGCAGATGTGTGTCTTTAATACCTGGTCAACCTGGGATATCGGATATGAGTTGTTCTTAGCAGGAAATAAATTATTGTACCACTCTTGCGGTCATGCACACTTCCTCTTCTACCGGGGGCCTGGTAACGCCAACAGGTTGGAGGGATATGGTATAAGCGCTGATGCTGTCCATTTCCTGCATTTGCTGGAGGTTCCTGGTCACGGTCATTCCTGTGGCAAATACGCCGGCGTCTTTATACACATTGTTGACGAGCGCCCACAAATGAAATTGTTTTCCTTTGGGCGGCAGCGGCATCAGTTCGGCCTGGAGGAGGAGTGATTTTGTTTTGGTATTCCATCCGACGCGAACGGAATTGCCTTCGTAAGCGCCAGTGCCGTCTATATGCGTCCACGATACGGCGGGATCGTTGAGGAGCCGCTCCTGGTCTGTGGATTTAAGAGAAGCCTCGTTCTTTTTCGCTTTTTCAGCATCGAGTCTTTCGCGGGTTGCTATGAGTTCTTTATATCTTCCTTCGTAGTCGTTAGAGGCGTTAAAAAAGAAGAAATTCAGGACAACGCTGCCGATAAGTATTACAATTATAGCGGCGGTAGCGTATTTCCAGTTGCGGTCTGATGTTCGTTTAGCCGTTGCCGTTTTATTGGGAAGTTTAGGCTTGGCATTGACGGGTAAGCTCAATGGGAGCTTAACGGATTGTTGTTTCTGCGGTTCAGTTAAAGATGGTTTGAACTGCAGTTCTTTGGGCAATGCGTTGTTTCCCAGGGGGACTTCGTCCTCATGGATCATTGCCAGTATTTTTTCTTTGATACCTGCCGGAGGGGCGATGGAATACAGCTGCACAAAACGTTCCTTATCCTGCTGCAAAGCTCTTACAGCAGCGCGGATATCAGGATATTGCAAGGCAGCTAATTCCACTTCGATCTGCTCCTCTTCGGGAAGCATACCAAATACATAGCTTTCAAGAATGCCGGATGATATGTATTGTTGTACATCCACTTACTATGGGGAATTACAATTGTTTTAACAGCGTTCTCAATTGTATAATAGCATTGCGCATTCGGGTTTTCACGGTGCCCAATGGTATTTCAAGGGACTTGGCAATTTCTTCCTGGGTATGCCCCTTGAAGTATGCCAGGTCAATAATGATTCTTTGATCTTTCTGCAAGCGTTCTATAACTTTAGACAGGCCCAGGTGATCCACGGATAGGTGAACTGCCAGTTGCGGTTCATACATTAAAGATGCACTGTTTACATCTGTTACCTTCTGATCCAGTTTGTGGTTCTTAGATCTTAAACTATCAATTGCGGTGTTACGAGTGATATTGAGCATCCAGGTAAATAACCTGCCTTTTGAGGGATCGTATCTATCTATATTCCGCCATATCTTCACAAAAACTTCCTGCAAGACATCACCTGCTGCTGCTTCTTCACCCAATACCTTCAGGGCAACACCATATAACGCCGGTGAATAATGGTCATACAAGTAGGTGAATACCTTTTCGTCCCTGGTCGAAAGACCCTGAACCAGTTCAACTTCAGTGTATGTTAAGGTTGTGCCCAAGTTTGAGGATATGGATGTTAGCTTTAGCTTTGCAATACCAAAATAACAGGATTTCTTTACATAACAAAATTATTTCCTATTTAGGAAAGGTCATTTTGTAGTCTACACGGATTTTACCTTTCGTGATATCATCCAGCTTACTTTTCAGCATACGGCGCTTCAAAGGCTTGAGGTAATCGATGAACAGTTTGCCATCTATATGATCGTACTCGTGGAGGATCACCCGTGCAGTTACACCTGTAAAGGTCTTTTCATGCGGCTGGAAATTCTCGTCTACATACTTCAGCGTAACGGTTTCGGCCCTGTTCACATCTTCACGGATCTTCGGAATGCTTAAACAGCCTTCATTGTAAGCCCAGTCTTTACCGCCTGTTTCAACTATATGAGCATTGATAAATACTTCTTTTATGCCTTCATCACCGGGGTATTCATTCTTTTCTTCTTCTTCCAGGTTATCAATTATCTGTTTGCTATCTACTACAAACAGGCGAATAGATTTGTTGACCTGCGGAGCAGCAATGCCTACCCCGTTAGAGGCATACATTGTTTCCCACATATTGGCGATCAGTTCTTTCAATCCTGGATATTCGGGCGTGATGTCTTCCGCTACGTTTCTTAATACCGGGTGCCCGTAAGCTACTATTGGCAAAATCATGTTCTGAATCTTATTTGGACTGCAAAGATAGACATTTTGCAGTTAAGGGAGGCAGGCAGATTGACGAAACAGTTAATCTGTATATCTTTTAAAACCAATCTTTCACAAATAATCAAATTATATACTCCGTTGCAGGTATTCCTGGAGTAAAATAGTGGCGCTGATCTCATCCACCAGTCCTTTGTTCTGGCGGTCTTTCTTCTTTAACCCGCTATCAATCATCGCCTGGACAGCCAGTTTGCTGGTAAACCTCTCATCCATCTTCACTACCGGAACAGCCGGGAAGTTCTTTTCCAGGATACGGATACACTCCGCTACCAGGGGAGTTGCGTCAGTTGCCTGTCCGTTCAGCCCTTTGGGCTCTCCTATCAATATCTTCTCCACTCCTTCTGCCGCAATATATTTTTTCAGGAAAGGGATCAGTTCGTGGGTAGGTATAGTGGTCAGCCCACTTGCGATGAGTTGCATAGGGTCCGTAACGGCCAGCCCTGTTCTCTTTTTCCCAT
This sequence comes from Chitinophaga terrae (ex Kim and Jung 2007), assembly GCF_900107795.1. Taxonomy (GTDB): domain Bacteria; phylum Bacteroidota; class Bacteroidia; order Chitinophagales; family Chitinophagaceae; genus Chitinophaga; species Chitinophaga terrae. Next base: position 198,142 of record NZ_FNRL01000009.1, read on the forward strand.
AATCTATCGCCAAAATACGGCCCATGTCATTTATATTTTAAAGTCTGAGGCCATCTACGCGAAGATCAGCATATCGGCAATGGCGAAAACAGCATATACCACGCTGGCAATACCATTGGTGGTCATAAACATAATATTGATCTTGCTGAGATCATCGGGCTTCACCAGCAGGTGCTGGGAAACCAGCATCGCTACAAAGACGGCCGATCCGATCCAGTATACCCAATGGAAATGCCCTGCAAGCCCGATAGTGATCACCAGGGCTGCGGCTATTACATGCAGCAATTCCGAGAACCTCAAAGCTCCCGCCAGGCCTAACCAGGCAGGAATGGAATTCAGGCGCTGGGCCCTGTCGAAATCCTCATCCTGCAACGAATAAATAATATCAAACCCTGAAACCCAGCAAAGCACCAGGCAGGAAACCAATACCGGTAATACTGCAAAAACGCCTGTCACAGCCAGGTAAGCGCCAATAGGCGCCAGCGATAGCCCAACTCCCAATACCAGGTGGCAAAGAGCTGTGAAACGCTTGGTATAGCTGTAACCCAATACTACAGCCAGGGCAACGGGCGATAAAAAGAAGCAGATACGGTTGATGAACCAGGTAGTAGCAATGAAAAGCAGGCAGTTGGCAATGATGAAATAGCCTGCGTTACGGGCGGAAATGACGCCTGCCGGGATTTCCCTTTTTGCCGTACGGGGGTTCAGTTTATCAATATCCACATCCAGCCAACGGTTAAAGGCCATAGCTGCGCTGCGGGCAAACACCATACATAATACCACCAGGCCGAACGTCAGCCAGGAAAAACTGCCCTCTCCCCTCGTTACTGCCATGAAAAAGCCTGTTAATGCAAACGGCATCGCGAAGATGGTATGGCTGAATTTAACCAGCGACAAATACTTATTAACCGTTGAAATCATATAATTAGTCTTTTTAGCCTCTCTTTAGTTTTACAAAGATATCCCAAACTACGATACCGGTGCTCACGGAAATATTCAGGGAATGTTTCATTCCCAGTTGAGGGATCTCTATACATCCATCCACCAGTTTCATCACTTCGGCATCCACCCCGCTCACTTCGTTTCCGAAAACCAGGGCCAGGGGCTTATCGGCCGGTGGCTGGTAGCTGTCGAGGAACTGGCTGTTCTCCGCCTGTTCTATCGCCATCAGCTGGTAACCCGCATTCTTCAGGGCCTGTACCGCGGCAACAGTTGTATCGAAATACTGCCATTCTACCGTTTCCGTTGCTCCCAAAGCAGTTTTGTTAATATCCCTGTGCGGAGGAACGGGCGTATACCCGCACAAGACGATCCCCTGTACCAGGAAAGCGTCGGCCGTCCGGAACACCGATCCCACATTGTGCATACTGCGGATATTATCCAACACCAATACTATAGGCGTTTTATCTGCTGCCTTGAACTCTTCCACCGTTTTACGGCCCAGTTCATCCATGCTTAGTTTTCTCATCGGATGCAAAGATATATATTTGCGCCATGGCAAAAAGTAAATCAGAAGAAACGCCGCTCATGCAGCAACATAAAGCCATCAAGGAAAAATATCCTGATGCTGTGCTATTGTTCCGGGTGGGCGATTTTTATGAAACATTCAACGAGGATGCAGTTATAGCCGCCAGCGTACTGGGAATAGTGCTAACCAAAAGAGCCAATGGTTCCGCCTCATACGTAGACCTGGCCGGATTTCCGCACCATGCTTTAGATACTTACCTGCATAAACTGGTGAAAGCCGGGCATCGCGTGGCGGTTTGCGACCAGCTTGAAGACCCTAAAACAGTAAAAGGCATTGTAAAAAGAGGCGTTACGGAAATGGTAACGCCCGGCGTCGCCATCAACGATAAGCTGCTGGAAAACTCCAGCAACAACTTCCTGGGCGCCATTCATTTCGGAGGAGAAACCAACGGGATATCCTTCCTGGATATTTCAACAGGCGAATTCTTTGTAGCCGAAGGAAACCTGGAGTATGTGGATAAACTCCTTCAAAGCTTCCGCCCGGCGGAAGTAATATTTGCCAAACCACACCAGAAACATTTCAAGGCTACTTTCGGCAACCGTTTCTATACCTACACGATGGATGAATGGATATTCACCACCACCTATGCAGAAGAAACGCTCCTGAAACATTTCCAGACCCATTCCCTAAAAGGATACGGGGTAGAAGGACTGCCAGCCGCCATCATCGCCGCCGGCGCTACCCTCCACTACCTGAAAGATACAGAACATCCTAACCTGCAGCATATTACACGTATGCAGCGGATAAACCAGGACGATTTCCTCTGGATGGACCGTTTTACCATCCGCAACCTGGAACTGCTCAACAGCTCTGTAGAACAGGGACATACCCTGCTGAAAGTGCTCGACAACACCGTCACCCCCATGGGAGGCCGTTTGCTGAAGCGCTGGATGGCATTTCCATTGCGGAATATCAATGCCATCAACGAGCGCCTCGACACAGTCGAATACTTTATCACCCATACCGATCTTTCCCTGCAGTTAGTGAACCTGCTTAAACAATGCGGCGACCTTGAACGGCTCGTTTCCAAGATCCCGCTTCGCAAGATCAACCCCAGGGAAGTAATGCAACTGGCCCGTTCCTTACAGCAGGTTGCCGCAGTTAAAGCATTGCTGGAAAATTCGGAGAGCAACTATCTTTCCCGCCTAAACGAAAAACTGGACCCTTGCAACCCGATCCTGGACCGTATCCTGAAAGAAGTGGTTGAAAACCCTCCAGTGCTGGTAGCCAAAGGAGGCGTGATCATGGAAGGCGTGGATACTGAACTGGATGAACTGAGAAATATAGCTACCAAAGGGAAAGATTATCTCCTGCAAATCCAGCAGAAAGAGTCTGAAGCTACCGGTATTCCTTCCCTGAAGATCGCGTTCAACAACGTGTTCGGGTATTACCTGGAAGTGACCAACACCCATAAGAACAAAGTTCCTGAAGGCTGGATACGTAAGCAAACCCTGGCCAATGCCGAAAGATATATCACGCCCGAACTGAAAGAATACGAAGAAAAGATCACCGGCGCCGAAGATAAGATCCAGGTCATAGAAGCCAGGCTGTTCGAGGAACTGGTTCAAGCCCTCCAGGCATATATACAGCCGATACAACAGGATGCGCAGGTACTTGCCAGGTTAGATTGCCTGCTCTGTTTCGCGCATAACGCCGTACAATATAAATACCGTCGGCCGGTTATCAACGAAGGGTACGACCTGGTGATCAAAGATGGCCGCCACCCTGTTATTGAGCGGGGATTGCCTGTAGGCGAAAGTTATGTGGCCAACGATCTGCAACTGGACAAAGAACAACAACAGATCATTATCCTTACAGGTCCGAACATGAGCGGTAAATCTGCCTTATTAAGGCAAACCGCGCTGATCACCCTAATGGCGCATATGGGTAGCTTCGTTCCTGCCAGCAGTGCAGTGATCGGGCTTACCGACAAAATATTCACCCGTGTAGGCGCATCCGATAACCTCAGCGGAGGTGAATCTACTTTCATGGTAGAGATGAATGAAACGGCCAGCATCATCAACAGCATTACTCCGCGCAGCCTGGTGATACTGGACGAGATCGGAAGGGGTACCAGCACTTACGACGGCATCTCTATTGCCTGGAGCATAGTTGAATACCTGCACGACATGACGCCTCACCGCCCTAAAACGTTGTTCGCCACTCACTATCACGAACTGAACGAGTTAGAGAATAAACATAACCGGGTAAAGAATTTCCATATTACCAATATGGAATCAGGGAATAAGATCATTTTCCTCCGCAAACTGGCTCCCGGTGGCAGCAGGCATAGCTTCGGTATCCATGTAGCGCGGATGGCCGGTATGCCGCCCGAATTGATCAACAGGGCCAACGAAGTATTGGCTCAACTGGAAGAGAAGCATATTGAGGCGCCGTTGCAGGAAAATGTAAAACGCCTGAACACCCCCACCCAGAAACTACAGTTGAATATTTTCGATGCGCATAGCGATACCTTCCAGCAGATCAGGGCCCAGCTGGAAAACGTGGATATCAACAGGCTAACTCCCGTAGAAGCCTTGCTGAAGCTGAACGAGATCAAAACCATGCTCGGTTAGTTGCACGCAGAGATGCTAAGGAAATAAAGAGCGCAAAGGATTTTTTTTAAGGAAAATAAGAAAGCAAAGAATTTTATTTTAAGAAAGCAAAGGGAGTGAAGATTGTGTTAATCTCCGCTCCCTTTGCTTTCTTATTTCCCTTAAAAAAAATCCTTTGCGCTCTTTATTTCCTTAGCATCTCTGCGTGCAACTCCGCTCTCTTTGCTTTCTTATTTTCCTTAAAAAAATCCTTTGCACTCTTTGCTTCCTTAGCCCCTCTGCGTGCCCCCACCGCGGGTGGAGGAGTCGCGCACGATAAGTTCCGGCGCCAGCACGATTTGGGTGGGTGGAGTTTCTGCGGCGCCCGGGCGGTTCAGTTCTTTCATCAGTATTTCCACGATGTTTTCGCCGATGGCCTGCAGGGGTTGGGATACGCAGGTAATGGAAGGACTGTGCAGGCGGAAAAGATCATGATCATCAAATCCTACTACTCCAATCTCCTTTCCTATTTCCCATTGGAGGGAACGAATGCTTTCGATACCGGAGATGCCGAGGTAGTTCGTAGCGAAGAACACTGCATCCAGGTCTTTTACTGAAAGCAGGAATGATTTGATCTCCTGTATGAAATGGGCCCTGTCGAGATCGAAAGGCAGGCGTTTCACAAGGGATTTATTAAACGGGATCTTATGATCTTTCAAAGCGGCCATGAAACCATTCATCCTGTCTTTCATCTGGGTTTGATCGGAGGCGATGGTAACGATGGCAATCTTTTTATACCCTTGGTTCACCAGGTGGGCGGTGGCATCGTAGGCGCCTTTGAAGTTGTCGAGGACCACGTAATGGCTGTTGATATGCGGGAAGTAGCGGTCCATTAATACGATTGGCTTGCCGGCTTCCCTGAGGAGTTCAATTTCTTTGTCGAGGTTTTTTGTGGGGGTGATGATGTAACCGTCTACCTGGCGGTATTTAAGAACTTCCAGCAGGCCTTTTGCTTTTTCGGTGTTATCTTCTGTACTGCCGTACAGTACTTTGTAGTGGTGTTTATCTGCTTCGTCTTCCACTACTTTGGCCAGTGTAGCAAAAAAGTTATTGGCGATATCTTCTACTATCAGTCCAATGGTTTTGGTCTTGCCGGTCCTCAGGCCACGGGCCAGCTGGTTAGGCTTGTATTTTAAGCGTTCTGCTATTTTTATGATCCGCTTACTTACCTGTTCGCTGATCCTTTTCTCTTTTGCTTTTCCATTTAATACAAAAGAGACGGTGGTGGGAGATACTCCTGCCTGTTTTGCGATATCTTTAATTGAGATCCCTTTCATAACAAAATGCTACAACGATTTAGCCTTGCCCAATTTACAAAATGAAGTTGAAAATTACGTTGTTGTGTTAATTATTCCAAAATGGCTAAAGAAAAAACTATCATCACATTTAAAGGGGATTTTACAGTAAATGATATTTTTTTAACCAATTTTTAATAAATTGGCAATGATCATAGGACAACCGTCAATACATACCACCTGCCGACGAAGAGGTAATACACGCCAATAAACGGACATGGTAATAAAGTATAGAGATGTCACAGTACTAGCAGTTTAAATTAATACATGAATGAAACCCATCCTGATTAAAGTGGGAGCGTTTGCCGACAACCAGATCACGATCATTGAGAGATGCGATCCGTATTTTAATACGCCATTCCATTTTCATCCTGAGTGTGAGCTGGTATATGTAACAGAAAGCAATGGAAAGAGGATTGTAGGCGACAGCATCGAAAGCTTTGAAGAAGGCGATATGGTGTTCCTGGGTCCTAACATCCCGCATGTCTGGTACAACGAAGAAGAGTATTACAAAAACGATGAGAGTCTGAAAGCCAGGTCAGTAGTGATCTATTTTCCAAAAGATATTTTTGGGGAAAAGTTTTACGGCCTTCCTGAAACCAAAGCATTGAGCGACCTGTTTCATCGCGCCCAAAGGGGAATGAAAATTATTGGCGCTACGCATCATTACCTGAAAGATGAGATCTTATCCCTGCCTAAAAAAGAGGGGCTCGAGCGGATCATTTCCCTGTTGTCTATCCTGAAAACATTGTCAGAGACCCGCGACTGTTATTACCTTGCCAGCACAGGTTATTCGCATGCTTTCAACGTAAAAGACAATCATAAGATCGATGAAGTGTTTAAATATGTGATGAATAATTTTTCCAAGGAGATCTCATTGCAGGATGTTGCCAGCATCACCAATTTATCGCCGCAATCGTTCTGCCGCTTCTTTAAAAACCGGACCAAGAAATCATTTGTCCAGTTCCTGAACGAAGTAAGGATCGGACACGCCTGCAAACGACTCACAGAAGAAGACTGGTCAATAGCGGAAATCGCCTATTCCTGCGGATTTAAAAATCTCTCAAATTTCAATCGTTTCTTTAAGGAAATCGTAGGCAAAACACCAAAAGAATATAAGAATGAATTACGATTGAAGGAAGCCTGACCATTTCAGGTTCAACCGCTTATTCATTTATTTTAAAAAGTAGCCGCAGAATATCAAAATATCAAAATTTTATTCTTACATTCATTTCAGTAATTATCAACCAAAAGCCTTAATTACTACTGTAATTCGATGTACAGCAGTTATCCAGATAACCAATTAATATCGCTGCTCCAACGCGATGATATTGCTGCCTTTAATGCCATCTATGACCGGTACAGCAAGATGCTGTTCTTATTTATCTGCAGCAAGCTGGACACTACGGAGATGAGCAAAGATGTGCTGCAGGAGATCTTTATTTCCCTTTGGGAAAAGCGCCAAACGCTGGTGCTGAAAGAATCCCTGAAGTCGTACCTCTACCAGGCCGCCCGTCATAAGATCATAGACATTTACAGGAAAAACACTACGTACCGCAAATACCTGCTGCAACTTATCGAGCATTTCGACGAGCAGCCGCACTCTATTGCCGAAACGGTTGATAACAAAGCCAAAACCCAGGAACTGTTCGAAGCCATTAACCACCTGCCTGAAAAGATGAAAGAAATATTCATGCTCAGCAGGTTCGAACATTTAACGGTAGAACAGATCTCCAATCATCTTGGCTTGTCTCAGCAAACTGTTAAGAACCAGATAACCAAAGCATTAAAGATCCTCCGATCCAACTATGCCCAACATTAGGACCGGTTCAGGAACAGGTGATAAAAAAATTCCGCGTCGTCAATAGTACCATTTACGCTTTTAAACGACTTCACATTAATTAAACGCCAGAAAGGTGGATTTAGAACAGATCAAAATATTGCTGGAGCGCTATAACCAGGGAAACTGTTCGCCGGAGGAAGCAGCTATTGTAGATCAGTGGTTCGAGAATATCGACAGGCGCCAGGCTGCACAGCTGCCGGAAAAACAGGTCGACAGTGAACTGGCCGGCATTAAACTGGCGATTAACCAGCAGCTGCCTCCCGTGCAGCCGAAGGTCAGAACACTTAAAAAAGCTTACTGGTGGTATGCTGCCGCTGCTGCTGTGCTGATCACAGCAATAAGCATTACCTGGATAAACCAGTCGCCGGGCCCCGCAAGCCAGGCAGCGAGCCTGCAGGCCTCCTGTGCGCCAGAAAAAGCCAAGCCCCACTCTGAAACAAAGAACGGCTTTGTAACCCTCACCATGCCCAAAGGATATTCTGAACAACTGGCGCTGGAAGACGGCAGCGTAGTAACATTGAACGCCGGCAGCAAACTTACCTACCCTGAACATTTCGGAGCGGGAGAACGGAAGATAGTGCTGGAAGAAGGAGAAGCCTTTTTCGAAGTGGCCCCCGACCAAAGCCGCCGTTTTATAGTGCAGGCAGCCGGTATTGCTACCACGGCACTGGGAACCTCTTTTAATGTGAGGGCTTATACCCGTGAAAATAAAGTGGTTGTTTCTCTCGTCAGCGGCAAAGTAAAAGTTGACCAGCTGGATAACCAGGCTTCATTTATTTTAAAACCGAGCGAACAGGTGAGTTACGACCGCTTGTCGCTCCATTTCGTAAAACTGGGAGTAGATAACCTTAACGATATAGGCGCCTGGAAACAGGGCTACCTGCTTTTTAAAGATGCCCCTTATACTGAAGTAGTGACAGGCATTGAAAATCGCTTTAACGTAACAGTAGTTAACCAGAGCGATAAAAATGAATGGAACTACAATGGCTCCTTCAAAAAGAATGAAACAATCAAAGACGTCATGGATGTCATTTGCCTGACCAAATCTCTTTCGTACACCATTAAAAACGATACTGTTTATTTGCAAAATAAAAACTAGTCTATATGCCGTTAAAGCCTTGCCCCGTGAAGTGGTTTGTATCCATGGGGCTGATGCTGACACTACTGTTGGCGGGGAGCTGGAATACGACGACTAGTGCTATCACACAAACACCTGATTCGCCAGTGGTAGTGGTCACCATCCAGGTAAAGAATAAATTCCTGGAAGATGTTATGTCGGAAATTTCCGCTAAAACAGGGTTGAGCTTTCATTACGACAAATCTGATATCAATCTTAAAAAGAAGATTACCCTTAACTGCAAAGACGTACCCATAGAAGAAGTTTTAGTATTGATATCAGCACAAACCGGATTACAGTTCACCCGCCACGACAACAAGATCATAATAGGAACAGCAAGTGTTACTGGCACCTCACAAACTGTAGACCTGTTAAACCATGTATCACTGGAAAGAGAAATAAAAGGATTTGTACGCGACAACAAAGGCACGCCGATTCCAGGAGTTACCATTTTAATCAAACATACTAACAAAGGAACCCATTCGAATGCTGATGCCGCCTTCAGCATCAAAGCCAGCACCGGAGACGTACTCGTTTTCAGTGCTATCGGTTTTGTGACCCGTGAAGTGCAGGTAGGCATCGACAATGAACTGAATATACGCCTGCAGGAAAACATCAAAGCGCTGAGCGAATTGGTAGTAACCGCCCTTGGCATACAGAAGAAGGCCAGGGAGCTGCCTTACGCCACCCAGCAACTGGATGGCGACGATGCCCAGCTCGTGAAAGACGCAAACTTTATGAACTCGCTCAGCGGCAAAACCGCCGGCGCTACCATTACACGCAGCGCCTCCGGCCTGGGCGGATCGGTAAGAGTGATCCTGAGAGGGAATAAGTCGACCCGCGAAAACCAGCCTCTCTACATTGTAGATGGCGTTCCGTATGTGAACAACACTCCCTCACAGCCTTCCGACGTCTGGGGGCAATCGCACAACATCATAGGCGCCGGCGGCCGGGATGGAGGCGACGGGATCTCCAACATCAACCCCGACGATATTGAAAGCATCAGCATCATGAAAGGCGCATCTGCAGCCGCTTTATATGGCAGCCAGGCAGCCAACGGCGTAATACTGATCACCACCAAAAAAGGAAGGCCGGGTAAAAGCAAGATCGATGTTTCATCTGATTATACCACAGAGCACCCCAGCCTGTTGCCAAAACTGCAATACCGTTACGGGCAAACGGAAGCGCCGGGATTAGATAAAGTAGGCATCCCGCAACCCGGCTCGCTGGGCAGTTGGGGCAAACCTGTAAATGTACCTGATCATGTAAAAGACTTCTATAAGAACGGTTCTACATTTATGAACAGCGTGGCTTTCAGCGGGGGGACTGAAGTGGCCCAAAGCTACTTCTCCTATGCCAATACTACCGGAACCAGTATCCTGCCTACCAGTAAATTCAACCGGCATACCGTTAACGTACGGGAAACGCTGAAATTGCTGAACGATAAACTGGTTATGGACGCCAATGCCACTTTTACCGCGCAGAATACCAATAACCGCTTATCCTCCGGCCTTTACTACAGCCCTATTTCCGGTTTATACACCTTCCCCCGGGGGCAGGACTTTGACTACTACAAAACCAACTTCGAATATTACGATACGGAAAGGAACCTCTATATGCAGAACTGGTGGAACATCCGCAACGATAAGAAGTGGATAGGCCAGGACGACCAGCAGAATCCCATGTGGGCGCTGAAAAGGAATTCGCGTATCGACTCGCGGTACCGCGGCCTTGCCACGCTTTCTCTTACCTACCAGATAAAAGACTGGCTGGCGGTAAAAGGACGGGCCAACTTCGACAAATCGCTGGACCAGTATGAACTGGAAGCCTATGCCGGCACGCAGATCGTGTTAGCCGGCAGCAATGGCCGTTATACCCTGGAGAAAGAATTTAACACCCAACTATACGCCGACCTGATGTTCAACGCCAGCCACCAGATGAACAAATGGCTGCACCTGGCAGGCAATATAGGCGCCAGCATTACCGATACCAAAGCGCATGAAAGAACTTTCAACGGCTCTAACCCCAACGCCGATCCGGGACTTCTGTATCCCAATAAATTTTCAGTTTCCAATATCCTGAGTACAGCCATGGACGCCCAGCACAGCGTGGATCAGAAACAGCTGCAAGCCCTCTTTGCCAACGCACAGGTAGGGGTAAACAACTTCTTGTTCCTGGACCTCACAGGACGCAATGACTGGTCGAGCACCTTTGCTTTTACGCCAACCCTGAAAAAAGGATACTTCTATTATTCAGCGGGCCTATCTGCCGTGTGGAACGAGGTATGGAAAATACCCGGAGTGGATCTGCTGCGCACCCGTATTTCCTATGCAAAGGTAGGCAACGATATTGCGAGCTATTCTTCCCATCCATCTCCCTTTACCTTGCAAACAATTGCAGGAGTTACAAGAGTTGTGCTGAACCAGAAAATACTGTACCCCGGCATGCAGCTGGAACCTGAAGATAACAGGTCGTTCGAGGGTGGCCTGGAAGCGCATCTTTTTAAAAACCGTGTAGCGCTGGACTTCACCTACTATAAGAACAACAACTATAAACAATATATGGAAGTACCTGCTCCTTTGGGTAATAAGAATACAACTTACTACCTGAACATGGGCAATATCCAGAATGAAGGAGTAGAGGCCACACTAACGCTAACACCTATACGTACAAAGGCCCTGAGCTGGAACAGTACGATCAATTTTGCCGCCAATCGCAATAAAGTGGTGTCGCTTTCCAACTCCAGCATCGTAGCGGCCGATACCAGCAACATGTTTGTACTGACGGATTTCGGGGTTAATATGTTTGGATCGTTTATCATGGAAGGTGGATCATGGGGCGATATTTATTCCAACAAGGAACTGGTGCAGAATGAAAAAGGCCAGTACCTGGTAGATGGAGCCGGCAGGTTGCAAACGCGAAACGCATTCAAGAAGGTAGGAAATCCGAATCCTGATTACAGTATAGGATGGAACAATACCATTGATTATAAGAACTTCACCCTTAGTTTCCTGGTGGATGGGCGGTTTGGCGGTAAAGTGATGAGCGTTACCCAGGCGGTACTGGATTGGTACGGAGTAAGCGAAGCAAGCGCCAAAGCCCGCGATAATGGCGGAGTTGCTATTCCCACTGCCGCCGCTAATGGCACCCCGTACAACGGGAAAGTGAATGCGCAAACTTACTATACAACCATCGGGGGCCGGGCAGGGATCGGTGAAATGTATATGTACGATGCAACGAATATCAGGTTAAGAGAATTGAGTTTTAGCTATAGAATACCATTGAAATGGAAATGGATCAGGAACCTGCGGGCAGGTATAATAGGAAGAAATCTTTTCTTCTTTGAGATACATGCGCCGTTTGATCCGGAAGTTTCTATGGGCACCGGCAACGGGTTGCAGGGAGTAGATGTATTTGGGTTGCCCCCTGTAAGAAGCTTCGGTATCAATTTACGATTAGGTATCTAAAAACACGCGACATGAAGAGATGGAATGTTACCGCATTACTTGCCGTAATGGCTGTTGTGCTAACCAGTGCATGCACGAAAAGATTTGCAGACATCAACAAGAACCCTTACGATTTTGATGAAGACGAGCTGAAAGCCGATTACAGGCTAATGGGCGAACCATTGTCGCAGGCGCTGTTAAACCTGCTGATCTATAATGATCCGCCAACGGCGCAATTGCAGCAGAACCTCAATGCCGATATTTTCTCGGGCTATATGATGAGCCCAACTCCTTTTGAAGGGAATATCAACAATACCAACTACGGGTTGCTTTATTACTGGAATAACAAGCCCTGGCAAGTGGCCTATAGCAACGTGATGAAGAATTGTGATTTTACCCAGATGAAGTCGAAAGATACATTTTCCGACTTCTACGCGCTTGCGCAGATCATTAAGGTAGAAGCCATGCACCGGGTAAGCGATATTTACGGACCTATTATTTACACGAAGTACGGGCAACTGAACAGCGAGATGGGAATTGACTATGACAGCCAGCAAACCGCCTATTACGCCTTTTTCCAGGATCTCAGGGAAGCGATTGATACATTGACGCAATATGTGAATAACAACGCCGCCAGCCGCTTCACCAACTTCGACCTGGTATATCATGGCAGTTACAGGCAGTGGGTAAAGTTTGCCAATACGTTACGACTGCGGCTGGCTATCCGCATCTCGGGAGTTGACCAAGCAAAAGCGAAGTTAGAGGGAGAGGCAGCGCTGCAACACCCCGTAGGGCTATTGACGGAACCCGGCGATAATTTCGCGGTAAATATTTCTCCCGTTACCCATCCCCTGAACATCATGTGTTATACCTGGGCAGACCTGAGAATGAGCGCACCCATGGAATCGTTCCTGACGGGGTACAACGATCTGCGTTTATATGCCTACTTCACTCCTTCGGAAGCCGGCGCCAATGTGTTTCATGGTATCCGCAATGGTATTAAAATATCTGCAAAGGAAGAATACAGCGGTTTCTCACCTCTGGCCAAATTGACAAGCAACATATTGTTCATGACAGCGGCAGAAGCCTGGTTCCTGAAAGCAGAAGCAGCGTTGCTGAAATGGAAGAATGCCGGCGAGGCGGGCGAGAATTACAACAGGGGCATCAGTACTTCTTTCAAACAATATAACTTGCCTAACATAACCGCCTACCTGGCAGATAATACCAGCAAACCCAAACCCTATAAAGATCCCCAGAACCCAGATAATAATGTACCGGCCGGCGATCCTCATTTAAGCACCATTACCATCCGATGGAATGAAGCAGCATCCTTCGCTGAAAAGCAGGAAAGAATTATCACGCAGAAATGGATAGCGATGTTCCCGGAAGGACAGGAAGCCTGGAGTGAATTCAGGAGAACTGGCTATCCTAAATTATTCCCTGTGGTAATTAACAACAGCAATGGTACTATTTCTTCAGAAAAATTTATTCGCCGTTTACCCATGCCGCAGATAGAGGAAGTAACCAATCCTAAGGCGCTGGAACGCGCAAAAGCAATGCTGAAAGGCCCCGACACCGGCGGGACACCTTTATGGTGGGACATCCGATAATCGCTCAAAAAAAATTTAATAATTTTTTATTCCACGATAGTACTTCTTCATTAATCATACGACTCCTTACCAGAAGCGCGATTAAGGAAGTCGGTTATGCACGGCCTGTAATCAACAGTTACGTTAACAATATTTCATGTAGAAGAACTAAACAATAGCCAAAATATTTAATGAAGCCCAGCTAAACACATTGCCTGTCGCGATGCGGCATGGTATTGCCTTAAAAGCTTTGCAATAAAGAATTACAGCATAATGAAAATTATGTTACAGGGAGATGCTTTGCCATAGAATTTCCTGATCACATCATCACAAAACCACCCGGGTATAGTGTCAACTATGCCAAGGGAAAGGTTTTGCCATCTATCAAACAATATGATCATCAACATACAATTATATCAATCCCATTTATTAACCAAAAACAGGCAAGTATGAAAAAAAACCTACGCCTTATGAAAGTGTGTGCCATGACGGGTCTTGCGCTCACTTCCATATTAGCAGACAGTGCGTATGTGAAGGCTGCCGGCTATAGCTATGTGCCCGCAACTTCATTCCGTAGTATTCTACAGGAGAAGGAAATAAGCGGAACAGTAAAAGACAGCAAAGGCGCTGGATTGCCAGGCGTTTCTGTCCAGATAAAAGGAACTAACAGGGGCGCAAAAACAGATGCGAATGGTCAATACCAATTAAGCGCCAAGCCGGGCGATGTGTTAATATTCAGTTCAGTAGGGTTCGACTCAAAAGAAATAGCAGTAGGAAACAGTTCGACATTAAATATTTCGTTAGCTGAAAGCGTAAGGGGATTAAATGAACTGGTAGTAACAGCGCTCGGTGTGAAGAAAGCGGCAAAGTCGCTCACCTACTCTACCCAGCGCCTGGGCAGCGAAGAACTTACCACCGTTAAAGACCCTAACGTTATGAACTCCCTCAACGGTAAAACCGCGGGGATCACCATTAACAGGAGTACTTCCGGTGTAGGCGGCTCCGTTAAAGTAACGTTGCGCGGTAATAAATCGGCGCAGGGTTCCAACCAACCTTTATATGTAATAGATGGTATCCCGATGACCAACTACTCCACCCAGCAGCCAAACAGTACCTGGGGCGGCGATGGAACCAGCAACTTTGCGCCGGGCCGCGATGGCGGCGACGGTATCTCCAACCTGAATCCGGATGATATCGAAAGCGTATCGGTATTGCGCGGCGCCTCTGCATCGGCTTTATACGGCAGCCAGGCGGCGAATGGCGTAATCCTCATCACTACCAAGAAAGGTAAATCAGGCATATCGAAAGTTGAATTTTCCAGTGGTTACACCATGGATAAAGTAGCTTATACGCCTAAGTTCCAGAATTCGTACGGCCCTGCAAAACCGGGCGAAACAACCAGTTGGGGGCCGGAGATCAGTGGCGCTAAAGACTTTACGAAAGACTTCTTCAAAACAGGCAATACCTGGATCAACTCCATTAACTTTTCCGGGGGTAACGACAAAGCACAAACGTTCCTCTCGTATGCCAATACTCACGCCAACAGCGTAATGACGGGCAACAAGCTAAACCGGCACAACGTCACCTTCCGCGAAACAGCCAAGTTCTTTAAAGACAAGCTCACCATGGACGGAAACATCAGCGTGATTGTGCAGGATGTAGACAACGGCCCTGTAAGCGGTTTGTACTTCAACCCGCTCACCGGTCTTTACCTGTTCCCAAGAGGCGGCGACTTATTGCAGTATAAAAACCAGTACGGCGTATTCGATAAAACAAGACAGATAGAATTACAGAACTGGCCATTCAACGAAGACGTACAGCAAAACCCCTGGTGGATCGTAAACAGGAACACCAGTATTGCCAAACGCAACAGGACGCTGGGTAGCCTCACCGCGAAATACGATTTCAATGACTGGCTATACCTGCAGGCCCGCGGCAATATGGACAGAACGAACGATAAATATGATGCGCAGATCTATGCAGGTACCAACGGCGTACTGGCAGGCCCTAATGGCCGCTATATCAGGAGCGACCTCACCACTACCCAGTTCTATGGCGACGTTATCCTGAATTTCAACAAAGAGTTCAATAACTTTAAGATCAACGCACTGGTAGGTAGCAGTATTAATGATACCCGTACAGATGGTATGACAGCAGATTCGTACAATGGCGATCTGTATGTGGCCAACTTCTTCACGCTGCAGAACATGACCGCCGGAAGTGCGATTGCCACAGTACCTAACAACCACACGCAGTTGCAGGCGGTATTTGCCAATGCAAATATTTCCTTCAAAGACATGGTATTCTTAGACCTTTCAGGGCGCAACGACTGGTCATCCAACCTCTCATTCACTCCTAATGGTTCTTACTTCTACCCGTCTGTTGGCCTTTCGCTGTTGCTGCACCAGATGTTCACCATGCCAGCCGCTATTAACTACGCGAAGATCCGTGGTTCATATGCCTCAGTGGGTAACTCGGTACCTCCTTATGTTACCAACCCCAGAAGCAGGTTGGGTACCGTTGGAGGAACATTTGCCTTCAACAACATTGCCCCATTCGACAAGCTGAAACCGGAAAAAACAAGATCGCTGGAAATTGGTACAGAGTGGCGTTTCCTCCAGGATCGACTGACGTTCGACTTCACTTATTATAAAACAAATACCATCAACCAATACTTCCAGATAGCAGTACCTCCGGGAACCGGTTACAGCTTCCGTTACATCAACGCTGGTAATATCCAGAACAGCGGCGTGGAAATCATGTTAGGGTATAACGTGATCCGCACAGGCAACTTCAAGTGGAATACTTCCTTGAATTATTCCATGAACAAGAATACCGTGCTGGAACTGGCAGACAATATCGATCAGTTCATCTTAACTCCAACCAACTCCAACACCTTCTCTTCCATTATTGCAAAAGGAGGTTCGTATGGCGATATCTATGCAAAATCATTAGTACGCGATGAGGCAGGCCGTGTTAAGATCGGCGCCGATGGCAAACCGCTGGTAACTTCAGACGTTGTATTTGCCGGCAACCCGAATCCAAAATGGCAGGGAGGATGGAGCAACACATTCAATTATAAAGACTTCACTTTAAGTTTCCTGGTCGACGGAAAATTTGGCGGTAAAGTTTTATCAATGACCGAAGCGGTGATGGATAAATACGGGGTATCCGCCAGAACAGGCGACGCCCGTAAAAACGGTGGAGTGGCGATCAATGGTATTACGGAAGATAACAAGCCTGTAACCAAAGTAGATGCCGCTACCTGGTATGGAGTGCTGGGAGGCCGTGACGGCGTAAGTGGCGAATACCTCTACGATGCAACCACTGTAAGATTACGTGAACTATCGTTAGGCTATGCTATACCTTCCCGCGCTTTGGGCAATGGGCTGGTAAGAAGCCTGCGCCTTTCCCTGATCGGCAGGAATCTCTGGTATATCTCCAGGAAAGCGCCATTTGATCCGGAAGTGGCTATGTCGACCGGCAACGGTTTATCAGGCGTGGATGTATTTGGCCTGCCGGCTACCCGCAGCTTTGGTGTAAGCCTGAACGTCGGTTTCTAATGATGTTTTTACCTTAAAATCAACGCAGATGAAAAAGATCAGAACTAAAATATATAAACCACTTGCAGGTTTAGCTTTATTGGGTATGCTGGGCATGCAGTCATGTACGAAGAACTTCGAAAAGTACAACTCAGATAATACCGGGTTGAGCGACGATGCACTGAAGCCCGACTTCAACTTCATTGGTGGATTCTTTCCACAAATTCAATCATCTATCTATTTTAACTTCAACAACACCACGGGCGATTTCCAGTTACAGCAAAACCTGATGGGCGATGTGTATTCCGGTTATCTTTGTCCGCCCAATAACTTCCGCGGCAACATCAACAACATGACCTATAGCCTGGTAGATGGCTGGAATGCATCTGCCTTTAACCTGGCCTATAACAACGTGATGGCGCCTATTTTCGAAATTAAACGCAGGGGAGCAGAGCAACTGGCGCCAGAGTTCTGGGCTATTGCATTGATCCTGAAAGTGGAAGCGATGCACAGGGTAACGGATATTTACGGGCCTATCCCCTACAGCTCCTATGGTTCTGGTGGTACTTCTTCGGCTTACGATTCGCAGGAAGCGGTATATACCCAGTTTTTCAAAGAGCTGGAGCAGGCCAGGAAGATCCTGACCGATTATGTGGCAGCACATCCAGGCGTTTCGCTGTTCAGCAAATTTGATATGATCTATGGCGGCGATTACAGGCAATGGATCAAGTTTGCCAACTCATTGCGTTTGCGTTTAGCGATGCGTATCGTAAAAGCAGATATGGCAAAGTCGAAGGCCGAGGCGGAAGCGGCAATGAACCCTGCTAATGGCGGCTTGCTGGAAACCAACAGGGATAATGTAAACGTGTCGGGCTTCGGGCTGAAACACCCGTTATATACCATCATCACCGCCTGGACAGACATTGCCATGAACGCTGCTATGGAATCGTTCCTGGTAGGATTTAAAGATCCCCGTTTGCCTAAGTACTTTGATCATTCTACAAAATATCCCGGCACTTACAAAGGGATTCGTATAGGCAGCCTGGTTAGTTCGAAACCCGGGTACACGGGGTATTCCATCCCCGCTGTTGCAGAAAACAAAACTTTCCGCAACAACACCCCTATCCAGTTGATGGCCTCAGCAGAGATCTATTTCCTCCGTGCGGAAGCTGCATTAAGAGGTTATAGCTATGCAGGCGGTACGCCGCAGGAACTCTATGAAAAAGGCGTATCTACCTCCTTAAGTCAATGGGATGCCACTACCTCAGCCGTTGCCGACTACCTCAACGACGATAAGAGCAAACCTATTGATTATGTAGATCCGCAGAATGCAGCTAACAATGCAGAGGCCACTACAGATATTACCATTAAATGGAATGAAGGCGATGCTTTCGAGAGAAAACTGGAGCGTATCATCACCCAGAAATGGATTTCCGGATTCCCTGAAGGGCAGGAAGCATGGTCGGAGTTCCGGAGAACAGGTTATCCAAAACTGTTCCCTGTGGTGAACAATTACAGTAATGGAACCATAGATACGAAGATACAGATCAGGAGGATTCCGTTCCCATCCACGGAGTATACTTCCAACAAAGCGGAAGTAGAGAAAGCCATCCAGTTGCTGGAAAACAAGAAAGACCTGGGCGGTACCCGTTTATGGTGGGACAGGCCATGATAGAATACTTATTTTGAATCGCGTGCATAAAAAAAGCCGGTCTTGTTGAGGACCGGCATTATAAAAATATTCAGGTGTAGATTTCATTAACAATTTAGGTCACATTTCAACGCCGTTGGTAGTCTTGCCAACGGAGAATTGTTTAGCGAGCGAGTAGGCTTTGTTTTGTATTTCTTTATTGATTGGTGGATAGTATCGTTGCTCGGTTTTCCTGCTCTTTTTCAAGTCGAATTGTTCCAGGTTTATCGGAACGTTGTAATCATACTTCACTATATAGGCAAAAATTAGTTGTTTGTTGTTGAAGTAATAGTGTGCCACTATCTGGCTGGTTTCGCCGTACGTTTTATCCACAATAAGTTTGAGAGTATCTTTGGAGTAATAGGCAGCGGATTGACCGCCTTCGAGGCTGATACCGTCTTCATGGGGGCGGGTAATTTGCTTGAATTGTTTAAGGTGAGAGTTGGTGTATGTATATCATATGTTTTATAAGGCTTGTTAGAACCTATAATAAGGTTGGCAAAAGGTAATTTAACCATTTTTTCGAGACGCCATTTTTAACCATTTCCTCCAGCCTATGTCTAATATCTCCTTCAATCGGCGTTCCATATACCTGGTGCCTGTCTATGTTGGTAATCAATATCAATAATTGCATAAACTCGTCTACCGAATTGGCAATAACAAATATATCACCCATATCATAAGCATCTCTTTCAACAATTACAATTTTTGAATCCGACAATCGTTCGGCGAACTCGTATCCATAATCGTAATCAGCAAAACATCTATACAGTGCGCCTTTCGTCTCCATTTCATCATAGAACTGTACCATCCCAATCCCAACTTCCCGAATATTTGTATCTGAAATCAAGGCATCTAACTTTTCCTTGTTGTTATTAGCGGTTTGATTAATCCGAAGACGGAAAGCATCTTGAATTCGTGGCAAATCATTGTCACTAATCAGTTGGTTATGATCCAATTTCTTTCTTCTAATCTGTTCTTCCGTAGGGATATATTTATTGATATGGTTTATGAAGTCTGATAATTCCATAAGGCTTTATTCATAATTATAAATATCTTGTCATTTAACAACCTATTCTCCTATAAGATACAGGTTTTGTTCCCTCCGAAATTACTTCAGCAAAAAAATCAGTCAACTCTTGTGTTTCACTTTTATATACTCCGTCTTTCTCCCCGAAAGTTGCAATTGCGGGCTCCGCATGCAGTCATATTACAAGACGCAACACCTCGGCGACTAGTTAAGGTCAATTCCCTACGACAAGTTATGTCGATAACGCTCTATATCAATACTTTGACTCAAACTGCATCTTTCCTGTTCAGTTAAACATTCTAATAAGTCACTATATGGAACGTATACACGGTCGCGATCATCCTTAACAACAGGAATATAAGATCTATTATCAGATCCCAAATCCCAATCTACCCACCCTTGAAATTGCGCAGCAAATATTTCGCAAGAGAAATATACCAATGCCAGAAATGTTCTCCTATCAATAAATGGCTTAGTGCCTAAATACTTGTCTATTTCGGCGAGACTATTTCCATCATATTTAACTTCCTTCTTCAATAAGGCAGACAATGTAATTAATGTTTCCGCCGATATACCAGTTACCAAGTATTTATTCTTAACCCAGTTATTAATATTATACATTGACACTGCATTTTCACTTTCACAGACAATCTTTTCTATCGCTGCCAGTGAGGCCCATATATACCCCGATCCTTTATCATTAATCACAAGTATTCTTCCTAGTTTATCTTTATACATACTAAGATTAAAAGCATCTGACAGCTCAGGATCATGAATAAATTCGCTCTGAATCTTAGCAGCTACATCTTTCTTGGAAACTTTTATTGCTTTCTCCCGATTCATATTTAAATCATTATAAACGATCAAAAAATCTATCTCATCTTATCACCTGCAGGTCTTATCCTGTATACTTAGTAAAAACGAACATTTCTTAAGAAAATAAGCCTGCAATGGTTCAATATCTACATCTTTCTCAGACTCCCGGGGCGCCAACTGGCCATACATTGTAATTTCAATTGGCCTCCACATTCCCTGTATTTTCGTAGTTCGTTTGGCAAAAGTATTGTCAAATTCATAACTCGGATTGGCAACGCCAATATCTACTAATGATAAAATTACTTATCGGGAATCCATATAACAAACATACCCATTGTCAGTAAAACGCCTGTGGCAAATTACCACATTGCTTCCGTATTATTCCAAGCCAAACCGAATCATATTTAAGCTCCATCGCACTATCCAAGTATGGGGATAAATCCACTAATCTTCCTGTTCGCAGATCAAGGTTTAATATTCCCATTAATGCGCTATCATGGTCATGCGTATGATAAATCCGAATGCCTAATGCAGAATCTCCTGGTTCGCTAACGTGTATTCTATAATCCGATAACTGCAAAGTACTATCCGGATGATAATTGCTTGTCTGGAACATTTGGTTTAGCGCCTCATCGCAATCGACGACACTCGATGCTTCCGATTGCCTTTCTGTAACATCAAGACTTTCGGCAGACTGTACAGGTACGACAGGTACGCTATCACTCACCAGATCAGCTTTATGCTTGTCGGGTATTTCATTACATGCCAAAATAACAACGTAAAAGAATAAAAATCCATATTGGTTCATAGAATTATTTTGTTTTTATATTTACTGGCACCAGACAGTGTCATTGGCTTCTTATTCTGCAATCATATGTCTACAAATATTCCTGTAATAACTTTTGCTTTGTTATTGTACCCCGTTTCTATTTTACCAACTGTCTCAGAGTGTTCAATAAATTGCTCGGATGCAACCTTCGTTATGTGAGTGCCGATAGAGAATTCAAATACTCCGCTGATATGTGAATAACTTATTCTACCGTAGATAATCACTCTGGCCACAAATAAAGAAGGTAAACTGATAACCCTGATGCATCCAAAAAACAAACGAATCATCTGGAAGCTTGATAAATTTCCGGCTATGTTTCAGGCAATAGCACGCCAAAAAGTATCTTCTATAGAGAAATATCTTTATCTGAACAAGAACACTGTTTGAGATTATTATACTTTAAAATGGCTAATACTTGCTCTTCTATAACAATTTGGGTTAGTACTGTTTATATGAGTCATATTAGGCGCCGAAATTACTTCCGAAAAATATATAAAAAATAGTTATTATACAATATGTTATTCCTTTTTGCTTCGCCACGAAGAAATTTATCTTTATTGTTGGATTAACTATCTATTCCTGTGTAATTTTTTCAGCTAAATTATAATCGATCCCCGCATTAAAACTTTTCTCATAATCATACCATTGTGCTTTCGCTTCAAAAGACTTCATTATGGTAATCAGCATTGCTTCCAAATTATCAAAATAAGGCACTGGATCTGTAGCAAAAGTCATATTAGGTGAGTAGAAGAATATCATGCCATACCTCCCCGACAACTTGTCTGTTTCCACTAAATAATGTTCGCCTTCAAAATTGGCAAAGAAAGGTTTAAGAGTAGGCCTCCAGTCACCATTCTTCTTATTATCAGCATCTATATCCAAAGCATCTTCCAAACTTAATAAGTTACCCCACGGTAAAATTGTTGAATCTACCGAATAATCCAGGTTCTCCACCGATACACCATTCCTCCAACTATACACATTAAAAAAAATCGCTTTCTGTCATCTCCAATACAGTAAGCATTTCCATAATTGCTACAGATAGGCTATTTTTGTTAACCTAAACTGACAATTATGTCGCAAAAAAATAATCTCGGCAATCGTATCCTGGAACTACGCAAGTCTAAAAGCTGGTCGCAATCCGACCTCGCCGATAAAGTAGGGATTTCATACGCCCAGATTGGACGTTATGAGACTAAAGGCGCTCAACCTCCTGCTGAAGTAATTAAAAAAATTGCTGAAGCTCTGGATACTTCTGTGGATTATCTGATTTATGGAAGTACTGCAGATAAAGCTAGTGAAGCGTTGCACGATGTAGAAGTAATCAGATATTTTAAAGAGATTGAAGCGTTACCACATGCTGATAAAGATGCATTATTAAGGGTTATAGCTGCTTTTATCAGGGATGCTAAAACTAAACAGACTTACACACATTGATAAATAAATTTGGCAAGCACTGTATCCTAATGCTTGCCAAATCTAAAAAAACCATCAATGATATATTTTAGAATCAAATTTCATTGACAATTTTCCATTATGCACAATTATAACAATAACGCGATAATCTTTATAATGCTTTGATTTATCAAACGATGTCCTGGGAACCCAAACGGGCATTCGCTTTAAAGCCTTAACAACATTTTCTCCTAATTGTCTCCACTCATCAGTTTCCCAATCTGTTGCTTCAACTTTAGCTACTCGACCCATTGAGTCGATACTAACGCCAGCATTCAAAATGATTGTACGTGAAGAAAACATAACATCACTAGGAACTACCACATTTTTTTTTACATACATCCAGAGAGCTGTACCACCTCCTTTAAACATTGAACGAGTATCTGGATTTATTATAACTGCATCGCCTACGCTATCTTCACATTCATAAATTATATAACCCTTTTTCAGCGAGTCCTGACCGAATAAGGACAAATTAGACATTAACACAAAAAATAAAACAAAAGCTACTCTCATAATTTAGGCTTAGTTTGTTGACTGGATTCCTTTTTTGATGGTGTTACCGCTGGTTGTTCTTTTGTATTTATTATTAAATTTCCATCATATGAACCTGCTTTCAAATTGGTGACTTTTCCATTCTGATCCACTTTCCGCCATCCTCTACTCAAATCTGATTTATCAGTAAGTTGTCCAGTTGGATTACCAGCAGTTTGCCCAACACCATACCCAAATCCAGCATAAATATGATAAGTTGAATAATCAGAATTAAGGGTAAATATTTATATTAGGGGCAATCTCATGAAGCACCTTACCCATTTCATTACCTTCATCTCCTTTTCCTGCATGACAAGCTGCTATCACTAAATTCCCTTTATCTTCTATCATATTTGTAATACCATTAAACGCAACTGCATTATTATAATGTACTTCTGGCAATCGCTTTAAACCTTTCCCATCTTCATTTTTAGGATTATCTATATATGCTTGAAGCACTTCCGGAGAAAAACGCCCAGATTGTTCACCCGTTCCAAATACGAACCTAGCTTTATCATCTGTAGTTCCATGTGAATGAATCACTACGTTCTTCGCCTTACTATCACCATAATACTTTTTCATCTGGCTTTCTGCATCGATCATTGAAGTTGCAAGTATAACATTCCATTGGCCATGATGTGCTTTTGCATTAGCTGTATTAGTTGGAGAAAGAGGGCCATTAACATTCATATATGTATCAATGATTATTATTGTATTAGGTTTAGGATTATTACTATTAAAATTTGCACCCTCAGCCCCTTCTATATCCAAATGACTAATTGGATTATCTAAGGCATAAATGTATGGAGAGAGGGCAGCATATTTCTGCATCAGAGGATCTGTAGATAAAAACCGACCAATTCGTGGATCATAGATTCTTGCTCCAAAGTCCTGCTGATTCCCCTCTCCCTTCACCTCATTATCATTCTCCTTCCCATTAAACCCATATAGCTATACCCTCGAACCTTCCCCTGCCCGACTTACAGCACCATCAAAGAACTTTCATAAATATATTATTTTTTCTTCATCTGATTTTTCAGTTGAAAAAAATAATTAATCATACCTGGTATTCAGTTGTTTTTTTTCATTTGAAAGAAAAAAAATAATAACACGCGGGGTAAAACAAAACAACCGACTACAGGATAAAAGGATGGGTTACTATCGCTTAATCATTATTCTGTCGCTTAATCAATGGGTAACGTCTAAGCCTATATTCTACCGCTTAATCCCATCCTTTTATCCTGGAGGCGGAAGCAAGACTATTCAAAAGCTTAATCAGGGTACTGCAGCTCATGTTCGCGCGCCAGATCTAAAGCCTTCCGCTACTATCTCCTACGCTTCTACTCGCGCTGCTTAATCAAGGCATGTATTTACTGATCTGAAGGCCCGTGGCCTGGAAGATATTCTAATAACGGCCACCGACAATCTTAATGGCTTTACCCAGACCATCAAATCGGTATTACCACAGTCTGCCACTCAGGTCTGCGTCGTACGCCAGATACGTAACAGCTACCGCTACGTAGTTTGGAAAGATAAAAAGGAGTTTACCACCGACATGAAAGATGTTTATGCCGCTCCAACCAGACAGGCAGCCATGGAGGCTCTTGACGCACTGGATGCCAAATGGGGCGCAAAGTATGCATACGACATCAAAAGCTGGCGCGAAAACCGGGAAGACTTCACTGCCTTTTTTGACTTCCCCATGGAGATCAGACAGATAATCTACACGACCAATCTCATCGAAAACCTGAACGGTAAAATTAGAAAGTATACCAAAAACAAGCTATCCTTCCCCACAGATGAAGCTGTGCTCAAATCTGTATACCTGGCCTTCTGGGAGGTATCAAAAAAATGGACCATGCCCATTAGAAACTGGGGCATGGTCCTAAATCAATTTTTAACTATTTTTGATAAAAGGGTAAGAATCTAATTATTATTCTAATTCCCCGATTTTTAAGTTTACACACTTAGTGAAATAGTCCCGGTTTTTAACATAAAAAACATTCTTATTTAAGGATAAAATATTCAACTTCACAATTATTAAGATTTCCATATTCCTTTAAAAATCCTAGACACCTCTCGGATACAATTAAATTATTCTTAGTATCAAGGAAAAAATCATCACCATCTTTACCAATAATTACCAACCATTTAAATGCTGGCATCTTCCTATCAGGATAAAGCTCTTCAAATAAAGACGAATAAGCTATTTCCACTTCCTTAATAGTAAAACCTCCTAGATCTGTTTTACCTAAACTTAGTTGCAATGTTTCTGATATTAAAAAACATGGAAAACATTCTATGAGATCATCTCCTAGCCAGCCATCAAAAATAAACTGAAGATACTCTATCTTAGGGGGATGGACAGAACTATCCATTTGAGTTTTTTCACCCAATTCCCCTGGCACTTCAGGTATTAATTTGTAATATTTACAACTCATTGATTTATTATCTTTATTTATCATTTTGAGCAGATGGAACTATAGGCATTACTACGTTTGTTCCATCAGCTGTATTTAATTCAGGTAAAAACAACCTACCATATATCTTGTCTATTTCGGTTGCCTTCTTTAATAGATCCGCTCGCGTAGTAGTTGGATTATTCTTATAAAACTCATTCCACGCTTTTCTGATTTTACTCAAATGTAAATCAGAATTCATACTTTTCGGAATACCCCTCAAGTTCTCTAATGAATTAATTTCAGATTCAGTAAATAACCCTGGATACCTCTTTAATACTTGTTGCTCTATTGCATGATGAACAACAACCTGACCTTCCGTTTCGGGATGAACTGCAAAAAAAGTACTCCTATAAGTATTAGTCGTTGAATTCCCAACTGTAGCAGCATAAGTCGGCGAACTTATAACCCCTACATATATAGAAGCTCCTACTAACCAATTTATAGGATTGGAATTTATCTTTTCCCAACCACTAAATATTGAGTTCGCATTAAATGATTGATTTCCTCCTCCTAGATTTTCTATCCATCCTGCTTTGTTATAATAACTATTTGTATTTTTAACAAAGTCACCTACTCCATCAGTTCCTATCACCCAATCATTCTTATACATTCCCGCATATGGGCCTTCTGTGTAAGTATAACGAGCAAGCCAATAACCATTACTCCGACCAGAAGGGTCCGAGACTGGATGTAATTGATATTTACCAGCTTTTATACTAAAATCGGTATTAGCATCAGTTGTACTTATTGGGACAGTAGCTAATTGTATATAGGTAATACCCTTAGGTTTAGATGAAGGATCGAATTTTTCGGCCCCATCAAGATCAATGTATTTTATTGGCGAGTTTTCTGCATAAGCATAAGAACTATTCCATGCAAAATTTCTTACCAACGGATCTACACTTAAGAACTTCCCCACCCTCGGATCATACACCCTCATCCCATAATCCTGCTGGTTCCCTTCCCCCTTCACCTCATTATCATTCTCCTTCCCATTAAACCCATACAGCTATACCCTCGCGCCTTCCCCTGCCAGAACATTCGCACCACTCAAAGAACTTTCATAAATATATTATTTTTTCTTTCATCTGATTTTTCACTTGAAAAAAATATAATTAATCATACCTGCTGTTCAGTTGTTTTTTTTCATTTGAAAGAAAAAAAATAATAACACGCGGGGTAAAACAAAACAACCGACTACAGGATAAAAGGATGGGTTACTATCGCTTAATCATTATTCTGTCGCTTAATCGATGGATAACGTCTAAGCCTATATGCTACTGCTTAATCCCATCCTTTTATCCTGGAGGCGGAAGCAAGACTGTTCTAAAGCTTAATCAGGGTACTACAGCTCATGTTCGCGCGCCAGATCTAAAGCCTTCCGCTACTATCTCCCACGTTTCTTCTCGCGCTGCTTAATCAAGGCATAATGTCTGGCAGCTATAACCAGTCGCTTAATCAGGGCCACACCGCCCCCACCGCCATTGCAGCCCTGGCCGCTGGGGCGCAAGTGCGAGGGGCGACTGAAGACGCCTTCCACTGACAGAACTCCCGAGCGCGAGCCACAGCAGGCCGCGCCTTCGTCCTTTATCTCGCCGGGAGCGACAGCGGACGGCAAAATCAAAAATGAAGGCCAGGGCTGCCAGGCGGGGGGCGGACGTAAGATAAGCAGCGAAGGGATGGCAGGGGCAATAATAGATGCCTGGCTTTCTAAGAACTCCCCTGCCAGACCGGGAGCTGCGCGAGCAAAAGCGGTAGGTTCGCAAAAAGCGTGACAGGACAGACAAAGGCCCGCAGCGAAGCGAAGGGCCTTGGATGGCCTGGCGCGTCTTTTTGCAACCTGCCGCTTTTGTGAGACCTTGGAACCCGCTTTTAACGGACACCCAGCTACTCAAGACGTAGTGGCTTTCACACTACCTCACCGCAGCGGATGATATTTGCCTACCATCTGCCTGAGTACACTAAAATCGGCCTGCTTGTAACGCTCCGTACTGGACGGGTATTTATGCCCTGCATAGTATTGTACCACGCTAATATCATGACCTGCCTTTAACAGGTTGGCGATCACGCTCTGGCGGATCGTTCCCGTGCTGATCTGCCTGTCGCCATACCTGCCTTTGTAGGTACGCAGTACATGTTTGACGATATCTTCCGTTTGCATCGGTTTACCTCTCATCCCTACCAGTAGCTGATCGCTGCCACTTTCACCTAGTAGCTGCGGCCTGTCTTGTTCCAGGTAGCGCTGCAACACCTGTACCTGGCTGCCTTGCAACGGCAACTCCCTGCTGTTAGTGGTAGCTGTTCCCCTAACCGCTACCTGACCCTTATCCAGGTGTATGGCTGTAACGGCCAATAAAGCCAGTTCCTGGGCTTTTAACCCCTGGTGGATAA
>NZ_FNRL01000035.1 GCF_900107795.1 Chitinophaga terrae (ex Kim and Jung 2007)
CAAACCCAGGTGGGACAACTTGCCCTCACAGGCCAACAGCCCCTCGCATAGCTCCCGCAGCCCGTTACAGTAACTGAACACCCCATACAGAAGGCTTACCAAATGAACCCGCAAGGGTAAGCGCTTATAATAACGGTTTGATTGATGCTTTCTGTTTGCCGCATTGATTATAGCACTGGGTATTACATCTAATATTTGAGATAATACCGGCTGTCCGGAAAAACTTTTATTTTCGCCCATGGTAATTTTAAGTGTGGTAACTCAAACTTACCAAATTGGGCGGTTCTTCGGAACTGCCTTTTTTCATCCTAAAACATTATTTTAGTCGGACAATAGTGATATTTTTTGATGATTGCAGGGTCAACCAGTGCAGCCCATACCTGATCAGGGGTTGCATGGATCGTTACTTCAGCTTTTGCTATGAGGTTCTTTTTTTCCATGTTACAGGTATTTAAACAATGAAAATTATTAGCAAAAACCGTGAAAATTATTTGTTGCCTGGCTCAACAGTATAAGTTCTTATATTCTTTACCGGTGCATGATTGGTAGAGGCTTTGAACCGGTAAACATCGCAGAACGCTTCCTTTCTTCCGTCTTTAAATTTCAGCAATCCTTCCGCCATACCGTCATACCCGTGGGTAATAATGGTATGAATAGTTAATTCCGCTACTTTATCGCTTCTGAAACGCCGGAGCGCTGCAAGCACTGCTTCTTTTCCTTCGATGGTTTCGCCTCCGGCCGTGGTCCATTGTATATCGTCGGTTGCGTTTTTCTCCAGGGAAGCCTGGTCATTATTTACGATGGCAATAATAAAGTCTTTTACAAACATTTTTTTGGGCGCATTACCGCAATCGGCCTGTACTTGAATTTTTATCATGGGTTGTTTATTTATTAGCGGGTCCAGGTGCCTTAATTGAAGATAAGGAAATTGTCAGTGTTCCAGGTAGCCTTTGTACAGGGGAATATACCTTCTTCAACTAAAAAACCGAAGGTTTTCCAACGTATGGAAAACCTCCGGTTCCTGTAAATTTAAAAAAAAAGAATTATTTCTTTTGCTGTTCCAGGAAGCTGACCAGGGATGCAAATTCTTCGATCGATAATGCATTGGCGAGCCCGGTAGGCATCATTGATGTTTTCAATTCCTTGCGGCTCAGGATATCGGCTGTATTCACCGTGTATACGGCGCCGGTAATATCTCTCATCACTACTTTGTTAGCCGTTTCTTCTGTTACGAATCCAACATACGACTTGTTGCCTTTTGCTGTAATGGTTACAGTGGCAAAGCCCTGCGAGATAGAGGCGTTAGGTTTAAGAATGGATTCGGCGATCCGCTCGCGGTTCATGATAGAACCAATTTGTCCCATGAACGGTCCTTTCATCTTTTCGCTCCTGCTAAGGCTATGGCAAGCAATACAACCCTGGTTGGTGAACAGGATCTTTCCTTTTGCCGGATCACCTTTTATCTGTTTAACAGCCAGCAATACGTCTTCAATAGATGATTTGCCTACCTGTCCTTTTTTACTTTTGATTTTCTCCAGGTCTATTTTTGGTTCCTTAGCTGCAACCGGTTCCGCTTTTTTCACCGGGGCAAATGCTGCGATCTCCATCCTGTGGCGTGCATCCAGTTCCCTGAACATATCCAGGCGTGCAGGTCCGGCTTTTACCGCTTCCTGTTTCAGGAATTTTTCGATTGCCGGCGAGCCTTCCCAAAGTACTGCTTTGTAATACGGTCCATGTGAATCAGGGCGTGTTCCCCACCACCAGGAGGCGTCGTATGCGTCTTCTTTTTTATAGAGGCGGGCCAGCGTGGTCAGGATTTGTTTTTTCAGCTTTTCGTCTTTCGATTGTTTGTAGGCGGCAATTAACCCGTTCACTGCTTTTTCATCGTGCATATAACGCAGCGCCCATAATGCAAGAGTAGCGTTAGGGCTGTTGATCGCCGATACCGTGGCATCCACCGCATTCAGTTCCAAAAGTGCGCGTACGGCCAGGTGCGGCAGTACGATAGCTGCATTAGGCGTAGCATGCGGGCCTTCCTTGTCTTTAACCGGTGCTGCAAAAGAGGCTGGTACTTTTGTCTGCAACAGGGCTGTGGCAGTTTCTGGATGTCCCAGGCGTCCTAACCCAATGATTGCTGCGGCATGAACGCGCGGAGAAGGATCTTTCAGCGCATCCAGGAATGGTTGTACCGGAACGGCTGCTGCCAGGGCTTTGCGATCGGCCAGGGCGCGTAACGCATGTTCTTTTATTGTTTCGTCCTTCGTCAGTTCTACCAACGCCGGGATACCGTCTTTACCGCTGGCTTGCGCATAGGTATACAAGCCGGCTACCCGGGCGTACAATGGCAATTGTGCATCAGATGCTATCTTCAGCGAAGCGGTAATTCCTTGCTGGTCGCCTCTTTTCACCAGCTCCTGGGAAGCGTTCAGTCTTGCCACGGCGCTTGGAGATTTAAGCAGGTTAACCAGCTCGTCTGCCGATGCCTTGGCCAGGTCGGGGAAGGGTTTATATGTCCAGTTATTAGGTACTGCCCGTACTACGAACCCGATGGTATCGCTGCCGGAGTAACCTGCGCCATCCCAGGCGGAAAGATAAAGCCTGCCGGAGCCGTCAACATCCAGGTCGGTGATCTGCGGCAGTGCAATGAAATCCTCTTCTTTTTGAGTGAACGTTGGGCCGTCGGGCTTTACCCTGTGAATGTAAAGCATGCTTCTGCCCCAATCGGCCATCATGGGAACGTTGTTGTATTTTTCCGGCCAGTTGGGTTCCGACATGAACAGGGCGCCTGTTCCGGAGCCTCCGCCCAGGTCGGCCAAGGCTGGTATGATTTCATCCGTGAAGTGTTGGAACAAAACAGGGTATCCATATTCGCCTGACTGGAGGTGATGGGAGAAACGTACGTTCCATCCGCCGCCATCATTGGTGTTTTCGCGGGTAAAGATGTTCATATACGGGTCAATGGCCACATCATATACGTTACGTGTGCCATGGGTGAATACTTCCATCTCGGTACCGTCGGGGCGTACGCGTACGATACCTCCGCCCAGCATGGTCAGTTTCTTACCGGAACGGTCGGTAGCTTCATGGAAACCGAAGTCGCCAACGGCAATATAGATCCAGCCGTCGATACCCATGCGGATACCGTTGGTAGCATGGTCTGTTCCCCGTTCCTGGATATATTTGGTGTTGCTGAGGTGTTCGATGAGTGGTTTGGGCGCTCCATCGGCCTTTCCGTCCCCGTCTTTGTCTTCAAATACTACCAGGGCCATACCCGTGGCCTTTCCTGTTTCATTGGAGAAGGTAGTATGCAAAACGAAAACCTGGTTACCCATTACGATGATCCCTCTTGGGTTATCTACCATCGCAAATTCGGTATGCTGGTCCATTTTCCCATCATTGTCCGTATCTACCAGCTTCAATATGCGTCCTTTCCCGGGATCTTTACCCAGGGAGCCGATCATATCTACGCCCACAAATACTTCCCCTGTTGGCGCCACTGCCAGGCAGGCTGGGCTGGGGGTGATGGCAGGACCTGAAAATTTTGTGATACTTAATTCTGCCGGAGCAGCAGTCTGAGAATACCCTGAAAACGGTTTAGCTAACATCAACGCTGTAAGAGAGCATACCAGCGTAAGTGGGTGTTTTATCATTTAATAACGCGTGTTTAAAAAACTATAACTAAGTGCTTGGATAACAGGTCAAGATATAAAAAATAAATTTCCGGGTAGAAAAATTTCTTTGAGTGGGGAGATGTTTAGCCTGTTCAACTGTTCGTTTGTGGACAAATGACCGTCCGGCGATGAACATTTATCCGGAGCCTCAAACGGCAGATTCGCCAGCCAGGCGTGCCTTGGGCGTGGCAGTTTATTTGTGATACAGGGAAACAATCATTTTTCAAATTCAAACTATGATAAGAAACTATATCAAAATGGCACTCAGGAACCTGATGAGAAATCGCCGGAGTTTCTTTGTGAACATGATTGGGTTGGTAGTTGGATTTAGCGCCTGCCTGGGCATATTGCTGGTGCTGAGCTATGAACAGAGCTACGATAACTTTCATGCCGGTAAAGATCGAATTTACAGGTTAGTGAGAGAGGATAAGAAAGTAGAAGCAAAAGGCTATGGCGCAGGTATTCCTTTTCCTATGGCTTCCGCTATTGCTGCAGAATACCCGCAGGTAGAGGCTACCGCACAGATGTACGGGGAGCGGGATGTACAGGTGATCGTTCCTTCAGGCCCCGATGGTGCAAACAGGAAATTCCTGGAAGCCAAAGGCGTATTTTTCACAACACCGCAGTTCTTTAAAATATTCAATTTCCGGATGAAAAGCGGTACCACTGATGCGATCAGGGAGCCGGGTACAGCGCTGCTGACTGAAGATTACGCCTCTCAATTTTGAGATTATAGTTGTCGATGATGGAAGTACAGACACTACGGCTTCGATTGCCAAAAAATTTTCAAACTATTATGGGCATACCAAAGTGATCTCTTACTTTCCTAATAAAGGAAAAGGATTTGCTGTTAAAACAGGTGTATTAGCTGCGGAAGGCAATTTAATATTGTATAATGATGCTGATGGTTCGGCACCTATTCAGGAACTTTGTAAATTGGAAGAACAACTATTATTAGGATATGATATTGCACTAGGATCTCGTAATAAGGATAATAATGGATCTGAAGTTCAATTTCTATTACATAGAAAAATAATTGGTACTCTTTTCAATACTTTAGTAAAAGTATTCCTTGTTCGGGAATTTCATGATACCCAATGCGGATTCAAATTATTTACAAAAGAAAGTGCAAAGAACGTATTTCCATTGCTTACGGAACAAAGATTTGCATTTGATATTGAAGTATTATTCATTGCCAAACATTTAGGATATAAAGCCTCAGAGGTTGGAATTAATTGGTCCAATGTT
Organism: Chitinophaga terrae (ex Kim and Jung 2007); assembly: GCF_900107795.1. GTDB lineage: Bacteria > Bacteroidota > Bacteroidia > Chitinophagales > Chitinophagaceae > Chitinophaga > Chitinophaga terrae. The sequence continues at coordinate 4,920 of NZ_FNRL01000035.1, forward strand.
AAAGGGTCTAAAGTAAATCTGATTCTGGATTCATATAGAATGTTCATAAGTATTTTTAAAGTTCGGGTAAGGCGTTTCAAAAGCAAAAACACCAAAGTCAAACAATTAAATTATGAAAATCCAAATCACCTGGAAATGAATAATTTGTTATAAGGAACTTTTTATATACCTATCAGAATCCATTGTTTAGAAGTAACAAAATGATTGGCTGTCATTCCATCAAACCCCAGAAGTGCGTGAGTGCTATTGATTCAGGTAACCAACCAAATATTTTCAACTAACCAATTACATTTTTGAATATCTTTGCCGTATTCTTAATTGACTGTGCTACTAAACGAAGCTATTAGTGGTACTGATTTAAGGAAGCTAAAATTGCATTGGTTCAACTTTTATTAACCTAATAAAAGTTGATTAATAGGGAATCAGGTGAAAAACCTGAGCAGACCCGCTACTGTAAGTTCTGTAAGAACGCTTTGCATCCACTTGCCACTGTCTCTGTTCACCCGGGGATGGGAAGGCCGGCAAAGTAAGAACAAGCCAGGAGACCTGCCAATGCAGATAGAGTTTAGAGCTTTCGAGGGTTGAAGCTTTGAATATGATTGTACTGAATTAATTCAGCAACTTAATTTTTTTCCTGTGTCCTCCGGCCAACAGCCGGATGATCGCTTAATGATTAACCAATATGTCAAACGCCTTAAAAACGTTGATAGTGGCGTTCTTTGCTCTTATTGGCGCCCAGGGGTATGCGCAGCAGCGCCGGCATGATACCGGGCATGCAGATACCACAGGCGTTAAAACTTTGCGTAGTGTTACCGTATACACTTCTGCTTATAAAGAAGTTATTCCCTCGCAAAAGCTGTCGGGCGCGCAATTAAAGAGCCTGAACAGCTTCTCGGTAGCCGATGCAATCCGCTATTTTGCCGGCGTACAGGTAAAAGATTACGGAGGCATTGGCGGGCTAAAAACTGTAGACATGCGCAGCATGGGTACTAACCACATGGGCGTATTTTATGATGGGATACAGCTGGGTAATGCGCAGAACGGGCAGATAGACCTCGGGAAATTCTCTATGGATAATATCGAATCCATCGCTGTTTACAATGGTCAGAAAAGCGATATTTTTCAACCGGCCAGGGACTATGGTTCATCAGGCACCATCTACCTCCGCAGCCGGAAACCAGTCTTCGATTCTTCAAAGAATATCAATCTCAAAGGGGTATTTAAAACCGGGTCGTTCGATCTTATCAATCCTTCCATCCTCTTTGAACAAAAACTTACCCAGCATCTTAATTACTCCCTCAGCGGCGAGTATATCAAATCGTCGGGCCGTTATCCTTTCAGGTATAAACGAGTGTACCACGAGTCGGGGACCATTGCCTGGGATACCACTGCTACCAGGCAAAACGGGGATATTAACGCGTTCAGGCTGGAGAGCGGGTTATACGGAAATGTGAACCGTGGTACCTGGAATGCCAAAGCCTATTTTTATGATTCAGAGAGAGGCATACCCGGCGCTATTGTAAACAATGTATGGAAACGTTCCCAAAGGCAGTGGGACAGGAACTTTTTCATGCAGGGCTCTTTCCAGAAAAATGTTGCCAGGAATTATGATATACAGGTAAATGCAAAGTATGCCAACGATTACATGCGTTACCTGAACCCCGATACTACTTTAATGTATATCGATAATACCTTTCAGCAGCAGGAGTGGTACGGATCAGTAGCGAATAAATATAGCCTGTCCAGGAAGCTGGACATCAATTTGTCTACAGACTTCCAGTATAATACCCTTAACTCGAACCTGGACGGATTTGTGTTTCCTAAAAGATTCACATCCCTTGTGGCGCTCGCAGGAGCGGCAGATTTAGGGAAACTGAAAATGCAGGCAAGCGTTTTAGGTACTTTTGTAAATGAGCGCGTTTCCAGGGGCAATACTTCGAAAAGCGATACTGCTGCAGCCGCTCCATCCAGGAACGAGATCACCCCGGCATTCTTTCTTTCCTACAAACCTTTCACCAAAGCAGATCTTAGTCTCAGGGCTTTTTATAAGAATATTTTCAGGATGCCAACATTCAACGACCTGTATTACACGGATATAGGCAATATTAACCTGCAACCGGAGTACACGCACCAGTACAACCTGGGGTTCGAGTACCGTAAAACCCATACCGGGGCGGTGTTGAGTGAATGGCGCCTGCAATCTGATTTCTATTACAACCAGGTTACCAACAAAATAGTAGCCGTTCCGAAGGGAAGTGGTATGTACCGCTGGATGATGATGAATATCGGGGATGTAGAGATCAGGGGGATAGATGTAGTAGCCGACCTGGCGTTTACATTACCGGTAGAAGTTTTATTGAATGTAAGAGCCGCGTATACCTACCAGGCAGCCCAGGATTACACCAAACGGAAGAACCCCGAATTGCAGAAGATCACTTACGGGGGGCAGATACCTTATATACCCTGGCATAGCGGTTCTGTCATTTCAAGTATCCAATACAGGTCGTGGCGCCTGAACTACAGCTTTATTTACGTAGGAGAGCGATACCAGAACTCCGCCAATATTCCTGAGAATTATGAACAGCCCTGGTATACCAGCGACCTCTCGGCATCCCGGAATATCCGGTTTAAGCGGTACCAGTTCAGGATCGCAGGGGAGGTCAATAACCTTTTGGACCAGGATTACGAGGTAGTACTGAACTACCCCATGCCTAAACGAAATTATAAGATCATTTTATCCGTTGAACTATGAGAAAGTTGTTATTCTTCGTCCTGGCGCCGCTGTTGCTGATCCTGGCAACCTTATCCTGCAGGAAGGATGTAGAAGTCTTTATCAACGAAGACACCTCGCTGGATACCGCGTCGCTGAATGGGTACGCCGGGTTTTACCTGCTTAACGAGGGCAATATGGGCAGCAATAAAAGTACGCTGGACTATTTTGATTATACAACGGGGAAGTATCAACGAAATATTTACGCAGCTATTAATCCCAATGTGCCTAAGGAGTTGGGAGATGTAGGGAATGATATTGCTATATATGGCAACAGGCTATACGTAGTGGTAAATGCATCCAATAAAGTGGAAGTGATGGATGCGCGAACGGCCAGGAGAATCGGGCAGGTAGAAATACCGAACTGCCGTTATATCAGTTTCCACGAAGGATATGCCTATGTTACTTCGTATGCAGGACCTATCCAGGTGAACCCTGACTATACCCAGAAAGGTTACGTGGCTAAAGTGGATACTGCCGCGCTTTCGGTTGTCGACAAGTGTATCGTAGGCTATCAGCCGGATGGTATTGAAATTACAGGCGGTAAGATATATGTGGCCAATTCAGGAGGTTATATGGGAGCCGGCAACACAGCGAAATATGAACGAACAGTTTCGGTAATTGACCTGGCAACTTTCAGGGAAGATAAACGGATAGACGTTGCTTATAATCTTCATCATATCAAAGCCGACAGGCGGGGCAATCTTTGGGTCACTTCCCGGGGCGATTATAAATCGCTGCCCTCCAGGCTTTATTTTATAGACAAAGACCAGCAGAAGGTTACTGATACCTTGCCTGTTGCGGTGAGCAACTATTACCTGGATGGCGATTCCCTTTACATATATAGCACCGAATGGAGTTATGTCACATTTTCAAACGTGATCTCCTATAGTATTGTAAATACCCGTACCCGCGAAGTAGTGAACCGTTCGTTCATTACCGACGGAACAGATAAAGAAATAGAGATCCCTTATGGGATCATGGTGCACCCGGTCACGAAAGACATTTATGTAACTGACGCCGGTAACTATGTGTCGCCCGGGATGCTGTATTGTTTTACAAAGAACGGTAAGAAGAAATGGAGTGTCAGAACAGGAGATATACCGGCTCATTTTGCGCTGCTACCAAAATCATAAATATCAATAATCAATCAAACAAAATGAATAAACAATTTAAACGACTCGTTTACCTGGCCTGCATTTTAACTACCATCAACAGTTGTAAAAAAGAGGACGCAGTGATTCCGGAAGCGCCAACGGAAGTTAAAGGAACTGCTAACGCCATCCTGGCGCTTGAAGCCCCAAAGAAATTTGCGAACAGGAACGATTTGAAATGGGAGGTAGTGTCTGCCCCCTCTGAACTTTACAGGTTATCAGGTCAGGGCTTAACAGCGCTGTTCTCTGCGGTTGTAAAGGGAAACTATAAACTGAAAGTTTCCGCTGCCGACCTGGTTGATACGGTTTTTGTAACTGTTCAGCAGGCAGATAAAACCCCATCTCCCTATACCGCCAAAGTTTTTGATTACCTGCCGGCTCCCGGGCAGTTTGTGAATGAAATGCCTAAGTATGAAGCAGGCGATACGTATGAATCTATGGTTGCCAAAGCTGGTAAAGCGTTAGTGGGAGACGACGCCGGCATGATCACCTTAGGAGGCTGGGGAGGTTATGTAGTGCTGGGTTTTGACCATACCATTGTGAATGTACCTGGCAGACGTGATTTCAGGATTAATGGCAACGCGTTTGGCGCTAATACTAATCCGCGCCCTAATGCTCCTTTTGGAGGAAGCTGTGAGCCGGGCATCGTCATGGTAGCATACGATAAAAACAAAAACGGTAAACCGGATGAAGATGAATGGTATGAAATAAAAGGCAGCGGCAATTTTTCCGCAGAGGGCGAACTTTGGTACAGCGCAGCTGTTGGCGGCAAACTGGATACCCGTACTTTCCGAAACTATGAAATGACCTATAACCGGCCTGTTACCGAAGAGGAAAGTGCGCCAGAGGGATCTGTGAGTATCCGCAATTATATTCTCTGGACTGATAACCAGGGTCAGCAAGGGTATAAAATAAAAAATGTTTATCACTCTCAAAGCTATTATCCATCCTGGGTAAAAGACAACAAGATCACTTTTAAAGGCATCCGCCTGGCTCAAAACGGGATCGATGAAAGCAGTGCAGGCAATTATTATGTGTTGTACGCATTCAGATATGGCTATGCAGATAACTATCCTAATACCGATGATAATTCAGGTATCGATATCGACTGGGCAATTGATAAGAACGGCAATAAAGTTAACCTGCCGGGCATCGATTTTATAAAAGTATACAGCGGTGTTGACCAGGAAAATGGCTGGCTTGGAGAAGCGTCTACAGAAGTTGGAAGGGGAGAAGACCTGCACCTGTTGGGAACCAATATTGCAACCATTGAACAATAGAGAACAGCAGCATTTTAAAGCATAAATCAATCAAAAGGAAAATCAATTAGTATCAGAATGTTAAAGAAAAGAAGTGGTTTAGCACTTGGGGCGTTTATCGCCGTTGCAGCAGTATCATGTTCTAAGAACGATGACGTGGCGCCTGTCTGGTCTCCGGACGTGCAGCTAATAAATGTGCTTTCCCAGAACAATGTAGCACAGGAAGACACCCTGTTCTTTAAGGTGAAAGCTGCGACTGGCAGTACTTTTTCCTGGTCCGTAGATGGTAAGGACGCAGCGGTGGCAGACTCCGTGTTTAAGTTTGTTTCAAACGAGCTGGGGGAGCATACCATAAGGGTAGCAGCTTCCGGTAACGGGCAAAGTGCTTCTTCGGATGCGAAAGTTACCGTGTATGGAAAATATAAGTTCGGCACTTTCGTGTTGAATGAAGGCAACATGACATCAGAAAATGGTTCGCTTGTCTTTATCAGTCCCAGTGGCGTAGTAACAGAGAATGCTTATTTTAAAGCAAATGGTACAGATCTCGGCAATGTAGCGCAGGACCTGTATATCCACAATAATAAGATGTACGTTATTTCCCAGAACGGAAAAACGAACGCTGTTGGCTCTTCGTTTACCAACGATGGGATGCTCGTGGTAGCCAATGCAGAAACGCTTAAAAAGGAAGCCGCTTACAACGATGAACTGGCAGCGCTGAGATGGCCAACGCATGTAGCGGTACTCAACGAGGAAAATGTAATACTCCGCGATAACAATGGATTGTACAATTTCAATACTCTTACTAAAACGCTTACATTTATTAAGGGCTCCAGGTCCGCGGCTAAGATGACCATGGCTGTTTCAAATAACAAGGTATTTGCGGCAGCGGGATCAAAAGTATACGTAGTTGAGCCGAACAAGGATACGCTGACTTATGCGCTGGATATGAAAGCATCCGTAAGCGGCGTGGTAAAGGCAAATGATGGTAATATCTGGGTGTCTACTACCGGTTCACCCTCTAAGATCTCCAAGATCAACTACAGGGATTATTCTTTGATCAAGGCCAATGAGATTTCTGCAGGCAGTGTGAGCGCCGGTTTTGGCGCAACTCCGGGCATTACCGCAAAAGGCGATACGCTTTATTTCAGCGGCGCTGGTACCAAAATTTACCGACATGTTTTCAGTGTAGGAACTACTGAATTTATGGTAGATGCAAAAACTATGGTAGAAAATGCAGGAGTTGTATATAATAACATTGCCGTTCACCCGCTTACCGGCGAAGTTTACCTGAACACCATTAAAGGCTATGGTCCGGCATACCTGTTTAACAGCATCAGCGTATTCAACTTTAGCGGGAAACCTGTTCTGAGTAATAATTATAAAGACTATACGAAGTTCCCTGCGGGTATCTTCTTCACTTACTCATTTAACTAAATAAAGAGGGCTATCTCAAAATTGATCCGCTGCGAATGATGTAGATCTGATTCGGCAAGCGGGCGACTTTTGAGTTAGCCCTTTTCAATATCATACGTACTTGTTCACTCCATGCTTAACTGAGGCCAGGAATGTTTGCACTTCGGCGGCGAATCGTGCGGGTTGATCTATATGCAGGCTATGCCCGGCATCTGGTATCTGCGCTGTTTGCAAGCCGGGATAAAGCGACCGGAGCTCCGCGGCCACCGGTGCTGTAACCACTCCTTTATCCCCAAACAGCAACAGGCATGGAACATCTATTTGTTTCACCACTTGCCTGAAGTCCGGGTTTGGCGGCGTAAGAACGTCGAAAGCCGCCATACTGGTTTGAAGCCGGGCCCGTGCAAATAATTCCAGCGTTTCCTGCGACCGGTGAGGATGCCTGGCCCTTGCATCTGCCATTACTTCCTCCAGCGACCATTTAAGAATTTTTCTGTGTTGATCGGCTACTTCGCTGTCCCGTACTTCCCGTTGTACTTCCGGGCTTAAAAATGTGGGATCTGCCAGGATCAGCGCCCGGAGTAGCCCGGGATTGAGACTTGCTGTAACAGCAGCCGTCATCCCGCCCATAGAATGCCCCAGCAGCACAGGAGAGGGTAGCTTCAGCGCGGCGATGAGCCCTGCAATATCCTTTGCATGATCATAGTAAGTGTATCCATAATTCGGTACTGATGAAAGGCCATGGCCTCTTGCATCCGGCATGATCACATCGTAATCTTTTTCCAGCGTGCGCGCCAGGTCTGTCCAGCACCGGCCATTGGTCATTAAACCATGCAGCAGGATAAGCGGAGGTTTGTTGCCGCCCGTTCTCGTATAATGGATATGAATACCGTTAGCCTCGTAGTGAGCGTTAATCCAGTTGGTCATTTGTTCGTTTCCCGGGAATAGTGTTATAACATTTTATCCTGCTGGGAATAGCTATTCAGCAGGTTCCCAAAGTTCAATGGCATTTCCTTCCGGGTCAAGTATATGAACGAACTTCCCATAATCGTATGTCTTGATTTCATCGACGATCGTTACACCGTTCTGTTTCAATTCTTCAACCAGTTTTTCGATGTTTTCTACCCGGTAATTGATCATGAAACCTTTGGTAGAAGGGTCAAAGTATTTAGTGTCTGCCGGGAATGTGCTCCATATAGTAGAACCCATTTTTTCAGGATCATCAGCATCCCGCCAGTTAAACATGGCGCCGTATTCGGACACCGGGATGCCGAGGTTCTTTGCGTACCAGTCGTTCATTGCAGCAGCGTCACTGCACTTAAAGAATATGCCGCCAAGGCCTGTAACTTTTTTCATAAAATGTAGTTATCATGTGCGCAATGTAAGTAAAATATTCTTTGTGTTGATTGCCGGTGTAAATGTTTAGAATATTGAGAGAGATGTTCGCTTTATCCTATTTTATTTTTTCTTTCAATACATCCACCTCTTTCTTTAATGCTTTATTCTGCTCATTCATTTTGATCAGGTATAAGGTGAGTTCTTCCACTTTCTGTAATAATTTTTTATTCATCTCCCCAAGATCAATTCCTTCTCTTTCTACCTCCTCAGCGGAAGGTATCTCAGGCAGGTGTTTTTCTTTTTGGATGAATAGTCCAAGGTCTGTCAGATCTGTCAACTTATAATTATCTGAAAATACATAATCCGGCCATGCGCTGTTGGACTTTACTTTTATCTTGGTAAATATTGCATCGCCGTTTACGGCAAACTTATATCCTTTGGTGTCATAGGTGCCAACTCCGGTATTGCCTGGAAACACCATCGTACCATCTTCGGTAACACGTAAGCGTTCCTCTGGCGCGGCGCTACCATTTTTTTGTGTCACAAGACGGAAAATTACCGGCTGGGAAGAATTATTGATCCATGGGCCGCCGGCACGAACTTCCATAAACGCGGCGGTTTGGAACACTAAGTTATCTGCACTGTTTGGTGAAGTGCCGAATATAATGCCGCCGATCCGCTGATTGCCGGCAGTCGGTGTGCCGCTGTTCGTAATCCTGAGAAATGCACCGCCATCTGTGGCAAGGGCAGAAGTGCCGTGGATCCATACGCCCTGGCCACCCGTAGCAGACATTACATGTAATGGAAATAACGGTTTGTCATTTCCTATGCCAACATTTGTCAGGCTGGTTCTTCCAAGGATAATGTTGTTTCCCACAGGATTTATCAGCAAAGGCCTGGAATTGAATGATTGAATGGCGCTATAGTTGGCGTCACCACCCATACCAAAGGCGCTGGATGACTGCTGTATCCTGACAGCATAAGTTGTGATATCACCGGTCGCAGCAGGTGAAGTCTCGGCAATATGCAACCGGTTACTTGGATACGATATTCCGATACCCACAGAATCGTATCTTACTGTCTGTGCTACCAAGGCTGACGGCAATCCAAATGCCGCGAAAAGTAAAGGGATAATTCTCTTCATAATCTATTTTATTTAGGTTTACAAACTGAAAAAATATCAAATAAAGTATTACAGGATAGTCGCAACACTCAATTAACGCCACAGTATTTACCTGGTAAATAAATCTCTGATCACTATCTCTCCACATCCCTCCTGAAAAAATATAAACGATGCCCCAGGTCTAACTCCCCATACTGCTTAAACCCATGTTTTTCATACCAGGGAATATTTCGCGGCATTGATGTCTCCAGTAAAACATTCCTGTTATCCGCGTTACTATGGGCGATCACTTCCTGCAAAAGCCTGCCTCCAATCCCTTTCTGTTGTGCCAGGGGATCAACGCCTATGAACCACAGGTAGGTCATTCGCTCCTGAGGCTGTATACTATGAATTAGTTTTTCCCGTTTTAATGTTTTGACAATATTTCCAAAGCCAACGGCTCCGAATACCAATTGCAGGTCGAGCAGGGTAGAATGAAGAGTAGTCCGCTTTTTCTCAGGGTATACAACTAATGCGCTGGCTTTTTCATCGTCCGACAGGAACACTTCACCAAAAGAGGTACAAATTTCAAAAGAATAGCTCATTAACTGCCGTATTCTTTCAGTTTTATTCTTGTCTTGTCTGATGATATAGTTTACGCTTTGGTTGTCGTGGAACGATTGGCTTAGGATATCAAGTACCAGTGGCTTATCTTTTCGCGAGGCTTTCTTCATGGATAATGTGAGGTATGACGGATACAAACTACAACATTCAGCGGATATTGAAAAATCGGATGCGATCCGGGATATCTTTCTCTCTCTAATTAATCTGGTAAAAACCCGTAAATATCATTAAATTAGAATACAGTTTAGCAAAAAGAAAAGCCGTTTACGCTGTCCGGATTGTTGTACTTTTAAAGTTTCGTTGAAATGAGAAAGCTGCTTAACAAACTTGAACAAAACAGGCAGTTTCTGTTGGGTTACCGTTACGCCTTTGAAACAACCTCTAACAGGAAGAACTGGAAGAAAATTTTTTCCCTCTGGTACAGTGCTGCCCTCAGCGGGCATAAAAGAGCCCAATTTTATGTAGGTACTTGTTATGATCATGGCCTTGGTACAACCAAAAGCCTGAAGGATGCCTTTTATTGGTACCTGAAAGCGGCGAAACAAGGGCACATGGAATCGCAGTTCAATGTCGGATTTTTCTACAGGGAGGGCGAAGTGGTGAAGCAGGATTATAAGAAGGCGGTAAAATGGTTTACGCTGGCTGCAAAGCAAGGTGATGCCGAAGCGCAGCGCGACTTAGGTGTTTGTTATTTTTATGGCAAAGGAGTGAAGGAAGATCAAAAGGAAGCGGTTCATTGGTATAAGAAAGCGGCCTATAGGAATAACCCCAGCGCTATGTATAATTTGGGATTATGTTATAAATATGGCGACGGAGTTAGGCAATCTTCCCGCTGGGCAAAATTCTATTTTGAAAGAGCCAGGCAACTGGGCCACAAAGCAGCCACCAAAGAGTTATACAGCATTCAGAATTCTTCGTTATAGATCACCGGCATCTGCCCCTTCCACTTTTCCCATAATACATCCTCCGTCAGGAGCCGCGACATGAAATTCGCAACATTGATCCTGCTGGTTTTACCCGGCCTGAAAAGTGCACTTCTGACAGGCGAAACGTGCAATGAATAACGGCTGACTTTTGTCTCGTTGGTTAGCGTATCGGGTCGCACTACCACCCATTCAACAGATGAACCGGCTTGCCTGCTTAAATAAGCCGCTGCCTGTTCATTATCAGCATGCGGAGGTACCAGCAATCGTATCAAGCCTATGGCAACCTGCTGCGCGAAAGGCACCGGTTCTTTCAATAAATTATTCCTTACCCCCGCGGATCCCATTAAAACAAATCTTACAGGCTTTTGGGGATTTGTTTTTTGTATTGCTTCACAGAGAAGCCGGACGGTATCCCTGACCAGCTTCCGTGGCTGACCATATATTCCTTTCAATGTAGGATTATGTCCCAGGCAAGAGGCAACAGACTCGCAACCGCTGATCACCTCAGGATTGATAGGTTGAAAGTCGCTTCTGATCAGCGTGATGGATTGGTTGTGGAGACAGGATTCAGGTACTTTGCTGCCCGGGCGGATTAACAGCTTTACCTGCTGGCCGGCGTTTAATAACTCTTCCACTAATAACCGGCCGGTTGCGCCACTTGCGCCGACTAATAAAATTGCCATGTACAGAAGTATTTAGGATTATTTCCCCAGTTCTTCAATGACCTGCTTCGCGGTAACGTTTGATGGGTCCAGTTCCAGGGAGCGCTTGTAGTTCAGCAATGCTTTTTGTTTATCGCCTTTCCTGTAATACGCTTCTCCCAGGCTGTCGAACACATTGCCTGATTGAGGAAATAACCTGGTATTGTATTCGAAGATGACGATCGCATCATCTACTTTCTTTCTACCCAGATAGTCATACCCGATCATGTTCAATGCCGCTTCGTTATCGAAGTTATATTGATCGCTGTATTTCTTTTTTAGTTGCTGGTAAAGCGAAAGGAGTTGTTTGCCACTCAGGCTGTCGAGCTTCCCTTTAAAAAGAGAGCCGACAGATTTCTTTGGTTGCTGGTAGGGGCGTCCGTCCAATATCGCCTGTATGGCGTTGTTGAAATCATAAAGGTTATCCTGCCTGTTATTTGTCAGGAGGATGACCGTGCGTCCTTTCCCCGGGTAATCGACCAGCAATGCGTTGTAGCTCAAGCTGGAACCATCGTGGATATGCAGGATGATACTATCGCCTTTCATCTCGCCTCCGCCCAGGCCTGATTGTTTATTGGGGCCTGCGGGGTATAATATGGTTCTGGTATCGGCAGGCGACAGGAATTTAAATGTATTGATGCTGGTTGCCCATTTGTAGAAATCGTCCAGCGTTACGGCTGTCCAGCCGGAAATAGGGCTGAAGAGAGACCTGGATTGCCGGTCGTCTGTGAAGGAAATCGCCATCAGTTCATCTTTTTCTGTCGGATCAATGATGGAGTGGTTCATTCCTGCCGGTTCCAATAAGTATCGTTTTACAAATTCATTGAAAGCGATCCCTGTAATCTTTTCTATGATCCTGCGTTGAAGAAATACGTTATTGTTGTTGTAGGCGTAATTGGTTCCCGGCTCGAAATTCAACTGCTTCAGATCTTTCAGGTCCTGCATGATGTCGGCGTCAGATTTGGCGGTTTTCCAGTTCAGGTCCGGAAGCCCGCTGGTATATTGCAACAGGTTCAGGATACTGATCTTTTCGGCCCATGCGGGCAGTTCAGGTAAATAAAGGGATACCTTATCTTCCAGTTTTAATTTGCCCTGTGCCTTGAGCATCATGATAGCTACCGCATTGAATTCTTTCGCTATAGAACCGATATGGAACCTGTGATCTGTGGTCAGCGGCGTTTTCCCGCTTGCATCAGCGATGCCGATCGCGGTTTTATATATAACCTGGTGATGGTCTGCAACCAGTACATTGCCGTTGAACACGCCGAGACGGTTGGCCCTGTGTATCATGGAATCTAATTCAGGCGCCTGGGCTGTAACTGCTGAAGCCAGGAGGGAGGCGGGCAGGAGGAGAAGCAGGAGTTTCTTCATAGTTAAATATACTAACATTATGTAATTATGCATTAACTTCCGTGAACTAAGAAGCCATTTTAATGCTGGATGTTATTCATGATAAATTACTTGGATGCCTTGTTGGCGGCGCAGTTGGAGATGCGGTCGGCAGTTTTTACGAGTCGGGCGACGAAGGGGCGGCAGTGGACTTTGAAAAGGTTTTTTGCATAACAGACGATACGCAGCTCACGCTGGCAACCTGCGAGGCTATTGTTAAAAATAGGGAACTGACACCCGATAAAGTGGCGACCTCTTTTTTAAACTGGTATAATCGCGGTCGGTTAAGGGGATTGGGAGCCAGCACGTTAAAAGCATTGCGTGACTTGCAGATGGGGGCCCACTGGGGCCTTTCGGGACGAAGCGGGGAGTATGCCGCAGGAAATGGGGCTGCTATGCGTATTGCGCCGTTGGCGTTTGTATTGGATGTGCCTAACGAACGTCAGCTGATCAGGGATATCTGCCGCATCACCCACAAAAATGAAGAAGCTTATGTTGGAGCGTTGTGTATTTTGTACTTGTTGCATGATAGGTTGGCAGATAGTGATACTGATGACGATGAGCTAATGAAGAAACTGATAGCGGAAATGCCCGATACAAAGGTTAGAGACCATCTGATTCTATTACAAGAAGCTGCACCTGAGACTATTTCGTCTGCAGGCAAGTTAGTAGGAACTTCGGGATATGTTGCTTCATCTGTTCCCTTTGCCATATTTGCCGCTTTGCAGTTGCGGCAACTCGGATTCAGGCAGGTAATCACCGAAATTATTCAATGCGGAGGCGATACTGATACTAACGCCTCATTGGCAGGGCAGATAATGGGAACTGCTATTGGCTTCAAGAATTTACCTCCCGATGTTTTGACTGTATTTAACAAGATAGAGGAGAGCTCCTATATCCTCGAACTTGGAAACCAAATAAGACGATGACTTGTTGGGGCATCCAGCTCATAAGAATACAATAACATCTCCTCAAACAAACACGAAAGACTTATAGAGACCAGGTAGTCCAATCCGCCAAAAAAATTTCCAGCAAATCATCATTCCATCTTCTTACCCCCTTTCTTATCAATAAAACCCTTTACAGGCAAGCTATTTACCTGGCAAAACCCCGCTGCCCTCACTCATTTACCCCATATTCCTCGTCCCCAAAATTTCATTGTTAAGAAAAATAAAAATTTGGAAATCCAAAACTAACCTTATATTTGACCTATAGAACAGACTAGACCAAACCAGTAAAAATTATCATTAAACAAACTTTAGATCGCCAACACCGGCTTGTAAAAAGCCGGGCGGGGCAACACGTTATTTAATTATCAAATCTCTATTCGTAAACGACTCAATCACAAACAATCAAGTCTCACGTTATGTATGAAAGAATTGCTTCCAGGATGCAATGGTTGCTGACCATTATAGTGATGATGATCGGCGCTATACCAGCTTTAGCACAGAGCGGCAAGATCACCGGTACCGTCACTGATTTGAAGGGTGAACCTATTCCTGGTGTTTCCATCTTGATCTCTGGCACCAAAACAGGCACTATCACCGATGCCACCGGTGCGTTTTCTCTCAATACCAATGTTGCAAACGGTACAGTGGAAGTCAGCTTCCTGGGTTTTGAACCGCAAACCGTTCCTTTCCGCAATGGAGGTACGCTAACTATTAAAATGAAACAAGCCGCTACTGATGTTGATGAAGTAGTAGTGGTAGGCGCCCGCATGAAGAAATCTGACCTGACAGGCGCTGTAGGGAATGTAGATGCAAAAGCATTGATGCAACGCCCTTCTACCAACATCAACCAGGCTTTGCAAGGTAACGCCGCCGGCGTATTCGTTAGCGCGCCCGCCAAACCAAGCGACGACGCCAGCATCCGCGTACGCGGTATCAACACCATCAACGCCGGATCTTCTCCTATCTACGTGGTAGATGGGGTGATCATGGAAAACAACCAAGGCGGTTTCAACTCCATTAACCCGAACGATGTGGCGTCTATCCAGGTGCTGAAAGATGCTTCCGCCACAGCGCTCTACGGTTCAAGAGGCGCCAACGGCGTTATCGTTGTAACTACAAAAAAAGGACAGAGAAGAGGCGGCGATGGCCTGGTAACTTACGACAGCTGGGTGGGTATCTCCAACTTCACCCGCATTCCTAAAACCATGAATGCACAGGAACTGTTCGATCTGCGTGTGGACGCTTACGCTAACGGTTATATGAAAGATAACCCGACAGCCAACCGCCAGGCGTATATCGATACCGTGTTGCTGAAAAAGAATATCGCTTTCTCGAACCAGGAATTCGATACGCATAACAAGAATAAGAGCTTTAACTGGTTAGACCAGGTAACGCATACCGGCTTCCAGCAAAACCATGCGCTGGGCTTCTCCGGCGGCGGCGAAAAAGGCGTATTCTACCTGAGCGTTGGCTATGCAGGCCTGAATGGCATCGTGCAAACAACCAAACAGGATAAATACACCGGTCGTTTCAACGCAGAGTATAATGTTAAAAAATGGCTGAAAGTTGGTACCAATACCGGTTTTACAAGAACCAAAGACCTGATGCCATCTGACGATGTTTACGACAAGGCGATCAGGGCAAACCCATTATTGGACTACGCTCCGTACAAGGACCCGGCTACCCGCTTTACCTACGATTACCTGACCACCTACTTCCGCGCACACGGTGAGCAGAACAACAACGATTTCAACCCGTTCAACTCACAACTGGTACAGCGCGACAGGTCCCGTAACCGTATCACGTCTTCCAACTATATCAATATTAACCCGATCGAAGGACTGGATATCCGTTCTACCTATTCACTGGATTACGGAAACCAGGAGTGGTTTGAATTTACTCCTCATAACATCCAGCAGGCGATCCGCCATAACAACGGCGACGCCCGCGCGAAACACGAAAGATGGAGCGATACTTACTGGCAATGGGATAACACCATTACTTATAACAGGACCTTCGCACAGGATCATAAACTTACCGTACTGGCTGGTACCAGCGTAAGCAAACGTTCTTCCAACTATACCCTGGCGCAGGGCGACCGCTTTGTAAGCGACCAGTTGGGATATTACGACCTGGGCAGCTCCGCCGCTCTCGATAAACGGGTGATAGGATCTGACTTCTACGCCTATACGTTATCTTCTTTCATTGCCCGCGCTAACTACAGCTTCAAAGACAGGTATCATTTAACGGCAACTGCACGTTACGACGGGTCTTCCCGCTTCATGGAAGGCAGCCGCTGGGGCTTGTTCCCGTCAGTATCTGCCGCCTGGGATGTGAAGAAAGAAAGTTTCATGGAAGATGTGAATGTCTTCAGCCAGTTGAAACTGCGCGCAGGTTACGGAGTAGTAGGAAACCAGGATATTGGCAACTACGTGTATCAGACCTTGTACGGCGCATCGGCAGTGAACAACACCCCGGTGATCGGGAACGACGGCCGCCGCGGTGGCGATCTGACCTGGGAAAGACAGAAGCAGAGCAACTTAGGACTGGATATGAGCTTCCTCAAATCAAGGCTGAACGTAACCGCCGACTTCTTCTATATCAATAACGACAACCTCCTCCTGGATCGCAGCCTCGCAATTACTTCCGGCTACTCCAAACGCTGGGCGAACATCGGCCGCGTAAACAACAAGGGGATGGAGATCTCCGTATCTGCTGATGTAATCCAGAAAAAGGATTTCAACTGGAATGTATCCGGTAACATCTCCTTCGATAAGAATACCGTGAAGAACCTGTATGGCAATATCACGAGCATCTACAATACCAACGAGAATGTTATTCAGCGTGAAGGAAACATCTTCCTCGGCGAATCCATACACACCATTTATACCCTCCGTTCAGGCGGTATTGCACAGGAATGGAACCGCAAAGACTGGGAAGGCCTGAATTACAACGGTAAAACCGTGGCGATCGGCGACCTCTTCGCACGCGATGTTTCAGGTCCAGATGGCAAACCTGATGGAATTGTAAACCAGTACGACCTGACCATAGTTGGTAAGTCAGATCCTAAGTTCTACGGCGGTTTCTCTACCAACCTTGCTTACAAGGCTTTTGCGCTGAACGCATTGTTCACTTATTCTTATGGCGCTAAAAAGATCAGCAATTACTATGAAAGTCTGCTGAACAGCAACGGAGAAAGCATGGCCACTACAGACCTGCTGAACCGCTGGACGCCGCAAAACACCAACACGAACATTCCGCGTGTTATCACCAACACCAGCTATAACCGTTACAACCCGTCGGACCTGGATTTTGCAATACAGGATGCATCCTTCCTCCGCCTGGCCGCTGTGACATTGTCTTACAACCTGCCGGAAAAAGTACTGAGCGCCTGGAAATTCAATAACGTGCGCCTGTATGTAACAGGTTCTAATCTCTTCTGTATTACAAAATACAAAGGCATGGACCCTGAAACCGGCGACTGGGGCTATCCTCCGGTAAAACAATACGTGTTTGGACTGAATGTAGGTTTCTAAAATTCAAAGTTTAAAATTATGCAACGCAATATAATTTGGGTGCTGGCGGCTGGATTGGCCCTGTCGTCTACCTCCTGTAAAAAATTCCTGGATGAAAAAAGTATGACCAAACTGGACGAAAGCGCCGTGTTTGGTGATGTGAACCAGGTAGAATCCAGTCTCAAAGGCGCTTATGCCAAATGGAAAGACATCAGAACGGATGAACAGGGACTCATCATGATGATGGGAACCGACGAAACCCAGCAAGGCGCTTTTCAAATGAAAAGTGATCCCAACAAAGGGGCATTCGACAGGTTCGATGGTAACCTGAACTCTACGCTGAACCATATTGCCAATCAATGGAATATCCGCTGGCCGGTGGTAAATGAAGCTGCAAGGATCGTAAGGGGGATGAGCAAACTGAATCCGGCAGCCGGTACCCTCGAAGCCAAACTCCTGGGTGAAGCCTCCTTTATCCGCGGCTTCCTGGATTTCCAGCTGGCGATGTACTGGGGTGAAATTCCCATCCGCGACCTCGACAGGGAAGCGGAACTTGGCACCCGCAGGCAACCGCTGAAAGACGTTTGGGCCTTTATCATCGCCGACCTGCAAAGGGCTGCCGATAATTGCCCTAAAACCAACGATCCTGGCCGCGCTACTTCCGGCGCCGCCTGGGCCATGCTGGGAAAGGCATATATGTCGGCCCCTGTAAGCACCGGCCTGCGCGACTTTTCCAAAGCCGCCGCCTGTTTCGAAAAAATGATGGGCGATTATACCCTCGTCGCATACAAAGACCTCTGGGATTATAATACGCCTAATACCAGGGAGTCGATCCTGGAATTCCAATACAGCTATATCTATCCTAACAACAACAAGATACAGTTCCAGATCGGGTCCCGCGCCGTACAATCCTACTTCGGCGATGGTTGCTATTACTCAGGCTACGACAAGATCGTACCTACCAAATACGCTTACTCATCTGTCGACAGCGGCGGGGTATGGGAACCGGGAGATCAGCGCAGGTATGAAGCGATCAGGTACGACTTCACTTACTATGGCGAAACGCCGACCCTGGATAATATCAAGTGGGAAGACCTGGGACCGGATCATGATGAGCTGCTGCCTCACGTAAAAAAATACGAAGACTTCAGAACCGACAAGCATACCGATTTTAAGGTCAACAACATGTGGAATTCCGGAAAAAATATACCGGTACTTCGCCTGGCAGATATTAAATTGTGCTATGCTGAGTGCCTGAATGAATTAGGCCGTACCGCCGAGGCAATGACAGTAGTGAATGAAGTGCGCACCCGTGCATGGGGAGGCGTACTGCCGGAAGAAAGGAAATGGAAGGGAATGTCGGCCGACGCTTTCCGGACAGCCATCATGGATGAAAGGATGCGCGAGCTGTTTGCAGAAGACTGGAGAAAAATTGACCTGCTCCGTACAGGTAAATTCATCCAGCTTGTAAAAGCCCGCAATAAATGGACGGCGCAGTCAGGAACGATTAAAGACTTTAACTTGCTGCTGCCAATTCCTGATACGGAAATGAGATTGAACGAAGATCTCAAACCATCCGATCAAAACCCGGGTTATAACTAATCATTAATAAAAAAAAGAGGCAGGCCACCCGGGTTTTCCAGGCAGGCCTGCTTTTGCTTACATTATGAAGAAGAAATTACCATCCGTCCTGCAGCTGTTAATGACGCTGACCATGATCCTGGGATACGGGGCTGCCAACGCTGCTAATCCCGGCGCCTGGAAGATCGTGTATGATAAAACCGGTAAAAACCTGAGGCTGACAAGAGCTGCGGGAAATGTGGACATGCGGCTGTATGCATCTTACAAGTTAAATGGCCGGTTGGTTACCTCTAAAGACTATACTGCCTGCACTATCACTTCAAAACCGCTGAACGATGCATTCGGAAAAGGCACCCTCCTCCAGGCTACCTATCGCGGTTCCAACCTGCCTGTACTAGTACAATCTTTTTACCAGTATCCGGGTAAAGACTACCTGCTTACTGATTTTACGCTGGAAGCCGCGGGGAGCAATATTGCCTCCAACTACATGGCCCCGGTGAATATCACGGATATGACCCAGCCGCTTGGCGGCGATAACCTGAGGGCATTATTCGTGCCTTTCGACAACGACAAATGGATACGTTTCAAATCTCACCCGCTGGATTTCTCTTCATTAACCAGCTATGAAACAACTGCTGTATTCAACGGTAACAGCCGCAAGGGACTGGTGGTTGGTTCAGTGGAACACGACTTCTGGAAATCGGCCGTCGTGATGGAACGCAATACTAACAGTAAAGGCTATAGTTTAACTTGCTACGGTGGCGCAGCCGATTCTACCACCCGCGACTTGCTGCCTCATGGCGCGAAAGAAGGACATATTATCAGGTCGCCCAAAGTTTTGCTTGGCGTATTCAACGACTGGCGTACCGGGATGGAAACCTATGGCGTTGCCAATGCAACTGTTGCTCCGCGCCGTCCATGGACCAAAGGCGTACCGATGGGCTGGAACAGCTGGGGAGTATTGCAGTTCAAGATTAATTACCAGAAAGCCCTGGAAGTTTCCGACTTCTTTAAAGCCAACCTGCAACCCAACCATTTCGGGAATGGTAAGGATGAAATAGTGATTGGCCTCGACTCAGGCTGGGACAGTTTTACAGAAGACCAGCTAAAGGATTTTGTAAAACATTGTGAAGCCAATGGCCAGGTTGCGGGCATTTACTGGACCCCGTTCACCGACTGGGGAAAAAATCCTGAAGGTTCCCTGAGAGAAGCGCCTGGATTCAAGTTCAAAGAACTGTATCTTTATGCCAACGGGAAGCCCCAGGATATCGATGGCGCTTATGCCATCGATCCTACGCATCCTGCCATTGAAGCACGTATGAAAAAGGTATCAGAGCTCTTCCGCCGCTGTGGTTTTAAATATGTAAAAATGGATTTTATGGCCCATGGCGCCGTGAATGCCGACAAGTGGTATAACCCTGAGATCAGGTCGGGCATCCAGGCTTACAACTATGGTATGCAGTTGCTGGATAAGTACTTCGGCGATATGTATATCAACCTGTCTATTGCACCAATATTCCCTGCATCTTATGCACAGTCCCGCCGTATCGCCTGCGATGCATGGAATAAGATCAAGGATACTGAATATACCCTGAATGCGGTTTCTTACGGTTGGTGGCTGGATAATGTTTACCAGTTCAACGACGCCGATCATGTTGTTTTACAGCAAGCGACAGAGGGAGAGAACCGCGCCCGAGTTACTTCTGCCGTGATTACCGGCCTGTTCATCGCCGGCGATGATTTCAGTAATGGAGGTAGTGAAGAAGGCAAGAGTAAGGCTAAGGAGTTCCTGACCAATGCCGAAGTAAATGCGGCGGCAACAGGGCGCAGCTTCCGCCCGGTGGAAGGAACAGGGGAGAAGTCGGAAGACCAGTTCACATTAACCGATGCACAGGGAAATACCTGGTATGCCGTTTTTAATTATACAGATGCCGACAAGGATATTCAGTTGCCCCTGCAAAGACTGGGACTGGATGCCCGCAAGCAGTATACCGTTCGCGATCTTTGGTCGCACCGGGAGATCAACGCCGCCCAGGCGATCCACATCCCCTCGAAAGACGTTCGTTTTCTCAAAATCAGCAGTAAATAATATTATCCATGAGGAAAAAGGTATTATCGATTTTATTTTTCTTGATTGTTGTAGCCCACACAGCGGTTAGATCGGAAACCATACAGATAACCACAAACGAAACAGCGCTTGTACTGCAAACAGCATCCAACGGGCGTTTGTATCAACTTTACCTGGGGCCGCGTCTCCGCAACGTCAACGACTATACTAACCTGGTACCGGGTATGAAGTCGAAAACCGACGGCCAGGCCTGGGAAGCATACCCCGTATCCGGCACCGAAACATTTTTTGAACCCGCTTTCGGCATCCGGCATAACGATGGCAACCTGACTACTGTACTGCAATATGTTTCTCATAATGTAAAAAAGATCTCAGACGATGTTACCGAAACAGAGATCGTACTGAAAGATCAGCTATATCCTGTACAGGTGAAATTATTTTATCGCGCTTTTGCAAAAGACAACGTGATCGAAGCCTGGACAGAGATCAGCCATAAAGAGAAAAAGCCGGTGAACATTAACAACTACGCTTCTTCCATGCTGTACTGGAAACGCTCGGGCTATTACCTGACAGAGTTTAGCGGCGACTGGGCCAAGGAAGTGAACATGAGCACTGTGCCGCTGAGCTTCGGCAAAAAGATGATCGATTCCAAACTCGGGTCAAGGGCCGATCTGCATGTTTCCCCTTTCTTCACAGTAGGACTGGGCGAAAAACCGGCGGAAGACCACGGCGAAGTGCTTATGGGAACCCTGGGCTGGACTGGTAATTTCCGGTTTACATTCGAAGTAGATAATGAAAATAACCTGCGGGTGATCTCGGGCATCAATCCTTACGCTTCCGACTATACGCTGGATCCAGGTAAAACCTTTACCACGCCTTCTTTTATTTTTACTTTCAGCACCCGGGGAACAGGGAAGGGAAGCCGCGATCTGCATAGCTGGGCGCGCAATTACCGCCTGAAAGACGGGCATGGCGATCGCCTTACCCTGTTGAACAACTGGGAATCGACCGGCTTTGATTTCAACGAAACGAAGCTGGATTCGCTGATGGTAGAAACCAAATACCTGGGCGTAGATATGTTCCTGTTGGATGACGGCTGGTTTGCTAATAAATTTCCACGAAAAGATGACACTCAGGGCCTGGGCGACTGGGAGCCGACCAAATCCAAACTTCCGAATGGCGTACCTGCACTGGTAAAAGCCGCTACCCGCGAAGGAGTGAAATTTGGCATCTGGATAGAGCCTGAAATGGTGAATCCTAAAAGCGAATTGTTCGAAAAACATCCGGATTGGGTGATCATGCTGCCGAACCGCGAACGCTATTATTACAGGAACCAGTTGGTATTGGATCTCAGCAACCCGGCGGTACAGGAGCATGTGTTTAACGTGGTAGATCACCTGATGACAGAAAACCCTCAATTGGCTTATTTTAAATGGGATTGCAACAGCCCCATTACCAATATTTATTCATCCTGGCTTAAAGACAGGCAGAACAACCTATATGTGGACTATGTAAGAGGATTGTATAAAGTGCTGGACCGCATCAAGGCAAAGTACCCGGACCTGCCAATGATGCTTTGCTCCGGCGGCGGTGGACGTACTGACTACGAGGGACTGCGTTACTTCACCGAGTTCTGGTGCAGCGATAATACCGACCCGGTGGAGCGCCTCTTTATCCAGTGGGGATATTCCCAGTTCTTCCCGGCGAAGTCAATGGCCGCTCACGTAACCAGCTGGAACCACGCTGCCAGCATTAAATTCCGTTTGGATGTAGCGATGCAGTGTAAGCTGGGATTTGATATTAATGTAAAAGAATTGCGCCCTGAAGAACAGGAGTTCTGCAAGTCGGCAGTGGCTACCTACAATCGGGTAAAAAATATTATTTTCGAGGGCGACCAATACCGGCTCGTTTCTCCGTACGAAGGCAATCATACATCCCTGATGTACGTAGGCGGATCAAAGCAACAGGCGCTCCTGTTTGCCTATGACATCTTCCCGCGTTTTGGAGAAAGCCTGTTACCGGTAAAATGCCAGGGATTGGACCCTGAGAAGAAATACCGGGTGCGTGAGATCAACCTGATGCCAGGTGCAAGTCCTGCAGCCGCCTTTAACGATAAGGTGTATTCCGGCGACTACCTGATGAAAGTGGGATTGGATGTTTTTAGTACCAATAAAATGCATAGCCGGATACTGGAACTGACTGCAGAATAGGCTGTTAAACAGAAACAGATGAAAACAATTTTTGAGAAGATACGGGAACTGGACGACATGCCCGCCTACTCCAAACATGAGCGCTTCGTTGAAGGCATAGTAAATGCCATCGACGATAAGATCATCGGGGTAGGCGACTCCCTGCCATCTGTAAATGCCATGATCTCGCAGCTGGGGTTTGCCAGGGAAACGGTGATCA
The DNA here is from genome assembly GCF_900107795.1 of Chitinophaga terrae (ex Kim and Jung 2007). Classification (GTDB taxonomy): domain Bacteria; phylum Bacteroidota; class Bacteroidia; order Chitinophagales; family Chitinophagaceae; genus Chitinophaga; species Chitinophaga terrae. The sequence goes on from NZ_FNRL01000035.1 coordinate 28,119, forward strand.
AAGGTTACAGGGAATTGCAGAACAGGGGGTTGATCGAGTCGAAGAACCGTTTAGGATATTTTGTAGCGGATGATAATACCCGGCAATCGCTCCGCGTAGCTTTGCTGATGTATACCATCGATACCTTCCAGGAGCAGTTCTATAGCAGCTTCCGCAAGGGGTTGGGACCAGATGTGCACCTGGATGTATTCTTCCATCACGGTAACATAGAGGTTTTTGAAACCATGCTTTCGTTGATGAAGAACCGTTATGGCATGTACGTAATATCGCCGATCCATCACCCCCGCACCAGGGAACTGCTGAACACTATTCCCCGCAACAAGCTGCTGATGTTCGACCGGTACGAACCCCTGGAAGGCCCTTTCAATTACGTGGTACAGGAATTCCAGGCTTCTTCCTATACGATATTTGAACAGTTGTACGAGAGCATACGCAAGTTTGATAAAATGATCTTCTATCATAACCCTGATTCCTTATTCCCTCCCGAAATACTTCGCTCCTTCAATAAGTTTATTAAAGATTATAAGATAAAAGGAGAGGTATTGAAAGAATATGAAAGAGGATCAGTAGAAAAGGGCGTAGTATATTACGTGAACGAGAATGCCGAACTCTGGAACCTGTTGAGGGATTGCAATGCAAAAAAAATAAAACCCGGTAAAGATATTGGCATACTTTCGCACAACGATGAGCCGGTAAAAGAGATCGTAGGAAATGGGATCACTACCTATTCCGTCAGTTTCACTGAAATGGGGCGGCTCGCCGCCCGGGCTGTGCTAAGCAAAGAATCTATCCAGCTTGTACTGCCAACGGAATTGATCAGAAGAAATTCACTCTAAAGTATGAATGGCCTGTCCCTGCTGAGTTTTATATTGATCACAGTAGTTGTGGCTTTAATTTCCTGGTATAAGACACGGAAAGAAAATCTGCAGACCGCTACAGGCCTTTTCTTTGCGAACCGCAACCTGGGTTTCCTCGTGGTAGGCGGCGCGCTCTTTTTCACCAACATCAGCGCAGTACAGTTCATTGGCGAAAATGAACTGGTGTTTACCAACAACATGAGCGTGATGGCATGGGGGCTTTCCTCTGTTCTTGCCATGCTGCTGGTGTCGGAGTTTATTATGCCGGTATACCTGCGCAGCGGGATCTCTACCACCCCCGATTTCCTGGAAGAACGTTATGATACAGGCACCAAGCGGTTTGTATCAACCATTTTCCTCGTCAGCTATATTGTAAACATGCTGCCCTCTGTACTGTACAGCGGGGCAATTACTTTCAACGGCCTTTTCCGGGTATCCGAGGTACTGCATTTAGACTATTGGACAACCATATGGCTGTTGGTATGGCTGATAGGGCTGATCGGTTTTTTGTATACCGCCCTTGGCGGATTGAAAGCAGTAGCGATTTCAGATACGGTATTGGGTGTCGGGATGTTTGTAGGCGGCATTTTACTGCCATATGCGGCCCTGAAATTTTTGGGTCAGGGCTCCGTAAAAGCGGGTATTGATATATTGCTATCCTCGCGCCGCGAGCATTTTAACGCTATCGGAGGCCCTCACGACTCTGTTCCTTTTTCTACCATCTTTACAGGCATGTTGCTGGTGAACCTGTACTACTGGGGCACTGAACAATATATTGTACAACAGGCGCTGGCTTCCCGCAGCCTGGCCGAAAGCCAGAAAGGGATTGCGGTAGCCTGCGCAGGCAAGATCGTTTCTCCTTTGTTGTTGAACATCCCCGGCCTCATAGCAGTGCATCTTTATACCAGCATGGATAACACTGCCGAAGTATTCCCCCGTATAGTCAGCGATGTTTGCCCGCCGCTTCTCACCGGGTTTATGGCGGCCATTGCCTTCGGCGCAGCGTTAACCACTTTCAACGCGGGGCTTAACAGTACCAGCACTCTTTTCGTTCTCAATCTTTACAAACCCTACAAAACCTGGAAACAGCAAACACCCAGCGAACAGGAACTGGTAAAGGCAGCCAAACGCTTTGAGATACTGGTTTGCCTGCTGGCGATGTGTATAGCTCCGTTTATTGCTTTCGCCCGCCAGGGACTTTATACCTATATCCAGATCGTGAGCGGTTTTTTCAGCGTACCTATCTTTACCATCCTGGTAATGGGATTGCTGCATAAGCGGATGCCTGCCATTGCCGCGAAGATCGGGCTGGTATTCTTCATTACCACTTATGCCATTTCCCAGCTCCTGGTAGATACAGGGCTGCATTTCCTGCATGTACTGGCTATATTGTTTGTACTGACTGTTTTGCTGATGATGATCATAGCGAAGCTCTGCCCCCGGAAAGAGCCGTTTGTGCAGCAATGGAACAATGTTGTGGCGCTTCAACCCTGGAAACATCGTCATATCTACGCCGTGTTATTGTTGCTGGCGATGGTAGCTTTGTTCGTAATATTTTCACCGCTGGGCCTGGCAAGATAAATACCGTTTATGTATTCATTAGGCAGCTCCTGGTTTTCCTCATTGCATTTCACCTAAACTTATATTACATTTAATTGAAGTTTAACGCAATTAATTGTAAAAACTATATGCACAAGTACTTAAAGCATCAGTATTTAACCATGCTCTGTATTGGTGGTGTAACCACTATGGTGGCCTGCGGCCAGAAATCCGGCACTAAAACGGAAACAACGCCCGACAGCACCGCTGCACCAGTAGAAACCAGCAAAGCCAATTCTGATTATAAACCTGCATTTCCCGGCCAAACCAGGATAGGCAGCGTGAAAACAAAAACGCCGTATGAATTTAAAGTACTGAGCAACGATCTTAAATCGCCCTGGGGCGTTACCAGCCTGCCGGATGGCCGCCTGCTCATCACCGAAAAAGCAGGCGTGTTGCGGATCGCAACAACCGACGGTAAATTGAGTGAACCAATTACAGGCCTGCCGGCGGTGAAGTTAGCAGGGCAGGGCGGTTTGCTGGGAATTACCATCGACCCTGATTTCAGCAATAACCGTATGGTATACTGGGTATTCTCGGAGCAGCGGCCGGATGGAACACTAACGGCAGTGGCTAAAGGAAAACTTTCTGCCGATGAAAAGAAAATAGAAAATGCAACAGTAATATATCGCGCTACCCCTGCTCATAAAAGCGACCTGCACTATGGAGGCCGTATACTGTTCGATAAAACAGGCAACCTGGTAGTGAGCACCGGCGAGCGTTCCGACCTGGAAACAAGGCCATTGGCACAAGACCTGAAAGCAGCCCTGGGTAAAGTGCTCAGGATTACAAAAGACGGGCAAGCCGCTCCTGGTAATCCTTTCGCCGGCAAACCGGATGCAAGGCCTGAAATATGGTCTTACGGTCACCGTAACGTACAGGGATTGGCGTTCCATCCAACCACCGGCGACCTGTGGGAAACAGAATTCGGTCCACGGGGCGGTGATGAGCTGAACAGGATAGAGCCAGGAAAGAACTATGGCTGGCCTACCATCACTTACGGCATCGAGTATAGCGGCGAAAAGATCGGCGACGCTATCCAGAAGAAAGATGGTATGGAGCAACCCGTTTATTACTGGGATCCGGTGATCTCTCCAAGCGGTATTACTTTTTATAGCGGCAGCCAGATACCTGAATGGAAAGACAACCTGTTCATTGCAAGTCTAAGTCGTACGCATATAGATCGTTTGGTTATTGAGAATAATAAAGTAACGGGAGAAGAAAGACTGCTGGCGGATGAAGGACAGCGGTTCCGTGATGTGACAGAAGGAAAGGACGGCGCTTTGTATGCCGTTACAGATATGGGCAGGCTGTATAAGATCTCTAAGAAATAATGTTGTTTTAAATAACAGAACAAAAGCCTTGCAGCACTCCTGCAAGGCTTTTGTTTTTCTTAGAAAATATAATTTGTACTCAGGAAATCTGAACTATGCTCGTTCAGGATATCCTCCAGCAACTGTTTATTCGTATCATTCATCTTGGTTGCAACCAAAGAGCGGATAGAGAAAGAACGCAAGGCGTCGTGTACAGATAAAGTACCTTCTGCGCTGTCTTTACGGCCGGTGAATGGGAATACGTCAGGGCCGCGTTGGCATTGGCTATTGATATTCACCCTGCTTACCTGGTTCACCAGCGGATCAATGAGAGAAGCTACTTCGCCAGGATTATTGCTGAAGATGCTCACCTGCTGCCCGTGCGGCGATTCTATCAGGTATTCGATCGGCTCTTCTATAGATTCGTAAGGCACGACAGGGATCACCGGTCCGAATTGTTCTTCCCTGTAGAGTTTCATTTGATCATTGACCGGGTATACAACGGCCGGGAATACGAACGATTCCTTGGTTGCACCGCCGTTTTCGTTGATCACTTCTGCACCGTGAGCTTTCGCGTCGGCCAGTACTTCGCGGATGTAATCAGGTTTGCCGGGTTCCGCAACTGGTGTCAGTTGCACGCCTTTCACCCATGGCATGCCAAACTTCATCTTACCGATAGCTGCGCTGAGGCGGGCGTTGAACTCGTCGGCAATGGATTTATGTACGAAGAGGATCTTGATGGCGGTACAACGTTGACCATTATACGATAATGCACCCAATATGCACTCATTCACTGCCACTTCAATATCGGCGTGTTGAGTGATGATAGCCGCATTCTTCGCATCCAGGCTAAGCACTGCACGCAGGCGGTTCAGTTTCGGGTGATGTTTGCGCAGGTCGTTGGCCACTTTGCTGGAACCAATAAATGCCAGCACATTGATCTTGCCGGTAGCCATGATGCCGGGAATTACAGAGGCGCCGCGGCCGTACACTGTATTCACCACTCCTTTAGGGAACGATTCCATGAAGGCGCGCAGCAGTGGATAATGCAATAAAGTACCGTGTTTAGGCGGTTTGAAAAGGATGGTATTACCCATCAGCAGGGCCGGGATCAGCGTTGTGAAGGTTTCATTCAGCGGGTAGTTGAACGGCCCCATGCAAAGTACAACGCCAAGGGGGGAACGACGTATCTGTGCAATAGTTCCTTCTTTGATCTCGAAGCGGGAAGAGCTGCGGTCAATTTCTTTCAGGGCGTCTATCGTTGCATTGATATATTCAATGGTGCGGTCAAATTCTTTAATTGAATCGGCGTACGACTTCCCGATCTCCCACATGATCAGCTTTACGATCAGGCTGCGTTGTTCGGTCATTTTGCGGGCAAAAACTGTCAGGCAGTTAATGCGCTCGTCCAGCCGCATGGTCGGCCATTCGCCACGCCCGTTGTCGTATGCCGCGAGGGCTGCATCCAGCGCTTCAAACGCTTCTTTTTCCGTGCCCAGGGGATAAGTGCCTATTAATTTGCGTTTCAGGCCATCCGCAGTCGGAATGTTAATTGGAGAATATACTTCACTAACCGGTCCGTCCCATTTCTTCATCTCCCCGTTTACCAGGTACTCTCTCTGATGAATTTCAGAAATACGGAATTCTTCGGGTATTTCATTTTCTTCAACAAAGAGTTGGTTCAACTCATCTTGAAAACTCATATGTTAAAATTTATGCGTACAAAGTACACAAATTATATTGAATATTCGGTATAGAATGTTTCGATCAGCCGGCGGGAGAAAATCTATAGCTTCTGTAATTCTATCTAACTTTTTTATTTTCAACGATTAATCCTAGTTTTGCCGGATGTTTTAATAAAAAATTAATACAGCAGCATGCCGTTGACGAAAGTTTTGATCACTACCAAAAGTTACCCCACCATATCTTCTCAGTACGATGAACAGCTCAGTATAGCCGGGTTTAGGGAAGACGGTGTTTTTATCAGGATCTACCCCATCCCGTTTTCCAGGAAGTCGTTCGATGAACAGTTCAGGTTATACGATTGGATAGAGCTGGACCTGGTAAGGCACCCGCGCGATTTCAGGCTGGAGAGCTGGAAACCTGCCAACCCCGATGCACCCGTGAAAGTAACAGGCCATCTCGGAACAGAAGATCACTGGCGAGAAAGAAAAGAAATTGTACTGAAAACGATATACCGTAATTTTTCTACCCTCCTGGTAGAAGCCAGACATGAGGCATTTTACACTTCCCTGGCTGTATTCAAACCTGCCAGGATCATAGGACTGGAGATAGAAAAAGCGGAAGGAGAGTGGGACAGCGAAAGACTGGAGAAACTGGAAGAAGAGAAGAACAGGGGACAGGTTTTTGAACAACCTGAAAACCCGTTTGCCGTCATGAAAAAACTCCCTTACCGGTTTTCCTTTCATTTCACCGATGATAAGAACCAGGAGATCAAATTGCCATTTGAAGACTGGGAGCTGGGCGCTTTATTCTGGAAGATCCAGAAGAAGCAGGGAGACGAAAAAGCGATTAAAGAGATCAGGAAACGATACCTCCAGGAGTATGCCCGGCATACGGACCTTCATTTCTTCCTGGGCACGACCCAACAGGTGCACGCCAGTTCCAAACAGCCGTTCACGATCATTGGTTTGTTCCACCCGACCACTCCGCCGGCTGTAGTACAGGGAAGCTTATTTTAGTATCTTACAATCTCGTATTCTGACTTATACTATGAAGAAGAACCTTTGGGCCTGGGCGCCTGTATGCCTTGTACTGCTGGCAGCTTGTAACGGAGATGGTAAGAAAACAGGAAAAGATTCTGCGACTGCGCCTGTTGCCACAGCAACTGTTGATACGACTGGCGACGACGCCCGGATTTCAACCGAAACCTATGTTGCGGAAATAATCAGCAAACGACAGGAGATTGAAAAACAATTGCCAGGCAGCACTCCCGACAAAGCGGTGGCGTTATACCGCTCCCTGGCCCTGTGCGCAGATACTGCCCTCCTTGCCATTTCCGCGAATGAAGGGGCGTGGCTGGACAAATATGTGAACTATTATTCTGAAAAGGAAGGAGCCTATGTTCCGCCGGCTGATGTAAAAGAACGCATACGATTGCTGGCAACAGCGGGAATAGAACCCTGGAATATCGGTGAAGGATATACGGAGTTACGTTTGGTTCCCAACTTCTTCACAGGTCTTTTTAAATCATCTCTGCCGCCCGATTACAATACGTTCCTGGACATAAGAGCTGCAGAAGACACGGTATTATACAGCGCCGACGCCGGCCTGATGATCTCCTTCAACCAGGTTGGCAAACGGGTGCTGAGCTGGGAAAAGTTCCTGGATACCTACCCCGGTAGCGTTTTTGCCCCGGTGGCCAGGGAGTACTACGAACGTTATTTTTACGATTACCTCTTTGGTGAAGATAATACGCCGTCGTTTGAAAAAAGAGGCGATGCCAGCTCCCTTGATCCCGCAAATAAAAAAGAATACCTTGATTTTATTCAGCAGCATGGCGATACCAAAGCCGGGAAGATAGTAAAGCTATTCCTGGAGCGCATCGCCGCCGGTGTTTCGTATGTTCAGCTGTCAAACGACCTGCAGGATACGATAGCGCAGGCATTCGCTGATAAAATAGCGTTGATGCCTGTACAAACTGATTTCGGCGTTTCGCAGATCGAACGCCTTACAAAACCCGTTTATGATACAGTGCCTGGCGAAATTGAAATCAGCGAAGGCAACACCGATGAAATAGAAAGAAGTCTCGACACCATCATGTATGTACAGCAGGATAATATACCTTACTGCCTGGCTGTTTATACCAACAGGGGTAAAGGAGGCGGCGCACCCGTATCAGGATGGGTGGATGTATGGCTGTTCAAAAAAACAGAGGATCGCTGGCAAACAGCTTCCTTTCTCCTGAATGCAGGAGGAGGCGGCATGTATGGCAATTCAGGTTATTTTAATAAACTGGTAAGAATGGGAAATAATACCATCGGCATTGTTGTTACCGGTGGTATCACGCACATGGGCAGCGATGTTTCATGGGATGATGTTATTGCCTGGACCGGCAATAAACTGGAACACCAATTCAATATCGTTACCCAGAATATGTACAATAATGGCTCAGGCACGCAAAGTTGCGTGATCAACCGCTGGATGTTCCAGCAGGGGCGGCAGGAGTATTATGATCTGCTTATTTTCCCCGCCAGCTGCCTGGTGAATACCTTGCCGTTAGATAAGGTAACCATACCTTACCGGAACGGGCATTATACTATACCGGATTCCTTCCAGGACAGGGGTATTTAATACCGTTATACCAGGGCGATTCCTATATCGCTTTGGCTGCCAGGGTTGCGCGTCTTATTGCCGCAGCTTCCCGCAGTGAGATCATCCTTTGCAATTCCGGTTCCCAGACCTTCAGCCTGCAACAGGCAATGATATCACGGATCTTTAAAGTGGTTGTTTTGGCATTTTGCAGTTCGGGTATTTCCGCCATCGCTTCGGGCAAACGATAAAATGGAATACGAGCGTTCAGGTGGTGAATATGATGGTAGCCAATATTGGCGGTGAACCAGTTCCAGAGTGGCGACATTACCAGGTAGCTGGAAGAAAGCAATGCAGCATCGTGATAGCACCATTTTTCTCCTTCCCGGAATATTACGCCCGGGAAATTATGCTGCGCATAGAACAGGTAAGCGCCTATGCCGCAGGCTATTGTAAACGGTATTACAACACCGAACAACCACGATTCCCAGCCCAGGAAGTAGAAAACAGCTACGCTGCCGGCAACATGCAATAACATAGCCAGGAGGCTGTCGAGGTGCTTGCGCGGACTGCTCAGGAAAGACTGCAAACACATGCCAATAAAGAACATGGTAACATATCCGGTTAAAATAGTGAGCGGATGCCGGGCAAACAGGTACATCGCCTTTTCCCTGCCGCTCATCTGTTCAAATTTTTGCCTCGTTGCAATAGGGTAGGAACCAATATCGGCTGTAAATAACCTGGAGTTATGTTTATGATGATAATCGTGCGACCGTTTCCAGATACTGACAGGCGCCAGTATATACAAGCCAAAAACAGTCATGATAGCATTGGCCAGTTTAGAGTGCTGCAGGATGGTATGATGCTGGTGATCATGATAGATCACGAATAGCCTGACAACCAGCAACCCTGCAAGTATGCTGAACACAGCCCCGATCAGGGATGGAAAAAATAAGGCGCCTGTTAAGGCAATTAAAAGCAATCCCAGGGTAGTCAATAAATGAAACCAGCTACGTGATCTGATTTCACTGGCAAAAGGTTTCGTTGCCAGGATTAGATCTTTTCCTTCGCGCATATAAATAAGTTTTTAATGATGTGATCTTCAGACGGTCTGAGGGCGTTTATGTTTCCATCGCTTATGCGACCATAACCAGGTGGCTGGCTGTTCTATGATATCGTCTTCCAGTTTACGTGTGTGCGCTGCCGTTATAGCGCCTTCCGTTTCTGCAGATGGTTTTTCAATAAGCAGGGTCGCTGATACGCTGTAATAACCCCGTTTTACTTTGTTGACGGACACATACACAACAGGCGTGTCCATTTTCTGAGCAATCTTTTCAGTTCCCTTGAACACTGGCGTATCCTGGTTTAAGAAGGACACCCAATAGGCATTGGAGGGCTGTGGCGACTGGTCCGCGATAAAGGCAGTAGCATTTACTTCGTTCCTGTTCTTTACCATCTCGCGGAACGTATCCTGCATGGCGATCAATTTGGTTCCAAACCTGGTGCGCATCTTATACATCAGGTTGTTGAACCGTTGATTGGCCAGTGGGTGGTAAATGACATACAGTTGCTGCCTGCATAATATGCTGAACGTATTGCCGGCCCATTCCCAGTTTCCTTTATGTCCCATCACCAACACCACGCTTTGCTTTTCCGCTTCCAGTTTATTGAATAACTCCACGGTTGCAGGCGTGAAGCTGCAATGCTTTACCATCGCTGCTTTGCTGATGGTCAATGTTTTGAATGTTTCCAGGAACAGATCGCAGAGATGGTGATAGAAATCTTTGCAGATACGTTCAAGTTCTTTTTCCGGTTTCCCCGGAAATGAAGCCCGAAGGTTCTTCATTACTACTTTCTTCCGGTATGATATCACGTAATAAAGCAATACATACACCATGTCCGAAAGCAGATACAACAAGCGGAATGGTAAAATGGAGATGCAGTAGATTACAGGTTGCAGGCAATAATAAAAGATAGTTGACAAGGCGGCAAAGTTTTAATAGCTCTACATCTCACATGAGCAAAAGGCATAAATGTAGCCCCCCACGGTCGATTTTCATAATATTTAATCATAATGTCTTGTTAAAGGTCTATCGGTCCTCTGATTTTCATCGCGTTAAAACAAGCGGCAAGTTTATAACAGTCAGGTTTCTTGAAGCATGTTTGAATAACGACACCTTTATACGTAGTTACCCCTATGTGATTAAAAAAATATCCGGCGGGCTATGCACATAAAAAAGCCCCCTGTTTTTAACAGAAGGCTTTTTAGCAGCACAAAGTTGTTGCCTGGGCTTATCGCCTGGCCGGTTCGGAAGACCTTAATTCCGGAGCCGGCATCTTTTTCAGCGTAAACGGCGCGGGCTTGCCATCTGCGGTCTCTACCACGAGACTGTCTTCTCCTTTAAAGTTTGGCTTCTTCGTGATGTACAGGGTGTAGTAGCTGTTATTCGTGCCACCGCGTGGAAAATCCACCTGTAAAGAAGCATGGTTCAGGTTCGAAGACCAGTTTACATAGCAGGTGTTAATGCCATATCCTTCCAGGCAGGAATTGGTTGGCGCAGAAATGATCTGTCCATCCGGTTGCTGATTGGTCCAGCTTACACACCAGGATACATATACGTTGCTGCCAACATGAGGCGACAGCTCGTATACGCCGATAGAACCCGGATAAACGGAAGTCGGACCGGTAATGATAGTGGATTGGGCATTTGCATTAACGCTGCTCAGGCATAATAAAAATGTAAGGACGCTGAGGACCGCGAAAATCTGAGGGAATTTTCTCGTCATAACAAGGGTTTTGAGTGATACCGTGGAATAAAAAATTGTCGTGTCGAAATAAAGAAATTGCGCGAGGCTTTCCTAACTTTTTTCCTGATTTCTTTTTATCATGATTAGTATCTTTTTTAACTACCTGTTATACAATTATTTTTCGATATTGCCGTTCGTCCAATTGAGATAAAAGTCATAAATATTGATACGATATGATTAACGTTCAATGCACCTGAATCAGCAACTTTGCACCTTTCCTGTTATCAATACTTTTTTCCACCGCATGATGAACGATACAAGCAACCAGGTTCCACTTTTAGCATCCAGGCAGCATTTCGAAATATTGGATGGCCTCAGGGGCATTGCTGCTATAGCCGTAGTGATCTTCCATTTTATGGAAATTGCAGTACCTGATTATAATGATAGCTTTATCGCACATGCTTACCTGGCGGTTGATTTCTTCTTTTGCCTGTCGGGCTTTGTGATTGCCTACGCTTACGACCGGCGTATCAGCAATCTGGGCCTGCTGAATTTTCTCAAATTGCGTTTAATACGTTTGCATCCATTGGTGATAATAGGGGCGGTCATAGGACTGGCAGTCTTTGTTTTTGATCCTTTCAGCAACCTTTACCGGTTGTATGCAGATAGCACCCTGTTGTTGTTTCTTTCTTCAGGCCTGCTTATTCCTTACCCGTTGGTGCGTGAACGTTATTTCAACCTGTTTCATCTCAACCCGCCTACTTGGTCGTTATTCTGGGAATATATCGCCAATATCGGTTACGGGTTATTCCTTTACAAAGCGGGTAAAAAAGTATTGTGGAGTGTAACCATCATTGCCGCGTTATCCTTGATCTGGGCGGCGAAATCTTTTGGCAACCTGGGCATAGGCTGGGGAGGAGATAATTACATAGGGGGCGCCGCAAGGATCGCTTTCTCTTTCACCGCTGGCATACTGGTTTACCGTCTTGGCTGGCGTATCCGTACCCGCCTTGGCTTTGCAGCATTAGGGTCGATTTTGCTCGCTGTATTCCTCTTGCCGTTTTCAGAGAAGTACAATTGGATCATTGATCCTGCCATGGCGATCTTCGTATTCCCGATACTTGTGGCCACCGGCGCCGGCGCTGCCGTGCATCCCGCTACCAGCAGGGTCTGTGAATTATCAGGAGAAATATCTTACCCCTTATACATGATCCATTATCCTTTTATCTGGCTATTTATGAGTTATGTGGAGAAATACAAGCCAGGCATGAGCGAAATGATCGTCGTAATGCTAACAGGGGTAATTTCCCTGGTGCTTGTTGCTTATCTGGTACTAGTATATGTTGATGTTCCTATTCGCCGGTATTTCAAAAACAAAATGACTTCCCGGCCTGCGCTTCCCGTGTCGTAATCCTATAAAAGGGACAGGATAGCAATTGCTATACAACTTCCCCTTATCTTTACCCCCAAATTCGACCGGATGTTCTATCAAAACATGCGAAAGGTTATTTTAATAATCACCTATTCTGTATTGTTCAACACCTATATTCAAGCGCAGCAAACAAAGGAAATTGACAGCCTTGTTAAAGTGTTGCAAAATGCGACTACAGATACTGGCAGGATCTCCGCAATCGGCGAAGTCGTAAAGCAATACCTGGTACAAACCGATTCTGTAAATGCTTTTAAATATGCTTACAGCGCTGCTTCCCTGGCGCAAAAAGTACAATCACCCCTGCATAAGGCGTACGCCGATCACCTGTTGGGATATATTCATCACCTGTTACAACACGAAGACAGCGCCATCTATTATTATAACCGGCTGCTTTCCAGGCTCGAAAGCAGCACCGATCCCAAGGCCGTAAGGCTGATGATCTACGGCGCTAATAATCTTGCCGCCCTATATTCTAAAAACGGGAATATGAGAAAATCGGTGGAGTTGCTGGTTGATAATCTTCCCAGGCTTGACCGGGCCAATGATAAGCAGGTTTATGAATTCACCATTCACAACCTGTCAGAAAGTTTCATAATAACGGGCGAATATAAAAAGGCTTACCTGTATATGCAGCAAAACATTGCACTGGCGGAAGAAGACCCCCAACCGGAAGCCAGGGTCAATCCTTATCTCAGCGCTGCTTTCCTGATGTATAAAATGGATAGTCTTAGCCGGATGCAACAATACCTGACTAAAGCAAAAGAAAACCTGGATAAAGCAAGGCCGGATAATGACTACAAGGTAAAATACCTGGCCTATAAAGCCACCTGGTATGCAAAAACAGGGCAGATTAAAGCCGCCAATGAACAGATGGAGGAGGCCTTCTTCATCGTATCCAAATGGCCTGACATAGGAAATGATTTCTACGACCTTTACACGGCAAAGGAAGAAGTGGCGGCAGCAGCAGGAAATTATAAGGCGGCAAGGGAGGCAGCACTGCTGTTGTATCAAAAAGCCAGGAACGACAAATATGCGGAAATCCTCTTAGCCAATGCGCTGCTGATTGCTAACTATTCCGCCAGGCTGAAGGATTATAAAACAGCTTATGAATATTCCAATCTATATGCTTCTTTGAGCGATAGTATCAGGTACACGGAAACGGTATTGGAGGTAAGCGAGATGGAAACCATGTACAAGACAGCGGAGAAAGAAAAACAGATCACCAGGCTGCAGGGAGAGAAACAACAGGTATTGCTGGAAAATAAAAATCAACAACTGCTTAATACCCTGCTGGGCACAGGAGCAGGAGTGCTCCTGCTCATAATCCTGTTGTTGGCCTTTATTTACCGTAGCAGCAAAAAACAGGCGGCGTTGCAGTTAAAGAAGGTGGAGCAGGAGCAGGAATTAAAACTTATACAGGCATTGCTGGACGGAGAAGAAAGGGAAAGGCTCCGCGTGGCCCGCGACCTGCACGACGGCCTGGGAGGCGCATTGGCCGGCATTAAACTAAAACTCTCCCATGACCCGGCGGTAGATGAAAAAGTAGTAGCGCAGCTGGAAAGTTCTATCAGCGAATTAAGGCGCATTGCACGCAACCTGATGCCGGAGCGGTTAATGCAATCAGGACTGGAAACCGCCCTGAAAGATCTCTGCGCTTCGTTTGCCAACCCAAAACTGGAGATAGAGTTCCAGGCCAACGGCATCAGCCAGGATATTCCTTTGACCACCCAGGTCAATATTTACCGGATCATCCAGGAACTGTTGGCCAATTCGGTAAAACATAGCGGGGCTACCAAAATTATTGTACAATGTATCCAGGAAGGTAAACAGTTCCTGGTAACAGTGGAAGATAACGGTAAAGGATTTTCCGTAACGGATCCCCAACATAGCAATGGCCTTGGATTGAATAATATTCATAGCCGTGTGAAAAATCTCAGGGGAAGTATGGACATTGTTTCCGAAATTGATGAAGGAACCTCTGTTAATATTGAATTATATGTCTGATGACCAAAAGATACTGGCGGTAGTAGACGATCACCCGATCGTGATAGAAGGAATAAAACACCTGCTGAAAAATGAACCGGCATATTCGGAAGTACTGAGTTTCATGACCGCTGCCAGTTTCCTGGCTTATGCAAGGAATAATACAGTTGATATTGTATTGCTGGATATTATGCTGCCGGATGCCGATGGAGTGGATGTTTGCAAATCAATAAAAGAATTATTGCCTGGCGCCTGCGTATTGGGAATGAGCAACCAGTCGGAGAGGAGCACAGTATTGAACCTGTTGCAGAACGGGGCTTCCGGTTATATCCTGAAAAGTACGGGGGCGGGGGAGATACTGGATTGCATAAAAACTGCCCTGGGTGGAGAAGTTGCACTCTGTAGCGAGATCCGCGATCTGATGGTGAATTCGCTCGTCAAAGACGCCAAACAATTACCTGCTGTTACAAAGAGAGAAAAACAATTGCTGAAATTACTGGCCGAAGGTAAAACAACGGCTATGATCGCCGAAGAATTATTTCTCAGCCGCTTTACCATCGATACGTATAGAAAAAACCTTCTTCAAAAATTCAATGTTAAGAACACTACAGAGCTGCTCATGCTGGTGACCCAGGAAAAACTGCTGTAACCCTTTAAACACGCGCTTACCTCCTATAATTAGGAGGGTAAAAACTCCTAATTACCGGTATTGTGCCCCATCGCCACCCCATTTAAATTTGCTCCATTAACCACATTCAATTTAAGTAAATGGAAACTAAAAGAGTTAGACGCCTTAGCTGGGTTTTAGGCCTGGCGTTGGTTGCAGCGATGACCAGTTCTGGATGCAAAAAAGACGACGACCCCAAACCGCCCAGCGTTGAAAAAATAAACGCGAAGATCACCGTAACCGTTACCGGCGCAGATGCAAACGATCAGGCCGACTTCAGGGTACAGGCGGCAAATGGTGATGCCAGCCAGTATGGAGCTCCCGTTTGGAAGATCAATGGCGTTGTCCAGGGAAATGAAGATAACGTGTTTGTAAATGAAGAAGATTTTGTAACCAACGTAAAAACCTACGTATTCGAAACTGTTAAACCTTTTGATATGGTATCCGTGCACCTGGGCTTTTCAAATACAGATGGAGGACCAATGACTATCAATTACAAAGTGGAAGTGGACGGACAGGTAAAAACCAATGTGCAAAACCTGGTATTGGCTGCAGGAAAATCTGAAATAAAAAATTTAACGTATAACAAATAATTTGTTCGGTTTTATACCTTGCCCCATATCAATTACATACAGCAGGCACACTGAAAGTGTGCCTTTCTTTTTGCCCCCGGTGTTCAGTGGAAGTAAAGTAGACGTGATCTATAATAATCTGTTTGAGTTGAATAATAATAACAGCAGCATGGTAACACTTCCATTCTTGAAATGTAATCTCAGGTGTTTTAATGCCATCGTCAGCTGGTTCTCCACTGTTCGTTTTGAAATGCCCAGCCGCAGGGCGATCTCGTCATTGCTTAGATACTCGAAACGGCTCAACCGGAAGATCTCCTGGCACCTTTTAGGTAGTTGCAGTAAAGTAGCATGGAGCTGTTCATAAAGCTCCGATTGCCGGATATGCGTATCCGCTTCGCTATGGCTGGTAATTTCATTCCCTAAAGAATCGGTATCCACCGGTACCAGCACATGCCGCGCTTTCTGACGGCTATAGATCTGGTAACGGGTAGCCGTAAGCAAAAAAGAGGGAAATGACGCTATCTCTAAAGTATGTCGGCGGTTCCAGATACTAAGAAAAATATCGTGAACAATTTCCTGGCTCGCTTCCTTATCTCTCAGATATTTGTACCCTGTTTTGTACACACTTACCCAATATTTATCGAAGAGCCTGTTAAACGCGTGCTGATCATCACAACGGATAGCTTTCCACAAATCTGTATCAGTCAATTCAATGTGGAACATCTCAACATAGATTTTTTCGTACGAAAAGATAAGCGTTAAAAACAAAAAAAAAAATTTATGATTTTATGTGTGTGTACCCATTTTTTTCATACCTAGTATACAAAGACCGGTTGAATGACAAAAGAAGAGTTTCAGCAACTATATATAAAGTTCCAGGAGGGCAAATGCTCGCCTGAAGAACTTAAAGCGCTATTTGAGTACCAGGACGGGATGCAGATGGAAGACGGGCAATGGGATAGCGCCCTGGGAAATAAATGGGTGATCGCCGAAGGGCTGAAACAGCGGCTGAATAACAGCATGGAGAAAGCTCCTGTTACTGGCCTGCGATGGAAAAAATACGCCTGGCGGGCGGCAGCTGCGGCAGCAGCGCTGCTGGTTGGCGTCGGGGCCTGGGATTTTTACCGCGCTAAGCCCATCCGGGGACACGTAGTGGCGAGTAAACAGTCTCCCAAACCTTCCGGAGTGTCACTGGTCTTAGGCAGCGGGAAAACCATTTCCTTGTCAGATGCCGGTAAAGGCGTGGTGAATTACGCTTCCGGGGTGACGGCAAACAAAGTATCCAATGCTGAACTGGCCTATGATACCAAAGAAGTGAACAGCCGGCAGCCAGCCGAGATGAATACATTGAAAACACCGCCGGGATTTCAATACACTGTCACCCTCTCGGATGGCTCAAAAGTACGCCTGAACGCCTCTTCATCCCTGCAATACCCTGTTTATTTTACAGGAAAGCAGCGGGAGGTCACACTAACCGGGGAGGCTTTTTTTGAAGTCAGCGCATCCGCCGAATCGCCTTTTATCGTACATGTAAAAGATCAGAAAATACAGGCCCTGGGCACTATGTTCAATATTAAGGCATACCAGGGAGAAAATACAACCAAAACAACGCTGGTAAATGGAGCTGTGAATGTTCATGTTGCCAATACCTCCCGGGTACTGCCGGTTGGCCAGCAACTTCAATTCAATACCCTGACCAATGAAGTAAAGATCAGGGAGGTGAATATGGAAACCGTTTTAGCCTGGAAAGACGGCATCTTCGCCTTCGAAAGAGAACCAATTGCCGACATCATGATGGAAATAGGAAGATGGTACAATATGGACATAGTTTTTGCACAAGGCGATAAAAACAAAAAATTTACAGGAACCATATCCCGTTATGACAAAATTGAAGATGTGCTCCTAAAACTGGAAAAGACAGGAGCAATGAAATTTCACTTGGAAAACAAAAAAGTTATAGTTCAAATTCCATAGTTATAAATTGTAATTCAGCCAGAATCTCGTTTTATTGAATCCCTGATTCAGTAAGAGTTTTCACCTTAATTATCACCAGATGAATAGTAATCCGCGTTCACGCCGGCGAGGGACAAGACTCCTTTTGCCTGCCAGAGACCTGTGCTCAAAAGTGTTGTTTATTGCATTTTTTATGGCTTCGTCATTCAGCCTCTATGCACAGTCTGCATTAATCACCCTGACAGTAAAAAATGAAAAACTGGAATCCGTCCTGAAAAAACTAAAACAGCAAACAGGCTACAGTTTTATTTACGAAAATGAATTGCTGGACAATACCTCCCCGGTCACCCTGCAGGCAGTTAAACAATCCCTGAAATCGGTACTGGACGAGTGCTTCAGGAATCAGCCATTGCAATACAGCGTGGTCGACAAATCCGTAATTATCAGTAAACGGGGTAGTAACAAAACCACTCCCGAATCCATTACCGTCAGAGGACGGGTACTGGACTCAAAGGGCGAGCCCATGCCGGGAGTAACCATCCGCAGCAGGAATAATAATGCGAATGTGCAGTCGAAAGACGACGGAACATTCTCGCTCACCCTGAAAGAAGCCAATGACGTGGTGATATTTACCTTTGTTGGCTATATTACCCAGGAAGTAGCGGTATCCGGGTCTACAACCCTTAACATCACCCTGAAAGAAAAAACTTCTGACCTGGCGGATGTGGTGGTGGTAGCATACGGTCAGCAAAAGAAAGTGACCACCATCGGCGCGCAGAGCAGCGTCCGGGCTGAAGACCTGAAACTTCCCGCCGCTAACTTAACTAATGCCATCGCCGGTCGCGTAGCCGGTATTATAGGCGTTCAGCGAAGCGGTCAGCCAGGTTACGATAATGCGGAGATCTATATCCGCGGTATTTCCACTTTTACCAACAGCAGCCCCCTGGTGCTGGTCGACGGAATTGAAAGGGATTTCGCCAACGTAGATCCCGAGGATATCGCCAGCTTCAGCGTTTTGAAAGACGCTTCCGCAACGGCTGTATACGGCGTACGCGGTGCAAATGGCGTGATCCTCATTCAAACTAAAACAGGTAAAGTAGGTAAACCGCTCATTAACGCCCAATACGACCAGGGATACACCCAGTTCACCAAAATACCAAAGTTTGCCGACGGGGTAACCTATCTCCGCATGGCTAACGAAGCATATAAGAACAGCAATCCAAATGATCCGCTTCCTAAATATTCTGAAGAGCGTATTAACCAGACAGCTACCGGCGAAGATCCGGATCTGAGCCCGAATGTCGACTGGTTTGATGTGCTTTTTAATAAGGCCGGTCAAAACCGCCGTGCAAGGGTGAATGCGAATGGCGGATCAGAAAACGCCCAATACTATCTTTCTATCGGGTATTATGATGAGAAAGGAATGTATAAGACCGATGGATTGGCCAACTACAACTCGCAGATCAAATTCACCAGGTATAATTTCACGTCCAACCTGGTAATGAAACTCACCAAATCCACGAAGGTAGATTTTGGAGCAGCCGGTTGGATCAGTAACGGGAACTTCCCCGGCAGCAGCGTAGACCAGATCTGGGGCGCCGCTTACCTGTTGCCTCCCATCCTCATTCCTCCAATTTATTCCAACGGCCTGCACTCACAGCTGAGAACGGGCGATATCTTCAACCCTTATAACCTCCTTACCCAAAGCGGGTATGTAACGGAGTTCAGAAGCCAGTTATGGAGCAATATCAGGGTAACACAAGACCTGGGTTCCCTGGTAAAAGGATTGTCGGTAACGGGTATGTTCTCTTTCGATAACTATAACAGCCATAATATCAGCCGCACAAAAACCGTGGACGGCTACATGGCCACCGGAAGGGACAGCGCCGGCAACCTGATCATGGATCAGACCTCCATCGGCAGCAACTACCTTGGCTACAGCAGGTCTAATGGCGGTAGCCGGCAGTTTTATACAGAAGCAGCATTGAACTATAAGCAGAATTTCGGTAAGAATGAGGTAACAGGAATGGTATTATATAACCAGTCTGACAGGCAGGATGCTTTCGCAGGCGATTTCATTTCGTCTATCCCTTACCGCTACCTGGGCGTGGCAGGAAGGGTGACCTACGCCTATGATAATACTTACCTGGCAGAAGCCAACTTTGGTTACAATGGTTCTGAAACCTTCGAACCCAAGAAACGCTTCGGTTTCTTCCCGTCTTTCGGTGTGGGCTGGGTGCCTTCCGAAGCAACCTTCTTCCAGCCGCTTATCAACGCCATCCAGTTCCTGAAAGTGCGCTTCTCCTATGGCCTGGTAGGTAACGGAAACATCGGCGGCCGCAGGTTTGCCTATATCTCTACTGTCGGAAACGGTAATGGCGGCTACTCTTACGGCAGCAACGGCATCGACAATAATATCGACGGCTACGATATCGGCGATTATGCTGTATCTGTAACCTGGGAAAAAGCCAAGAAAGCGAACCTGGGTATCGAATTAAAAACCCTGCACGACCAGGTGTCGTTAGTGGTAGATATATTCAGGGAAAACCGCACAGGTATTTTCAGGCAGCGTGGGGATGTGCCGCAGATCTCCGGTATCCGCAGCCTGCCTTTTGCCAACCTGGGTGAAATTCATAACAGGGGGATAGATGCAACACTCGAGATCAATAAGAAAGTAGGGGAACTGCAGATAGGTTTCAGGGGCAATTTTACCTGGAACAGGGCAATGATCATTAACGACGCCAACGCGCCCTGGCCTTATCCCTGGCAACAGCGCATAGGCCGCAAACTGGGACAACGTTTCGGCTATACGGCTTTAGGATTGTTCACCTCCAAAGAAGACGTAGCAGCCAGTCCATACCAGACAGGTACCAACATGCCGGGCGATATCAAGTATAAAGACATGAATGGAGATGGAAAGATAGATACCTATGACCAGGGACCTATCGGTTATGGCAGCATCCCCGAGATCGTATACGGCTTCGGACCTACTTTCAACTGGAGAGGCTGGTCGCTGGCCGGATGGTTTAAAGGCATCAGCAACGTAGATATTTCACTGAACGGCGACGGCCTGCAACCTTTCAGCCAGGGCGGCGAAAGAGGCAACCTGCTGGCGCAGATCACCGACCGCTGGACTCCCGGCAGCACCAATCCGCATCCATTGTATCCAAGACTAACCTATGGTAACGACAATATGAACTACGCCAATAGCTCATGGTGGGTGAAAAACGGCGCGTTCCTCCGGTTGCAGACTTTGCAATTCGGCTATACTTTCAGCAATAAACCATGGTTAAAGAAAGCCGGCCTTTCAAATGTTTACCTCTACTTTATCGGCAACAACTTAATTACATTCAGCGGATTTGACCTCTGGGACGTGGAGCTGGGCGATGGCCGTGGTTCGCAATATCCACTTGTTAAGACGTTTAACCTCGGCGCCAAGCTCTCTTTCAGATAAGATAAATCAATGATCATGAAGAAATTTACCTTATATATCGCCATATTGTTTTTTACTGCCGGTTTACTTAGCAGCTGCAGTAAATACCTTGACCAGGTCCCTAATGACCGTATCACTATCGAGGAGGTATTTAAAAAGAAAGGGCCATCGGAAAGATACCTGGCTAATATCTACAGTTATGTCAACGACGAATCGGATCAATGGAACAATAATCCCTGGCTGGGAAACTGTGATGAAGCGGATGTTACCTGGTCTAAATACCCCATCTATAGCCTGAACATAGGCAATATGAGCGCGGGCAACGTATTGTTCGACAAGTGGGGATATTATTATAATGCCATCCGTGCTGCTACCTATTTCATGAAGCATATCAATGAGAACGTGGAGATACGCAGCCTGAATGGTCAGCAGCTGATAGATCAGTACCAGGCGGAAGCCCGTTGTTTAAGGGCTTATTACTATTTCCTCCTGATGAGGCAATTCGGGCCTGTGGTGCTGATGGGAGATACGCTCCTGGCGCCCGACGCTCCGGCAAGCGACATGCAGATCCCGCGCAGCCCATTCGACGAATGCGTGAACTATGTAAGCAGCGAACTGGATGCAGTAGCGGCTGCGTTGCCGCTCGTGCCCATGAATAACGGGGAACCCAGCGATCTGCAGGGCGGTCGCATGACAAAAGGAATTGCGCTTGCCATCAAATCACGGTTATGGCTATATGCAGCCAGTCCTCTGTACAATGGAAACACTGAAATGGCAAGTTTCAAAACCCAGGATGGCAGGAATTTCATTTCACAGAGCTTCGATAAAGAGAAATGGAAAAAGGCGGCAGATGCGGCTAAAGCGGTAATTGACCTCGGCCTCTATTCCCTGTATAAGGACCCGGGCGGCGATGTGAAAAAATCGTTGCAAGGCATATTCCTGCAGCCATGGAACAGCGAGCAGATCTTCGTCAGAAAGAGCAATGGCCTTTCTACCTACGATGTGCATTGCATGCCACGGCAGGCAGGCGGCTGGTGCGGTCTGGCTGTTACCCAGGAACAGGTGGATGCCTACTTCATGAAAGACGGTAAATCTATAACTGAATCGCCACTGTATTCTGAATCAGGTTTTACTACCGAAAACGGGGTGAAAGTGTTCAACATGTACCAGAATCGCGAGCCCCGCTTTTATACAGATGTGACTTACAACAACAGTATTTTCCTTGGCGGTAATATGAAATCAGCCGCTCCTGTCAGCTTCTTCCTCTCTGGACCTAATGGCAAGAACGGGCATCCTACCGATTGGTCTAAAACCGGCTACCTGATCAGGAAGAATGTGGGTACGCAAACCAACGACGGTTCCGGCGGGAATGGTCAGAAACAGATCAGGCCTATTATCCTTTTCAGGTTGGGAGAGATCTACCTGAACTATGCAGAAGCGCTGAACGAATATGATCCGGGAAACCCTGATATCTTGAAGTATGTGAATGCCATCCGTCGCCGCGCCGGTATCCCGGGCTATGGAGATGGAGCAGATGGGTTACCGGTACCTGCAACCCAGGCCGACGCAAGGAAGAAGATCCGCGACGAAAGGAGAGTAGAACTGGCGTATGAATGCCATAGGTGGTTCGATATCCGTCGCTGGAAGATAGCCGCTTCCGTAATGGGAGATGTTCATGGGATGGATATCAATAAAGATGGGGATGACTTTTATAAACGAAGCGTTGCCGCCACGCACTTATTCCGTTCGGCTAACTATTGGTTCCCGATCAGCCAGTATGAGATGGATAGAGGAAGAACAATGATCCAAAATCCCGGCTGGTAATAGTTTTATCTAAGTTCTAAAGTCAACGATATGTCATTCAAGCAATTCCATATATTTTGTTTTACAGTCCTGGCGGCGGCATTCAGTGCCTGCAACGATAAATTCGAGTTGCCGGAACAACCGTTATCAGCCTATACAAAGGTATACATGCCTCAATCGGTGAATGGCCCCAAGGTCTACTCCTTCAAGATCAGTGATACCGCCCAGACAATGATCTACTCCGCCAATTTCGGCGGCCAGGATTATCCGGCTGCGGATATCCAGGTAACCTTTGCGGTTAATAACCAGCTGGTCGACAGCTTCAATAAAGCCAATGGTACCGCCTACGCCGTTTTACCTGAGAAGAGCTACGAGTATACTACTTCGGCCGTTATTCCGAAAGGCGCATTATCTACAGGTCCGCTGTCGGTAAAAGTAAAGACCTCGGGCGATGGGGCGATAGAAGTATTGAAAGACTACCTGCTGCCAGTTACTATCAGCAGCACCTCCGCAGAATTAAATACCGCAATGAGCGTGGCATTCTTCAAGGTATCTGTACAGCCGGAAGTCTATGACCGTACCGGGTGGACGATAGCCGGTTTCTCTTCTGAAGAAGCAGACGGGGAAGGGCCTAACAATGGCAGAGCGGTTTTCGTGTTGGATAACAATCCTTCCACTTTCTGGCATACGCAATGGAAAGGCGCCAGTCCCGGCCCTCCGCATTACCTGGTCGTGGATATGGGAGCCGCTAAAACAGTTCATGGCCTGGCTTTAACGCCACGGCAGTCAGACAATTCCGGCAAGCCGCAGGAACTGACAGTGGAAACCAGCACCGATAACCAAACCTGGCAGGCCGTTGGCTCATTTACCATGGAAAATACAACAGCCGAACAAATGAGAACCCTATCAACGTATACTGATGCCCGTTATATCAAACTGACCATCACCAAAAGTTATAACGCATCTTATACTCACCTGGCAGAATTTAAAGCATTCTGATAACCGGGAGGAAATTGCCTGCCATGCTACAACAAAACGTTAAGATGGAATGCACAGCTGGCAGGCATTTTTTCCGTGAGTTTGTCAATTACCGGGAAAGACTTGGATTACCTGTTGCCGGCAAGGAAGGCGCTGAAGCAGAGGCGCATTTCGGTTGGTTCAAATACTTCGCATCAATGAATTGTGCTGCTTCCAGCGAGTTGACAAGGCAGGCGCTGGGCTGGGAAACCAGGGAAGCAGGGTTGCTGGAAGACCTGGTTGCAGGCGGCTATCTGGCCTGACAAACTGCTTTTTACCTGGTAAAAAAATGCGGGAGGCGGGAATTTAATTCCTGCCTCCCGCATTTTTTTTGTTGTTGATTATCAATTTGTTAAGTAAATAGTCAGAAAATAAATTTGCGTAGTTAAATGACTACATATACATTTGTAGTCAAATGGCTACATTTTATTTATCTTTTAAAAACTTCTGCAATGACACACAAAACAATTGTTGAATCATCCGGCGGTCAACAGGATGTCAGGATAACAAGAACATTCGACCTACCCGTTGAATTGCTTTTCAGGGCATACGAAGATCCCGAACTGGTTGAAAAATGGATGCACACCAAGGTATTGAAACTGGAGAACCGCACTCATGGCAGTTACACGTTTGAAACTACCAGCCAGCAAGGCGACGTCCTTTTCCGCGCAAACGGGGTGATTCACCAGTTTGTTCCCGGCCGAAAGATTGTCAGGACCTTTGAAATGGAGAATACGCCTTTCGGGGCGCAGTTGGAGTTCCTCGAGTTTGAAAAACTGACAGCGGATACCAGCAGGCTTAATATGCATGTGATCTACAGGTCGGAAGCCGAAAGGGACCAGGTACTGCATATAGGCATCGGGCTGGAAAAAGGTATCAACCTGGCACATAATAAACTGGAAGAAATTACCGGCAAACTAAAATAAGACGCTATGAAAAAAAGAGATAAGATCATTTATTGGATCGCTACCATTTGGCTCGCGTTGGGTATGACATCAACCGCCCTTGTTCAGCTTTTGAAAATGAACAGTGAGAGTGATTTTATTTTTAAGTTAGGATTTCCTACCTATATTTTAACATTGTTGGGAATATGGAAGATACTGGGCGTGATCGCCATTCTTGTTCCCCGTTTTCCTTTACTGAAAGAATGGGCATATGCCGGCTTTTTCTTTGCCATGTCGGGCGCCGTGTTTTCGCATATCGCACATGGGGATGCAGCGGGTGATATTTTCCCGTCGTTATTATTGCTGGTGCTAACGTTAATCTCCTGGTATTTCAGGCCGGCAAACAGAAAACTGCCATTGCTCGTCAGGAATTCCTGATTTTTGAAATATCTTTACACGAACCATCACTGTATACTTGTAAAATAAATTTTCAGTAAATATACATCAAAGATTAATAACAGGTAAAACGATTGTAAATAAAGGCTTTACAATCGTTTTTTGATTTTTTGGTAATGATGTAAAAAGCAGAAAAAAGCGAGGTTAGGCAAAAGGAAGGTTACTAAAACGTTACTTTCAAGCATTACAAGAAACCGATTTAAAATGCTGTAATTCAGCTTTCTGCATAATTTTTCATATTGTTCCGTAGCTCACATAGGTTTAATTTTATCATTAAGAATTGTGAGTATGGAAACGACAAAAAAATCAACATTTAAGGTATTGTTCTACCTTAAAAAGAACGCCCCGAAGAAAAACGGAAAAGTTACGGTTATGTGCAGGATTACCGTAAACGGCAAACAATCTGCATTTAGTACCAAATTGGATATTTCTGCATCGAATTGGGATTTGAAGTACGGCAGGGTTTTAGGGAAAAGCCGAGAAGCCCAAGACACTAATAGCAAGCTTGATAAAATCCGTTTGGGCATTGAGGAATGCTATTCTAAAATTCTGAAAAACGAGGGAGCTGTAAACAGTCCTAAACTCAAAAATGCTTTTCTCGGTATGGAAAGTGGAGAATTAACCTTTTTCAAATTTTACGAGCAGTTTGTAGCTGACTTTGAAAAAAAGGTAAACAGCGGACTTCGGGTACAAGGCACATACCGCAGGTATAAAACGCTTTTAAAGCACTTGCGAAATTTTGCCCTTGTCAAATACGGTTATACCGATGTAATGTTTAACGACCTTACTTCTGATTTTGTACAGGATTTCGACTACTATTTACGTGACGATTTAACCCTAAATCATAATACTATTTGGAATTATATGATTGGTTTTACTACGCTTTGCCGTTTGGCAATGAACAGAAAACACCTCGCTTTTAATCCGTTCAGCGAGTATAAGAACACCAAAAAGGACAAAGACAGGGGTTATCTGTTGCGAAATGAATTGGAACAGCTCGTAACGTTCAACTGCGATAAAAAGAAAGACGAGTTTGTTAAAGACTTGTTTGTCTTCAGTTGCTTTACAGGGCTTTCCTATTCGGATATAAAAGGGCTTAAAAACAGTAATATCCAAGATTTCTTTGACGGTAACCAATGGATCATTGTCCGCAGGAGAAAAACAGCAACATCGTCCAATGTAATGCTGTTAGATATTCCCAAAATGATTATCGAGAAGTATGCAGGACTGTCAAAGGACGGCAGGGTTTTTCCTGTTCCGTCTAACAGTTCCTGTAATGATAGACTAAAAGCAATATCCAAGCTGATTGACTGTCTTAAAGAGAAAAAAGTAACCTTTCATTTGGCACGCCATACGTTTGCCACGCTGTTTTTGAGCGAGGGGGTTCCGCTGGAAAGTTTAAGCAAAATGTTAGGACATAAGAACATTGCTACCACACAGATTTACGCAAAAATTCTCAACGAGAAAGTTGGAAAGGATATGCAAAAGGTATCACATAAATTTAAGGGTATGGAGCAATCTTTTGTAGCAAGCCTATAACATTATATCACAATTCGATAAAAGAAAAATAGATATATAAATACAGCGTTTCGCTTTATAAATTCCTGTATCTGAAAGGTCGAAAATTTCAAATAGCACAGGAAAGTAAGAGTGGAAACGCCTACGGTAAAGCGTGGGCGTTCCTTTTTGCTTTGTGCTATCGGTATTCGACCACCGCAGATACGAGCAAGGGGAATTAGCTCACGTTATTTTTTTACCTGATTATGGGTTTCCGTAATAATTAGAAAATCATTATTGTCCGACAAAAATCGGGTTAAAAATGGCTGTAATCCCTTTCTGATAAGGATTACAGCCTAAAATTTGATTGTTTCAAAATTGGGGGAAGCTCCCCTCCTTTATTACGGTGAAAAGGCAAGCGATGATGCATTGTGTTTTTTTCTCCATGCTTTATATGTGTCTTTAATAAATTCCATCAGTCCAACATAGCTTGTCAGGTGTAATCTTATAACGGTGATCATATTAGCAAAAGATTTTTTCGTGGCAGCTTTCTTTCTGATGACCACCATCAGTAATTGAGCGATCAGCACGCAATAGACCTGCATTTTGACTGCATTGG
>NZ_FNRL01000003.1 GCF_900107795.1 Chitinophaga terrae (ex Kim and Jung 2007)
TTCCCACCGACGGCGCTTTGCATGCAACATGACGCGCTGATTGCGTATGGGAAAATCCTGAATAACAACTTCTGAGAAGAATCCTTTAGAGTGAGCTTTCTTATGTTGATGTTCTACTGGAATGCTATTCTTTTCCTCCAGGTATATGTGAATACCTTCTTTGTCCTGATTTGAATCTATTAAGTCAAAATACTCTAATATTCCCGCTGGTAACAGCAATTCTACAAGTTTGCGAAAGTTCTGATCCACATGCTTTATTGGCTAATCCAATGCAAAAAAACTATTTTTATATTAATCCCCCAATTATTTAACTTGATCCGAGTAAAAGCGAAAAGTACCGGCAAAAGGGGAGATAAAATAAAAATCCCCTGTAAGTGATTACTTACAGGGGATTCTAGTGCCCAGAACTGGATTCGAACCAGCACACCCTTGCAGGCGCTGCGACCTGAACACAGTGCGTCTACCAATTTCGCCATCTGGGCATTCAGGGCGGCAAATATAAGAACTAATTCAAAATTTCAAAAGAAAATATTCAAACCTCATCCCATCATCTTGCAAAAAAAATAAAACCAGTCATCAAAGCCTGGATACTGCGGTAATCTGCGCAATATCTGATTGAAAAGCTTCAAAGCGAAGATTAACGTTAAATATCAGCGCTTCGACGATTCCCTCACTATCAACGTTGTCTTCAGCGACTTCATCTCAGGTACATAATCTTCTCCCTGTTTAATCGCCGTCAATAATATATCAGCTGCCGACCGTCCTATATCCGCTACCGGTTGCTGTACAGTAGTTAAAGCCGGTTCTATCACTTCTCCGCTGGGTTCATTGCTAAAGCCAACTATTCCTAATTCCGAAGGGATCTTTATTTTCCTTTTCTTCGCTTCCAGCATCAACTGTATGGCTACCGGGTCGTTCACGCAGAATACGGCGTCCGGGCGGTTCTTCATATTGAGTAATTGCTCTGCACATTGGACAGCATCCTTTTTCGAAAGGTTGCAATGCACAACCAAATCTTCTTTGAAGGGCAAATTGTATTTTTTCAGGGCATCGCGGTATCCGCCAAGGCGATTGCGCGTCAGGAGTAAGGACGGAGGGCCGGCAATGTGGGCGATGTTACGGTACCCATTCTTTATCAAATGCTCTACTGCTTTTAAAGCTCCTTCATAATCATTTACCAGGACTTTGGATGTATTCATTTCGTCGCACACCCGGTTAAAGAATACTACGGGGATACCATGCTTTTCGAATGCTTTGATATGATCGAACTTTTTTGTTTCTCTTGTCATGGAGATCAACACCCCATCTACCCGGTTGGCCAGTAATATATTGGCGTTGGCTACTTCTGTTTTATAAGACTCCTGCGACTGGCAGATGATCACGTTATACCCTGCCTGCGCAGCTACCTGCTGTGCGCCCATGATGATGGTGGGGAAGAAGTAGGTAAGGAATTCGGGAACGATGATCCCGATGGTGTTGCTCTTGCTTTTTACAAGGCTTTTGGCAAGCAGGTTGGGCTGATAATCCAGTTGCTGCGCCATTTCCAGCACGGCTGCTTTGGTTTGGGGATTGATGTCGCTATGTTCATGCAAAGCCCTGGAAACGGTAGATTTGGATATGTTCAGGGCTTTGGCTATGTCCACGATGGTGGTCATATGCTTCTTATGCTGCCGTATCTCTGCCGCCGGTTCTTCCGGCAACGTAAAATACATATTACAATCCTTGCAATAATAACGTTGTTTACCCCTTACAGTACCTGATTTACTGATCGCGTGCACTTGGCTGCAGCGGGTACATTTTATCATACAAAAAAATTTAAATCGATAATTCACCTATCGGAAACGTTTGCGGTATCGTTCCCGGTAGATTCAGTTGGCCCGGCCCTTTCATTGTTTAAAATTCTTCTATAACATTGCTTTACCACTTATGATTCACTGCCACAAACGCTTACGTTATGAAAAGAACAAGTCCCTTGTTTATAGTTCTGCTATTTATACTTGTCCCGTTTTTATCCCGGGCGCAATCACTGGTCCCGCTTCTTTCCGGGAAAGTAACGGATGAAAAAGGACAGGCATTGCCCGGTGCAACTGTTGCCGTAAAAGGTACTGCCAAAGGCGCCGTTACGAATGTCAACGGCCAGTTTTCACTCAAAGACGTACCTGCCAACGCATCGCTACTGGTTTCATTCCAGGGGTACCAGAATACTACTATAGAACTTCATGGTCAGTCTTCTGTTGCCGTTACGCTGAATCCTGATATCAGTAAACTCAACGACGTGATAGTGGTTGGTTATGGTTCGCAACAGAAGATCGCTTCTACCGGTTCCATTGCGTCTGTAAAGGGCGCCGACATTACTCAAACGCCTGTTACCAACGTGGCCCAGGGCCTTGCCGCCAGGGTGCCCGGCGTTCAGATCACCCAGAACAATGCCGCGCCGGGTGGTAATATCAGTGTACGCATACGCGGAACTAACTCTATCAATGGTTCATCTGAACCCCTCTACATTATTGATGGCATCCAGATCTCCAACAGCGGCGGTGTAAACGATGTAAGCCCCTTATCTACCATCAACCCAAATGATATTGAATCGGTAGAAATATTAAAAGACGCTTCATCTACCGCCATTTATGGCGCCAGGGGCGCCAACGGGGTTGTGCTGATCACAACCAAACGTGGAAAAAGCGGCGCTACCCGTGTGCAGCTGGATATGTACCGGGGCATCCAGAACATTACCCGCAAATTATCCATGCTCAATGCCTCGCAGTTTGCCCAGCTGGAAAACGATATCTATAATTCAAAGATTTACGACGATCCGGCTTCCCTCGGCCAGGGTACCAACTGGCAGGATGTTATTTACCGCCAGGCCAATGTGCAGAATTACCAGGCTTCTGTGAGCGGCGGGTCCAATAAGACCCAGTTCTCCATGTCCGGTAACTTCTTCGATCAGGAAGGTATCATTATTTCTTCGGATTTCAAACGCTATTCCTTCAGGGCTACAATTGATCATACCATCAGCGACCACTTCAAGGTAGGAACAAGCCTGCAGACCAGCTACACCATCAATAACAGCATACCTACCGGTATCAATTCCATTGACGGGCCGCTGGTTACTCAGAGCATTGTTGGCGCTACCCTGGGCGCGCCGCCAACTCTTATACCCTACAGGGAAGATGGTACCGTGTACCCGTTTGCCGACCAGTTCAATGGCCGGTACCGGGAAATTGCCAACCCCGTAGGCCTTTCCCAGATCCTCAACCGCAACACTATCCGCCGCACGCTGGCCAACCTGTATGCCGAAGCAAAGATCGTCAAAGGACTTACCTACCGGGCTTCCCTGAATGCTGATATGGGCAATACGCTGAACGACTATTATTCACCTATCTATATACTGGGTAAGGCGGAAGTGAACGCCAACTCCGGTACCGCTTCCAAAGGCAACGTTAATACTACCAACTGGCTGCATGAAAGCGTGCTTACCTATAACCGCGACTTTGGCGCTCACTCGCTTAAATTCACAGGCGTATACGCTATACAGAGTAATATGTATAACGATAATACCATCAATGCCAATGGCCTGCCTAACGATGCAACCCAGAACGAAGCTGTACAACTGGCCGTTAACCGGACAGTAAGCAGCAACCGGAGCAAAGAGTCGCTGACCTCTTACATGGGCCGTATCAACTATGGCTACGCAGATAAATATTTCCTGGATATCACCGCCCGTTACGACGGCGCCTCTAAATTCGGGGAAAACCATAAATGGGGTTTCTTTCCTGCTGTTGCCGGCGCATGGCGTATCATTGAAGAGCCTTTCCTTAAGAACAGCCGGGTGTTCAGCGATCTTAAACTAAGGGCCAGCTTCGGGCAGACAGGTAATGCAGGCGCTATCTCTCCTTACCAGTCGCTCGCCCTGGAAGGTTCGGGCAGCAACTACCAGTTCAATCATATTTATACAGTGGGTATCAGCCCAACCGGCATCCCGAACGCCGACCTGCGCTGGGAAAAATCTACACAGGCAAATGTGGGGGTAGATATCGGGTTGTTCGAAGACCGGTTGAGCATCGTGGCCGACCTCTATAACAAGAAAACAAAAGATCTCCTGTTTGTAAAGAACCTGCCGCTTTCTTCAGGCTATACTTCCATTACCGGCAACTTTGCCAGCATCCGCAACAAAGGCGTGGAAATAGCCGCCAACGCGAGGCTGCTCACCGGCAAGCTGAAATGGAACATGAACGTGAACTTCTCCGTAAACCGCAATGAACTTTTAAGCCTGGAAGGCGGCATGAATGAATTCGTGTTAAGTCCCTACAGCGTACTTCGTGTAGGCCAGCCCCTGGGTATCTTTAAAACATATGTATTCAACGGTATTTACCAGACGGGCGAAACAGTATTGCCAGGCAGCGGCAGCAGGATCGGCGGCGTAAAAGTAGCGGATCTGAATAATGATAAACAGATCACCGGCGACGACCAGACTATTACCGGCAATGCAAATCCTTCCTTTCTTTTCGGCCTGTCTTCAAATTTCACCTACCGAAATTTCGATCTGTCGTTCTTCCTGTCAGGCGTACAGGGAAACAAAGTATTTAACCTGAGCCGCTATACTTTCGAAAATGGACTCGGAGGCAGGAACGTGCTGGAAGGACTGGTTAACAGGTGGTCGCCTACCAATCCGAGCAATGAATACGCCAATGGTTTCCAGGGCGGAAGACTGCCGATATCCGACCGCTTTGTAGAAGACGGTTCCTATATCCGAATGAAGAATATCACCCTGGGCTATAAATTGCCTCCTATCAAATATCTCACGAACGTACGGGTATATGTCAGCGCCAACAACCTCTTTACTATCACCAATTACAGCGGGTATGACCCGGAAGTGAATTCCTTCGGCGGCTCCAATACCTTGATAGGAGTTGATAACCTGGTATACCCGATGTCAAGATCTTTCCTCGTTGGTTTACAAGTGGGATTTTAAAAAAATAGCAATATGAAAAATATACAATATTTTATAGGTGGTTTATTCCTGCTGCTGGTGCATACTTCCTGCAACAAACTGAAGGAAACTCCATACTCTTCGATCTTTACAGACAATTTTTATAAAACAGCTTCAGATGCCGAAGCTGCGCTAACAGCGGTATATGGTCCTATGGTGAACTTGTATAACACCGCCGGTACAGGAGCGTCTGACTTCAGCGCAGACCAGATCTACCCGCGACCCGTAGTAGGCAGGGATACTTATACCCTGTTCAGCTACGATGCGAATTATACAACACAGAAGAGCTTCAGCCGGCAAACAGAATCTCCGCAACAGATCTGGCAAAGCTGCTACTCAGGTATTGAAAAGGCTAACTGGGTATTGTACAAGGTGCCGCAAACAAACATGGATTCTGCCAGGAGAAGCGTGATCCTGGGCGAAGCCTTTTACATGCGCGCATTCTATATGTGGATGCTTACCAAGAACTTCCGCGATATCGTAGTTAAAACATCGCCAAGCATCAGCCTCGATTCTGCCCTTATCGGCAAAACAGCCCAGGCAGACGTATTTAAACAGATCTATCGCGACCTGGACCAGGCCATCGCCAAGCTGCCGTCTTACTCTGCCAGCATTCAGAAAGGACGGCCTTCCAAGGAAGTAGCCATGGCGCTATATGCCAAAACGGCTTTGTATGCACAGGATTGGGCTACGGCGCTGGACAAGGCTTCGCAGGTCATCTCTTCCGGCCGTTATAGCCTGATGCCTGAAGTACTGGATGTATATGATGTAACGAAAGAAGATGCGGCAAGACAGGAAAATATGTGGGCCTTCGAATGCGAGAGCGCTTCGCCAGGCTACTCTACCCAGATCATAGGCTTGTACGGACCTAAGAACAGCGATGGTCCCCAGTATGCCGTCACTTCATACGGCTCTGCGTTTGCTTACCAGGCATTCTTTGATTCATTCAATCCTTCAGATAAAAGAAGAAAACTGCTCGATACCAATTATATCAATAAACTGGGCCAGGTGGTAGCGCAGAAAGATATTACTCCTATCACCACCCATGGAGTGTTGGTGAAGAAATATATGGATAAGAATTCCGTAGGCTCAAGCGGCGCTATCAATATTCCTATCCTGCGCCTTGCGGATGTTTACCTGGTAGCGGCGGAAGCGGCGGCACGGAAAAGCGGTCCCACAGCGGAAGCATATAGTTATATTAATACAGTGAGGAAAAGGGCCGGGCTGCCCGACCTGACAACAGGCCTGGGGAAAGATCAGTTCGTGGATTCGGTATTGCAGGAACGCAGCTGGGAACTGTTTGCAGAAGGCGACCGCTGGTACGACCTGACAAGGACCAATACTTTCCTGCAGGTTATTCCTCATGCGGTTAATGATGTATTTCCTACCCGTGCGCCGCAGGCAAAACATCGCTATTTCCCTATCCCGCTGGACGAGATCAACGCGAACCCGAAACTGGAACAAAATCCTGATTGGAAATGAGATGGTTCATTTGCCTGATGATACTTTTTTCGCAACGC
Organism: Chitinophaga terrae (ex Kim and Jung 2007); assembly: GCF_900107795.1. Lineage (GTDB taxonomy): Bacteria > Bacteroidota > Bacteroidia > Chitinophagales > Chitinophagaceae > Chitinophaga > Chitinophaga terrae. Next base: position 6,511 of record NZ_FNRL01000003.1, read on the forward strand.
ACAATGGCGCAACAGTTGTTTCTCGCCGCGGGCCAGAGCAATGCCGTTGGGATGGCAGATAGCGCAATGTCTGTTCCCTGTGCGCCAGGTACCGCATTTGAATACCGTTGGGCGTCCGACTCGCTGGTGTACCTGGCAGACCCGGTGGGCGAACGGGAACTGCATTTTGAAAGCGCGCATACAGGAAGCGCATGGCCTGCATTCGCAAAAGCTTACCATAGCCTGACAGGTAAACAGGTAGTGATTGTACCGGCAGCCAGGGGCGGCAGTTCCTGCCACTATAAAGCGGAGCTGAACAATTATGGAACCTGGGACAGGAAAGGAAGGCTTCCGCTGATCGACAGCGCCATTATCAAAGCCCGGGCAGCCGTCAAAAAAACAGGACAACCCATAGCAGGCATCCTGTGGAGCCAGGGAGAAAGGGATGCCAATGCCATCAACGCAAAACAGTTGACAGCTGGCGAGTATGAAGAGCAACTTATGGCAGTAGTGAAACAGTTCAGAGAAGCGCTTGGCAGGCAGGTCCCCTTTTACATTATTCAAACAGGTCATTATCTCAATCATCCTGCCGCCGGTTTCGACGCCGTTCGCGAGGCACAGGAAAATGCGGCGAGGAAAATGAAGCATGTCTTTATCGTGTATACCGGAACAACAGGCTTCGCAGGCAAAGGTTGGATGAAAGATGAAATACATTATAACCAAACAGCATTAAACCACATAGGAGCAACAGTTGCAGAACAGGTTGCACAAAAAGAAAAAAGATAATTATGACAGGACGATTAATTTGTTTGCTGGTATTTGCGCCATTCCTGCTCTTTGGGCAACGCCGGCTGGACCATAGCCTGAACAGTGAATGGAGGTTTGCGGCAGACCCGATAAAAGTAGGTGAACAGGAAAAATGGCAGGATACTACTTTTCCTTCCGGCAACTTCGATAAAGTAACTGTGCCGCACTGTTTTTCCACAGATCCCCGTTATTTCTTTTACACAGGCGCCGCCTGGTATTTCAAGCAATTCGAGGCTGCCGCCCCGGTTGCAAATGATCATGTTTTTCTCCGGTTTGATGCCGTTTTTTACAGGTCGAAGGTTTGGCTGAACGGCGTATTGCTGGGCACTCACGAAGGCGGCTACACGCCATTTGAGTTCGATATCACTACCCTGCTGAAAAACAGGAACACGCTGGTTGTACAGGCAGATAATTCCTGGGACACTACCACTATTCCCGGTGCAAAAACAACCGTCCCTTATTCCGGCGCCAATCACCGGCAATTCTATCCCTGGATCAATTACGGCGGCATTACAAGGAAAGTAAGCCTGGTTACACGGCCGGCAACTTTTATCAGTAATACAAAGATCCTGGCTACCCCGGATCTGGTGAAGGATAATGCTGCTATCCGCATAAAAGCGTTTGTTCGTAACAACGGTACTGCTCCGGTTACAGAGAAAGTGAATGCAGTTGTGGCCCGCAGTACTGTACGCTTTAAACCACAGGAAATAAAACTCGGCCCGGGAGCCGAAGCAACAGTAGAACTAACAGGCGTCATCCCTGCGCATGAAGTAGCGTTATGGCATCCGGATGCGCCCAATTTATATACAGCCACTATCAGCTGCGGCAGGGATACCATTCAGAAAAAATTCGGTATCCGTAAAGTAGAAGTAAGCGGTACCCGTTTGCTTGTTAACGGCGAACCGATAAAGATGGGGGGCTGTAACCGCCCGCTCGATTACCCCGGTTACGGATCTTTGGACCCCCAGGCGGTATTGGAGAAAGACCTGTCAATGATCAAAAGCGGAGGCATGGAATTATCCCGCATCAGCCATTACCCGGTGTCTGAAGAACTGCTCGACTGGGCCGATGAACATGGCCTGATGATCATAGAAGAAGCGGGCAACTGGCAGATGACGCCAAAGCAGATGAATGATACCATGATGCGCCGCAAATTCCAATCGCAGCTTGCTGAAATGATGGAACGCGACTGGAACCATCCAAGCGTGATCGCTTACAGCGTAGGCAACGAATTCCAGTCGCACACGGATGCAGGAAAAGCCTGGGTACGGGATATGAGCGCGTTTGTTAAATCGCTGGACAACTCGCGGCTGATCACCTTCGCCAGCATGCTGGTATTCCAGGATTTTATTAAAAAACCGGAAGATGAAGCTTCGCAATACGTGGATTTCGTGAGCGCTAACATATACGGCAATCACCTGCATGCACTCCAGCATGTTCATTCCCTGTACCCCGACAAACCCATTTATGTAAGCGAATTCGGTATCCGTACAGATGCCGTGAAATCGGAAGACGACAGGGTAGCTTATCTCCGCAAGGCTATGCAGGCATTCAGGCAATGCGATTACCTGGTAGGCGCTTCGGTATGGACATTCAACGATTATTTCAGCCGTTTCCCCGGCACCAATCCAAACGGCTACAGGCCCTGGGGCCTTGTGGAGCCAGACAGGTCGCCCCGCGATATGTACAAGGTATGGCAGGAAGAATTTGCCCCCGCTACTATTGAACTGACGAGGAAAGACGGGGGACGCGCCAGCATCCGTATCACTGCCCGTAATGATTTTCCTGCATATACCCTTAAAGGCTATACGCTGAAATGTAATGGGGTAGATCACCAGCTCCGGACATTGAGACCGGGAGAAAGCATGGAGCTGGATATAGCGCTGGCAGGAGGACTTGCAGACATCGCCCTGCTGAAACCAGGCGGCTTTACAATCATGCAAAAAACATTAAAATAAAATGATAAGATCAGAGAGCATTGAGAAACGTTCCTGCCCCCTGGTTACACTGGAAGCTGGCCTGATCGTCACGGGTGGAGGATTGTCGGGTATCTGTTGTGCCGTGACGGCGGCCAGGGAAGGATTAAAGGTAGTACTCGTGCAGGATAGGAGTGTGCTGGGCGGAAATGCAAGCAGTGAAGTACGTTTATGGGTCCTGGGCGCTACCTCTCACATGGGTAACAATAACAGGTGGGCAAGAGAAGGAGGCGTTATAGACGAAATACTGGTAGAGAATACGTACAGGAATCCCGAAGGCAACCCGGTAATACTGGACACCATTCTGCTGGACAAGGTTGTGGCAGAACCCAATATTACGCTGCTGCTGAACACCGCTGTATACCATGTAGAAAAAAAGGATAAAGATACCATCGCCTCTCTCAGGGCCTTTTGCAGCCAGAACCAGACAACTTACGAGCTGAAGGCGCCTTTGTTCTGCGATGCCTCGGGCGACGGGGTAGTAGGGTTCCTGGCGGGAGCCGCTTTCAGAATGGGGGCAGAGCCCATGGAAGAGTTCAACGAACTGTTTGCGCCGCCCGAAAGTTATGGCGAACTATTGGGGCATTCACTTTACTTCTATTCAAAAGATACGGGCAAGCCTGTACGATTTATTCCTCCTTCCTTTGCACTTAAGGATATTACAGAGATCCCGAGGTTCCGCAGTTTCAATGCGCAGGACTATGGCTGCAAACTTTGGTGGATAGAATACGGGGGACGTATGGATACCGTACACGATACAGAAAAAATTAAATGGGAGCTCTGGAAGATCGTTTACGGGGTATGGGATTACATCAAGAACTCCGGGAATTTCCCCGAGGCGGAAACCCTCACCCTGGAATGGGTTGGCATGATCCCCGGCAAGCGGGAAAGCCGCCGCTTCGAAGGCGATTATATACTTAAACAGCAAGACGTTATTGAACAACGCATACACGACGATGCTGTGGCATTTGGCGGATGGAGCCTGGACCTGCACCCCTCAGATGGCGTTTATTCCACGCAGCCGGGCTGCACGCAATGGCATAGCAAGGGCATTTACCAGATACCTTACCGTTGCCTTTATTCCAGGAATATTTCCAACCTCTTTCTCGCAGGGCGTATTATCAGCGTTTCGCATGTTGCCTTTGGTTCTTCGCGCGTTATGGCTACCAGCGCTTATGTTGCGCAGGCTGTAGGTATGGCCGCTGTACTGTGTGCAAAACTGGGCTGCCAACCCTCTGCGTTGTATACAGAAGGGCATATGCCGGAACTGCAGCAATGGTTGCTGCGCAGCGGGCAGTTTATTCCAGGTATTGCATCCGTAGAGGAGAACGATCTTGTACAATCTGCAACCATCAGCGCCAGCAGCGAACTGGCTCTTTCTGTACTGGAAGAAGATATGTTGATGCCGCTGGATCTGGCGGCTGCGCAGATGATACCCGTAGCCGCAGGACCCATACCCGCTTTCAGCCTGCATGCGTATAGCGACGAACCTACCGTGTTGCAGGGAGAGATCAGGCTCAGTTCCCGCAGGGGCAGTTATACGCCTGATAAAACCATTGCCACGTTTGAATATAAGATACAACCTGGCAGGAACTGGATCCAGGTGAACCCCGGCGTAACGGTCAACGAGTCGCAGTATGTTTTTATCATGCTGCAAAAAAATCCGTTGATCAGTATCAACCGGTCAGCCAGGCGGATCACAGGCATCCTGTCTGTATTCAATACCATCAATCCCGCTGTTTCTAACTATGGCAAACAGGAAGCGCCTGATGGCATCGGCATCGATAACTTTGAATTCTGGGTGCCTCAGCGCAGGCCTGCCGGTCATAACATTGCATTGCGGTTTGATAAACCACTGCAGGCCTTTGGCGCAGACAATATCCGCAATGGCCTGGCCAGGCCTACTACCCAGCCTAACGCCTGGGTGGCAGACCTGAACGACCCGGCGCCTGCTCTTACCTTATCGTGGGATGCAACAAAGCAGGTTAAAAAGCTTATCTTATCTTTTGATACAGACTTTGATCACCCTATGGAATCGGTACTGATGTCGCATCCTGAAAATGTAATGGTGTTCTGTGTACGCGACTATGCCATCTTTGACGACGAGGGGCGAAAAGTATATGAGAAGCAAGGAAATTACCAGACAAGGAATATAATCGAATTCCATGAGGCGGTAAATACTACCAGTCTTACTATCCGGTTCACGCATCCTTCAGCCAATACGCCGGCTGCAGTTTTTGAAATACGAGTATATGAGAACAATTAGCCTGTTTACTATATGCCTGTTGTTATCCTTCACTGTTCGCGCCCAGCAGGTATCGCTGGCTAACAGCGAAGTGCGCATTCAATGGAAGCAAACAAAAGAAGGATGGAAAATAAGCGACCTGCGTTATCATAACCAACCGGTGGCTATTCCATCGGGCGAGTATACTTTATTGTATTCCGCAGAAAAGCCGGCCGACAAAGCCGCTATCACCTTCCAACGGAACGATGGCAAACCATGGCCCGACACGGCCTATCATTACCAGATCAACGCCTGGAAACAGGCAACCACTCCTGTAGCATTGAATACTGCCGGCCAGGCATTTCATTTTTACCCGGCTGGCGCTAAACAGGTATCGCCTACGGAAGTAGTATTCACCTGGTCGTCTCCGCTTGCTACCTTAACCGCTACCTGGTCACTGGATCGCCTATACGCCGGCGACGTCCGGGTGCATATGCAGCTTCAGTGTAAAAAGGCGGGCTATTATTCACTGGCCAGCCCGGCTACTGTTACTGTGGCTAAGCAGGATATGTCGTGGACCGTTATGCCGGGTTATTTCCAGGGCGGCGATCTGCAGGAGGATATGGTGCGCAGTTACGCCTATGGGCAAGGCATACCGGTTATGCCTGTACTGTATAGAGAACGTTGTGCCAGTTCTTTCTGTCCTGTTATCACAACGAAAAAAAATATATCCCTGGCCGTGATACCCGACCCGGGGCTGGGTAGAGACCCCTGGGAAAACGATCACTATACGCATCAGCAATGGGAACTGGCGCTCTCGCACATGAACAGGCGGGCGCAGTTATCGCCTACTATCTACTATCCTGTGCTGGGTGAACCTCATTCGCTGAAACAACCGGATGATACCATTGGCTATAGTTTTCGGTTCAGCCTTCAACAGGGCGAATGGTACCAGTTACTCACCCACGCGGTTAACGACATTTATGGGTTCAGCAAAACACTTACATTACGGAAAAATACGCAGTCGCTTACCAGCCGGGTAGAACATATGCATCATTACCTGGCCGACAAACATACTTCCCTGTGGAATATTAAAGACTATAATGGTCTCATGATCGGCGGGCAATCGTACCTGGGAGGAGTTGTAGGTTCCAAGGGGGATGCGATCAAAAACGCCGATTATGGCGCTATGTGGATGCTGGCAGCTATCAGCGGCGATCCGTACCTGAAAGACAGTGTATTGCCTTATGCGCTGAATTTCAAACTGGCCCAGCAACAAACAGCGCCCGGGTTTTTCCAGGGTGCAGCTACAGGGCAATACTATCTTTCCAGAAGCAAAATGTTCACTGAAGAATGGGGCGACTTCGTGGAGCCTGTCAGCCTTACTTATTACGTGATGCTGGACATAGGAAACATATTGTTGTTTGAACCAAACGACGATACGCTAAAGCACAGGTTGGCGCTGGGCGCCGATCTGCTTATGAAATGGCAGAAAGCTGATGGCAGCTGGGAAGTGGCATACGATCGGCATACCCGTCAGCCCCTGTTCACAGATATTAAAGACCTGAGGCCAACATTTTACGGATTGCTGGTGGCTTACCGGGTATTGAAAGATGAGAAATACCTGGCAGCAGCAAGGAAGGGAGCCGACTGGTTCATAGAAAATGCTGTCAATAAAGGCCATTTCATCGGCGTATGCGGGGATGCGCGGTATGCCCCGGATTTTGCTACTGCACAGTCGGCGCAGGCCTTGCTGGATCTTTATGATCTGACGCACGATAAGAAATACCAATCAGCCGCTATCCGCACTGCACGCATGTACCTGACCTCTGTTTATACCCAACCGGTACCGGATAGAAAAATAAAAACGGTGAAAGGAGTTAAGCGGGAAGACTGGCAGATATCGCAGGCCGGCCTCAGCTTCGAGCATGGAGGCATCATTGGTTCTGCAAATGGCGCAGGTCCTATTATGCTGTGCAGTCATGCCGGCATGTTTGTGCGGATGTTTCAACTGACCGGCGATAGTATATTTGTTCAGATGGCCAGGGCGGCTGCAATAGGCAGGGATGCGTTTGTAGACCCTGCAACCAGCGTAGCTACCTATTACTGGAACGCCATGAACAAAGGCGCTGGCCCATACCCGCATCATGCGTGGTGGCAGATAGGATGGATCACCGATTACCTTTTATCGGAAGCAACGCTTCGCTCTAACGGCAAGGTAACTTTCCCGAGAGGATTTGTTACGCCAAAAGTAGGGCCGCACGAGTCGTATGGTTTTGCACCGGGAAAGATCTTTGGGTATGAAGCTAATCTTTGGCAGGAGGAAGGTTTTGTAACCTGCGATAATCCGAACATTGAATATATACTGGCAAAAGGAACGGACGGTAAAAGAAAGTTTGTTATACTGCTGAACGATATAGGAACACCTGTAAAAGGGCGCCTGGAAATTAAGAACGCGGCAGGAATAACAGATCTTGTTACCGGCGCCGGTGTAAATGCGCCGGAAGTAGCATTGGATGGATATGGCATAAAGGTGTTGATGATACAGTAGTTGATAGCATAAAAAATAATTTAAATCATTCGAATGGCGCAACTGGATTTTATAGTTATGGCAGTTTTTGCCTTGCTGGTACTCGGCATTGGTATGTTGTTCACCCGCATAGGCAGTAAAAATTCATCTGCTTTTTTTGAAGCCGGCGGCGCTACGCCCTGGTGGATCAATAGCATATCTTTATTCATCAGCTACTTCTCTGCCGGCACATTCGTGGTGTGGGGGTCTATTGCTTACAAAAGCGGTTTTGTGGCTAATGGTATTCAACTGACCATGGTGTTTGGCGGCGTGCTGGTGGCGTTGTTCATCGCGGCGCGATGGAAACGTACAGGCGCTGTTACTGCTGCCGAATATATAGGAAAGCGGCTGGGAACAGGCACCCAGAAATTCTATACCTTCCTTATTATGCTGCACGGGCTTTTTACTACAGCCTCTGTATTATACCCCGTAGGTAAAATGGTGAGCGTAGCGACGCCGCTTTCTTTGAACACCTGCATCCTGATCATAGGAGGCGTAATTGTATTGTATACCTCTGCCGGCGGTTTATGGGCGGTATTGGTTACAGATGTTGTGCAGTTTGTGATCCTCACGGCGGCGGTAGTGATCGTGATCCCAATGGCGTTGCAGGAAGCCGGCGGGATGCATGCATTTGTAGACAAAGCCCCCGACGGCTTTTTTAATTTCTTCAATTCCGAATATTCTTTTGGTTTCTTCCTGGCATTCCTGGCCTATCAAACGGTTTATATAGGCGGCAACTGGGCATATGTGCAACGGTACACCAGCGTATCCAGCGAGCGCAATTCCAAAAAAGTAGCATGGCTGTTTACACTACTGTACCTTGTCAGCCCCTTTATCTGGATGCTGCCTCCTATGTTATACCGGGTGATCAATCCAACGCTTACAGGTTTGCAACCCGAAGGCGCGTATATGATGCTTTGCCAGCAGGTATTACCGGCAGGGTTGATTGGGCTTGTACTTTCGGGTATGATCTCGGCCAGCGCCAGTAAAGCCAATACAACTATCAATATTATGGCGGTTGTATTTGCGCATGATGTCTACAAAAAAGTTCTTAACAGGCATGCTTCAGAGAAAGCGCTGGTACGCGCCGCCCGGTTTTTTACCGTATTCTTTGGCGGCGTTACTATCGGGATTGCAATGCTGGTGCCGCTGATCGGCGGTATCGTGGAAATGGTGTTAAGTACCGCTTCCATCGCGGGTGGTGCTTTGTTTGCCCCCATCATCTGGACGCTGTATTCCAGGCGTCAGACAGCGGTTTCTGTTGTTACCGCATCCGTATGCGGCCTGGTGATCAGCCTTGGGTTAAAGCTCATGGGGCCGAAGCTGGACCGGGTATGGGAAACAGCGCTGGGAGTAGGTATCCCGATTGTGGTGCTATTGTTGTGGGAAGTGTATTATTTTATTAAGAAGGAAGAAGTAGCGCCGGAGCTGCTGCAATCTTCGCCGTCGGCAGCAACGCATACCGTAGAGCAGCAGGGAGATGCCAGAACGCAGAACCAATTTGGTATGAGGGTGATTGCCGCTGCTATTGCAATAGTGGGAGGAGGAATCGCGGTCCTGGGATGGGTAGCGGTTGGCGGCCGGGTAGCGTTGATAACCGGCCTGGTGATCGCCCTTTGCTCCTGGCCTCTATTCCGTGCAGCAAAGGGTATAAAATAAGAAATTCGCGAAGAGGGGCGCCGCCCTTACTCTGAATAGATTGTTTGACAGGTTGGCCTTCGTTATTCTTTCTAACTTCCCCGCAACACAACTATAAAAAACAAAGAGGATGTCTCAACTTTATTGAGGCATCCTCTTTTGTTTTTATAGTAATGAATTTATTTCCCGTTCTGCCCAAACACCAAACTTTTAGAGAAAAATTGCAGCATTTTTTCTTCAATACGTTTAGCTACGCGGTTGATGTGATCGCCTTCATATATCTCGAAAGCATGTTCGATCTTGTATTTATTTAATTCGCTGTCGAGCACTTTGATGCTTTCCGCTATTCCCCTGTCTTTATCTCCTGCATCAAACCCGATGGATTTTAGCTGGCGGATATTGTAGATATATTGATCCAGGTTATTGAGCGGCCTGTTTGCATCCCATTTCTGCAATATTTGCGGTTGCAGGTTTCCGTCCTTTACCGGCAGGTCCAGGTAAAAGGGAGGATTCTCGGGATTGGGCGACCAGGCCGCCGCCGATGCAAAGAGCGCTTTGGTGAAGAAGTCGGCTTGCTGGAATGCTTCAATTGTTTTGATACCCTCTGCACGCTGCAGTTGTGAAGTCATTGCCGCCACAGGTTCGGTGGGTGAATTCAGGCAACAGGGGCTTAGCAGGTAAACGGCGGAAAATACATCCGGGTTCTTTTCGCCGATCCGCAATGCGCCATAGCCGCCCATAGAGTGACCGCAAATGCCTCTTCCTTCTTTCCTGGCGATAGTCCTGTAATGACTGTCCATGTAGCCTGTCAGCTCGCGGGCGATGAAGTCTTCCCAGTTGCCGGTTGTAACAGAGTTGGAGTACATGCTGCCCTGGAAGCGGGTAAACGCATCGGGCGTAACAACGATCATTTCATGTGCCGGATCTTTGGAAAATGCGGTGTCCAATATTGGAGGCAACGACATCCAATGCGGTTGGAATCCGTATACTTTTGCGTCGTTATCCGTATAGCCATGCAGGAAATATACTACCGGGTACCGTTTCCGGGGTTGGGAATTGTAACTGGCCGGCAGGTAAACGGAAATGTAACGATCGGCGGAGTCGCCGCTCAGGTTGCCTTCGAGAAGCTGGCTGTGGATCCTGATTCGTAACGTGGTGCCTTTTGCGATCTCTTTCTTCTGCGCCCGGGCTGTCATACCCAAAGCCAGCGACAGGAAGATGAATGCAATGGCAATAAAGGGTGTGTTTTTGTTCATTTGGATACAATAAGAGTTAATAATTGTCAGTCAGACAAAAATACATTATTTTGCCTGCTCCTGTTGACTATTTCCACGAATGCGAAACGCCTTTTACCTGTTACTGCTTTTTCTTTGCAGCCACGTTGTGGCGCAGCACCGCATTACCGGCTACCTGGGTATTGAACAAGGCTTATCCAACAATTCTGTAACCTGCATTCACCGCGATCATAAAGGCTTCATGTGGTTTGGTACTTATGATGGCCTGAACAGGTATGATGGCTACGCGATCCGGTCGTTCAGGAACCGGCTGCACGACAGCACTTCGCTGGCTTACAACCGTATCACAGCGATCCTGGAAGATCCGCTCGGGAATATCTGGGTGGGAACCAAACATGGGTTATGCACATACAACGACTCTTCCGGCCTGTTTTCCCAGGTACAATATCAGCCCTGCAACAGCAACGCAAAACAACAGGTGGTTTCCGAAATATACTCCATCGCTGCCGATAAATCCGGCAATATCCTGGCAGGAACTGCTGATAAAGGATTGCTGGCAGGCAAGCGGGGAAAGAAAGAATTATACCAGGTGCCGTTACCTTCTGCAACAGGGCCGGTTGCATATGCGGTGGCCGGTATAGTAACCGATGAAAAGAACAATAGCTGGTTGTTTATCAATGGCCGTGGATTATTCAGGTATGATGCCGATAACCAAAAGATCGTACAGGTGAATAACCAGTTGCTGGCCGCCAACTGTTTGCTGGCCGCAGGGCAGGGGCGCATCCTTGCCGGCACCGACGATGGTTTGCACAGGTACGATATTTCCACGGGCCAGTGGGAATCTCTCAGCCAGGCAGCGGGATGCAGCGGAAGTAAAATTATAAACCTGGTGAAGGATCACGAAGGGCAGTTATGGATCTCCACAGATGGCGACGGCATTTTTATCTTCTCGGAAAAAGCAGGCAAAGCCACTGTCATGAAAGCGGGGAACGACAGGGAAGGACTGACCAGTAATGCTGTATATGCAGTGTATGAAGATAAAGACCAGCGGAAATGGATAGGTACCTTGCGTGGCGGGATCAATATAATCGATCGCCAGAAAGTACGTTTCCGTACCATCAGCCATGTTGCCAACACCAGGAGCCTGGTCAATAATTTTGCTTTTTCATTCTGTGAAGAAGACGGCGATAATATCTGGATCGGTACCGACGGCGGAGGCATCTCCCGCTGGAACAGGGCCAGGGAAGACTGGCAGCATTTTGTACATCAACCCGGCAACGTTAACTCGCTCTCCAATAATAATGTTACCAGCATAGTCAGGGATAAGCAAGGAAATATCTGGGCGGCTACTTTTGGCGGCGGTATAAATCGTTTCGACAAAAGGCGCCAATGTTTTGTTCATTATAAATGTATAGATGGAAGGGAAGACAGGTTTATCTGGAAACTGTACCTGGATGCAGCCGGCAACCTGTGGGCCGGGGCCTGTATGGGCGGAGCGTTTTACCGTTATAACCCGCAGGCCGACAGGTTCGAGGTATTTGATCATTCGTTAAAGGATGTACTCACCATCGCAGAAGACAGGAACGGCCAGCTCTGGGCCGGCACTTATTCTTCGCTGGTAAAGGTGAATAAAACGGGGACCGGTCACCAGGTCTTTCATCTTAATCTCATTGTCCGTTCCCTGTATGAAGATGCATCAGGGAATTTCTGGGTCGGTACGGAAGAAGGAGGGCTGCTGAATTTCAACAGAACGAATGGTTCATTTACCCAGATCACGGAGAAGGACGGATTGCCCGGCAATTCTATCCTCAATATCATTCCCGATAACAGCGGTAACCTCTGGATGAGCACTTACAACGGTGTTGCCAGGTTCGGAACAAAAGACCGGCGCATCAAGAACTTTTATGCTTCAGATGGATTGCAGAGCAACCAGTTCAACTATAACGCGGCGCTGGGGCTTAGCACCGGCGAAATTCTTATGGGAGGCATAAAGGGCTTTAATATATTCCATCCCGATAGCATATCTGAAAGGACCATTTTTCCTGACCTCAGGATTTCAGGGCTTCGTATCTCGAATGAAGACGCTCACCCCACAACGCAGGTTACCTTGTCGTATAATAAGGCAATGTTTTCTCTCGACTATGTAGCGCTTGAATATTCAGCGCCTGATAAGATCAACTATGCCTATTTCCTGGAAGGATGGGACAAGGATTGGAACTATGTACGCCAGCTCCGGACGGCCAATTATTCCAGGCTGAAAGAAGGAGATTATATATTAAGAGTGAAAAGTACAAATGCTGATGGCATCTGGAATCCTGATGAACTGAAGATCTTTATAAAAGTACTGCCTCCCTGGTACCGTACCTGGTGGGCCTACTGCATTTATATTTCGCTGGTTGCCGGCATGTTGTATGCTTACCGCCTGTACCAGCGCAGGCAGGCGAGAATGGATTATGAATTGCAGCTATCGAGATTGCTGGTAGAACAGGAGAAGGAGCTGAACGAGAAGAAATTATCTTTCTTCACAAATGTTTCACATGAGTTCCGCACTCCGCTTACCCTGATCATTAACCCGGTGAAAGAACTGCTGCAGGATGGCGGCAGTGAAAACAAGAACCTGTCTATTGTTTACAGGAATGCCCGCAGGTTATTAAGCCTTGTTGACCAATTATTGCTTTTCAGGAAGGCAGAAAGTGAAGAGGATAAATTGAAGATAGCTCCGCTCAATATCACAGACCTGTGCCGGGATGTGTTCCTCTGTTTTTCCCACCAGGCGGAGTTGAAGAAGATCAGGTTTGATTTTAATACGGAAGAAGGCTTGCCATTAATATATGGCGACCGTGAAAAACTGGAAGTCGCCATTTTTAACCTTCTTTCCAATGCTTTCAAATATACGCCGGACGAAGGGGCTATTTCTCTCTCCATTACTTCAACAACAGAACTTATTAATATATATGTAAAAGATACCGGTTGCGGTATTTCAGGAGAAATAGGCGAGAAGGTTTTCGAACGCTATTACCAGCCGCGTACCCGTGAAGCACGAAGGAACGGGTTCGGTATTGGCCTGTACCTGGTCAGGAAATTTGTTACCAGTCATGGAGGCCAGGTATCTTTCGAAAGCATTCCCGGGAACGGAACTACGTTTACCATCTGCCTGCCGGTAGTTTCTGCGCAAATGGAAAACATACCCGGCCAGGACGAAACGATGGTTACGGATACCTTCCTGGGCATGCTGGCCGAAGACCAGGCGCTTGAAAAGAATGCGGAAGAAGAACCGGCTGCAGAAGACGCCCTGGAGATACTGCTTTCCCTACAGCCATCTATGCTCATCGTGGACGATAACGAGCAAATGAGGGAGTATATACGCGAGATATTCAGGAGCCGGTTTACCATTTATGAAGCCAGTGATGGGGAAGAAGGCGTTGCCCTGGCCGTGAAATACCTGCCGGATATTGTGATCAGCGATGTATTGATGGATCAATTGAACGGCATTGATTTTTGCCGGCGCATTAAAAATGACCCGGCATTGGCGCATATTCCAATCGTGCTGCTTACAGGCAGCGCTTCTGAAGAAACGAAACTCCAGGGGATCGAGGGAGGAGCGGAAGACTACATCACCAAACCATTTGATAAGGAGCTTTTTTCTGCCCGCATACTAAATATTATAAGGAGCCGCCATGCCCTGCAACGATATTTTTACAGCGAAGTAACCGGGATGGCAGGAAGCCAGAAGATCCCCAACGAGCACAAAGAATTTATGAACCGTTGTATCAGCACGGCGGAAAAGCACCTTTTAGACCCCGATTTCAATATCCGGGTGTTAGCCCGTGAGCTGGGCATCAGCCATTCGTCGTTATACAAAAAGATCAAGGCGGTTTCCGGGCGTTCGGTAAGCGAGTTTATACGGCTGATCCGTCTTCGTAAAGCTGCCGAGTTGCTGATCACCACCGAATGCAATATAAGCGAAGCAGCTTATATGGTCGGGTTCAATGACCTGCGATATTTCAGGGAACAGTTTTCCAAGGTCTTCGAGATGACCCCTTCCAAATATCTTCAGCGGTACCGCCGGAAATTTGATAAAACCCCCGGCAACCCGGCCTGATTTACTATTTTCTCCCCTTATTGTCAGAATCTGTCCCCCCTGCTTTCTGGGAATTCATACGATTTTAGCCCCGTCAACCAATATTCAAATTGCATGATCCCTGCCATCGGATCAGATTAAATCCTGAATTACTTAAACGTTTATGAAAAGCTGCGTTATGAAAAAATGCTACTACGCGCGTTCCTTTTTAAGAGGATACCTTATTCCCGTGCTGTCGCTTTTATTGCTGACCGCCCAGGTATCTATGGCCAACATCCCTGCCTTTGCCGCCCTTGTTGTAAAGGGAAAGGTTACCGATGAAAAAGGCGGACCACTGATCGGTACAACAGTGGTAGTAGAGGGAACCATCCGTTCTACCTCTGCCGACGAAAACGGGAATTACCGGATCGATATTCCTGACGGGAGGAATGTACTGGTGTTTTCCTGTATCGGGTACCAGACCCGTAAAGTGCCTATTAACGGCAACACGGTAATAAACGTACAACTGCAACCCGACCAGAAAAGTTTGGGAGAGGTGTTCGTTGTAGGTTATGGGGTTCAGAAAAAGATGACAGTGACAGGCGCTGTTGCTTCCATCGGAACAAAAGACCTGTTGCAAACTCCTGCCGCCAATATCAGCAACATGCTGGTAGGCCGCCTGCCTGGACTTATTGCCGTGCAGCGAAGCGGAGAACCGGGCCAGGATGGTTCTTCCCTTAAAATACGCGGTATCGGCACACTGGATGCCGGTAAAGGTTCTGACCCGCTTATCATGGTGGATGGAGTGGAGCGTTCCAACATCAACCAGATAGATCCCAACGAAATAGAAACTATCAACATCCTTAAAGACGCCTCTTCAACAGCCGTATTCGGGGTACGGGGCGCTAACGGGGTTATTCTCATCACTACCCGTCGCGGGAAGGTAGGAAAACCTCAATTAAGCCTTACTACCAGCGCAGCGATGCAGAAACCGACCAAGCTGCCTAAAATGCTCAACAGCTTTGACTATGCCACGCTGAAAAACGAAGCGCTGGCAAATGATGGCAAAGAACCTTATTTCACACAGGACGACCTGGATAAGTTCCGCTCCGGAACCGATCCTATCTTCCATCCAAGCATCGACTGGTTTAAAATGATGCTGCGTCCTTATTCCATGCAATCGCAGCACAACCTCAATATCAGCGGAGGTACCGACCTGGCCCGCTACTTCATTTCCGGCGGCTATTTCGATCAGAACGGCGCTTACAGGCACTCGGATTACAACCGCGACTTCAGCGCCAATCCAAAGTATAAACGCTATAATTTCCGCTCCAATTTCGACTTCGATGTTACCCGCATGTTTACCATCAAAGTAAACCTCGCAGGGCAGGTAGAAGATCAGAATTACCCGGGCAAATCGGCCGCCGATATATTTTTTGATGTACTGAAAGCGAATCCCTTCAGCAGTCCCGGGATTATCGATAATAAACTGGTGACGCTGGACAAGGCCGTAAATGGTACCAATCCGCTGATGACCATGCTGAACGCAGGTTACCAGCAGATCTTCAAAAGCAATATCAACGCATCCGTAATATTGGGTCATAAGCTGGACTTCATCACACCGGGCCTCTCTGCCAGGGGAACCGTGGCCTACGACAGTTGGTACCAGCATTCTGTTACCCGGTCAAAAAACAATGTGACCTACCTGGTAGTAAAAGATCCCAATAACGATGCTAACGTGCTGTTCGTTCCACAGGGCGAGGAAACCACTTTAGGCTTCAGCGAATCATACGGCAAGAACAGGAAAGTATACACGGAGCTGGCGCTCGACTATAGCCGGGCTTTCGGTCCGCACAATGTTGGCGGCCTGTTGCTCTATAACCAAAGCAAAGCATATGCGCCAGGGTTAACCTACAAAGTGCCCAATGCTTACCAGGGACTTGTAGGTCGTGTTACCTATAACTATAAAAGCCGCTACCTGCTCGAGTTTAACATGGGATATAACGGTTCCGAAAACTTTCCTGAAGGAAAACGTTTCGGCTGGTTCCCTGCTTATTCAGCCGGCTGGGTAGCCTCTGAAGAGTCGTTCTTCCCTAAAACGGATTTGATCACTTTCCTTAAGGTCAGGGGATCTTATGGAGAAGTAGGCAATGATAAGATCTCGGATATCTTTAACGGCGGTCAGCGCTTCCTGTACCTGCCTTCTACTTACGGTTATGGCGGCGGTTACAACTTCGGGGAAGTGGGCAGTTCCTATCAATGGTTCGGCGGCTCGTACGAAGGCCAGTTGGGAAACCCCGACGTTACCTGGGAACGTGCTGTAAAATCGAATATCGGGCTGGAACTTAAACTGTTCCACGACCGGTTTTCATTCACCGGCGACTACTTCGAGGAAAAACGCGACAATATCCTTGCCCAGCGCGGCGCCGTACCCGGTATTGTTGGAGTATCAGGCCTTCCTGCCTATAATCTTGGCCGCGTGAGCAACAAAGGATTTGAACTGGAACTGGGTTGGACCGATCATATAGGTAAACTGAACTACTGGGTAAAAGGCAACTATTCCTTCGCCCGTAATAAAGTGCTGTTTAAAGACGAAGCGCCTAAAACATACGCCTACCAGAATGAAACAGGAAATCCTGTTGGTCAATACATTGGCCTGATCGCAGAGGGCTTATATAATACAATGGACGAGATCAATGATCCTAAAAGACCGCAATCGTCTTTTGCGGCAGGCACGGGAGGCCGCGATGGTCTGAAACCCGGCGATATCCGTTACCGCGATGTAAATGGCGATGGGATCATCAACAACGACGACCGCATGCCAATGGGTTACTCTCCCTTCCCGCAGATCATTTACGGTTTCTCTGTAGGCGGCAACTATAAAGGATTCGACTTTTCCGTATTGTTCCAGGGGGCAGACAGGGTATCGGTATACCTGGATCAGATGGCGGCATGGCCGTTTGATACGGATTGGCGGAATGCTATGCAGATCCACCTGGAAAGATGGACAGAAGAAAGATACAAGGCCGGCGACCCGATCAACTTTCCGCGTCTTTCTCCCAGCCCCGCAGGCCACAACTACCAATATTCCAGTTACTGGTTAAAAGACGCCAGCTACCTGCGGTTAAAGAATGCTGAGATAGGATATACTTTCCGCAAAGGTTTCCTCAACCGGGTGAAAATAAGCAGTCTCCGTGTTTATGTGAATGGTCTGAACCTCGTTACCTGGTCTGGCCTCCAGACTTATGATCCTGAAGCGCCTGCAGGCCGCGGACAGTTTTACCCTCAGCAAAAAGTGTTTAACGCGGGTTTGAACCTGCAGTTCTAAAATTCGAACTATGCGACGTTTAATATATGCAATTATAGCCGGCGTGTTGTATCTCGCCTCCCATTCATGCAGCAAGGATTTCCTCGAGAAGCCGCCATCAGTGGATATCACAGAGGATACAGTATTCTCGAAGATCCGGAATGCAGAAACCTTCCTGTGGAGCACCTATGCAGCCAGCATGCCATCGGGTTTTCCTACGGGCTGGAGTGCCAACACCAGCGGCGGCATAGTAGCCGGCGTACTGGCAGCCGCTTGTGATGAAGGAGACATTGCCGATAGCTGGCCTGGCGCCAACCGCTTCAATGAAGGCCAGTGGGGACCTAATGATAACCCGGAAGATGATTTCAGCGCCCATTACCAGGCTATCCGCCGTGCGAATATTTTCATGGAACGGATTGGCGATGTGCCGGATGCAGAATCTGGCTACAAAAACCAACTGAAAGCAGAAGCGCAGTTCCTGCGCGCACTGCAATATTTCGAACTGGTGAAAAGATATGGAGGCGTACCGCTTGTTACCAAACGCCTCTTGAACAGCGATAATCTCAAGCTGCCCCGCAATACCCTTAACGATTGCATTAACCTGATCGTAAGCGATTGCGATGCTGCCTATGCCGCGCTTCCTGCGAACCAGGAAGGCTATTTGAGAGGAAGGGTACACCGCGGTGCAGCCCTTGCGTTGAAATCACGGGTACTCCTATACGCTGCGAGCCCGCTGTTCAATACTAACCAACCTTATGTTTCAGCGAGTGGCGACGTAGCGTCGCTGGTTTGCCTGGGCGCACAGGATAATTCCCGCTGGCAGAAAGCGGCAGATGCGGCAAAAGCAGTGCTGGACTGGGCTGCCGCGGGCAATAGTCACCTCATCACCGACCAGGGAGTGGAAGGCAATTATGAATATGCCTGGTCGCAGCCTGATAATGCGGAGATCATTCTCGCCAATAAGTCAAATGGCTGGTGGGGCATTTATGGCGATTATTTCAACTTTACCATGCCGGCAGGTATTTATGGAGGATGGTATGGCATTACCGTTCCGCTGAATTTTGTGAAGCAGTATGAGAAAAGAACAGGCGGGCCTCAAACCTGGCCAGCATCCGGGGACAATGCCAACCAGCTCTATGCAGAACTGGACCCGCGCTTTAAACAATCCATCGGCTACAACGGGGCTAAATGGAATAATGAGATTGGCAACCTGCAAATGTATATCAAGCCGGATGGCAAACCTGCGCCTAATGGCGGCGACAGGGGAGGCGGCCAATGGATGCGCAAGTTCCTGCCTCAATCCGTTACCTGGGCCTCCTACGGCGCAACCCTGAACTGGCCGGTATTCCGGTTGGCCGAGTTTTACCTCAACTATGCAGAAGCGCTTAACGAAGCGCAGGGGCCGTCGGCAGAGGTCTATAATGCTGTTAACGCTATTCGCAGCAGATCAGGTATGCCGCCGCTTTCGGGCTTGAACCAGCAGTCGATGCGCGAAGCGATCCGCCGCGAACGCGCAGTGGAACTGGCATTCGAAGAACATCGCTACTGGGATGTACGCCGCTGGAAAATTGCCGGCCAGGAAGGCGTGATGAAAGGAGATATGCTCGGCCTGCGCCTGCGGCCTGTCAGCGGCTCAACTGAATTTCACTTCGACCAGGTAGTGTTCGAAAAAAGAGTGTGGGAAGATAAGATGTATCTCTATCCGTTCCCTAATACCGAAATATACAAGCAATACCTTGTTCAGAATCCAGGATGGTAATAGGGGAGATGCAACCAAAAACTAATTCATTATGCAAACCAGACATAAAATATTTGCAGTTTTTATAAGTCTTCAGTCGCTTGCCTTTGCGCATGCCTATGCGCAGCAATTGCCTGATAGCAGCCGTTCACTGAGGGATTCCAGTCGCTTGCCCGTAGCTTACGGCCTGCAGCCCGCCTGGCAGATCACCAGCGCGCAATCGCATATCAGCGGCGACCAGTTGCGGCCTTCTTCTGCCGCCACATTAAGCAACGCATTATATGGCCGGCTGCCGGGATTAACGGTGCTGCAAGGGAGCGGAGAACCCGGTTACGATGTGCCGGGACTGGCGATCCGCGGACTGGCATCTTACAGGAATACCGACATCCTCACTTTCGTAGATGGATTTGAAAGTCCTTTTGATCAGCTGACCGCCGACGAGATCGATAAGATAACAGTACTGAAAGACGCCGCCGCCACAGCTATGTACGGCATGCGCGGCGCCAACGGGGTGCTGCTGGTAACTACCAAACGCGGTATGGCAGGAAAACCTAAAATTACATTCGGCGCTCAAACAGGCTGGCAAAGCCCTACCAGGCTTCCCGAATTCCTCGATTCCTACAATTATGCAACATTGTATAACGAGGCAAGGAGGAACGACGGGCAACCGGAACGCTATTCAGCAGCGGATCTTGAAGCCTACCGCTCCCAAAGCGATCCTTATTTTCACCCGGATGTGAACTGGTATGACGAGGTGTTGAAGAAATCTGCACCTATGTCGAACTATCAACTCAACGTCAGCGGAGGTAATGATAACGCACGTTTCTTCGTGTTGCTGAATGTACTGAAAAATACAGGTCTCTATAAAAATACAGATCGTAAAAGAGAGGAAAACTCCAATGCGAATTTCCTGCGATATAACTTCCGGTCGAATGTCGACATCAATGTAACAAAAAGATTGAGCGCGTCGCTGGACCTGGCCGGCCGGGTGGAAGACAGGACATATCCCGGCACGGGCGCCGGCAATATCTGGGACAATATGATGCTGATCCCGCCAAACGCGTTCCCGGTAAAGAACCCGGATGGCAGCTACGGAGGAGCATCCATCTACCGCAACAACCCGGTAGGGCTGGTGTTGGCTAAAGGTGTGGCGAGTACCCACGACCGTAACATGCAGGCAACGATGCGCCTCAAATACGACTTAGACCAGGTTACCAAAGGCCTGGCTATTTCAGGAGCCATTTCTTTCAACAACTGGTTCAGGGGCAACGACGACAAGCAAAAAGACTTTGCCGTATACCAACTGCTGCGCGGAACTTCAGGAGATACCATCTACAACAAGTTCGGTGACAACACCACGGCATCAGTCAATGATGGGCAAAATAACCAGTGGCGACGCACTAATACCCTGTTCAACCTGACTTACGACAGATCGTTCGGGAAAAGTGATATCAATGCGCTGTTGCAATACCAGCAGGACGTATATACTATTTCCGGCAACAACGTTCCTTTTGCGCACCAGGGCGCCGGCGGGCGTATCACCTATTCTTACAGCCGGAAGTATATTGCTGAACTGACATTCGGCTATAATGGTTCAGAGAATTTTCCCAAGGGCAAACGATTTGGTTTCTTCCCTGCATTGTCCGCAGGCTGGATACTGTCGCGGGAAGCATTCCTGCAATCTGCCGGTTGGATCGATTTCCTGAAGCTGCGCGCTTCATACGGCCTGGCAGGAAATGACCAGGTAGGAGGAAGAAGGTTCCCTTACCAGCAATACTACTATGGCGGCAATGGCTACTACTTCGGTACAGACAACCATTATGCCGGCGGCATGGATGAGGGCAGCCTTGGAAACCCGAATGTGACCTGGGAAAAAGCGAGAAAAGCAAACATCGGAGTGGAAGGAAATTTCTTCAGGAACCGGCTGAACTTTGTATTGGATGTTTTTCATGAAAGAAGAACAGATATCCTCGCAGAACGCTCTTCTTCAATTCCGGGCTATATAGGAGTGGGACTGCCTTCTGAAAATATAGGTATTGTGAACAACAAGGGATTGGAAGTGAGTCTTGGTTTTGAAGAAAACAATGCAAAGGGTATCGGGTATTTCATCAATGCCTCAGCATCGTATGCACATAACAAAATTGAGTATATGGCCGAGGCGCAGCGACCCTTTGCTTACCTGAACCGTACCGGTCAGTCTATAGGGCAGCCATTCGGTTTACAGGCTATAGGATTTTTTAAAGATGAAGCGGAGATAGCAGCCAGCCCAAGACAAACATTTGCGCCGGTAAAACCAGGCGATATCAAATACAAAGATCAGAATGGAGACGGGATCATAGATATCTATGACGAAGTAGCGATTGGTAAACCTTCCATTGCCGCATGGACCTTCGGTTTGCACACCGGTATCCGCTTTAAAGGGTTATCGCTGGAAGCGTTCTTCCAGGGAGCGACAGGCCGCAGTGTAATGCTGCAGGGCCCATTGGTGTGGGCATTTGTAAACGATGCAAAAGCCGCTCCGCTGGCGTTGGGACGATGGACGCCTGAAACAGCCGCCACTGCTACTTATCCGCGCCTGACAACCACTGCAAATGATAACAATTACAGGGCTTCAGATTTCTGGCAGCGTAACGGGAACTTCCTTCGCCTGCGCAACGTGGAATTAGGATATACCTTGCCGGCAAAAGTATCGAAGATCGTATCGCTTCAGCAAACCTATCTGTATGTGAACGCGGTGAACCTGTTTACGATAGACGCGGTGAAGCTGACCGACCCTGAAGTGCTGATCGGTTACCCGGTAATGAAATCCGTGAACATTGGTATCCGCGTGCAGATGTAATCTTTAAAAAAGACGTTTATGAAAAATTCAATATTGTTTTTCCTGGCGGCCGGATTACTGTTCCAGACCGCCTGTAAAAAAGATTTCCTGGATAGGAGTATCAGCACGGAGCTTACGGAAAAGGAAGTCTTTTCTTCGTATGCCCGTACGCGTGATTTCCTCGTAGGCACCTATGCCTACCTCCCGGATGGTTTTGGCCGCTTTAACGGCGCTATGCTGGATGCCGCTACCGATGATGCGGAGTTCACAAATGAGGGGAACGAGATACAGCGTTACAATACCGGTAGCTGGAATCCGTACGTCAATCCCGACGATAACTGGAACCGCAGCTATACAGCCATTCGCCGTACCAATCTGTTCCTGGAAAATTCAGGGAATGTGAACCTGGATAATTATAAGCTGAACCCTGCTTCCAGCTCCCAGGAAACTTATAGAAAAATGCTGGACGACCTGGAACGCTGGCGATATGAAGCCCGTTTCCTGCGTGCATATTTCTATTTCGAATTAATAAAAAGATATGGCGGCGTTCCACTCATCAAAAGATCATTGGAGATCTCTGAGAACCTGGACATGGCAAGAACGCCGTTTGATGATTGCGTACAGTTTATTGCCGATGAATGTGATTCTGCCGCATTGCACCTGCCGCCGAAAGCGCCGGATGTGGACCTTGGACGAGTTACAAGAGGCGCCGCGCTGGCATTGAAAAGCAGGGTACTGCTGTATTGGGCAAGCCCGCTGAACAATCCATCCAACCTGCAGGATCGCTGGAAGAAAGCGGCAGCCGCGGCGCATGATGTACTGGCATTAAATACCTACCAATTGGAAAATGATTACAAGGCTTTATTCAGGTCATTTACCAGCAAAGAGATCATTTTCGCTCACCGCTATAGCACCAGTAACGACTTTGAGCGCGCTAATTATCCTATCGGCTACGACGGCGGCCAAAGCGGCACCACGCCAACACAGGACCTGGTTGACGCATATGAGATGACCGACGGAAGTAAATTCTCCTGGAGCAATCCGGTACATGCAGCAGCGCCATACGACAATCGCGATCCCCGTCTTAAAATGACCGTCATAGTGAACAACTCGCAGTGGAAGAACCGCGCTGTAGAAGCCTGGGCTGGCGGCCGCGATGGAAAAGGGATTGACCGTGCCTCCCGCACCGGTTACTACCTGAAGAAGTATGTGGATGAAAACCTGGACCTGTTGCAAAACAAAGCCAGCGTACACACCTGGATACTTTTCCGGCTGGGAGAGATCTACCTCAACTATGCGGAGGCAATGAATGAGGCGTACGGGCCCGACCAGGACCCTGAAGGATATGGCCTTACAGCCATTGATGCAATCAACAATGTGAGGAAACGGAATTCTGTGAATATGCCACAGTTAATAGCAGGCGACTGGCAAAAGCAATCGTTCCGTGAAAAGGTGCAGAACGAACGAAGAGTGGAAATGGCGTTTGAGGAACAACGGTACTGGGATGTAAGACGCTGGAACCTGGGAACCCAATTGTTTAACGGCCCTGTGCGGGGCGTCAACATTACCCGTACGGCTCCGGGAGTATTTCAATATGCCCCGTTCACGTTAGAGTCGAGGGTCTTTCTTCCACATATGAACCGCTATCCAATACCGGATGCAGAAAAGATCAAATCGCCCAGTCTTGTACAAACGCCCGGCTGGTAGCTTTATTTCAAAGAAAAGAGTATGAAGTATTTGTATTTATTGTTCTTCCTCCACTTGTTCCCGGCAGCGGTATTAGCTGAAAATATCTATTACGTTGATGCGATAACCGGGAATGATGAAAACAGCGGCCTCTCATCAGGGGCCGCATGGAGAACGGTTGACCGGGTGAACCGGCAGGTGCTGAAACCCGGCGACCGCGTGCGCTTTCGTGCAGGAAGGATATTTGAAGGGCAACTGAAACCGCAGGGGAGCGGCAGCGCTGCCAACAGTGTATTCATAGAGCCATATGGAGAAGGACCGAAGCCCAGGCTGCAGGGAAATGGACAGGAAAAGGCCACGCTTCACCTGGCGAATTTTCCTTACATCACTGTGCAGGACCTTGATATTTCCAATTACGGCGCAAATCGTATGGCTGGCAGAACGGGGGTACTGGTAGAATCGAAGAACTACGGAACAGTGAACAATACTGTATTGCGGCGGCTCGTAATACATGATGTGAACGGAAGCCTGGTGAAAAAAGAAGGAGGGGGAGCAGGGATTACCTGTAATAATGGGGGAGATGGAATCCCCTCGAACTTTAATGGTTTGCTGATCGATAGTTGCTCTATCCTGCGCTGCGAAAGGAATGGTATCTTGATTAACGGCAACTGGTCGCGCGAACGCTGGTTCCCGAATAAAGGAGTTGTTATACGGGCTAACCTGATCGAAGGCGTACCGGGAGATGGCATTGTTCCTATAGGCTGCGACAGCGCGCTTATCGAATACAATGTGATGCGTGACTGTCCGCGCCTGCTGCCCGATGGAGAAGCTGCTGCAGGGATATGGCCATGGAGCTGCGACAATACCCTTGTTCAATACAATGAAGTGAGCGATCACAAAGCGCCCTGGGATGGGCAGGGCTTCGATTCCGACTGGAACTGCAACAATACCGTGATACAGTATAACTACAGTCATGATAACGAAGGCGGTTTCCTGCTGGTTTGCAATGATGGCAGCGCCCCACGCCCGCGGAACATTGGCAATAACGGAACCATTGTCCGCTATAACGTAAGCATCAACGACGGGTTCCGTACTGCCGGCAAGCATAGCGGGTTCTCGCCTGTTTTTCATATAGCCGGCCCCGTACTGAATACGCAGATCTACAACAACGTGATCGTTATGCCTGCCAGTAGGGGTATCGACAGTACCATTATTGAAATGGGTAACTGGGGCGGCTATGCCGACAGTACCCTGTTTGCCAATAATATTTTCTATACGGCAACAGTGGCGGATTATGAGCTGGCGAAGAGCAAACGGAATATCTTCCTCAATAATCTTTATGCCGGTACCCATCTTCAACGGCCTGCCGATAAAAATGCGGTACTTGGCGATCCGATGTTCCTGCAGGTACCAGCACCGGGAAGTGATGGATTCGCTGCGTTGCAAAGTTTACGGCTTAAAGCCGGTTCGCCTGCTATCGGTAAAGGGCTTGCCTTAGCTGCGCCGGGAAATGATTTCTTCCGGCAGCCGCTGAACAACGGCACACTCAATATCGGTATCGACGGGCAGGCCGGAAACCAATTACCTACGGGCGGCGTATGGTACGATACAGCCGGGGATACCATCAATGCGCATGGAGGCAGTCTCTTGTTTGATAAAGGAAAGTATTACTGGTTGGGCGAGAAACGGGATAAAAAGAATTCGCAGGGCGTATCTGTTTATTCGTCCGAAGACCTGATCACCTGGAAGAATGAGGGTGTTGCATTCAGCCCTTCAGCCGATCCCAGCAGCGAAATAGCGGAAGGTTGCCTGATGGAGCGGCCGAAGGTATTATACAACCCTAAAACCCGCAAGTATATAATGTGGTTTCATTTGGAGCTGAAAGGACAGGGATATAAAGCTGCGCGTGCAGGCGTTGCCGTTAGCGACCGGATTACGGGACCCTATAAATACCTTGGCAGCTTCCGCCCTAATGGGAATATGTCGAGAGACCTCACCCTTTTCCGGGATCACGACGGCAAAGCCTATCTCGTGTATGCGTCGAATGAAAATTATGATCTGCGGATCGTACGCCTGTCGGCTGATTACCTGCGCCCGACAACAGACGATAGCCTGTTGTTTGCGAAGCATCGCGAGGCGCCTGCCATGTTCAGGAAGAATAATACCTATTACCTGATCACCAGCGGTTGTACGGGATGGGACCCAAATGCGGCGTCGCTGCACACCGCCAGTTCGCCTTATGGACCATGGAAAGCTGTTGGAAACCCTATGTTGGGCGATGGGGCTGCGCTTACGTTTAAGGGCCAGCCTGCCTTTGTATTCGCTGTTCCCGGGAAACAGGATGCATTTGTTTATGTCGGCGATCAATGGAACCCGCATAACCTGAAAGACAGCCGCTATCACTGGCTGCCTGTAGTATGGCGGGATGGCCTGCCAACCATCCCGTGGCGCACAGATTGGACCCCGGTTTTCTTTAACAATAAATAAAATGTTATGGCTACAGATCACAGATAGAATTTCCAAAAACTCAAAATCCACATTATGAAATCTGTTACGAACCTACTAATGGCAGGACTTAGTGTAATACTATTTTCCTGCGAGAAAAGTGAACCCGAAAAACTGAATGCTGCTCCTGTTGCCAAAGCGGAAGCGGATACCAACGGGAAGGCCCGTTTGGCCTCCACATGGGAAACGGTGATCGACCAGTCGACCTTCGCCAATTATACAGCGTTTGAGGCGGCCTGGAATTACCTTTATCCCTGGGGCAGCGATCATAACGGCTCTGCCAGGATGTATGGCAGCAGTACCGATCATAACCACATCTACCTGCAGGATAGCGTACTAACTATAAAGGCTACACGCATTACCTGGGATGAAGGCAGCAGTCCCCATGATCCCTGGTTGCCCATCCACTATCATTCGGGCGCTATTCATGCAAAAACCAATGTAGTGATCAACGACCAGTTCCCGGATTGGGAAGTGAAATGCGATTTCCAGGTGCCCACAGTAAAAGGCTCCTGGCCTGCATTCTGGCTTACTGCTGTAAACAGCTGGCCGCCGGAAAGCGATATAATGGAGTTTAAAGGAAATTCAGTGAACTGGCAGAATACCTTCCGCACGCCATCCGATGTATCTACCCAGCAAACCACTGTATCCGGCGCCGGTAGCTGGCATAACTACAGGGCCTGGATCACGAAGACGAGTCCTACAAATGTAGATATTCACTACTACATCGATGGAGTGTGGAAAGCGAAGCATTCCGCAAATTTTGTCGATAAGCCGATGTATATCATTATCAACCTGCAGATGGAAGGTTCCAGCGGCAGTCCCGGCCCCACGGCAGACACCTACCTGAAAGCGCGGAATATTTATATAGGCCGTACACGGGCGTTTTAAACTATTGATCTGTAGCTGTAATATTTTTGATGAGGAATGGAAGTGCCGCGGGAGTAACAAACCCGCGGCACTTTATTTTTAATTCCGGATACCTCCATTTGCTCATCCTGTTTTTCATCCGTATTTTTCCATTATGGAAAAACTACCATTCGAACTCTCGAACCACGAACGCAAATACCTTGGATTAGCCCCAGTAGAAGATCATTGGGAACTTGTCAGGCTGGGGGAGATGTACCTGTATTTTGATGGCGATATTATAAGGAAGAAAATATCTTTTGCAGATAACCAGTATCGTGAAGACGAATTAGCGGAAACCACGGCTGAAAACAGGACCATCCTGCTGCCGAAAACTGCCAAAGGAAAACCCAAAAAACTGAATTTTACTGCCACGCAGTCATTCAGTCCATTCGGCGTTTACTTCCTGTTCTCTCCGGCCGGCTATATTTCCATCGCTAATTATACCACGCAAACAACTTACTACTACGACAATTTAGGCGATAATAAAACGTTGCCCGACCTGAAAGAGTGGCTGGATAAGTGGGTTTCAGAAACCACGCCAGCCGACCTGGAGGAAATCGCTGCTTTCAGCAAGGCGGAACGTAAGCACTGCAAATACAAGGAAGGCGATTTCTTTGCATTCAAAATAGGGCGCAGGGAATGGGGCTTTGGCCGGATACTTATGGATGTATCGAAACGTAGAAAGGCTCCCGGTTTCGGGAATAAGAAACATTATGGTCTTGTTCACCTGATGGGGAAGCCGCTTATTGTTAAAGTATATCATTATATCAGCGATACCCCTGATGTAAACCTGGATGAACTCAGGAAAAAGCCCGCCCAACCTTCGCAGGCGATTATGGACAATCATTTCTATTACGGTGAAAAACCAATTATCGGCAACAGGCCGGTGGAGCCGGAAGAGGAAGATATGATCATATCGTATGGCCGCAGTATCAACTATTCCGATCCTGATACTGTTTATCTCCAGTATGGAATGATCTATAAAGAAACCACTATTTCGCAGTTTAACCGCTACCTGAAAGAGGAAGGGGGGGATGGAGGATATGGTATGGATAACCCTTACAGCAACAGCGGGGTAAGTTTTGGGCTGGATATCCCTAAGTTGCGCGAATGTATCGCAGCCGGTTCTAATGATCCCTACTGGGGCGCCAATAGTTATTCCGCCAGCGGCGATCTTCGTAATCCTGCCAATGAGGCTATAAAGGCGGAGATCTTTCGTTTCTTCGGGTTAGAACCTGATAAAGGTTATAAAGAGAACTTGTTTTCTTATGATGGGGAGATTTAATAATTCTTGTAATAGTTCCGGCAAATCATTCATTATACTAAAAGAGGTTGCATTTTGCAACCTCTTTTACATGTAGTATCTCTATTCTAAAGCCAAACGAATAGCCTGTTCAACCGGTGTGTAACTGCCTGCGGAATCCGAGATCGACAGTTCGCTCTTCAACAGTAAAGGCGGTTGTGCCATAAACTTAGGATTAGTTCCCCTATGCGGTTGAGCTGCATGAACTATGAATGGGTGACACAGGTAGATGGTACCAGCTTTACCTGTTGCGTAAACCTTTTTCCTTTCAGGGAGTTCATCTAGCTTACCTGCAAGCTCCATAAAGGAAAGACCCCAATCGCCCTCCTTCGATAACAGCCTGGCCACATCCATATGAGAACCTTCGTAAATGATCGTTGGTGCATCAGCTTCACTGACATCTGAATATAGCACAAGCATTAATAAGGCCCGCCCTTTTGACCGGATGTTGACACGCCATTCAAAGAAGTTATTAGGATCATTTCCGGGAAAACCTGCATCTACGTGTTTACCGGTATCATTGGGCTGGCGGGCAGACGGGAATCTAACCGGGAATGTCCCAACGTTTCGACAGGGTATCCATTTATCTTTGCCGATCAATTGGTCAAAGATCGAATGCAGTTTTTCGTGGTTCAGCGACGCTATGAAGGGTTGCTGAGTGTACATGCCCAAACGTATAACCGGTTCAGTCCAGGTGGCCGGATCAAACCTGTTGCAAGGCAGATCGTTCCACAGGATATCAACAGCTGCATCTGCAATTTCCCTTGAAAACGCGTTATCTACGCGTATAAAACCATTCAGAACAAATTGTTCTATTTCTTTTTTACTTAGTAATTCTGGCATAACCATTTATAAGTGTGGGCTGGCAGATGGTGCAATAATAGTTTATTGACCAAGCCGCTGGCTTAATTGTTATTAATGAAGTTTAAAAAACGAGGATCTGCACTGTGCCGACACACGGTGCATTGCTTAAGAACTAAGCCTGGAAGGAGTTTTATAACATTACAGTCATTCTCATACGATAAAAATAAACTTTATTCCTCATACCTCCAAGCTTGGGGTATGTTTAAAGAGTTATTTCCCTTATCCCCGGAGTTTCTGTATCTTAAATATAGGTTTGTCGATACACCGGCTATTCAAATCCTTAAACCAATTCAGATCATGGAACCAGCATTCATATATAGACTCCTGGAAAAAATACATGAGTTCTACCCCGTAGGAATGCAGCGGCTCACCGGTTACCCTGGCGAAAAAAGAATGATGGAGATTATTGAAAAGAAAATCAATGCACTTATCAATGAGGAACAGACTGAGTGGACAGCTCTTTTTCATTCCTTAAAAAAACTGGCTGCAAATTACCAGGTAATAGACAATTCTGCACGCCAATTTCCGTCTTATACAATGTCTGTTCTTTATGAAGAAGCCGGTTCCGGGGAGCTGAATCGAAGAACAGAGATCGTTTTTACAATATCGCTGCTATGTGAATATTATACCTGCTTTATCCATGATTTTTACCGGATAGATTCTCAAATACTTTTTTCCCAGCGCAGGAAGATATACTCTACTAATGTTGTTTCACTTGAAAATCACTTATCTTTTGAAAAGGCGAAACCAATAATCGAAAGGGCGGACGCAGAAATCAGAAA
Organism: Chitinophaga terrae (ex Kim and Jung 2007); assembly: GCF_900107795.1. Lineage (GTDB taxonomy): Bacteria > Bacteroidota > Bacteroidia > Chitinophagales > Chitinophagaceae > Chitinophaga > Chitinophaga terrae. The sequence continues at coordinate 36,911 of NZ_FNRL01000003.1, forward strand.
ATTTTTTCCTGGGCATACTTATGTTAACCATGCATCGCTTTTCTATAATAAAATTAATGGAGCGGTTCCTTTTGGAGCAATAGAAGATATGCCTGCTCAGCCATATTCCATTTATCACTTTTTGTTTGATGGATATTTCGCAAAGGAACCGAATATCACGGCCTGATATCAATGCTCAAATATCTTATCAATTGCAAAAGAATGATGTTGAGAAATTGATATATGATATGTTGCTTGGTCGCTTTCAATCAGGCTCGTTGCTGCTTTTTACAGTCCGGGCAACCAGGGAGAGTATTTCATTGCTTATTTTAGCCGGAGTTGCTGCATGAAGCGATACAATTCCGATGCTTTGGGTTCTTCATCGGTTTCGGCCATGACGAAAATAACCCGGTCGCCCTTTACGAAATACCGGAAAAAAATATGATTTTCAATGCTCACCTCTTTCGTGTCTTCGTCATATTCAGGTTCGATAGCATAAAAACCGTTGCCTTCCTGCTCCACGATATAGCGTTCTTTGCTGTTGATATATTCCTGCAGGTTAAATGTACGGCCTTCAGCGGGTACTACGAAGCAGGTAGCCTCCGTATTGGTTGAAGGTTCCTGGTATAGCTTGAAGACGTTGTTGTGTGAGAAGGTACCGGCATCGAAGGGGCCAAATCGATGCACCTCAAAGTCGCCCGATTCCCGTACGTCATATCCTTTGGGCGCCAGGAGGGTAATAGAACCCAAACTGCCTTGCAGTACAATTTCTTTGAGCGCGCCTGTTGTTGAGGGTTGCTTCCAGGCAGCCCTTTGTTTGTATGTTTCCAGGAACCGTTGCTTTGCTCCCTCTCTTACCTTTTCTTCCTGTATATCGGCCTCCACTCTTTTCGCGTATTGTTCGGGGGTTATAAGTTTGTATTCAGCTACGAACCGTTTGTCATTGTCCAGCGTACCGAAGTATTCGAAATGAACGACCAGTTTGCTTTCGGAAACTTCGATACCCGTGATCGAATCAAGATAAGTATTGTTGAAGCCTGCGGCTGCTGCGCCAGGTCCGGCTTTTTCGCCGGTCATTGTTATGAATTCCGCTAGGGTGATAGATTTCTTTTGAGGATAGCTGAAAGTTAGCCGGTCGCCTTCCTTTATAAAATAAGGATTGCGCTCGGCAGCATGTTCCATCATGGAAAGGGTAGCGCCATACATTGCCTTGCCATCCACTCTTTTTAAGTTCGACAATTTCCAATATGTGTTTCCGGAAGCCTGTCCGCTACCGGTCATGGTTAAACTGAATAAAAGCCAGGTTAATAAAGTCCGGATGCCGGGTATGTATCTGTTTTGCATAATTCGTACTTGGCGCAAAGCGGGTGATCAGGCGTTTGCACATTGAATATAACATGAATTGAAAGAATAACGGCTAACCGGAAAGGTACTCGCCATTTTTCATCCCGAATCTAAAATACGACTAAAAGAGATACCTTGATAAAAGTAACCACATGGTTCTCGTTAATGGATGCTATGCCCAAACCGGTTGCCGGGTGATCGGGCGTTTATCCTTGCCGGTATGATAATAAATTGTATATCTTTCTGTGGAGATTCGGACAGGCTTGCACATGCTTTGGGCAGTCTGGTCTTATCTTGTATTATTTAGATTCGTACATAATTAAATTGCCCAATAAACCTGCAACCGATGAGAATATTGTTTATTCCCCTTTTTTTATTTTTTTCCCTTCATACGACCGCTCAGAATTTACCATCCCTTGTTAGCGGCAAGAATATCAATACCACTTTTTCCATTGTAGCATTTGATTCCGTTGCGAAGGAATGGGGTGTCGCTGTTGCCACGAACAATATTTATGTCGGAAATTCCACGATTTACATACAGCCGGGACTGGGGGCTTTTTCAGTGATTGCAGAAACAGAACCGAAGTATGCCATCGAAGGATTTGAGCAGTTAAAGCAGGGCAAAACGATTCAGCAGGCCATAGAATATACGATGCAGGAAGACGCTGAGCGGTATCTCAGGCAGGTATCGGGCATTGATAGGAACGGTTTTACATTTGCTTTCACCGGCGCTGCCTGGAAATATCAGCCAGGTTTTGCAGGGACATTAAAAGGTAAAAATTGCGTGGCCATGGGAAACCAACTTGGCGACAAAGTACTTCAGGCCATCGTTTCTGCCTTCGAGCAAACTAATGGAACGCTCGGTCAGCGGCTGCTCGCCGCATTAACAGCGGGTCAACGGGCCGGCGGACAAATCCAGGGCAAGCAATCTGCAGCACTCATGGTCAAAGGCGCCAACAACGAGTGGTATAATAACATCGACCTGAGGGTCGACAATTCAACAGACCCGTTTGAGGAATTAACCCGCTTACTGAATTTCCATTATGGAAGGATTATGTTGAACCAGGCGATCAACGCGATCAATATGGGAAATGTTGCTTTGGGAAAATCGCGCCTGGCGGAAGCGGAGCGCATGGTAAAAGGCTGGAACGGGATACAAAGCAAAGTGGCCCTGGCCTACCTGCTATTAAAGGAGCCCTCCAAAGCCGTGGATGTTATCCGGGCTGCCCTGGCAGCCAACCCAAAATGGAAAGAAAATTTACCCGCTTTCTACTTATTGAAAGACGAACCGCGTATGAAATCATTGATCGACGAAAAGCATTTTACGGAAAAAGACTGGATCAGCGCAGTTTCTCTGATGGGGCAATTGAATCGCGGTCCGGAAACCATATCTCTTTGTAATAGGGGGTTGCAAGATTTTCCAAGGTCGTCTTATCTTCATTACTTACTTGGCAAATCGCTGCTGGCAGCAGGTAAACGGGATGAGGCAAGAAAGGAAGTTGAGCATGCTGTTGACCTGGATGCCTCTAACGAGGAGGCGGTGATTATGCTTCAGGGGGTATTCAAATGATTTACAATCTTGGCAAGTTCTTGTGCTGAATTCTATTAATAAATTTAAAAGGAAGAATGAATATTATAAGCAATTTAGATTTTCAGAAATAGGTTGAAAGGTTTCGATTATATTCTTTATAGTTGAGGAAAGAGGAGATAATTTTCGTATGTCATGTTGTGTGTCAATTATGTGTCCAAATAATGGGCAAAAGCGGACCAACTCACCTGTTGGGATAGTGGTAGGATTGTCTCCAGGTTTTGAATTGCTCGGCAAACTGCATTATTCTCCTTAAATTCCTTATCCCGAAGTTTTTTCAGTATTGCCTTTTTTATTGTGTCGACAGTGTCGACACGATTTGTTTTGCATACTCCGCCCGTCTATTTTTCAAGATTTCATCATTAATGGATGACCAATTTTCCAGGAAAGTGCGGTAAGCGTGTTGTTAGCATGTAAAAATACTTGCTGCTGGTTTTGCTCAATAAACTGCGGAAGCTCATTGAATAACGATTGTTGGAGCGATTATACATTAGTATTCCAATATCATATTAAATGGATAACATGAAAATTAAATAAAGAAAAAATGATAAGCGTTAACCGGAAGTTAATGTCGTGGGAGCATAATTCAATTGTAAAAGGAAGTGTGGGCCGATTTCCCTCATAAAACTCATTTCTAACGGAGGCTTAATTATTGATCCCCAAAAATGGGATTTAATAAAGAAAAGAAAAGCCTCTGTAAATCATTTGATTTATAGAGGCTTTCGTGCCCAGAACTGGATTCGAACCAGCACACCCTTGCAGGCGCTGCGACCTGAACACAGTGCGTCTACCAATTTCGCCATCTGGGCATCCAGGTCCTTTTGTAAAGGGATTGCAAAGGTAATTTTTTATTTTAATTTGCCAAATTTTTTTCAAAATAAAAAAAGAGCGAGGCATCACACCCCGCTCTCTTACAAACCCAAAAATACATTTATACAGCTACGTTAAATTCACGTAAAGTGTCATTCAGACTGGTTTTCAGATCGGTAGATGGTTTGCGTTGACCAATGATCAGCGCGCAGGAAACCTGGTATTCGCCAGCCGGGAATTTCTTGGTATAAGTACCCGGGATCACTACGCTGCGAGCCGGTACACGGCCTTTATACTCGATAGGAGTAGGGCCGCTCACATCTATGATCTTGGTGGATTGGGTCAATACCACGTTAGCGCCCAATACCGCTTCTTTCTCTACTACCACGCCTTCTACAACGATACAACGGGAACCAACAAAGCAACCGTCTTCAATAATAACAGGACTGGCCTGTAATGGTTCCAATACGCCGCCAATACCAACGCCGCCGCTCAGGTGAACGTTCTTGCCTATCTGCGCGCAGGAACCTACGGTAGCCCAGGTGTCTACCATTGTTCCTTCATCTACATACGCGCCAATATTAACGTAAGAAGGCATGAGGATACATCCTTTCGCAATATAAGCGCCATAACGCGCTACTGCATGCGGTACTACCCGAACGCCCAATTCTTTATAGTTGGATTTCAGCCTCATTTTGTCATAGAACTCAAATGGAGCCAGTGTCATAGTCTCCATTGGCTGAATAGAAAAATACATCAATATCGCCTGCTTCACCCACTCATTCACCTGCCATCCGTTAGCAGTAGGTTCAGCTACTCTCAGATTTCCTTTGTCTACTGCTTCAATTACCGCTTTAACTGCGTCTGAGTACTGCGTTTCCTGTAAAAGGCCGCGATCAGCCCAGGCAGCCTGTATTTGTTGTTGTAAATCCATGTGCTTTTTTTTGCAAACATAATATCTGAAACGGGAAATTACGAATAACAACATAGCAAAATCTCCCGGTTTCCTTATTTTCGCAGCTTCTCAGACGAAAATAATCGTATGAAAATTGGATTCGATGCCAAACGCGCTTTTCAAAATAACACGGGGTTAGGCAACTATAGCCGGACCCTCATATCTTCGTTGGCAACCGATTTCCCGGGAGAGGAGTACCTGCTGTTCGCCCCCAGGCAAACAAATATGTACCCTACCAACCTGCCCGTAATCTTACCGGGAAAAAAAATTCACAAATGGCTGAAATCCATCTGGCGAAGCCGCTGGATAGTGGAAGACCTGGACAGGTACCAGCTGGATATATTCCATGGCCTCAGCCATGAACTGCCCTTTGGCATCCATACTACCCGCGTCAGATCAGTGGTGACCATGCACGACCTGATCTTCGAACGCTACCCGCAGCAATACAATCCTATAGATGTGCTTACCTACAGGCGCAAAGCCAGGTATGCCTGCAAATATGCCGACCTGGTTGTGGCCATCAGCCAGCAAACAAAAGACGACCTGGTTACCTATTACCAGGTGCCGGAAGAAAAGATCAGGGTAGTATACCAAAGCTGCGACCCTATTTTCGAAACATTGAGACCAACAGGCGAAATTGCGGCATTCAGGCAGCGTTACCAGCTCCCCGGCCAATATTTCCTGTACGTTGGTTCATTGATAGAAAGAAAGAACCTCTTGGGGATCGTAACCGCCATGAATGAGCTGAAAGGCCGGCTGGACGTACCGCTTGTGGTTTTAGGCAGCGGGAAGAAATACAAGGAGAAAGTAAAACAATACCTCTCGGCTCACCAGCTGACAGATAGGGTTATTTTCCTCAACGAGCATTCCCGTTTAGAAAATGAAGAATTACCTTTATTATACCAGGGAGCAGCCGCCCTGCTTTATCCTTCTCTTTTTGAAGGGTTTGGAATACCGATCCTGGAAGCATTGTGGAGCGGTACGCCGGTGATCACCTCTACCGGCTCCTGTTTCAGCGAAACCGCCGGGGATGCAGCCCTGTACGTAGACCCGCTGCAACCTTCCTCCATTGCCCAGGCTATGCAACAAATCATCAACTTCCCCGACCTGGCCGCCGATCTGAGAAAGAAAGGCATCCTACATGCGCAGCGCTTTACTCCGTCGAAATGCGCCGCAGCCATGATGCAGGTCTACAGGGAACTGAAATAAAAATGTACAATGGAAATTTTTGAAGAAGATATCACAGCCGCCCTTGCCGTTCTGCGGAACGGGGGACTGATCCTGTATCCTACAGACACGATCTGGGGGATCGGCTGCGATGCCACAGATGAAAAAGCTGTAAAAAAGGTTTTTTCCCTCAAACAACGCAGTGAAAGCAAAAGCCTGGTGATCTTGCTGGCAGACGCAAAAGACCTGCTGCATTATGTAGCCAACCCAAGGCCCGATATCATTGACATCCTTTCCGGCTTTGAACGCCCCACTACCGTTATTTACGAAGGGGCGCTCGGACTGGCCCCAAATGTGATCAGCGAAGATGGAAGCGTAGCTATCCGCATCGTACAGGATACATTCTGCCGCCACCTCATCAAACGCCTGCGCAAGCCGTTGGTGTCCACTTCTGCCAATATCAGCGGACAACCTTCCCCGGCCAATTTCGGCCAGGTAAGTGAACCCATCAGGGCGGGGGTAGACTACGTGGTAAAATACCGGCAGGACGATGAGTCGCCCCATGCCGCGTCCCGGATTATCAGGATAGCTGCCGATGGAACCATCTCTGTCATCAGGGATTAAAAATGTTTATATTACCTTTGCGCCCTGATTTTCAGCGAAAGGAATAAAAAATTAATATGATCAGTAGCAAGCCATTGGACATACCCTGTTCCCTGCAGGAAAGAAAAATGCTCGAAAAGATTGCCCTGGCGGCCCAGGATCTGGGCGTCCCGGCGTTTCTGATCGGGGGATTCGTGCGGGATAAGCTTTTAGGAAGAAGAACAAAAGACATGGATATTGTTTGTGTGGGAGACGGTATCGCTCTTGCACATAAAGTGGCAGAAAGTTTGGGTAATAAGATCCCTGTAAGTTTTTTCAAAACTTATGGCACTGCTCAGGTAAAATACAATGACCTGGAAATTGAGTTCGTAGGCGCCCGGAAAGAAAGCTACCGCCAGGAGTCGCGCAACCCGGAAGTAACTGCCGGTACACTGGAAGATGACCAGAACCGCCGCGATTTCACCATCAATGCAATGGCCATCAGCCTGAGAGACGCCGATTATGGCACGCTGATTGACCCATTCGACGGCATCAGCGACCTGGATAACAAATTGATCAGAACTCCGCTGGCTCCCGCGCAAACATTCAGCGATGATCCGTTAAGGATGATGAGGGCCATACGGTTCGCTTCCCAGTTGCAGTTCACAATCGACCCGGTTGCATTTAACGCGATTAAAGAAAATGCAGACCGCATAAAGATTATTTCACAGGAGCGGATCACGGATGAGCTGAACAAGATCATGCTCTCTGCCAAACCCTCTGTGGGGCTGGATTTATTGTATAAGGCCGGGCTGCTGAAAATCATTTTTCCGCAGATGGTAGACCTGGTAGGAGTGGAGATGTATGAAGGAAAGGGGCATAAAGATAATTTTTATCATACCTTGCAGGTAATTGATAACATCTCAGCTCATACAAAAGATCTGTGGTTAAGATGGGCGGCGCTGCTGCACGATATAGGCAAACCTGCTACCAAGAAATTTGAACCTGGTCATGGCTGGACTTTCCATGGCCACGATGCTGTAGGAGGCAAAATGGTGCCCAGGATTTTCAGCCGGTTGAAATTGCCAATGAACGAAAAAATGAAATTGGTAAAGAAATTGGTAGAATTGCACCTGAGGCCTATCAGCCTGACAAAAGAAAATATTACTGATTCGGCCATACGAAGATTACTGTTCGATGCCGGAGATGATATAGAAGCCTTGATGTTGTTATGTGAAGCAGACATCACGTCAAAAAATAAAGCTAAGGTTAAACGTTACCTCGAAAATTTCGAACTGGTGAGGAAACGCCTCAAAGAGGTAGAAGAAAAAGATAAGATCAGGAACTGGCAACCTCCTGTAACCGGCGAGATTATTATGGAAACTTTTGGGTTAAATCCCGGGAGAGTAGTTGGAGAGCTGAAAAATGCCATCCGTGAAGCTATTCTCGATGGGATCATCCCCAACACCTACGACGCAGCCTACGCTTATTTACTGGAAAAAGCCGGAGAATTGAATCTAAGTCCGGTTAAATAAATTTGGGTAAATTTAGAAATAGCATTCAGCATATTGACTCATTTGATACCGTCAGAAAAGCGGAATGTTTAAACTATTATTATAACTTATAACCTTTTTGTCATGCCGGTTTTGAAATTCAGAGTTTACTGGGAAGAAGATGAGAGTGTCTACAGAGACATTGCCATTAAGCCGAATCAGACGTTTTTAGTTTTTCACCAAACTATCCTGCAAGCATTCGAATTTGATTCAAAACATAAAGCTACCTTTTTCCGCAGCAACGATAACTGGCAAAGGGGCCGGGAAATCATTCTGGAACCCGATAACCAACCCCGGAAGGCTGAACCATTGCTGATGGCCGAAACGCCTATCGGCGCCGCTGTAAAAGATCCAAACCAGAAATTCATCTACCTCTACGACTTCAATAAAAACTGGGTATTCCTGGTCGAACTCATTGGCGTATCCAAAGACGAGAACAGCAAGATCACCTATCCCGCTGTGGTCCGGAAAGAAGGTCTGGCGCCCAGCCAATACGGCACCAAAGGCCTGGTTGGCGACAAACTTGTTGAGATGGAAGAAAAATATGATCTCAATAAAGAAGGTATGGATGCTGAAGGGTATGGTGAAGAGGGAGAAGAAGGAGAAGAAAGTGATGCAATGGGAGGAGATGAGTTTGGAGGAGATGAAGATAGTTACTAAATAACTTTCCACCGCAGGCGCCTGTCTCCTGCGGTGGAATGCTTTACGGTATGCAGAAAACAGCGATCATTATTGCAGGCCCAACGGCTTCCGGGAAAACAGCCCTCTCCATTAAAATAGCGCAGTTATTCAATACTGCCGTTATCTCAGCAGATTCCAGGCAATGTTATAGGGAAATCAGCATCGGCACCGCCAAACCTTCGCCTGAAGAGCTGGCCGCCGTACCTCACTATTTCATCAATTCGCATAGTATTAAGGAGGAAGTGAACGCTGGCCTCTACGAAAAACTCGCCCTGCAATATGCAGACGAGATCTTCTCAAAAAATGATATCGCCGTAGTTTGCGGCGGCACAGGCCTTTATATCAAAGCATTTACTGATGGGATAGATGAAATGCCGGAAATTCCTGCCGGCATCCGCACCTTCCTCAACGAACAATACGCCGCTCACGGTATTACCTGGTTGCAGGAACAACTGCAGCAGCGGGACCCGGCCTTCTATGCAGTGGCCGAAACTCAAAACCCCCAACGCCTGATCCGCGCCCTTGAAGTATTGGAGGCTACCGGCCGCTCCATCCTGGAATTCAGGCTGGCGACTCCTGTTCAACGCCCGTTCAACATCATCAAAATTGGTATCACCCTCCCCAAAGAACAACTGCATGCCAATATCCATCACCGGGTAGACCTGATGATGGAAGCCGGACTTGTAGATGAAGTGAGAGCTGTTCTTCCTTACCGCAATCATAACGCATTAAGAACAGTAGGTTACTCCGAGATATTCAAATACCTGGATGGCGACTGTACATTGGAACAGGCGGTAACCGACATAAAAACGCATACCCGCCAATACGCTAAACGGCAACTGACCTGGTTCCGTAAAGACCCTGCCATCACCTGGTTCGATCCCCGCCAGCAGGATGAGATATTTGCTTCAATAAAAAAGGCCATCTCCGGGTAGAGACAGCCTCCTTATTTTAAACCAATTATACACTAAAATTTAAATCCGATAGTCATCATGATGTTGCTCCTGTTGTAGTCCACAGCTGCGGCTGCAGGCGTGGTTTCAGCATTGGCAGTAGTATACGGACGGTATTTGTAGGCAGATTCTGCATAGCTGTAGGTCAGGTCTACATATAATCCTTTTGTACGTACGCCTACGCCGCCGCTGAATACATTGGTAGATCCGTCGGCCCCTGCATTGTAATAATCGTTGCTGTAAGGGTTGCCGTAATACGCATAACCTGCGCGGATGGCGTACAACGAAGCCAGTTTCAGCTCGGCCCCTGCACGGAAGTTCGATACAGATTTGTAAATAGCGCTGATATTATCGTTCAGCATACGTTCGTACTGCCTGTCGTCCTTGATTTTGAACTTCGCCGAAGCCTGGTTCACGTATTCATAATCTGCGGAAATGAAGCCCTGCGGCTTCTTCGGGTCGGTCAGGTCTCCGAAGAAGAAGGAGGCGCCTGCCAGTAACTTCATTGGCGTAACATAGTTGTAGTCAAACAACTGTGGACCGCCATCGTTGGTCAGTTGATCTGAATAAACAGTTGTTTCGCCTCCGAAATTTTCGGTGTTGGTATGAATGTCTCCTGAATAACTGTCGTGGATCGAAAAATAAGTTGGCGTATGAACTGCTGCGCCCAGCCTGAACCTGTCGGTAACTTTATAAAGAAGGCCCAGTTTACCGCCAATACCCAAACCGGTACGGGTTAGATATTTATTGTAATCAAAGAAACCAAAATAGTTGTTTTGGTTATTTTCTGCCCTGTCGTCTTCTGACCAGGAGAAAGTTTCTTTATAGTTGATAGAAGGTAATACAACGCTGGCGCCGATATAAAGACGATCGCCATAGTTGCCGCCGACTGCAAATGCGTATTCATTCATTCCGCCTTCCTTAGTTAAGGTGCCCCTTTGTGTTACACCTTCCAATGGGCCGATGCGGGGATCTGTCTGGTTTCTTCGCGGATCTGCAAAACTGAGAGCGCCTAAACCTCCGCCTGCCTGGCGAACGGTATCTATCAGCAATGACTGGTAGCCAAGGCTGGCGCCGGTAGGATCTCCGGCTTCAAAATAGTTAAGGGAAGCTCCCTGCAATTGCTCTACCCAGATATTGCTGTAGGATGATACTGCGTTTACGCCGGCTATGGCCATTTTGCTGTTGTAGTTAGCCAGCCTGTTTACGCCTAACGAAAAAGTTACGTTATTCCATCTGTCCGGCCCGCTGTTAAAATTGGTCGCAAAGATCACCCCGATGTTAGGGATCTGGAAATTTGTGCGGTTGCCGGTGTTATCCAGCTGGTTGTTGCCAAGATAGTTGGAAGTATTGTTGGTGATTCCCACTCCTGCAGAGATAAAGAATTCACCGGTTTTAAAAATTCCTATACCGGCAGGGTTAATATGGGCGGAAGAGTAATCGCCTCCTAATCCGGCTCCGACACCACCTAATGCCTGGGTTCTGGCAGTTCCATGCGGCTGCATAGGTGAATACAGTAAAGCATCGTTGGAACTTTGGGCCATGGCCGTAGCAGATAGGAACAGCCCTCCTAAAAGAGGAAAAAGTCTCTTATTCATATTCAAAAAATGGTTGCTTTGCAGGCTAAAATAGATGTTTAAAGATAGGTATAACGTGCTATCAGTATAAAACGTGTGTGAAGATAAAAAATAAGCGTAGTTTTTAGGCTACGCTTATCTTGAAGTGCTTTTATCAACGACCTCCTCTGACAGGACGGCTGTAACCGCCACCGCCGCCGCCGCTAGGACTTGGGCTGGGAGAATAACTTGGTCTTGAAACCGGAGCGCTCTGCTGAACAGGTCTGCTGTATTCAACCCGCTGAGGGCGAGAGTAGGTATTGTTGCTGTTATTGCTGCCATTGTAATTGTTGGCAGGACGGGTCACTACCGGACGCTCGCTTGGAGATTGCTGGAAGATCCTGCGTGGTCTTTCTGCCGCGCTTGGAGTATAACCGCCGTTGCTGCCACTAGGCTGGAAGCTTCCTCTTGCAGGACGTACATAACCATTACCTCCTACGTTGCCACCGGTATTACCCCTGGTGTAACCTGAAGGACTCCTGGTAATGATCCTTTCGTTGCCGCTTCTGACAGGGCCATATGAAGGAGAACGGTATGAAGAATAATATCCGCCGCCGTGGATCCAGCCACCGCCGTAATACGGGTTGTAATAAGCTGGGTAATAGCTGTAATAACCAGGCCAGTAGCTGCCCACATATGGGTAACCCCATCCATATCCTAAACCAAGGCCGAAAGAGCCCCATGGACGATAGAAACCACTACCCCAACCAAAACCAAGGCTGAAACTGTTACCATACCAGCTGTTGAAAGGACTGTATGCCCATCCTAAACCGCCACCGTAAAAACTGTTGAAATATAAATTGGATGCTGCGTTATAACCATCCCAGTAACCACCGGAATAGCTATTGGCATTATCGCCAAAACGGTTTAAACGACGTTGATAATCACCCTGATCTTCATCCTGGTAAGTTACATACGATCCTTCTTCGTCAGCGGCCTGAACGTAACTTGCGTTCTCGTCCTGCCTGCTGTTGCCATTAGAACCGTCACTGGAGGCATAGGTACGTTGCTGCTGACGTGGAGAGTAGTAAACATCATCCGGAGTCTGAGCCGTTTTATATGTACTGGCGCACGCCCCCAGAGCGAGTGATGCTGCCAATCCAACGTATAATATAGGCTTCATTTAAATATATTTTAAGCGTGATTCGTTGAGTAAATTTACTATTTTTTAACGGATAATAGGGTAATAATGTTACAGAATGCCCTTTCTTCCCATATTATTTTGTGATAACTATTTGCACAGTTATGTTTTTCATCTATGTTTGTGGCATTTTTTTCTTACATAGTAAGGTCAAAAATTAAGCCAATTCAACCTTTCTGACAAGGGCGAATGGCTTTATTTTATGCTGGATAATTTGAATTAAAACGGCTATAAAGCATAGATATATAAATAAGTAAAAAATTTTATGAGTAAAGAGATTACAGCTCGTTCGGAAGACTATTCGAAATGGTATAACGACCTCGTCCTGAAAGGCGGACTGGCAGACTATTCTGCCGTTCGCGGATGCATGGTCATTAAACCATACGGTTTTGCCCTGTGGGAAGCCATGCGTGATGTGCTTGACCGCAAATTTAAAGAGACCGGCCACCAGAATGCCTACTTCCCGCTGTTCATCCCTAAAAGCTTCCTGAGTAAAGAAGCAGATCACATCGAAGGTTTCGCTAAAGAATGCGCCGTAGTAACCCATTACCGCCTCAAAAACGACCCCAATGGCGGCGGGGTAGTGGTAGACCCGGAAGCAAAACTGGAAGAAGAACTCATCGTTCGCCCAACTTCTGAAACTATTATCTGGAATACTTATAAAGACTGGATCCAGTCGTACCGCGACCTGCCGCTGCTCATCAACCAATGGGCAAACGTAGTGCGCTGGGAAATGCGTACCCGCCTCTTCCTGAGAACGGCTGAATTCCTCTGGCAGGAAGGCCATACCGCCCACGCAACCGCCGACGAAGCGATCGCAGAAACCCGCCAGATGCTGGAAGTGTATGCCGACTTCGCCGAAAACTATATGGCAGTACCGGTAGTGAAAGGAGTGAAATCGCCCAGCGAAAGATTCGCCGGTGCAGTAGATACCTATTGCATCGAAGCGCTCATGCAGGATGGTAAAGCCCTGCAGGCCGGCACCAGCCACTTCCTGGGCCAGAACTTCGCCAAAGCGTTCGACGTTCAGTTCTCCAACAAGGAAAATAAACTCGATTATGTATGGGCTACCTCCTGGGGCGTTTCAACACGTCTCATCGGCGGCCTTATCATGGTGCACAGCGACGACCAGGGACTTGTTCTCCCTCCGAAGATCGCTCCGATCCAGGTTGTGATCGTGCCTATCTATAAAGGGGCCGATCAGAAAGCCGGACTCGACGAAAAAGTGATGGAGATAGTGAAAACCCTGCGCAGCGCCGGCATCAGCGTGAAATACGACGATAACGACAATAACCGCCCCGGATGGAAATTCGCTGAATACGAAATGAAAGGGGTGCCTGTTCGTATAGCCGTTGGCGCCCGCGACCTGGAAAACCAGGTAGTGGAAGTGGCCCGCCGCGATACCAAAGAAAAAATGACCTTACCGCTGGAAGGACTCGCAGGCAATATCCAAAACCTGCTGGACCAGATCCAGCAAAACCTGTACGATAAAGCCAAACAATACCGTGATAGCCATATCACACGTGTTGATACCTGGGAAGAGTTTGAAAAAGTACTGGATGAAAAAGGAGGCTTTGTATCTGCACACTGGGACGGTACCGCCGAAACAGAAGAACAGATCAAAGACCGCACTAAAGCTACCATCCGCTGTATTCCACTGAACAATCCACAGGAAGAAGGAAAGTGTATCTTAACCGGTAAACCAAGTAAAGAAAGAGTATTGTTTGCAAGGGCATACTAGGAGACTTGCTTCGACAAACAGACATAAAAAGATCAGGAATTTATTGAAATCGGTTTCAATAAATTCCTGATCTTATAAAGGATGTTTATTTTTCCCTATAAACCATTAAATTAGCCCAATGCCCTTTATCCGTTATTTATTCATATCGGGTTTGGCCTTCTTCTGTTTCGTTACCGGATCGCTTGCCCAGGGCCTCATGATCCGCAACTACAACGTGAAAGACGGCCTGGCCAATGCAACTGTTTATGCTGCCGTGCAGGATAAAAACGGGTTTATTTGGTTCGCCACTCCCACCGGCGTAAGCAAGTTTGATGGAAAACGCTTCAGGAATTACACTAAAAAAGATGGCCTTACAGATAACGAGGTCATTAAACTGGCTGCCGATTCCAAAGGACGCGTATGGTTCTTTACCCTGAACGGCAAGCTATCATTTTACGATAAATCCCTTATCCATAGTGAAGACAACGACAGCTCCCTGATCTTCAACAACAGGAGCCATTACATGCAATATGCCTTCGAAGGAGGCGGCGGATATATCTGGTTCCTCAACACCAACAACCGGATCATCCAGTATAACGGGCAAAAAACCACCTACGACAAACTGGGCGCTTCAGGCGCCGACCTGTTTTTCCCAATGCGGAACGACAGCATTTTTCATCCGCTTCAATCATCTTTCCATCTCGAAAGCCTGAACGATCCTACCAATCCCAATCAACAGGTCTTTTCCGCACCTCCCGGCGCATTCGAAGATGCCGCGTTCCTCGAGCGGATCAGGACACATATCGTAGTGATCCTGAAAAATACCCTGTATTCCTATACATCTAAAGACGCTATCGCCTTTTTTAAAGGTTCCGACTGGGGCATTAACGATGATATCAGCCATATGTGCCTGGATGGCGATAACCTCTGGATAGGCACTCAAAGAGCGCTCTACTTCCTGAAAGGATATTTCAAAGGGCAACATAACGTGATCCGCCTGCTGGATAATCACTATATCACCTCCCTGCTGAAAGACAGGGACGGCAACATCTGGATCAGTACGTTCGGCGACGGCGTATATCATATCCCGTATAAAAATTTCTATTTCAGCTATCTCAATAACACCAACGGTCTTTATTCTCACTCTATCTTCAGCATTTATAAAGACAAGAAAAATGATCTGCTGCTGATAGGACAAAATGCAGGCGTGCTCAACACCCTGGACGCCAATAACAAAATACGCCAGTTTACGCTGGATACCACGCGGGGGCGTAACAGCATCCTTACCATTCAGCCCTACGGCAACGATAATGTGGTGATAGGCACCGATAACGGGCTGCTTAATTTCAATACCCTTACCTATAAGTGGTCGCGCCAGCAACCTATCAGAATGCTGAAGGAAGTAGATATCACCCCTGGCGGCAAAATTCGTGTAGCCGCCAAGAACCAGGTTATTGCACTGAACGACTATACGATAGGCGACCTGGATGTACTGGTTACTTCCATTGCCAGCATTAACGATTCTGCTTATTATGTAGGTACCAATAACGGGCTTTATTTCTGCGTGGATAACCAGCGGAAACTCATGCCTGCCGGCACAGATACCTTACGGAAACTAAGCATCAAAGACCTGAAGTGGATCAACGGCGAACTGTGGATAGGAACCAGTGATAAAGGCATTTACGTGATGAAGAACGATAGGCTCAGCAATCATCTTTCTTCCGCGGAAGGCCTGGCCAGCGATATCTGCCAGCAATTGTATTACGACGGGGTAGGCAGGCTCTATGCAGCTACCAACCACGGCGTTTCGGTTATCGACGTTAAAAAACAAAGTATTACCAGGAACATTACGTCCAACGACGGACTAATGTCGGACGATATCAGGGGTGTGTTTGCAGATAATGATACTTTATATATAGCCACTTCCAACGGGCTATGCTATTTTAATGCCGACCATATACCGGTAGATACCGTTCCTCCGGTTATTTACTTAAATAATATCAGGTATGGCGACAGTACATTTTTAGCAGTCAATAATTTTGCTCATCTTTACATCCGAAAAGCCTCTTTTGAAGCCGAATTCGGAACTATAGTCTTTGATTTACCTGACCTGGTCGAGTACCAGTATAATTTTTCGGGAGATACAACCAGCGGATGGGTGACCACTATGTCCAACATTATCCCGTTCCCTGATTTGCAGCCGGGTAACTATAAACTAATGGTGAGGGCCAGGAAGTATAAGAGCGACTGGTCTAAAACCTTAAGCCTGGATGTTTCGATCCTCCCGCGATGGTACCAGCAATGGTGGTCACGGGGTATCTTGCTGCTGGCAGGTTTGCTGCTGGTGTTATGCGTTTTGCGTTATATAGTAAGAAGGATTAAACAAGCAGAGAAAAGAAAGACTGAATACAACCGGCGGATCGCCGAGCTGGAAGCGAAAGCATTGACAAATCAGATGAATCCTCATTTTATTTTCAATTCGCTGAATTCAGTACAGCACCTGATCCTGGAAAAAGAAGAAAAACAGGCGCTGAACTTTTTATCGGACTTTGCCACTTTGATGCGGCAAATGCTGAATAATTCGCGCAAATCATATATATCTCTGGAAGAAGAGATCGCATTCCTGACCCGGTACCTGGAGTTGGAAAAGATCAGGTTTGCACATTCATTTACCTATAAATTTATCCTGGAAGATGCACTAAAAGACTATACCATCTATATCCCACCAATGATCATCCAACCGATTGTTGAGAATGCGATCAAACATGGGTTGGCGCCGAAGAGCATCAGCGGTTACCTGGAAATCAGGCTGGAAATAGTGGATGACCTCCTATACTGCTCGGTAGACGACGACGGAATAGGTTGGGACAAATCAAACAGCATTAAAAGTTCAAGGCTGATCAAGCACGAATCTACCGCGTTGAGTGTGATTAAGGAGCGCTTGCAGATAATAAAATCTTTTAATGGAAGTGTTGGAAAGTTAGAAATTATTGATAAATTTAAATCTGGTTTCGGCAATAAGGAAGGTACCTTAGTTGAAATTCTGATTCCCATTGTTAAGATGTTATGAGTAATATTAAAGCTGCCATTGTAGACGATGAAGTCCGCAACATCCATATTTTACGAAACATTCTCGAGAACTATTGCAAAGATGTAACAGTTGTCGGGGAGGCGCAAAATATTAATGAGGCGGCAGAAATGATTAAGAATAACCCCATTGATGTTCTTTTCCTGGATATTGAAATGCCTCCGCACAACGGCTTCCAGTTGCTGGAAATGTTCCCTGTGCTGAATTTCGAAGTTATATTCATCACTGCTTTCCAGGAATATGCTTTGCAGGCTATTAAGTTTGCCGCGTTAGATTACCTGCTGAAACCTATCAAAGTAAGCGAA
Organism: Chitinophaga terrae (ex Kim and Jung 2007); assembly: GCF_900107795.1. Lineage (GTDB taxonomy): Bacteria > Bacteroidota > Bacteroidia > Chitinophagales > Chitinophagaceae > Chitinophaga > Chitinophaga terrae. The sequence continues at coordinate 54,393 of NZ_FNRL01000003.1, forward strand.
GTGGAAGACGCGCTGGAAAAAGTGAAAAAGAGCAAAAAAGGGCGGTTGAATGAACTGGCGTCTATACTTAAAGACTATGTGAAAAACAATGATAACGCTTTCTCCAAGATCGTTATACCAGTAAACGACGGGTATAACGTGATAGACCTGAAAGACATCATTTATTGCGAAGCATTCGATAGTTATACGAAGATCCAACTCATCAATAACGTATCTCATCTCATTTCCAAGTCGTTGAAAGAATACGAGGAAATGCTGTCTGATAAAGGATTCTACCGTGTTCATAAATCCTTCCTGATCAATATTCACCATATCGTGAAAATTATCAAAGGCCTGGGAACGGCAGTAGTCATGAGCGATCAGAAAAATATTCCTATCTCTTCAAGGAAAAAAGATGAATTCTTTACCCAGTTAAAAGGAGTCATCAACCTATAAAGATTTTATTGCTAATAATTTAGGATGGGCTGTCTCAGTTTTGAGAGGGCCCTTTTTATTTGATCCCCGGCATTCTCCGCGCACTGCATGACACGTTGAACCCCTTAATCCTCTCTTTCCCTAACCAAATTACATCACTCACGAGATACTGTGAAAGAATATCATATACTTATATTATTTTAATTATGGGTTTTCATAGATATGGCTGATTGCATACACCGTTTATCCAGGCAATGCATGCATGACTTAATGGAAAAGGCCCGTTCCGGAAAGGAGCGGGCCTTTTAATTTCTTGGGAATATTCTTGTGTATTACAGGTTTTCAGTAGCGCCTGATCCTGTATTGATGTTATAGTAGTAAATGTCAGCGCCTCTTTCAGGATAGAAACCTGTTAATCTCAGGCTTTTCTGTTTTTCCAGTGCGCTGCTCAGGTCATCTACATTATTGATAGTAGTGCTGCCGGCTTTCAGTATTACGAATCCTGGCATCATTGAGGTTTGTTTTTTCAGGATACCGTTTCCGATATCATTTACCAACACGCCTCCGTTGATCCCTAACCGGGCTGATTGTTCCTTGCTCAGGTCTGAAAGATCCGCGCCCAGCCTGTCAATGGTGGTGAGCTTTACCAGGTCGGTATTGCCCTTCAGGTTCCTCATGATCACGTTATTGACAGTATACTCCTTATTATCGCGGATGTAAGTTAGGCTGATCTTATCGCCTGGTTTGTAACGGGCAACCTGTTCGCCTAATTGGGCTGTAGTTGGTATTTTCACGCCGTTTACAGCAGTGATAACGTCGCCTGGTTTGATACCGGCTGCCGCTGCGGAGCTGTTAGGCATTACATCTGTAACCTGTACGCCTGGCACATCTCTTCTGATGCCTGCTTCTTTCAGCTGTTCGTCCGACATATTGGCGATCACTGAGTTAGGCGCATAACGCACGCCCAGGTAAGCCCTCTGGACATTACCGTATTTCACGATATCGTTCACTACTTTCTTCACCAGGTTTACCGGGATAGCATAAGAGTAACCGGCATAAGAACCTGTTGGAGAAGCAATTGCAGAGTTGATACCTACCAGTTCGCCGGCAGTATTCACCAATGCGCCACCACTGTTACCCTGGTTTACTGCAGCATCTGTCTGGATAAATGACTCGATGGCTGTATTTACCCTTCCGCTGCTGGATTTATTGATACCGATAGAACGGGATTTGGCACTTACGATACCGGCAGTTACGGTAGCATCCAGGTTTAATGGATAACCAACTGCTAATACCCACTGGCCTATATCCACATTATCTGAGTTACCATATACAAGGTAAGGCATGTTGGTAGCGTCGATCTTGATAACTGCGAGGTCGGTGCTTGGGTCGGCGCCAATCAGTTTGGCTTTGTAAACCTTGTTTCCGCTGCTCAGGGCTACGGTGATCTCGTCGGCATCCGCTACCACGTGGTTGTTGGTTACGATATAACCATCCTGTGAGATCAGTACGCCCGAACCGGAAGCCATCTGGCCTGGGATATAGTACCTGCGGCCGCCTCCTCCTCCGTTAAACTCGTCGCCAAAGAACTCGTCTCCGAACAAGTCTTGTAAGATACTGCGTTGCCTGTTGGGGCTGTTGATCTGCCTTGGATTGATCTTAGTTTTGATATGGACTACGCCTGGTACGGCGGCTTTTGCTGCAATCGTGAAATCTGATGGAGGGGTCGCATTTGCATTTCCTTCAGTTCCAGGCATATACCTGGCGTAGTTTACAGGGATACCGGATTCATTCTGAACCACTATTGGCCGCCTTTCCTGGATATACCTGCCATACACAAATATGGACGCAGCGGCAGTTACAACGCTAATTAGTACTGTCGTAACAATTTGCTTGAATTTCATATTATAGTGTGTTTGCTTGTGACAATAAATTTATAGATAATAACATCAGCATATCATCAATTTACATGCCTTTGATACAAATTTAATTGCTGCGTTTATCTAAACGCAAGAGGGCGTAATCACTTTAACACATTTTTAGATGAATCGTTAAATGAGCCTTAAATACGACCTACATTACTGGCAGTTAACATGTCATAATAACAAGTATTCCCGACAATTTGTTATTGTTTTCACGCAGCCCCTCTGCGTGAAAATTATAAAGCGAGGAGGAAATGAAGCGTATCCACGCCGTCGGGGTAGTCCATCAGGGAGGGTTGCTGGGCGTAGCCGAAAGGAGTGAAGTCCTTGCCGACCAGGCATTGCAACGAGTCGTCGCCGCTCAGCTCCTGTTGCAACTGTGCCATATCGGCATAGTACCCGTAATTCAGGACGCTTAAAGGCGAGAACAGGGAGGTGGCTTCCTGCAGGAGTATCAGGCCATTGGTGATATAAACGGCGTTATTCAGCAGCAGTAAAGCGAGGTTATAATCGTAGTTGTTCTTGTATTTGTGGTGATCCAGCAGGTAGTTATATTTTTCCAATGCCTTTAACAGTGGCTGGAAATCGTAGTTGGCCGGTACATAAAGCTTCGTAACGTTCCGGCAACCCAACCCGAAATAAAGCATGATATCATCTGCCAGGGCGTCCAGGTCTCCGGGTGTTTCCTGGCCTGTGAGCACGGCGGCTGAAGTGCGGTTATGCCTGATAATATGAGGGTATTTGGAGAAATAGTAGTGAAAATACCTGGCAGAGTTGTTACTGCCGGTGGCGATATAGGCGTCGCAGTTCTTCAGGGTATCCAGTATTTCTGTCTGCCCTTTGATCTCCGGGTACCATTCTTCCATCTTTTCGATGATATGGCGCATAAGAACTTCATCTTTGCCCGATAGCTTCATTTTGATATGATGCCCGCTCATAAAGCCGCAAAGCCAGTCCTGGAAGCCTACCAGGGGAATGTTTCCTGCCGCAACAATACCTACTTTCCTGGGAGTTACCGGCTCCTGCAGGCGCGGATAGGTAGCAATCCATTCCTTTAGCGGCGCTGGCGACAGGAAATAACGGTGGATATTGCTCAGCGACTGATCGATAAAAGAGGGGATGAACCAGCCGTTTGCATGGAAAGCTCTCTCTTTTACAGTGTTCAATTCAGGGCTGTTTTCCGTTAAATACTGGCCCAGGCGTACTAAAGCGGCTTCTTTTTCTGATATATTCATGAAACTATTATAAATAAATGTCCTATTAAACCGATAAAATTTTATTTTTGTTGCACAAAATTAATGGCTTACTACTTAATCAAAAAGTTTACTCTATGGCAATTAAGATAACAGACGAATGTATTAATTGTGGCGCCTGCGAACCAGAATGCCCCAACAATGCGATATATGAAGGTGGTGTTGAATGGGCTATTGCCGATGGCACTTCAGTAAAAGGTGCTTACACGTTGATGGATGGCACAGTAATGGACGCCGATCAAAGAAACGCTCCGCTCAGTGTTGATACATATTATATCGTTCCAAATAAATGTACAGAGTGCCAGGGCTTCCACGAAGAGCCGCAATGCGCTGCTGTTTGCCCGGTTGACTGCTGCGTACCAGACGAAATGTACCAGGAAACAGTAGACGAACTGCTGGGCAAAAAAGCCAAACTGCACATCTAAGTTGCACGCAAAGGCGCAAAGAAAGCAAAGAAGCATAAGATTTTTTGATTAACAAGGAGATTTTCTCCACAAAAATCAAAAATCTTATGCTTCTTTGCTTTCTTTGCTTCTTTGCGAGAAATAGAGAAACCGTTAACTTTACCCGCTTATTGTAAATTATCTTATGAAGAAGAATATAGCTTTAGTAGCCGGAGGTTATTCCGGGGAATACGTGATCTCTGTTCAGAGTGCTGTAACAATAGAACAGAACCTGGACAACGAGAAATATAATGTCTATAAGATCATTGTCACAAAAGATAGCTGGAGCTATACAGGAAAAGACGGGGTAGTTACCCAGGTAGATAAGAACGATTTTTCGCTGACTGTAAACGGTGAAAAGATAAAATTTGACGCTGTGTTCATCGGCATCCACGGAACGCCGGGAGAAGACGGCCGCCTGCAGGGCTACTTCGAAATGCTGGGCATTCCTTTTACCAGCTGCGGTATGGTTAGTTCTGCCCTGACCTTCAACAAAAGCTATTGCAATAAAGTGGTAGCGGCGCTGAACGTGGTAAAGGTTTCCAAATCGGTTCATATTTTCCGCGATCAGCCATATAATACCGGCGAGATACTGGAAAAACTGCGTTTACCCGTATTTGTTAAACCCGCCGAAGGCGGAAGCAGCATCGGGATGTCGAAGGTGAAAACAGCGGAAGAACTGGAACCGGCTATCCAGAAAGCATTTAAAGAAGATTCCCAGGTACTGGTAGAAGAATTTATCAAGGGCCGGGAACTGACCATGGGCCTGTTCAAAGCAGGAGGGAAGCTAACCACCCTGCCGATCACCGAAATACTTAGCAGTAAAGAATTCTTTGATTACGAAGCCAAATATACGCCTGGTATCACCAACGAAGTGACGCCAGCCCAGATCCCTGACACCCTGGCCAGCCGGATACAACAGACGGCATCAGCGCTGTATAATCAATTGAATTGCAGGGGAATTGTGCGTATCGATTTTATCTATGAAGATGCAACAGGCGATCTTTACTTCCTGGAAGCCAACACCATGCCGGGCCAGTCAGAAAACAGCCTGGTTCCTCAACAGGTAAGGGCGGCAGGTATGACGCTGAAAGATTTTTACGGCACATTGCTCGAAGAATGTATGAAATAGTTAGTTTGTGGACAATTACGCGACTTCTGGTCCGAAGATTGCCATAAAAATCACACTTTAATATAAATATTGTGTTCGACTTTATAACCAAACGCTCATTTGGATTCAACCTGTTAGTAGTAATAGCGCTGTTCTTTGTATTGGCGCTGTTATTCTTTTCTATGCTTGGCGTAATTACCAAACACGGTCAGCAACTCACTGTGCCGGATGTAAGAGGTAAGAATGTTACCGAAGCAATAGATCTGCTGGAGAAAGCAGGATTTGAGGCGGATGTACGCGACTCTATCTATGTTGACTCTATCCCGCCATTAGCCGTTTATGCGCAAACTCCCGAAACCGGAGCACAAGTGAAGGTAGGCAGAACTATTTACCTGACAGTAAGGAAAACAGTAGCGCCAATGATTAAAATGCCGGACCTGGAAGGATTTACTTTCCGCAGCGCGGAAATGATGCTGAAAAGTTTACGGCTAAACGTAGGAGACACGATTTATAAACCCGATTTCGCCGCTAATACCATCCTGCAACAACTGTATAACGGTAAAAGGATAAAACCCGGAACGGAAATACCTGAAGGCAGTTATATTACATTGGTTATCAGCAGCGGTACCGGAAGCGTAGAAAACCCTGTTCCTAATTTCATAGGGCTTACCTACGCAGAGGCAAGAGAAATGTTAAGTGCAAGCAATTTAAACCCTGGAACAATTATCATTGATCCAAGCGTTAAAGATACCGCCAACGCCTATATTATAAAACAGGTGCCAACCCGTAAGAATGAAATTGGCGATTTCAACATGGTAAGGGCAGGGGAAAGCATAGACCTCTGGCTATCGGCTACCAAACCGGTTACCGACAGCACCCAGGTTGCACCGGAACAACAGGAAAACGAATAATTATCTTATAACATTATAATTCTATCGTCATGCAAAATATTACAGCAGAAGAGCTGAAACAACGTATAGACAATGGGGAAGAACTTTACATCCTGGATGTAAGAGAACCTCATGAAAGAGAAGAATTCAACATCGGCGGCAGGCACGTTCCATTGGGATTCATCCAGCAAATGGAAGTAGACGAGCTGGAAGACTGGAAAGATAAAGAACTGATCGTTTATTGCCGCAGCGGCAACCGCAGCGGTCAGGCCTGCATGCTGCTCGACTCTATGGGCTTTACCAACACCAAAAACCTGGTTGGCGGTATGCTCAAATGGACAGAACTTTACAACAAATAATTACCGGGGCTGTATCTGAGAATTGCTTTGATACAGCCCTTCTTTTATCCGTTAATAATTGCGGTAGCTTCTATTTCTACAAGATAACGGGGATCTATTAACTGGCTTACCTGTACCATAGTGGTAGCTGGTTTGATGCTCTTGAAAAATTCCCCGTGCGCCCTCCCGAATTCTTCCCATCGGCTGATATCTGTAACAAACATCCGTGTACGTACTACATCATGCAACGTAGCGCCCGCATTGATCAGCGCTGCTTCAATCTTTGCAAGGATGAATTTCGTTTGTTCATAAGCGTCGCCCTCTGCCACAACCCGGTCGTTGTCTGAAGCCACTGTGCCGGAAACTTCTATAATATCTCCAACCCGTACGGCCCTGCTGTAACCGACTTTACCTTCCCATAAAGCGCCTGAAGAGTAGTTTGTACGTTTCATAGTTTTTTGTTTTTGGAAGATTTGAGGATACTAAATTTAGAACATTTGCACCAGTAAAGAATGATGTTGTATAATTAATTGTTAGTGTTTGATATATATCATAAAAATAAATATTATTGCCGCCGGATACAATGGATTGGCAACCTCTTACGTTATGTAAGTGAAGCCCGGATGAATTTTATTTTAGGTAGATATTTTTTTGATATGAAAGCGAAGTATTTATCTCTGTGTATTTTAGCAGCTACTTCTTTTACTGCAACTGCTCAAATCAAATACAGGGAAACGGAGAAGAAGCCAACTTTAGTACCTTACGACAGCAGTATCGCGTTCCAGCGATTAAGCCCGGACCTGGCAGAATTAACCTTAGTAGGCCAGCAGATCACCTTCCTGAAACTGAATCCTCACAGGGCTATCAGGAACAAAGAAGATAGCTTGCTGGATAACATCCATCTGAAAGCGGTGATGGAAGTGCCCTATAAAGGCGTAATGAGAGGAGGGCATTTTTACACTCCCTACAAAACCATCGAGAACAAGACCTTCAAAATAGCAGACTATGAAAGAAAAGCCTCTGCTGACGGATCTGTTTTACTAACATTCACCTTGCTATCCGACGACCGGAAAACACTGGTTTACCAGGTGCCGGAAGACCAGTTGCCGCATACGCCGGTTATTATCAATGCCAATTTCGAGTGGCTGAAGAACCAATACATTGGTCACAAACTTCAGTTGAAGAATGGCTCCATAATCACCACCAACATCCTCGACGAAAACAAGGAAGTAACGCTGAAAGAAAGCGACGATATTGTTTGCACAGATGTAGCAATCGTTATGGCGGGGAAACAAAAATACGGGCAACCCTTCCTGATCGTGAAAAAAGGCGATACGGAATTCGCTGTTGGCATCGGCTCCCGGCAGGAATACCCTGTAGGCCCCCGCCTGGCCGACTTCGAAGTGTTGTAGTTTCCCGCAGAGGGTTTCCCGCAAAGGAGCAAAGGAGCAAAGAAGCAAAGAAATTTTATTAAGATAAATAAGAAAGCAAAGAGATGGAGATTATGTTATTTTATACAACACAATCTCCATTTCTTTGCTTTCTTAATATTCGCATCAATCCAAATTTCTTTGCTTCTTTGCTCCTTTGCTCCTTTGCGGGAAACCCTTTGCGTGAAACTACCGTTCGAAGAAGCAGCAACTACCGCCGACCCAGGTGTCCTGGGTGTTGAAGGCGACGCCTATCATCCTGCTTTTGCTGATACGGGCCAGGTTGTGTACGAGCATGGGCCTTATAGCGCCGTCGGGCCAGATGTAGATCATACGGATCTCGCAGATAGCCGGCCCTGTTGGGGTAATGATAGCCGGAGCATATTGCACCTTCCGTTGCAGGATCCAGTTCTCCGGATCATTGATCTTGTTTATTTCCTCTTGCGTTACATCTAACAATACTCCTTTGCCGGCAAAAGAAAAGAGCGGCTTCAACACGTAGTTTTCCAGGTCTGTTGGCAGTACCGGCAGTTGATGCAGGAACCAGCTTTTGGGTACATAGTCGCTGTGAATGAATGGCATCATGAATTTGCTGATCCTGTAGAACCAGTTAGGGTGCGTGATCCATTCCACATCCAGTTCCTGGAAGAGGTTGACGAAATCGCCGAGCTGTTCCGCCTGTTTTTCAAGGTCGTCGAAGATCACCCGGTTAAAGATGCGGCGTACTGGCGTTTTTTTCCCGTCTTTCAGGTAGTACAGTTTTTTTCCTTCCTGGATCAGCTCTGTTAAACAGACGGTAGAAATGCCCAGCATCTTTTCGGTGCGTTGAAAGTCTATCCTCGTCTTTTGCTCTGCGGGTTTAACTTCCAGCAGGATCACTTCTTCAGGTGGCAGGTCTCCCAGGATCACTGTTCTCAGGAGATCGTAGTAGCTGGTATCGTCGAGGTTATTGAAATAGTTGCTGAAGTTAGCGGGTATTTCGAAATGTTCTTTGAACCGCCTGGCCATCACTTCCTGGAAGGCGAACATGGTAGGGAAGCCCTGCAACTCTATCAGTTGGGGGGCCAGCGAACCGTCTTCCTCCCGGGTGACTGCAAAATCTATCACGATAAAATGCGGATGTTCATTCTCGTTAGGCACATTAAGGCGCTGGGGAATGGCATTTTGAGTGAGGGTTTTGAAACCGGGCCTTAGCAGTACGTCGATGATCTCCTCGCATGCCTGTACCAGTTTGGAGGTAAGGGATGCGGGTATGAACACCGGCGTTTCAGCTACCCTGAATGCGGGGGCTATGCCGGCGTCGGATGCAATGCCGGCTAAAAAAGCCTCGTATTTTTCGGGCGTGAATTGTTGGTTATATGCGGTTCTTATGGAAGGGATCATACTGGTAACTGTTAAAAGAAAGAGTGCTCTTCATCGTTATGTGCGGTAACCTGTACAGAGCGTTCTATAGCTGCAAGGCGTGCGGAAAGACTGCCGTAAATGGCATAGTCCAGGAAGGCTGTCAGCAGGCGGTCGTGCGTGAGCATAATTTTATCAGGGTCCGTTAACTGGCTGATCATGCTCTCGTATTTTTCGACGCTGTGACTATTTATCACCTGTTGCTTCTTTTCGTCCTGCAGCAGGTACATGTGCATGCCGGCGGCATCCGCCTCCGGGTGGAACTGCGTACCGATAAAGTGTTCGTTGAACCTGATAGCCATGGTGGCTCTTTCCAGCGGTACATGGGGGCGTTCTTTTTCTATCGCCAGTACCTGGCCGCCCATTTCAGCAATTTTATCGTGGTTCAGTTCTATCACCTGCCAGTTGCGGCTGTCTACAATGTAGAAGGGGTCCGGTAATGCGCTGAATACTTTTTCCTGCATTCCGTCGCCTGTTTTATGTACAGGGAAAACGCCAAAGGCGGGCGATTTCCTTTTACATACATTTCCTAACTGGTAATACCGGCACATCAGCTGGTAAGAATGGCAGATAAAGAAGGCCGGTTTTTTCACCGCTTCCTTTTTGTTCCATTCTATCAGGTTGTTGATGAGCGAGAAATATGCGTTTTCCCATTCGCTGCCTTCGCTGGCAACCGGGCTGCCCGGCCCGCCGGTGGAGATATAAAAATCGTAGCTCAGGTCTGGGATCTGTATCTGGTTGCGTACTTCAAATTCGTCGAATTGCAGGTCGAGATTATGCATGCTGGCATATCCCGTCAGGATCTCACGAATGCAGCGCATCCCTTCGTTAGGAACACCCTCATACATGTCTAGCACTGCTACTTTCCAGTGTGGTTTAATTGGATGCATAGTGCAAAATTACGAAATTCAGAATTGATGGGTAAACGGAGGCTATATACCGGCGAGGAACTGCCCGTTGATGAAGTCGGTGACTGCTACGAGGTCGTTGGTTTCACTATATACCTGTAGCTGCCTGTCGGCCCCGGTACCTCTTTCCAGTAGCTTTACAGTGGCATCCACTATCTCCCTGCTGCCCAGTTCATCTACCACATCGTCTACAAAATCAAGTAATTCGTATATCAGTGTGCGGGTGTTGATCTCTTTTTCTTTACCAAAATCTATCAGGTATCCGTCAATCCCATAGCGGGACGCTCTCCATTTATTTTCGTTGATAAGCGCCCGGCTGTAGATCATAAAGTTCATATTCTGCATGCGCAGCTGGTAGATCTTTGCGCAAACGGCCTGGAAAAGCCCTGCTATCAAAATAGTATCGTCTACCGTCAACGGTACATCGCAGATACGGAATTCCACGGTATTAAAGAACGGGTGAACACGGAGGTCCCACCATACCTTCTTGGCATTGTCTATACAGTTTGTTTTGATAAGTAGTTTGATATAGTTATCGTATTCTTCGATGCTGTTGAAGAAATCGGGTATCCCGGTGCGGGGAAATTTATCGAATACCTTGGTACGGAATGATTTGAAGCCGGTGTTCCTTCCTTCCCAGAAAGGGCTGTTGGTGCTCAATGCAAAAACGTGGGGAAGAAAATACCTAACGGAGTTGGCTATATGAATGGCCATTTCCCTGCTTTCCATGCCAACGTGTACATGCAGGCCGAAGATAAGGTTAGACCTGGCGGCGTCCTGCATTTCGTTCACGATCTCGAAATACCGGGGATGATCAGTAATGAGCTGCATTTCCCATTTACTGAAAGGATGGGTACCTGAAGCGCCGATCACAAAACCAAGATCGCCTGCAATCTGCGCAATGGTACTGCGCAGTAAGGCTACATCTTTACGGGCTTCATCAATGTTGGCACAGATCTGGGTGCCTACTTCCACAACTGCCTGGTGAAATTCAGCTTTCACCTGGTCGCTGATCACCTTGTGAGCCTGCTCAACTATTTTTTGCTCATGTGACTTCAGTTCCCGGGTTACTGGGTCCATCACCATGTATTCTTCTTCTATACCAAGCGTAAACGCCTTAAACATGTGAATAGGTTTTAGGAACTACGCTATCGCAGTTCGCTTCACAAATGTAAATGATTCATTTCGCTTTTTTCTGAGCGGCGCTTTTTGCTTTTTTATCGGCATCCGGCGCTTTTTTGGCGGTGGATTTCTTGCTGGCAGTAGTCGCTTTTTTAGCTTTGGGCTTGATGAACTGGCCCCAGGTCAGGTTATCTTTCCCTGGCTTCTGGGCTGCGGCGCGTTGTATCGCGTACCGGGCGCTGGTTTCAATCACCCATTCAAAATGTTCTTCGCCGATCTCGTGATCCGCATGGGGAGCGGGATTGTAGCAATCGATAATATAAGGCGTACCATCGGCCCTTACGGCTATTTCCACTGTATTGAAGTCGTAGCCCAGGTATTGCTGCAACAGGATAACCTGTTTCTGGATGGTTGATTGCAGGGTTTTAGAGGGTTTGAAAGTAGCCTGGTACTGTTGTCCTGCCGGGAGGTTGGGATCGTAAGGCATGATCCTTACTTCTTTAGGTCCTACACAGAAACAACGGTAATATTCTGCAAAGTCAATTTCTTCCTGCAGCATCATGACATGCTGGCCGGTAGCGCTGTGCATCCAGAAGAAATCTTCCCTGGCCGGCACCCTGAAAACATCTTTGCCTCCTCCTCCGTTATAAGGTTTCATGAAGGCAGGAAACCCGATGTAATCAAAAATCGTGTTCCAGTCGAACGGGTATACCAGGTTGCGGAAAGATTGCTGGCTGGTGTTGTCCGGTTGCTGGAAGGAGGGAAGCAGCGCTGTTCTGGGCACTGTTATGCCTAGTTTGCCTGCCAGGCTATAGTTGAAGAATTTATCGTCGGCGCTCCACCAGAAAGGGTTGTTGATAACCGCGGTACCGGCGGCAGCGGCATTTTTCAGGAACGACCTGTAAAAAGGCACATCATGAGAGATCCGGTCTATTATCACGGCGTAGCCGGGATCTTCTCCCTGCAACACTTTATCAATACGCACAGCTTCTGCAAAGATCCCCGGGGGATTGATCTCGTTAACCCTGTCTATGAATGCTTGTGGAAATGTGTTCTCCTGTCCGAATAAAATTCCGATCTTTTTCATGTTAATTACTTGATAAGTGAAAGATAATGAGGAAGCATTTCCCGCCATGCAGGCCAGTCATGGGAGGTATGTGGTCTTACATCCAGCCAGTGGGCCATTTTCTTTTCTGTCAGCAACCGGGAGAATTGCTCGTTCGAATGCCGGCAAACGTCGTTATCTGCCACGCCTAAAACGATCCCCATCCGCCAGAGATCTTCATGCTGGTTGCCCGGCATAAAGTCCATCGGGTTATGGTAATAGACGTTATCATCGTAATGCCCGTCTACCCGTCCTTTAATATCAAATATCCCGCTGAGGCTAAGCAGGTACGACACTTTATCAGGATATCTGAAAGCGAAATTGGCGGCGTGGTAACCGCCGAAACTGCAGCCTGCCGCCACGATCCGCTGATAGCCCGTTTCATCTTCCATCCTGGGCAGGATCTCTTCTCTCAGCAGTTTATCGTAACAGTGATGATTAAACGCCCGTTGAGCGGGAGAAATATCTGTACAATACCAGCTTTCAGCATCAATACTGTCGGGGCAATATACTTTTATTCTTCCTTCTTCAATAAACCAGCGGATAGCATCTATCAGCCCAAAGTCTTTACTCTCGTAGTAACGGCCCATTGAGGTCGGAAACAATAGCATAGGAAATCCTTTATCACCAAATACCAACATCTCAAATTCTTTTCCCAAATTAGGCGAATGCCATTTGAGGTAATTTTCAATCATGGGAACGGGTTTAGCTAAATTTAAGCAAAATTTCCGACTACACTCAGCCTGAAAATTGAAGGCCAAAGGGTACAATATGCAAACTAACGGATGGTCATGTGCAACGGCATCAGGTATGCGAATTAATATATAGCGTTAATGAGGTAATTGTGATCAAATAAATTTTGTGAGCGAAGATGCCTTTTCGTGGTGGCTTGTAGGAGATAAAAGATTGTAACTCCTTGTTGGCAGATATTTGGAGACTCGCATTATAGGTATGAAAATATCAAATTATCCAGGTAATTATTTAATATAGGTATTTTTTCTTCTGTGATTTTTTTGAGCTAATTTAAGCTCTGAATCCTATGACTATGTATTGTTAACTTTCATTTTTTACCCATAAAAAACATAATGATGTTTGTTAAAATCAAGTTGACACTATTAGTGTCTATGACTGCTATTGCTGTGTCCTGCCACAAGGACAATGCTCCCGAAACACCTGACAAAATCAAACCTATTTCTGCTGCTGAAAATTACGAAGGCTACCCGGTTGCGTCAGGGGAGCGACTTAGTATTACTGACAAAGCTGGTAAACAGCTAATGAGTTTTTTAAAATCAGGCGACAAGTACATTCTGGGAGGGGATATTGTTTATTCTGAATCGGATTTTAAGGCTTTGAAGGAATTCTATTCTAATATTGTCATAATATCTGGCTCTTCGTCGCTTCCCAAGTTTAAGCACATTGACGTACCGGGTGCGAAGCTGTTGAAGAACAGGTTACCATTGCCGCCGGCCTTGTCAAATTCCAACGGGCGCACCGGTACCGCCGCTCCTGAGGCGATTTGGCCTAATCGTACTATCTATTATTCAATTGCACCCGGCTTCACAGATGTTTTCCGGGTTAATGATGCCATTAATCACTGGAAGACGGTTACTAATCTGCAGTTTGTTCAACGGACCAATCAAACCAGTTATGTTTACTTCAGATCTGATGATGCGGGAGCATATTCAACATCCGTTGGAAAAACAAATGGTGTTACAACTATAAACCTGGGGTCCGGAGCCAGTACAGGAAATGCCATTCACGAAATTGGTCATGCGGTTGGCTTGTACCACGAACAATGCCGTAATGACAGAGACAGTTTCATTACAATATATCCGAACAACATACTACCTGACTATCTTTCACAGTTTGATAAAGTTAGTGCTTCGACTATTTATGGTCTGACAGCAGGACCATTTGACTTTAATTCAGTTATGTTATATCCGTCTACCGCGTTTGTAAAACCAGGAGCTCCATTTTCGATGACAAGGCGAGATGGATCTACTTTTACGGCCCAAAGAACAGGCCTTTCACAAGGAGACATAGAGATTTACAACCTTATGTATAATTCTACACCTGTATATGCACGGATAGAGTATGAAAATTACTCAGATTATTGGATTGACTGGGATAGATATTGGACACAGGCGGATGTTTATGTTCGTTTTTACGCAAATCAGGCTTGCACAATACCCGCGCCCGTTCCTGCAGGAATTGCCGTGAAAGTTGATTTTCAATACGACAACGAAGATAGTGGAGGTTATATTTATATAATTCCGCCCGGTACAACAAGTATCAGCCAGGGACGGTTTTACTTACTGGATTACAATAATGGCCTGATGAAAAGTGAAAGTATATCACTCTTGGATTGGGTCGGTTGCATTGTTCTTCCTTATTACATTAAATCCTGATTTAATTATCATTTGCAATAAAGTAAACGGTTGCACTTCTCGGATACTCAAATAAAATAGGCTGTATCGCACTTGACACAGCCTATTTTTTATGCAGAAGAGTGTTATTAGTTAAACAAGTATCTTATACCAAGCTGCATCTGCCATCTGGAAAGGATATTAGTTGCATCCAGGAATGGACTACCGATGTTGTTGAAAGAATAGCGTTGTTGACCGTTAGGACCGTTACTATCTCTATAGATCAGGAAGTTCGGAGTATTCACGGTTTGAGCTACACCCCAGTTGCTGTTCAGGAGGTTACCAACGTTAATGATATCCAGGGAAGCCTGCAACTTGCTTTTGCTCTTTGGAGCGATACGGGCGAAGTCGATGTCCTGGATGATTTTAACATCAAAGTGATTCCACCAAGGATAATGATCACCGTTTCTTTCGGCGAATTTACCTCTACGGGAGTTCAGGTACTTATCGCTGGAGATAAAGCTGTTAAGATCGTTCCATATCTGATCAGGAGTACGTTTATCATCTGGATTAGAAGGAATCAGGATGATATCATTCTTATCCTTAGGCACATAGATCAGGTCGTTGTTCCCTGTAGAACCATCCCTATTAGCGTTACCGGAATATACATAGCTGATTCGGGTGTTATTGAACGCATCGCTGAACGGAGAGCCTTCGTAGATCAGGGATACAGTGGTAGCAAGGATCTTAGCGTACTTAATCTTGTAAGAGAGCGTACCTACTACCCTGTGTTGTACCAGGAAGCTGGTGTAAGACAGCACTGGATTATTGGGATCGTTTACGATAGCGTTACCATTGAAAGCACTGGCAGCCTGAGATCCAGGGCTGGAAGTGATGTCTTTTGCGTTTTGGTAAGCATAAGCAACTGACGCGTTCAGACCGAAATCAAATGCTTTGCTGAATTGAGCAGACAAAGAGTAAGACCAGCCTTTGGAAGTATTATCCAGAACGATAGCGTTAGTAGCTTTTGGACTTACTTTGTTGTTAGCAGGGAAAGTATCGCGGGAACCAGGTCCTACGGATTTGCCGGTAGGGTTGACCAGGTTTGCATCCCTGTGAAATATTGCGTTGATGTCTTTAGTATAGATACCTTCAAATGTACCAACTATACCGCCTGGGAGCACAACGTCTACAGCCAGGTTAGTACGCCAGATCTGAGGGTATTTGAAGTCAGGAGACATTACGTTAATCAGCACACTGCTAGGAGCAGTTGGGTTTGCAGGGATATATTTGCCAGGATCGGTGCTGAACGGACGGTTTGTCGGGTTGTTCAACTGGTCGTTACCATACAGCAATCCGTTGTTACCGGCCTGGTTAACAGCCCATACATAAGGAATACGGCCAGTGAAGATACCGGATCCGCCACGAATCTGCAGGGTCTGATCTCCTTTAACATCCCAGTTGAAACCGATACGTGGAGAAACCATCAGTTTTGCACCGGGCAGCTTGGAAACATCCAGGTGTTCGCCATTGCGGAAACCAATAGTATCGATTGTTGGATTTTTAGCCAGTGATGTTGGGTAGAACGGAATATCGAAACGTATGCCATAAGTTAATTTAAAACGATCGTTTATCTGGAATTCATCTTGTCCGTATGCTGAAATAGTAGCAGCATTCAGTTTAGCGGCCGGAGCAGCATTGCCTTTCACAGCAGAATAAGTTAACTGGTAAAGGAGTGGTTGAGCTGTCTGATCGCCGCCTGCGGCAGCCAGGAAGGTAGCAAGATCTTTATAACGGTATTGACCCAGATAGAACTGCGCAAAAGCGTTGGAGAATTTGAAGTATTCACCGGCTACACCAAAGGTTAAAGTATGTTTACCGCGGTAAAGGTTCAGGTTGTCAACGAACTGGAACAGATCCTGGCTCAGGTTGTTGACACCAGAAAATGGTTCAGAACCGGCAGATATGTAGTTGGAGCCTGCACCATTTTCAATATCGACCAGTGGGAATGGCCCCCCCGGAGTGGAGCGATAATCACGGAACCTGGAATAGGTCAGGGAAACGTTGTTAGACATTCTGTTGGAAATGTTGCTGTTCAGTTCAGCAACATAAGAATTGATTTTATTATACTGACGGTAACCGGTATTCTGGAACAGCATGCTGGTTCTACTAGGACCGCGACCGCTTCTGGAATTAGAAGTGGAGGCATTCAGGTCCTTAAACGAGTTCATATAACTGTAACGGAAAGTGAACTTGTTCTTTTCGTTAATGTTCCAGTCGATACGCGCAGTAACTTTTTCGTTATTCTGTTTGAAGTCATAGTCCTGGTAAGCACCGGGGTCGTAACCCAGTTTGCGCAGGGCAGCAGCCACTGCATCCAGATCTTTGGATTTAACTACAGAAATACCTGGAGGAAGGGTTTTAGCAGTGCCGGTGTCAGTAGGATTCGCTCTCCAGTTGGAACCAGGAGAAGTTTGTCTTTCCAGCTCACCGTTTACGAAGAAAAATAATTTGTTCTTGATAATCGGACCACCAAAACGGAAGCCGTATTGTTTCAGGTTATAAACGTCATTGCTCACATCTACGCCTTTTACTTTTTTACCGGTAAGATCGTTGCTTCTGAGAAAAGTATAAATGGAACCGGAGAATTCATTGGTACCTGATTTGGTAACAGCGTTAATGGCAGCACCGGTAAAACCGCTTTGCTTTACATCATAAGGAGCCAGGTTTACCTGGATCTGGTCAATCGCGTCAAGAGAAATTGGCTGGGAGTTTGTTTGCCCGCCAGGCAGGTCTGTTAGCCCGAAAGCGTTATTGAACAAGGAACCATCCACTGTGAAAGTGTTGAACAGCGAGTTACGGCCTGCAAAGTTCAAACCTTTACCCGACTGCGGAGTCAGTTTGGTAAAATCCGCAATACCTCTGTTCAGGGAAGGAAGGTTCTGCAATTGCTCCCTGCTAATGGTAGTAGCAGCACCAGTACGACCACTGTTGAAGGTAGTATTCTGTTTACCAGAGATAACAACTTCGTTCAGTGACTTGGTAGTGGGTTGCAGCGTAAAATCGATTTTGAATGTTTGTCCAAGCGGCAGGTTAACATTCTCTACTTTTTCTTCTTTAAAAGAGATAAAAGTAACTGTGACGGTGTAGGGACCACCTACTCTCATGTTAGGGATGTTATAGCGGCCACCTTCCTGGGTTGTAGTACCGTAAACTGTTCCTGAAGGAGTGTGTACAGCTTTTACGGTTGCTCCGATAAGACCTTCGCCTTTATCGTCTTTAATATAACCAGTCATATTACTGGTGGTAACCTGTGCAAAGGTTACCATCACTGTTAATAACAATGATAGTGTAATGAGTAGTTTTTTGAAACTCATAATTCCCGATAAGTTTGATTCGACGCAGCAAAGTTGCTTATTTTTCTTGTTAAAACTTTAACTTGAAATTAACAAATTGTTAAGTACGTTAAAAAACTGCTAAAGTCTCCGGAATTTTGGAAGCAATTCATAAATACCCATATCCACAGGACGAATTCTAGTGAAAACAGCCAAAAATTATGAATCTTCAAATATTAAAATTATTTAATAGATTGTTTTGGAATACTTGGAAAGAATAACATCCCTATCTTTCTTGCCATCTTAAACTTTAACGAGCGCTACCATAACAGGTGATCAAATATTATAAGTTATATTTTTGTTTTATGTGTCGCTGATTTTGTCCAGCTTTCCTGCGGCAATTCCGCACGCCGCCTGCCCTCAGAGAAACGAAACAGCCCTGTATCCTCCTTTTGTCAGACTTCCGGAAAAACATTTTTCATGATGGATATATCGTAACTTTGCGGCATTCAATAATACCGACCCGGAGGATAATAATTATATATGAGACTCGACACAATTGAAGCAGCAATAGAAGATATAAAAAATGGTAAGCTCGTAATCGTAGTGGATGACGAAGACCGTGAAAATGAAGGCGATTTTGTAACCGCCGCCCGTAATGTAACACCGGAGATCATCAATTTCATGAGTACCCATGGCCGGGGTCTTATCTGTGCGCCGCTGGTAGAAGAAAGATGTGAAGAACTCGGACTCGAAATGATGGTACGGGATAACACCGCTTTACATCAAACTCCTTTTACCGTATCAGTCGACCTTTTAGGTCATGGCTGCACTACCGGCATTTCTGCCCACGACAGGGCCAAAACAGTGCAGGCGCTGATCGATCCTAACACCAAACCTGAACACCTGGGCAAACCAGGGCATATTTTCCCGCTTAAAGCCAAAACAGGAGGAGTATTGCGCAGGTCTGGCCATACAGAAGCGACCATCGACCTGGCACGACTGGCAGGCTTCGAACCAGCCGGCGTCTTGGTAGAGATCATGAACGAAGATGGTTCAATGGCCCGCTTACCCCAATTAAGGGAAATAGCTGATAAATTCGACCTGAAACTTATCTCCATCAAAGATCTTATCGCTTACCTGTTAAGCACCGAAACACTGATCGAAGAAGGAGAACGGGTACAGATGCCTACCAAATACGGCAACTTCGAACTGATCGCCTTCACGCAGATAAACTCAGGAGAGATCCACATGGCCCTGAAAAAAGGCGACTGGAAAAAAGATGAACCGGTACTGGTCAGGGTACACTCGTCCTGCGTCACAGGCGATATCCTGCATTCGCTGCGTTGCGACTGCGGCGAGCAACTGCATGCTGCCATGCAGATGGTAGAAAAAGAAGGTAAAGGCCTGATCCTGTACATGAACCAGGAAGGAAGGGGCATTGGCCTGATGAATAAACTGAAAGCCTATAAACTGCAGGAAGAAGGACTCGACACTGTTGAAGCCAACCTGGAATTAGGCTTTAAGATGGATGAAAGGGATTATGGAGTAGGAGCACAGATCCTGCGCCATCTGAATATCTCCAAACTTCGCCTCATCACCAACAACCCGCGTAAACGCGCCGGCCTGAATGGGTATGGACTGGAAATCGTGGAAAACGTGCCTATCGAGATCCATCCAAATCCATACAACGAAAACTACTTAAGAACAAAAAGAGATAAACTGGGCCACGAGATCCTGAAAGGATAATATGTACCGGTTGAAATACTTAAAGGACTGTCTCAATTTCGGGGCGGTCCTTTTTCTTTTTGCGTGCAGGTTATTTTTCCGTTTTAGTTGTCTGGCGGCTTCCCGGTTTGGAAGAATCTTCCTGTTGAGGTGGCAGGCTCTTTTGAAGTGAGTCGGGCAGGTTGGCTATTCTCCGCCTGCGCGACTGCCCGAACAGCTCATTGATGCGGTTGTATTCACGGATATAGGAAATACCGATACCAGACTTGGTACGGTTGCTTAAATTATATACATCGTAATCCGTTTTGCTGAAGGCATTGATACGGAACCTGCCATCAGGAGTAAGGAGGTATTCTATCCTGAAGTCGCCCGCAAACCTGTTGGCGTTGGCGGAAGTAGCCGATTTTCCCCAGTCATAATCGCCTCCTGCATACAGCCTGAAACGGTTGTTGAATAGATTACTGGTAATACCTGCACTTACCTGGTTCCGGTCGTAAGACGTGTTTTCCACTGTTCCGCCTCCCACGTTATAAGCCCGGTAATTGACGTTCACGCCAATTCCACTGCCTTTCAGCAGGGCTCCGGTAATATTGTTCAGGATAGCCTGCGCCTGTGCAGATAATGCCTGCCCAACGCTGTTCTTACCGGTAATGCCCACGTTGGTAGCCGCAGAAGCAGTAGCGTCGTCTGGCAGGAACTGGTTAGAGAACAACAAGCCCCATACCTGGAACAATGCCTTGTTCTGGTCTGTGTTGATCTCTTTCAGGTGAGCCGCCACGCCACTTTCATAAGCCAGGCTTCCTACATCCGGCAGTTCTATGGAATAGGTGATATCAGGTTTCATCAACGCCCCGCGGAGATTGATCATTACATCTACCCGCTCCGTCCGGGTAGCCAGCTTGTCCCTGTCGGTATTCTGGGTCCCCTGAACGGCAAGGTTATATAAACTCACTTTAGGAAGGGAGTATTTGGCCATGATATTCACCCGGGCTTCCGACGGATCGCCATTCCATATAATAGAGCTGTTCTTTTCTATATCGAACTTCCAGCTGGTGAGGCGCTGGAAGGTGAAATTATAGGAACCGTTGTTGATCTCGTAGTTCCCGAACATAGTGAAATCCCCTTCTGTATTCACCGTGATCTGCAGGTTGCCTGTACCGTTGGCGCTGATCACATCGCCGGTGGTGGCGTCGAGTATCACATCGATCTGGGCATCAGGATTCGCGGCGATATCTAACTTCACTGTCAGTTTCGTATCATCTTTCTTCTTCTTCTTTTCAACTACCTCTGTTCCATAGGTTTTAAAATTGATATACTCGTATTTGCCAATGTCTTTACTGTCGGACATCGGCAAATAAAAATGTGTGCCTTTGATCGGCCTTGCGATGATATGCATCTGCATATCGTTGATAGGCCCGCTGAAGTACACCTTACCATCGGCCAACACATCCCCGTAGAAAAGGTCGTTATCCGCCGCATCTGTATTCAGGAATAGGAATCCCCGCCCGGTTACATCAAAGTCGAAGTTCATTTTATTGAAATGATCATGACTGATATAGCCATTGGCGTTGCCTTTCGTGTTGTATTTATCTATAAGAGTGAAGTTGCCGAATTCTATCAGGTTATCGTCTATATTGATCTTCAACTTGGGGATACGGTAATGGGTACCCAGGTAATCGACGGTTACGCCAACCGTGTCAAGGGTCAGCATTCCCTTTATGGACGGCTGTATGGTAGTGCCCCCGATATCCAGGTTGCCGGTAACCGTACCCGAAAGTTCGGATACATACCCCGCCAGGTATTTATTCAGTAAACTGATGGATGTATTATTCAGTTTGATATTGCCATCGATTTGGTTATTGGAAGAAGTTAACCCCACTTTGCCGGATGCCAGGAAACTTTTACCCTCATTGTCTGACAATACATTAAAAGCTGCTTCACCGGTTAAATGGTTATAACGGCCATCTATATTCACTACCCCGATGGAATCATTGTCTATACGCAGTTGCCGGGTACGCAGGGCGGCATTGATGTCCAGCGCGGTAGTCGGATCTGTGATATGTATAGTGCCGTCTGTGATCCCTTCTATACGGGTGGTCAGCAACTGGGAGGGAATAACGTCCGGGAGGTTGATATTTTTCAGGGTGATGAGGAATTTGGATTCGTCGGGGTTGAATTCGTTCGTTTCAACCGTGATCTGCTGATCATTCCTCGTTACACGGAGGTTTTTAACTGTAAGGAAATGTTTGCTCCAATAGATCTCGTTGCCCGGCGTTACATTCCACTGGCGTTCGTTAACTGTAAAGGCGCTGTTAAGGAAATTGATCTTAACTCCTTCCGCTACCGTTACTACCCTGGCAAAGAATCCATCCAGGCTGGAAGTATCTTCCGACGAGAAATCCACTTTCACAAAAGAAGTATCATGGCTGGAGCTGGCGATAATGAGGGGATTTTGCAGCACTACATTCTTGCCCGACAATACCTTGCCTATACTGGTACTGATATTTACCTTGTTGAAATTGCCTTCTCCTCTTACCTGCAGGTCCTGTACCCCGTAAGCGTCGTAGGTTGCGTTAGGGATATTGATATTCAGCAGCAGGTTTCCGTTGCCGTTCGTATTCAGGGCGCCGCTTATGGTTGTTTCATTGAAACCACCGAATTGGTGGGTGATTCCCTTTAATACTTTGTTTACATCTCCAAAATGGAAAGCATAAGTAAAGTTCTGGTCGATCACGGGGTTCTCCGGCGCTTTGAAATAGCTGGGGTAATATTTGTAAAGCAGCAGCTGGAAGGCGTCAGGAAGCTGGAGGAAGCTGTAAGTTCCTTTTACGGCGCCCGACATTTCGCTGCCTGCCAGTTGCAATACTTTTTCGTTGTCGACAAAATGCGAGGAAACGTTCAGGGAATCGAATTCCAGGCGGCGGTTGTCTTTGAACACTGATACCTCGTACATCCTGGCTGTACCATCGAAGTTATCGATGTTGCTGCCGGCGAAGTTCAGGTCCAGCTTTGCCTGCAGGGTAACCGAATCGCTTGTCAGGTGCAGGGCCCGGAGATCGCTTTTTTCAATGTTCGCCTTGAAATCGAACAGGGGTAAGGCCTGGTTGAAGTCGATGGTTCCGGCAAAGTTCATGGCCAGGTTAGGGTCATCGGCGGTCAGAGAGCCGTTGAACAGTTTCCGGGCCATAGTAGCGTTGGTTTTGATATGCTGGTAGTTGTAACCGTAAAGGGCTATCTCCTGTATGTCCGCATCTACATTGGCCCTCAGGGTTTTGAAATTGAAACCGGCTCCATCTACTTTCGCCGCCATGGTGAGGGTAGAGAGGTTGCTGTTGTCGAACAGGCTGCCAATGTTGAAATTACTGGTGGTCAGGCTCCCTGAATATACAGGTACATCTTTATTGGTCTTGAAGTTCAGGTCGGAGCTGAGGTTGCCCAGGTTGGTCTGGAATTCACCGTATGCAACAAAGTCGTTAATGAATCCCGTATAGCTTCCTTTAAAACGGATATTGGATAACCTGTCTATCCTTACCGTGCTGACGATCTCCTTTACAATAGGCATGATCTGCATTACATCCTGGCCTGTTGTTACCAGTTCGTCTGCATGGAAGTCTATGAACGTTTCTTCTATATCCGGCAGGCCGCGCATTTCCAGGCTTCCTTTCAGCCGGGTCGAGTTGCCCGCTTCCACGGAAATATCATTGGCTTTCAGGTTGCTTACCGGCCCCCTGGCGCTTCCGCTTACGGTAATTTCTTTCTTCCAGGAAGATAAGGGAGGAGCGAAATAGGCAATATCGTCAGACGATACATGGGTGTTCTTGAAATGCGCCCGCATAATAACATCGTCGATATAATTATTCATATCGCTGATATCATTATACTGCATCACATAGTAATCGCCAATATGGCTGCGATTCGTTTCCAGGTCTAACTGTGAGAATTCCATTTCCACCGGCGACATCTTAAAACGGCTGGTCAGTTTCTTCACTTCAAAGCCGCTGCGTTCCTTGGTGCTTAACGTCAGGTCGCCGATAATACTGTCTTTTACCAGGCTGGTATTGGTAAGAGAAAGATTGATCTCATTGAAGCGGATATGATGCGGAGCAAAATAGCCTGGTTCAATGGGGGATTTATCATCGGGATTGTCTACACCGAAAGTACCGTCCTTAATATTCACTTCTTTTACCAGCAGTTTCCAGTTGTCGTTATTCCATCGTAAAATAGAATCAGTATAAACGGCGCTTCGCACCCAGGGCTTCCTGCGGCGCAGGGGAGAAGAGGCATAGTCGCTGATAATGAACGTGGGTGCATTCAATGTCAGCTCCTGGATATCGATATTATGTTTTTTCAGGTCCAGGTTCTTGGCGTCTACATAGATCCTTTTGGCAAATACCCGCATATCTTCTCCCACCCAGGAATCTACCTGGTTGAAGGTGATATTCTTCAGGTCTATTTTTTTCAGGTCCAGCGAGATGCCTGCGGAGGGGCCGGAAGGTTTTTTAGGCGTAGTGTCGGGGGCTGAGCTGAAGGCATCTACAATAAAATCATAGTTCCAGGTAGAGTCTTTCGCTGTACGAACCAGGTTCACCTGGGCGTCTTCCAGGCCAATGAACTTGATGATTGGTTTTTCCTGGAAAAAGAACCAGTCGGTGATCCTGACCTGGAGATTGCCGGCGTAAAGCAGGGTATCGCCTTTGAGGTCTTTTATCAGCGCGCCCTGCAACTGCATGCTGTTGAAAAGCCGGAGATCTACATGATCGATCTTTACCTCGGTTTTCAGCTGGGCTGACAAACGGCTGGTAACCTCGCGAACGAGAAAATTTTGTACCGCGGGAATGTTTACCAGTATTCCGAGTAGAATGACGAGGCCCAACACGCTCAGTACAACAATGGTTAATATTTTCCGTACTTTTTTCAGGCCCTGTGAATTTATGGGGGCAAAAATAATTAATAGTTACCACCTTATGTTCATAACGCCGATAAATCAAGGATATTTCTCGCCAAACAAATCCGCTTACCAGGCATCAATTTCGTATAGCTTACCCCGTAGTTGACCATCTGGCTTTTCTCATAAAACTGTCTACTTTTCTAGTCTTCCTTATGTTATTTTATTAAAGAATGATAGTATTTTGATTGAATTGTATGTAATGAATACAAGAAAAGAATTTAACAAATTGAATTTTAATTAATTAAGATGAAACATGATAAAAATATAATTGTCATAAATTTGTCAGATAATGAAAGCGAGTTATTAAGAAAACCTTAACATTTATAATTTGGGCTCGGAACAATGAAATTAAACAACGACAGATTTTTGCTTAAAGTGAACAGTGAAGGTAGTGGACTCACTGCGCCAACCAAAATTCAACAACCTGTATTTTTCAAATTTTAAATTATCAGTGAACAAAAAGGGCTAATAGCCCCGAGTGTGAATTAATAATTCCCAACACATTTCTTAAACCAGAATCTATGCACAGAAAGTTGCTACTATTAGCGCTAATGGGATTGCTATGCCTGCAGGCATGGGCCCAGGAGCGGAAGATTTCAGGGGTGATCACAGATGATAAAGGCGGGCAGCTGCCCGGCGTATCTGTAAAAGAAGTGGGAACCAGCAATGGAACCATAACGACGCCCGACGGAAAATTTACCTTAACCCTGAAAGGGACTTCCAAAACATTATCCGTTTCATTTATTGGATTTGAGACACAAACAGTAGCTATCACAGGGAACAATGTTTATAAGATAGTGATGAAAACCGATCAGAAAAGCCTGAAAGACGTAGTGGTGATCGGTTACCAGGAAGTAAAACGCAAAACTGTTACAGCCGCTGTATCCAGTGTTAAAGGAAAGGATATCGAAAACCTGCCTTCTCCCAGCTTCGACCAGTTATTGCAGGGTAGGGCCGCAGGTCTGGCCGTTCAGAACTTCACCGGCGAACCGGGCGTAAGAGGTTCGTTCGTCGTAAGAGGTAATACCAGCCTTAGCCGGACTTCCAGCAGCATCCGTACTTTAAGTTCCCCGCTTTTCGTGATCGATGATATTCCTATTTCCTCCGACGATGCCGCCGCATTCGATAACACGGGAACCAACTACATAGCCGGTCTGAATCCCAACGATATTGAATCCGTGGACATCCTCAAAGACGCCTCCGCTGCCGCCATCTACGGTAGCCGCGGCGCCAACGGGGTAGTGATCGTAAAAACCAAAGAGGAAAAACAGGCAAACCACAGATCAACCTTTCCGCCTACGCTGGCATGGTGGAAGTACCAAAATTCGAAACCGTTATTGGCGGTGCAGAGGAAAGACAGTTTAAGCTGAACTACCTGAAACAGAAACTGACATTCGATCAGCAGGAAACAAAAATCCCCCTGCTGCTGACAGACAGCCTGAACCCTGCCTACAGCGGGAATATGGACTGGCAGGATTTCTTCTTCCGGAACGGCGTGGTGCAGAACTACGATCTCTCTGTTTCCGGCGCTACAGAAAATATTAACTACCGCGTGAGCGGCAACTATTACGACGAAGACGGAACGATCAAAGGAACCGGTTATAAACGTTATACCACTTCCGCAGCTTTGGGCCTGAAAATGTCGCAGCGCGTAAATGTGAATTCCCTTTTCCGTTTAAGCCGTGGCGACAGGAGCCGGGGACGCGGACAGTTCCCGGGCGAAGATGTTATTCCATTGACCAATGGCCAGTATCTTTCTTCTCTCTACAACCTCAGCGAGCGGGATAAACAAAACCTGGTGGGCGATTATCCCGGCAGCCGTGATAAGAATATCAACGATGATATAACCGCCAGCATTACCCTGAACTACGACATTACCCCGCAGCTCAGGTTCGCTTCCACCGGTTCTGTACAGTCATCTGTCAATAGCCGCGATATCTTCAGGCCAGGCGCCCTCAGCTTACTGGGCCTCGCCTATGCGCAAAGCAGCAGGTCGCGGTACGAGAACCTGAACCTCGATAACACCCTTTCTTATTATACTTCCCTGTTTAACAAACAACACCACGTTAACGTGCTGTTAGGTAATACCATTAATAATGTAAAGAATGAGTTTACCGGTATCGGCAGCGGCTCCCAGGGTAACGATAACCTGAGAGTGGTGCAGGGATATAATAAAGATTACCTGTTATACAGGGATGCCTATGGCAACCTGGTATCGGGCTCCGATTACCAGTCGGCCGGCATGCTGTCGTTCTTCGCCAGGGTAAACTATGATTATAAAGAAAAATACCTCTTATCATTTGCTTACAGGGCTGACGCTTCTTCCCGTTTTGGCCGCGACAGCAGATGGGGTTACTTCCCTTCCGCTTCTGCCGGATGGAATATTTCTGATGAGCCGTTTATGCAACCGTTTAAAAAATGGATCGACCTGTTAAAGATCCGCGGAAGCTTTGGTATCACAGGAAGCCTGCCTAACGGCTATTATCTTCCGTTTAATACCTACAACACCAACCAGGGCGGCTATGGCGGCTCTTCAGGCGTTACCTATAACGGTGTGAACGCAGTAACGCCAAACTTTAGAGACGGCGTGGCCCAGGCGGGTCTGACCTGGGAACAGGCCAAGCAATCCAATATCGGTATAGACGCTACCTTGTTCAACGGCCGGCTGAACATCATCTTCGACGCGTTTAACAGGGGAACTTCCAGGAAACTGTTTGACCTGATCCTGCCAGCTACCACCGGTTATGATAAAGTGAACACCAACGCGGTAGACATCCGCAACACCGGGCTGGAATTCAATATCCAGGGCCGCGTTATGTCGCCGTCCAGCAAATTCCAGTGGAACCCGGGCCTGATCCTTTCTTTCGTAAAGAACCAGATCGTTTCGCTGCCAGATGGCGGACGCGATATCATCGTGTCTGACGATAACCTCGGCATGACTTATATCCTGAGCAAAGGCAGGGCCATCAACGAGTTCTATATGATGAAAAGCCTTGGCGTATATGCGTCAGAGAAAGATATTCCTTTCAATCCATACACCGGCGAAAAGCTGACCTACTGGAACGGCAATCATACCGTACAGGCGGGCGACTTTATCTGGGTAGACCAGAACGGCGACTACGACGTATGGGACTGGAACGATAAAGTACGCACAGGTAATCCGAATCCTTTCTGTACCGGCGGGTTAAGCAACAACTTCACCTATGGCAGATGGAGCCTGCAGGTATATTCCACCTTTACGCTGGGCAGGGACATCTACAACAAATACATGTCCGACCGCCTGATAGGTATGGTGAACAACTACGCAACCATTGCCGCTATTGATCCGAACAGCATCGACTCATGGCGCAAAGAAGGCGACCATACCAAGTATGCGGAAGTAATTCCTTACAGCAACAAGTATTATTACCAGTTCCTTCCTTTTTCTTCTGCCTTTGTTGAAAATGGTTCCTGGTTCCGTATCAAATACCTGAACCTCTCTTACATGATGGGACCTAAATTCCTGGAAAGAACTAAACTGAGTAAAGTACAGTTCTATGGCGTAATAGATAATGTGGCCATGTTCCAGAAATCTTCTGTTCCGGATGCAGAAGCAGTAGATGAAAGAGGCACTTATAACGGCGCCGGCTATCCGTTGCCAAGGAAATTTACATTAGGTGTAAACGTTGGATTTTAATTTTTAAAGAAGCTGATATGACTTTGTCTAAAAATATACTAGTGGCGGCAATTGGGTTAATGTTCATACCATTTACCGCATGTAAGAAATTGCTGGATCAGGCGCCTATCAACTCCGCTTATGCAGAGGTGTTCTGGAAGAACCAGCAGGATGCTGAACAGGGAGCGGCAGGCGCTTATGCCCTGGTAAGAAAAGCGTTGACATCCAACACGGAGTACAACCAGAATATGTCGCACTTTGCCTACGGATCGCTGGCGGCTTTCGAATTCCAGGATTATGACCAATATGATGTAGCATCGTTGGTAAAGGGGGGAGATGGATTTAATTCTGCGGATTTCATCGGGTCGTACCTGGAGAAATACCAGGACTGGACGCCTTATTACAAGGTGATCACCCAGGCGAATATCATGCTGCATTTCATCCCGCAGATCCCTGACGGGCAGTTCACTTCCGCTCCTGCGCCAACAAGGAACAGGTACCTGGGAGAAGCGCATTTCCTGAGAGCTTTCGCTTATTTCTATATGGTGAGATTATGGGGAGATGTGCCATTGATCATGTCTTATGATCCTGATCCTGCACACGCACAAAACATTCCCCGCGTCAGTGAAAAGATCGTGCTCGACAGCGTGATCAACGACCTGAAAGCAGCTGTTACGCTGCTGCCGTGGGACCTGGCCAGCGTTAACGACAAAGCGGTGAGGGCAACGAAAGGCGCTGCCTATGGCCTGCTGGCACATGCTTATATGTGGAGGAATTTCCTGAACAAAGGAGCTAACACTGCCGATCTCACCAATGCCATTGCTGCTATTGATGCAGTAGAGCAGAGCGGCAAATACATCCTGCTGCCGGCCACCGATTATCACAAAGTGTTTCATGGCAAATCTGCGGAAGGCGTGTTCGAGATCAACATGCAGGCGCAATACTCCGAACAGCAGATCGGTATGGGTTTCTATTACAGCACCCTGAAACGCCCGTACCTGGATAAGGAAAGCAAACTGGATGCACCGAACCAGGATCTTATCAATTCTATTTATGAAGAAGAAGACCTGCGTTTGAAATACTTCTTCTCCAGCCTGGATGCCAGCAACCAGTTTGATGTGACCATCTGCAAGTTTGCCGGGCTGAATGGCGAGAACATCGTACGCAACCAGCAATCGGCCGAAGGCTCTGTGGATGCCAATATGATCATCATGCGATATGCCGACCTGCTGCTGCTACGCGCTGAAGCCTATGCCGATCTTGGTAATACCGGCGCCGCACTGAAAGACCTCAACTTTGTAAGAGCGCGCGCCAATGCTTCTACTTTACTGGCAGAAGATTATGGAGATAAAAAGGTATTGCAGGAAGAAGTTTTGCTGGAAAGAACAAGGGAGTTATATGCAGAAGGACAAAGATGGTATGACCTCGTGCGTACAGGATTTCTTACAAACCCCGACCTGAACGGTTTCCTGACCTTCCCGCAGGATCGTTATGATGCAGAAGGCTGGAAATGGCCTGTGGCCCGCGCATTGTTCACCAGCAACAATGTGCTGACACAGAATAAATTCTGGTTAGGAAAAGTACGATAGACATCAAGTAAAACAAACACTACTACTATGCAGTTTAAAAAATTCTTCATACATACTGGTTGGATGGGCCTATTGGCCATTGTGTTACTGGCTTCCTGCAGGAAGGAACATTACCTGGGCGGCAGTCCAACCAATGCGCATACAGACCTGAGCACTTACGATTACCTGAAAGCCAACCCGCTGTTCGATACGCTGATATTGCTGATCGATAAAGCAGGGTTGAAGGAAATGGTGAACGGCCAGGGTACTTTTGTTGCGCCGACCGATTACAGCATCAAACGCTTTCTGAATACGCGCACTACCGAGTTGCAGAAGCAAACCAACAACGAGAACATCAAATACACTATCGATAGCCTGAAAGTTCCGGAGCTGAGAGACAGTCTCATGACCTACCTCTTTGACGCCGGTATCCAGAGAGCGGGCCTGTCGACCGAAACTACCGTGTTCAAAAGTAAAGTGAATGAACAATTCGGTTTCAAGATCATCTATGCACAGGATGATGTTATTTCTGCCGGTGTTCCGCTGATGTATATGTCCAAGATCATTAACGGCGTTGATCCGTCTCCGTTGCCGTCAGATTTCCCGGATACCGACAAAGACAAGGAATATGTGTTGCAGACAACGGGTATTCTCACGAAGAACGGGGTATTGCATGTGCTTAGCAACGCACATACTTTTTATTGGAAGTAATCATTAAAAACGATCAACTATGTTATCACACTATAACTGGAAAAAAATATTGGGAGCTGCAGTGGTTACCGGCCTGTTTTTCACCGCCTGTAAAAAACTGGATGAAGGCTTTTTAAGCGACGGGCTTTATGTGCCGGATGCTCCTATCACCATTCAACGCGGATTGGCGTTTCAGAAAACCGAAGCCATTTTGCCCGACGGATCTACCCGCCCCATTACCTTCGAATTGCTGGATGTAAGAAGAGCCGACACGAAGAAACACGCAGACGAATTCTTTAAAGAATATCCTGTATACGTATATACCGCCGCTATTGACCCGGCAAAAGATACCACTATCGAGCAGGTAAACAAAAAGAGGGAGCTGAAGAATATGAAGCCCTTCACCTTCCTGGCCAGCGGTCAATGGATCTTCAACGGCGCTACCGACAGTTTGCCTTTAGGCGTTACCTATGAATATGATATCAGGGTAACCAACGTTGCAGGCACCAAAGAGTATAAGAATATCGCCACCTTAACAACAGCCGATCCGCCACTGGTATCTGAAACCACTACCGGTTGCAACTTCTTCCCCGACGACGGATCACCCACTATCGGTATGGGAGCTATGGAAATGAAAATATCCAGGATCAAGGAAAGCGGCGCCACCGTGATCCTGAAAATCACAGACAAGGACGGCAAACCATTCAACCCGAAAAACGGGGAGATCATCAAACGGGGCGACAGGCCTACTTTTGAAAGCTACTCCCGTTTCCACCCGGTAGAATACACAGATACTTCCATGATCTGTAATTTTGAGATCGCGCCATTCCCGATCGCGAAATATTCTTCCGGTGGTACCAACTTCAACTACCTGATCTATTATCGTATACCGTCTACCTTCGCGACCGTAGATAAATCGCTTACTACGAAGATCGGAAGCGTGAACCCACTGTTCGCGTTCCGCCTCATGAAGGCCGGCACCTACCTCGTAGAGATCAGGCTGCCTAAAACAACCCGCATCTCGAAGTAGTTCTCACGCGAAGTTTCACGCAAAGGGGCATAAGGTGCATAAGAGGCATAAGATATTTTTTTAAGGAAAATAAGAAAGCAAAGGGGTTGACGATTGTGTTATATAACATTATCATCAACTCCTTTGCTTTCTTAAAATTCGCTCCGATCAAAATATCTTATGCCTCTTATGCACCTTATGCCCCTTTGCGTGAAACTTCGCGTGAAACCCTCGCAAGAGACCCTGCCAGGACGGAAATATCTTCCTGGGAATGTAATGCGGATACCACAGCCCTGTTCACTGGCTGGCTGGAAGGGAGGGGATAAGGGAAGCTGGATATAACGATGTTCTTCTCCAGCAGCGAGGCGGCCAGGTCGTTGATGGGTGGAAGTACGAAGATGGGCAGCGCAAATGGATTATGAATACCGCAGTCGCTGAGTAAATGTATCAGGAATGCGATATTCTGTTGCAGTTGCATGCGTTGCGCCGCAAACAGGTCTTTGGCGTTCAGCCATGCGTGGGCGTTGGCCGGGGGCAGGGAGGTGCTGGCGGAAAAGACAGGCGATTTCTTCAGCGCTTCAATGATGGAGGCAGGACCGCTTACTACCCCGCCTTCTGTACTGAAAGCCTTTGCCAGCGAGGCGGTTAGCAGGTAAGTGAGGAAGGGAGATCGGGGCAGGAAATGAATACCGCCCTGGCCTAAAGGGCCCAATACGCCAATGCCATGCGAATCATCGGCTACTACCAATACCCTGCGTTCCAGTTCCTGCAACCATTTGAAACTGTGTATGACGCCTTGTATGGGATGAACAGTATCGGTAATGATGGCGAAAGTATCGTGGGGTTGCGAATTGATCAGCTTTATAGTGGCTGCTACCCATTCATCCCTGGAAGTTTGAGGAAGAACAGGATTGTTGACCCACAAGGAAGGATGCGTGTCGGGCGCGTAAATTACCTGCCTGGTTTGTGCTGCAAACTGTGCCGCTGCCTGGCTGGATAAATAGCCTGAGGAAAAGACAGCAGCCGATTCCTGTTGCAGTAACGCTGCTATAGCTGTTTCCAGTTCTTCATAAATATTCAGACGCAGGTTGGCTACCCTGCTGGACGGAAAGATCAATCCATATTTTTCTATTCCTTCCCTGATCAGTGTTTGAAAGCCAGTATGCTGATGCAGACCCAGGTAGGAAAAGCCTGAAAAGAACAGGCATTCTTTATCGCCTGTTCTCACCGTCCGTCCCGGAGTGTGATCTGTATACTGCATGTTACTTTTCCCTTTTGGTGCAGAGAATGAACTGGAAATCGGTAGAGGTAACTTTCATATCGAAATTATCTTCTGTTAATTTCGTAATGGTTACGAGGTTTTCTACCCGGCGATCGCCGTTCTTTGCAGTAACCGAGAGCATGGCGCCATTGCTCAGGATATAGTATTTGCCCGTATCGGCTTTTCCTGCTATAGTTGCCACAAACACGTTGTTGTCCAGGAACTGGTAGTAGGCGTCTTTGTAGTAAGTCCTTTTCAGGTCTTCCGCCTGGATGTACTGCGTATTGCTGATAGGAGATTCAGGTGGTATCTGCACGTCGTAGACCCTCCATTTTTTATTCATCAGCAATTCGTTGGTCTTTTTGCTTTTGCAGGCAACCAAGAGCCCGGCCAGCGAAATAACGGTTAAAGCAATACGTAGATTCATGAATTATTTATTTCCCATTTTTGTTTGGTTGAACTGTGCGGATCCGCCTTTCGGGATAGAAAGGCTTTCCCAGTTTTCGCCCAGTATCATTTTACCTATGTATACAATTTGTCCTACATGGTAAGGAATATGGGCCAGTTGCCTGTTAATGGCATCTATAACGCTATGCGGCTCGCTGCGTATATACACTGTTTTATCCAGGTCGTCGGGCGTTAAGGCAGTAATGGCCTGCAACATGCATTCCCATCCTTCGTTCCATTTTGCCATTACCTGTTCAGCGGTAGGCGCTTGCGCCACAAACTCTTTATCCCGCTCCCTGCCTGGTTTTTCACCATCGGAAGTGAGGAAGTCTGTCCATCTTGATAACATGTTGCCATGCATATGCTGAACAATGATAGCGATGCTGTTAGGCGATCCTTGCGGTTCCCAGTTCAATTGTTCTGTATTCAATCTTAACAGGGTAGTAGTGCCCAGCAAACGGTGAGTATCCAGCCGTTGCACTACGCTTTTCAGGTAAATCTGACCGATAGTCATATCCTTGAGTTTTAAAAATTAATAACCTGCGGCGCTGTCGTCTCCTCTATGGTCGCCGGATGCTTCCAGCTGTTTGGTTTTCGGATCGCGTTTGATGATCTCCGAACGTCCGATGGCGCCCCGTTTCGTTATTTTATATCCCATCTGTTCCAACGCCCGGATGGTGCTTTCCGGGAAATCATTTTCCACCATTACCTGGTCGGGTAGCCATTGGTGATGAAATTTAGGTTTATTGATAGCTTCTTCTGCCGTTAATCCAAATTCCAGTGTATTCATTAACGTTTGAAACACGGAAGTGATGATAGTGGAGCCGCCCGGCGTACCCAGCGAATACAACACCTGGTTCTTTTCCAGTACCAGGGTTGGCGTCATGGAGCTTAGCATGCGTTTGTGGGGGGCAATAGCATTGGCTTCGTTGCCTACCAGTCCGTACATGTTAGGTACGCCTGGTTTTACGCTGAAATCATCCATTTCATTATTCAGCAGGAAGCCTGATCCGCCAACCACGGTTCGGCTGCCGTAATGTCCGTTTAAGGTAGTGGTAACTGCTATTGCATTTCCTTCAGCATCTATGATGCTCAGGTGAGTGGTTTCTTCGCTTTCCGGAAATACGCCGGCCTTGGTGATCTCGCTGCTTCCTGCTTTACCGGGTACAAAGTCCTGCATGCGGCTGGCCAGGTATTTCTTGTCTGTGAGGCGCTTTACAGGTACCTTCACAAAATCCGGGTCGCCCAGGAAGTTGGCCCTGTCGGCATACGCTCTTCTTTCTGCCTCTATCATCAGTTGTACAGCTTCCGGCGAATGGAAGCCCCATTTGGCAATTGGGTAGTTTTCCACCATTCCCATCAGCTGTTGTAAACAGATCCCGCCGCTGGATGGCAGGGGCATGGTTACAATGGTATATTTTTTATAAGGAAATGCAACTGCCTGTCGTTCTTTTGCCTGGTAGTTTTTCAGATCGGCCAGGGTGATGATGCCGTTCCCTCTTTTCATTTCTGCTACAATATTTGCCGCTGTTTCTCCTTGGTAGAAACCTGCCGCGCCTTTATCGCGGATGAGGGCCAGGGTATGGGCCAGTTCCGGCTGGAAAAGGGTATCGCCTGCCTTCCATGGTTCTTCGCGTACAAAGGCGGTAGGAGCGGTATTGAGGCGAATGAACTGTTCTTTGGCTTCATTCAGGTCGCGGGCTTCCGCGGCGGTGATAACATAACCTTTGGCAGCCAGTTCAATGGCCGGTGCAATTAATTTCTTAAAAGGTAAACGGGCGTATTTCATGGATGCAAAGAGCCCGGCAACGGTGCCGGGAACGCCTGCCGCCAGGTGTCCGTCTAAACTCAGCTGGGTAATAGCATTGCCTGCCGAATCCAGGTACATATTCCGGCTCGCTTTTGCAGGAGCTTTTTCACGGTAGTCGATCGCGATGTTTTTTCCGTTCTTCAGGTGCCCAACCAGGAAACCTCCGCCTCCTATATTGCCGGCGCCGGGGTATACTACGGCCAGGGCAAGTTGGGTAGCAATGGCTGCATCTACCGCATTGCCTCCCTGTTCCAGTATCATGGCTCCAACCTCCGATGCCAGGGGATGTGCCGATACAACAGCGCCTTTGGCTACCCGGATGTTCTTCTCTATGGAATAATGGTATGGATCTATAGTTCTTTGGGCATAGGTTGTATACGCGGTACATATAACTACGCCTATAGTCAACAGGAAACGCATGTCTATTGTGTTTGCATCGAAATTAAATTAAAATCATAGAAATCCCCAATTAACGAAACAATTCCTATCTTACAGCATATAATCAGACCCGCTTTTTATGCGCAAATATTTTTCATTGGTGATTGCTTTGCTGGGCTTCCTAAACCTATCTGCCCAGGCGCCAACTCCTGACCAGTTCCTGGGTTACCCGCTGGGAACACAGTTTACGCCACATTACAGGGTTGTCGAATATTTTAAACAGGTTGCAGCTGCAGTAAAGAATGTTAAGATCGAACAATACGGCACAACTTACGAAGGCCGTCCGCTGATCACTGCAACCGTGGCATCACCAGATAACTTCGCGAGGCTGGAAGAGATCCGCAAACACAGTGTTGAGATGTCTGACGCCGGCGGAAATCCCGGCGCCGGTCAACCGGTGATCGTTTGGTTAAGCTATAATGTACACGGTAACGAAGCCGTATCTACCGAAGCAGCCATGAAAACGCTGTACGAACTGGTGAATAACAGTAATGCCCAAACGCAGCAGTGGCTGAAAAATACGGTGGTGATACTTGATCCCTGCCTGAACCCGGATGGAAGGGAAAGGTATGTCAACTTCTACAACACTACCCGTACCCTGAAACCAAATGTTTACCGCTATTCCCGTGAGCATAACGAACCATGGCCAGGCGGAAGGGCCAACCACTATTACTTTGACCTGAACCGCGACTGGGCCTGGCAAACGCAAAAGGAATCCCAGCAACGCGTTGCACGATATAACCAATGGATGCCACAGGTACATGTCGATTTCCACGAACAGGAAATCGAGGCGCCTTACTATTTTGCACCGGCGGCCGAACCGTACCACGACGCAGTTACGCCATGGCAGAGAGAACTGCAAATAATGATAGGCAAAAATAACGCGAAGTATTTCGATCAGCAAGGCTGGTTGTACTTTACGAAAGAACGCTTCGACCTGTTTTATCCAAGTTATGGCGATACCTATCCTATGTACAATGGCGCTTTGGGAATGACCTACGAACAGGGAGGCGGAGGCAGAGGAGGAGTAGCGGTGCTGAAAAAGGACGGCGATACCCTTACCCTTACAGATCGCATCGCTCACCACTATACCACAGGTATTTCAACCATAGAAATAGCTTCTCAGCAGGCAGCACGCATCATTAACGAGTATACCCGTTATTTTGAGAAAGCAAAGAAAGAACCAGCGGGAATTTACCGCTCGTATGTGATCAAAGCGAATGGCAACACAGAGAAATTAGCCGCGCTGGCTAACCTGCTTAAAAGGAACCAGATTTCATTTGGTTACGGCGCCAACGTGAACAGTGCAAACGGGTTTAACTATTTCACCGGTAAAACAGAGAACTTCCAGGTAGAGAAAGAAGACATCGTGATCAACGCATACCAGGCGCATTCGAATATGCTGCGCGTATTATTTGAGCCTACCTCCAGGCTCACAGACTCTGTAACTTATGATATTACCGCCTGGGCAATGCCATATGCTTATGGTTTAACATCTTATGCCGTAAAGCAAGCGCTTACGCCGGCTGCAGATGCGCCAACATTTAAAAATAATACCCCGCTTTCGGCCACCCAGCCATATGCTTACCTGGCGAAATGGAACAGCGTCAGAGACGTAAAATTCCTCTCCGCGTTACTGCAACAGGATGTTAAAGTGCGTTTCACAGAAACGCCGTTTACAGTCGGCGGAAAAGATTTCCCTGCCGGCACACTGATCGTTACCCGTTCAGGAAACAGTAAAAAAGGCGCAGGCTTCGACCAGCTGATCACCAGCCTGGGCAACCAGTTCAATATTGCATTGGATGCGGTACCAAGCGGATTTGTTGACAAAGGCACCGACTTTGGCTCTGATAAAGTAAGATTTATCAAGAAGCCAAACGTGGTATTATTGGCCGGTGAAGGCGTCTCTTCACTGGGGGTGGGAGAGATCTGGCACTTCTTCGAGCAGCAGCTGGATTACCCATTAACGTTAGTGAATACACGAAATTATGGCGCTATCAACTGGGATAATACCGATGTATTGATCCTCGCAGATGGCAACTATGATTTCCTGGACGATAAAGCAGGCAGCGAAAAACTGAAAGACTGGGTAAGGAAAGGCGGGAAACTCATCGCCATTGAAGATGCAGCTGTACAGCTGGCCTCCGGCGAATGGGGTTTTAAAGAAAAGAAAAACCCTGAAGACGAAAAAGAAGGTAAAGAAGGAAAAGAAGAGAAGAATAAAAAAGATAATAAGGTTGCCAGCAAAGTTTACGACGTCATCAAACCTTATGCGAACCGCGAAAGGGAAGAAGTAAAAGAATATATACCAGGCGCTATCTTCAAAGTACAGATGGATAATACTCATCCTTTGGCCTTTGGTTATTCAGATACTTACTACACGTTAAAACAAAGTACTCACCTTTATGATTTCATTTCCTCAGGCGGCTGGAACGTTGGTATCTTAAAGAAAGACAACTACCTGAGCGGCTTTATAGGGGCCAATATCCGCGACCAGCTGAAAGACGGCATGTTGTTCGGCGTGAAGGAGCTAGGCAACGGAAGCGTGGTGATACTGGCAGATAACCCGTTATTCAGAAGCTTCTGGGAAAACGGCAAACTGCTCTTCAGCAACGCTGTCTTCCTCGTTGGTCAGTAATGTTTCACGCAAAGGCGCTAAGATTTTTGGATCGAAGCGAATTTTAAGACCGCAAAGAAGGGGAGATTGTGTTGTGGTTTCCTGCAAAGCTGCAAAGAAGCAAAGAAGCATAAGATATTGTTTTAAGGGGAATAAGAAAGCAAAGAAAAAAGCAAAGAAAAAAGGGAGTGTATATAATATAATATAATCTCTCTTCTCTTTGCTTTCTTAAAAAATCGCTCTGATAAAAAATTCTTATGCTTCTTTGCTTCTTTGCAGCTTTGCGGGAAACCACAACACAATCTCCCCTTCTTTGCGGTCTTAAAATTCGCTACGATCCAAAAATCTTAGCGCCTTTGCGTGAAACTACAAACGCCGGCGGATGTTACACCCAAGGCTGTTGGAGGTAGCAACGTTCACCGCTTTTCCGGCGAGGGTTTCGTTGATAGCGTTTTGCAGGAGGCGGACTTTCACTGTTTCTGCGTTTCCCGGGCTATCGTCGATCGCGCCTTTGTACACCAGTTTGCCGGTTTTATCGAAGAGGAAGCATTCAGGTGTGTGGTTGGCATCAAATGCGTCGGCCAGGGCGGAGTTTTTATCTACAATGTAGTAGCCGTGGTATTGCATAGTGGCAGCGTATTCTTTCATGGCGGCCAAGGATTCGCCTTCGTTGCGGGTAGCTTCATTGGAGTTGATCATGATCACGCCGATACCGTTCTTTGACGCCACCTGGCTGATCTGTTTGATCCTGTCCTGGTTGCGGTGCATATACGGGCAATGATTGCCTGCAAAGATCACCAGCAGACCGTTTTTTCCTTTGGCAGCGTTTAAAGAGATTTCTTTTCCGGAGATATCCTGCCAGGTAAGTTCGGCTTTAGGTATGGGCGCCCCGATCTCCAGCGCAATTTCCGGATTAGGGGTGGCAGCGGATAAAAATAGCGTACAGCAGGATAAATAAAAGGCCTTTATCATAACAGATAATTTTAAGGTCCTGATTCCCAAAATGCGACAGTAAAATTAGTTTTTGGGCCAGCAATTGATCTAGTAAGATATAAGAATTTTTTTTAAAATAAAAGTTTTCGTCAACTATTCTAAACAGGAGGAACTATTTCATTGATTCTGATATAGTCAGCAGATCATCAGGCCGGGCATCTTCTTGTTCCCGATCTTTTAACGCTCTGATGCTTGCATTTATTTCAAACCCTACCAGCAATAAAAGAGAATTGAAGAATATCCATAACATCAATACCAGGATGGTTCCGATGGAGCCGTAGATCTTGTTGTAGTTACCAAAGTTGTTCACAAACCAGGAGAAGCCTAACGTAACCAATATCATTCCTATGGTGGCTACAGCGGCGCCGGCGGTCACGAATTTCCACCTGCGGGTAGTGGCGGCGCCTATCCTGTACAGTACTGCGTTCACAGAATAGAACAACATCACGATCAATACCCACCTGGCAATATCCACTACATTCCTGAGCCATTCGCTTTTAATACCAACGAGGTTGAACAACCAGGTTAAAGTGGCTCCCTGTGCAATGATCAACGCTACTGTAACCAACAGCAACAATACCAGGATAGCGGTTAACTGTAAAGCAATCAGCCTGTTCTGCCACCATTTCCGCTTCCTGAAACCGGCTCCCTGGTTCTTCGAGAATGAACGGAGTATACCCATTACGCCGTTGGAAGAATAAAAATATCCCATCACAAAAGCGATAGAAAGCAAACCATTACGGTGAGTATAGAGGAAGTCGTGGATCATTCCCCTCACTATCATATAGGTGTTATAGTTAGGTGTAAGATCCTGCGCCAGGTCGTATAATGTTGGTTCAATATTCTTTACAGGTACATAGGGAACAAGTGTGAACAGGAAAATGAAGAAAGGAGGAATGGCCAGCAGGAAGTTAAAGGAGATAGCCCTTGCCCTGTCGCCTAATCCGCGGTTTTTAATTGCCTGGCCAAAGTGTTTGAGCACATCATACAACGGCAGGCCCTCGAATCCCGGAAGGAAGAGAGTTTTAGTTCTTTCTACCAGTTTGCGGTAGGGTTTGGACCGGAAGATGATGTTCTCAGGTTTAAATGCCAATGTGCTATTTTAATTTAGGCGAACGGCCAACTGAAAATAATATTTTAGCTGATCAATATCCTCGTTTATTTAATTCTGCCTGGTATTTCCTTGCGTTTTCCAGGTGCTCTGCGTAGGTGGCTGCAAAAGCGTGGTAGCCTGAAAAATCGGCTTTAGCGCAAAAATACAGGTAATCTGTTTCAGGTGTGTTTAATACGGCATTCAGTGTTTTTTCTGAAGGGGTGCAGATAGGTCCGGGAGGCAAGCCGGCATACCGGTAGGTATTGTAGGGCGAATCAAAGAGCGTATGGTTTTCCCTGATCCTTTTCAGCCCGAAATCCTGCAAGGCAAATTTCACAGTAGGATCTGCCTGCAGCCGCATTCCTTTCCTGTAGCGGTTCAGGTATACGCTGGCTATCAGGGGCTTTTCGTCGTTTTTGTTACTCTCTTCTTCTACGATAGAACCGAGTATGGTCACTTCGTTGATCGACAGGCCCAGGTGTGCAGCTTTGGCTTTGCGTTCGTCTGTCCAGAAGGCTTCCCTGGCTTTTTCGATTTTCTTGAAGGCCGCTTCGGCAGAAGTATTCCAGTAGTATTCGTAGGTGTTAGGAAGTACGGCGCACATCACGGTGTTAGTATCCAGTCCGAACTGGCGCAGGTATACGGGGTCCTGCATGAGGGAGCGCAGCACATTGGAATCTGCTTCCAGGTTGGCGGCAATTTTCCTGATAAAGTCGTTTTTTGTACGAAGCTTGGTGATCACCAGGTTGACGGGCGACTGCCTGCCGCTGCGCAGTAATTTGGCAATATCAAAGCTGCTCATTCCACTATTGATCTTATACTTGCCTGCTTTAACATGGGCAGGGTAGTCCATGCGTTTGGCTACCCATTCGAAGCTGGAGCGGCTGCGGATGATCCCTTGTTCTTCCAGTCCTTCCAGTACGTCGTTATAGGTGCTGTTGGTGCGGATATAGAAGTATTTATTATCTCCGAAGGCTTTGGTGTTGGGGCCGAAGATCCGGTAGGAGAAATACACGATAACGCCGGCTACGAGGCAGCAGGCGATCACGATCACTCTTTTGATCCACGCGTTATTGGAATTAGCTTTTTTACTTTTTTTCTTTGCCATATAAAGAAGTTACAGCTTAAAGCGGCATTTAATAAGGTTTTTCAATATGGAAAACTGTTCCATTAAAAAAACCTCGCGTTATCGGCGAGGTTTTAAAGTAAATATAAAAAGTTAATATTATTTACCGTTTGGCGCTGGAGCCGGAGCTGGCTGACCCTGAGGTACAGAACCAGGCAATTGAGCTGGCGCTTGTTGAGGAGTAACCGGCTGACCTGCTGCCGCTTTTTCAACAGCGGAAGGAGCGAGGGTCTGGGTACTGCCGCCTTTACCAATGAAAAAAGAAGAGGTAAGGCACAGTACAGCGATGATCGCTGCCAGGATCCAGGTACCTTTTTCCAACACGTCTGTAGTCTGACGTACTCCAATCACCTGATTGCCAACACCGCCAAAGCTGCCGGATAATCCGCCGCCTTTAGGGTTCTGGATCAGCACAAAAAAGCCTAACAACACACAGGCTAATATGATCAGAATACCGAAAATTATCAACATAGATTATTATTTATTTTTGTCTGTTAGTGTCTTTAATTCTAATATCTTTTGCGCAAAATAAGCGTTTTTGTCGGGATTAAGCAAACTTAATTTTTGATATATCTTAATGGCATTGTCATATTGCTTTTGTTTAGCCCATATTTCTGCCAATGTTTCCGAAACAATATCGGTGTTAAAGGTCAGCGAGTTCACTGCCATTTTTTCTACCGTCTCTGAAATTTCAGGCTTTTCATCCTCATCATATATCTTGTTCAGCTGCTGCTGATACCAGTCTTTGCTGCCTTTAGCCACGAAATCCTCTTTCATCCGGCGCAGCCAGGAGGTAAAACTTCTCATTTCCGCAGCTCCCTGTGCATTCAGTTCATCTGCCTCTTCAGGATGCTTTAACCGCTTATACGCGAAATAGTCGTCTGTATACAGCGGCTGGAATATCAGCTCTGTTTCCTCTGTCTGGGGCATATTTAAAGGGAAGATCCTGATGCCGCCCTTGTTAGCGGCGTTGTCTTCCGGCTCGGCGACGGCTTTTATTCCTTCTTCTTCTACTTCTGTATCCAATGCTTCGTTTTCTTTATATTCATTTTCCAGTGAGGCGTCAAGCGGGGTAGAGGACTCCAGCTCCAGGCCTGTCTCTTCCCTGCTTTCAGCAACTGGTTGGCTGGTGATAGTTTCTTCTTCTTCCTGTTCCTGCAATACCGTACCTGTTTGCTGGTCGTGCAGCGGTTCCTGTGTTGTTGCAGTAACAGCCGGTTCGCTGATATTTGTTTCCCAGCCGGAGGCAAGGAAAACCGGCAACGCTTCGGCAGGCGGTTTCACCGTAATGCCGATCTTATCTTCAAAGGTTCTGTTTATGCTCTCGTAATCTGCGGCAGCGGTTTGTGCTGCTGCTTCGTTAAAGTTATTCTCTTCTTCCGGCGGCTGGATTGCTTCTTCGGTTGTTTCTCCTGGCAGGTTATCTTCCGGCAGGGAAGGAAGAATATGGTCTTCCGCCTGTGGCAATTCTTCCGGCGGCTGGATTGCTTCTTCGGTTGTTTCTCCTGGCAGGTTGTCTACCGGCAGCGAAGGAAGAACATGATCTTCCGCCTGCGGCAATTCTTCCGGCGGCTGGATTGCTTCTTCGGTTGTTTCTCCTGGTAGGTTGTCTACCGGCAGCGACTGAAGAACGCGATCTTCTGCTTCCGGGAGTTCCTCTTCAGGCAGCAGTTCGCGGACCGGCGACGCCTCAGGGAAGACAGGAAGCGTTTCCGGTGCTGTTGGCGCGTCAACTTCTTCCTGTATGATGATATTATTATTACTTTCTTCTGAAAAATTGTCTCCCGGCAAACCATCTTCCGGGATCGCCGGGGCAATCCGGTCTTCTACTTCAATAAGAACCGGGTCTTCCATGATCAGGTGATAGCCGTAGTGGGGGTGACTGGTATATACCAGAGCTTTCTTGATGGCGCTGTTTTGAAGATCGCCAGTTTGCTGATACACTTTACGCGCCAGCAAAATGCGGGCGGCCGAAAAGTAAGGATGCTCCTGGAGCACTTTTTCCATCAGGGACTGATCTACTTGATGGAGGGAAGCTTGCAGAAACACATGTGCTATAATCCGGTTTGCCATCATAGATTGCTAATGTAGTAAAAAATGAATGAATTACCAGTTAGCAAAAGCCCTGTTGAATATATCGTCTGTGATCCCCGGGATAAGCGGATCGTCCAGCAATTGGTTCTCTACGCTGTTGGCTGTTCTCCTGGCATCAAATTCGGCAGAACGGCTGAAAGACTGGGTAAAACCCTTTTTATCACCAATCCTTTTAATGAAGGTTACGTTAACGGTAACAGTTAACCTCGATTGTGTTGGTTTATCAACATCGGTTACCGCGGCGTTGCTGAAAGAGTAGCCTGTAATGGTTGCCCTGAATTCGTAGTCGGCTTTCCCTTCGGTTTCAGGCACCAGCGTCAGGCGGGTTTGCGACGTGATCTTGTCACGCAGTTTCTGGGTCATTTTCTGGCTCAGGGTCGGGTTATTGATAGGCGCCCTGTTCTCGATAAAACGAACGTTCACTGTTTTGGCTTCCGGCTCAATACTGGCTCCGGTAGC
Organism: Chitinophaga terrae (ex Kim and Jung 2007); assembly: GCF_900107795.1. Lineage (GTDB taxonomy): Bacteria > Bacteroidota > Bacteroidia > Chitinophagales > Chitinophagaceae > Chitinophaga > Chitinophaga terrae. Next base: position 98,367 of record NZ_FNRL01000003.1, read on the forward strand.
GGAATAGTGAACAGAGCAACCTGACATCAGTCCCAGGACCGCGAAAACGACAAAAATTTTTATGTATCGGATCATTACAATTCGTTTATTCGGCGATGTTATATTCTTTTAGTTTGCGGTACAGGGTTCTTTCAGAAATACCCAGGTCCAGCGCCGCATCTTTTCTTTTGCCTTTGTGTTTTTTCAGCGCTTTCACGATCAGCTCTTTCTCTTTATCGGCAATAGATAATGTTTCTTCCACTTCTTCATGATGGTCGATCTTATTATCTGCCAGGATGATAGGCTGAGCGGGGCTTAAACCCGGCGATGGAACGGCTACATCTGCAGGAGCGCTGTAACTGTGCAATACATGGTTGTCGGGATGAAAATCCGCTGAATGTGCGATGTTAGGATTTTGCAGGATGTCGAAGAACATTTTCTTCACTTCTGTTACATCCTTTTTCATATCGAAGAACAGTTTATAGAGAATATCCCTTTCGCTGGCAAAATCGCCGCCCTGTTGCTGTGTTTGCGGTGCAAGAACAGGCAGCCTGTTCACTTCCGGCTGTTCAGGCAGGAAGCGTCTCAGATCTGCCGCTGTGATCAGTTTGTCTGTCGCCAGTACGGAGATCTGCTCTGCAATGTTCTTCAACTCGCGGATGTTACCTCTCCATGGATAATTCACGAGGATATTCCTGGCTTCTTCATCCAGTTGAATGGAAGGGGTTTTATATTTTTCTGAAAAGTCGACAGAGAATTTCCTGAACAGCAAAGGAATATCTTCTTTCCTGTCGCGCAGCGCGGGTACCCTGATAGGTACGGTGTTCAGGCGGTAGTAGAGGTCTTCCCTGAACTTGCCCTGTTGGGTGCGTTCCAGCAGGTCTCTGTTGGTGGCTGCTACCACTCTTACATCTGTTTTCTGTACTTTGGAAGAACCCACCCTGATATATTCGCCGGTTTCCAGTACGCGTAATAAACGCGCCTGGGTACCCATTGGCATTTCCCCGATCTCGTCCAGGAAGATAGTACCGCCGTTCACTGTTTCGAAGTAACCTTTCCTGCTGTCTACCGCGCCGGTAAAGGATCCTTTTTCGTGCCCGAACAATTCAGAGTCTATCGTTCCTTCAGGTATGGCGCCACAGTTTACTGCTATAAAAGGATTGTGCTTCCTTGCGCTCAGTGCATGAATGATCTGTGAAAACACTTCTTTACCAACCCCGCTTTCCCCATTGATCAATACAGTAAGGTCTGTGTTTGCAACCTGCACAGCCACCTGTAATGCATAGTTCAGAGCAGGACTATTACCAATAATGCCAAACCTGTTTTTTATAGCCTGTATGTCCATATACCTTAGTTTTAAAAGTATTAACCCACTGCTTTCCCGATAAGGGTACCGGAAGTGCAGCTTTCCACTTTTACCATTACATAATCCCCTTTCTTATAATTTTCTTTAGGGAAGATGATTGCCTTGTTTTGATCGTTACGTCCGAAGAGCTGATCAGCCGATCTTTTAGAAGGACCTTCCACCAGCACTTTGAATGTTTTGCCGACTTCCTTCTCCATATTTTCGGCAGAATGACGGCGGTGCAATTCCACGATTTCGGCCAGCCTTCTTTTCTTCACTTCTTCCGGAACATCATCCCGGTATCTCCTGGCGGCCAGGGTGCCCGGGCGCTCGGAGTAGAAGTACATATAAGCCAGGTCGTATTTTACATAATCCATTAAACTGAGGGTATCCTGGTGTTCTTCTTCCGTTTCTGTGCAGAAACCGGCGATAACATCTGTAGAAATACCGCAGTCGGGCAGGATTTCGCGGATCCTGTCCACTTTTTTGATATACCACTCCCTGGTATAGGTGCGGTTCATCAACTGCAGGATACGGGTATTACCGCTCTGCAACGGCAGGTGAATATAGTTGCAGACGTTTTCATACTTTTTCATGGTAAAAAGTACGTCGTCTGTAATATCTTTCGGATGGGAGGTACTGAAACGTACTCTCAGCAAGGGATTGATCTGCGCCACCATTTCCAGGAGGTTGGCAAAGGTCACTGTTTCACTGCCATCGTCGCTGATCCAGTAGTAGGAATCCACGTTCTGGCCCAGCAAGGTCACTTCCCTGTAGCCGTTATTAAACAGGTCGGTTGCTTCCCTGACAATGGAATGTGCGTCCCTGCTGCGTTCGCGGCCCCTGGTAAACGGCACCACGCAGAACGTACACATATTGTTGCACCCGCGCATGATAGACACGAACGAGGTAACGCCGTTGTTATCCAACCTTACAGGACTGATATCGCCATAGGTCTCTTCACGGCTCAGTAATACGTTCACAGACTTCTGACCGCCTTCTGCTTCCGCTATCAGGGAAGGCAGGCTGCGGTAAGCGTCCGGTCCCACAACAATATCTACCAGTTTCTCTTCTTCCAGCAGTTTGCCTTTCAGGCGTTCGGCCATACAGCCTAAAACGCCTACCAGCATACCAGGTGTACGCTGTTTATATCTTTTAAACTCTGTAAGCCGGTTGCGAACTGTTTGTTCCGCTTTTTCGCGTATAGAACAGGTATTAACGAGGATCAAATTCGCTTCTTCCACATTCCGGGTAGGTCCATAACCTTCCTCTCCTAAAATAGAAGCTACTATTTCACTATCATTGAAATTCATCGCACAACCGTAGCTTTCAATGTAGAATCTCTTATTATATGTTTGGGTGCTGGCCGCAACGGGAGCATATGCCTCTCCCTGGCGACTTTCATCATGCACTTTAGAATCCAGATCTAGCATCCTGACAAAAATTTAGGAAGGCAAAAATAGGAATAAAAATGTAAAAATGCCATTATGGCAGAAACTTTAGCAGGATTAAACCTGCAAGCCCAGCTTTTTAGCCATCCAACTGTCTTTCAGCGGGATCAGCCATTTGGTGTCCAGGTCTTGCTTCGTCAGCACAGTATTGTTCAGGTAGAGGGTGTTCTCGTTAATGTAACCTTTCTCTAAAGCATAGGCAACCTGGGCCATAGGCAGGAGTTGCACTTTATCATTTACAATAAAACCCAGCAATAACCTGTCGAACAGGTTCACTTCATACTGGCGTTCAATACTTTTAATAATACGAACGGAACTGTCGGTGCTGCATCCGCTCACCGCGGTCTGGGTTTCGTCTGCTATTAATATGATCACCTGGTTGTACACAACGCCGCCCCATCCTTTTACCGGGTCGCCATGTGCATTCCATTGGGCTGTGAACTGGTACAGCTGTTCATTGATCTCTATTACTTCACGTTCGTTGAATGGACGGTTACTCTGATATATCCAGACCCTTGAATCCGGCGAAAAGCCGGCAGGGAATAAATTACTTGTATTCATACTGCAAAACTAAGCATTTATAGATTGGTGAAACTGGTTTACCAACTATAATAATTTTTGTTTATATATTTTGCGCGATCAACTCGGCAATATCCATCACTTTTACTTCTTCTTCCTTACCGGCTTCTTTAACGCCATCAGTCAGCATGGTCATACAAAAAGGACAGTTGGCGGCAATAACAGACGCCCCGGTGCTTACGGCCTCCCGGCCCCTTTCCACGTTCACCCGCACATTTCCTTTTTCTTCTTCCTTAAACATCTGCGCGCCACCAGCTCCGCAACAAAGGCCTTTGCTGCGGCAACGCTTCATCTCCACAAGTTCTGCATCCAAAACTTCCAGCACTTTCCTGGGCGCTTCATATATATTATTACCTCTGCCCAGGTAGCAGGAGTCGTGGTAAGTGATTTTTTTACCTTTAAAAGCGCCTCCTTCTTTCATTTTGATCTTTCCTTCGTCGATCAGCGATTGCAGGAAACTGGTATGATGGATCACTTCATAATTGCCTCCCAGCGCCGGGTATTCGTTTTTCAGCGTATTGAAACAATGAGGACAGGCGGTAACAATCTTCTTCACATTATACATGTTCAGGAGCTGGATGTTGTTCTGCGCCATCATCTGGAATATGAATTCGTTCCCGGCTCTGCGGGCCGGGTCGCCTGTACAACTTTCTTCCTTTCCCAATATGGCAAACTGCACACCTACTTTGTCCAGGATCGCCGCAAATGCGCGGGTGATCTTCTGTGCACGCTGGTCAAAGCTGCCGGCGCAACCAACCCAGAACAAAATTTCAGGTGTTTCTCCGTTTGCGGCATATTCCGCCATTGTTTTGATCTGCATTCTCAATTATTTAAATTATCGATCCAAAGATTGTACGCAATCATGTTAAAAGTCTGAAAAATAATAACCTGTCTAAGATATTTACCGGTTGGCTGAAATTGCCGCACTTGCATACTAACGTTAGTATTTATATCTTTAAGACAATTTGAATATAAAGATAAAGAATTGAACTGCACAAAATTTAAATCTAACTGAATTGTACGCCGACCTTAATGACAAGGAGTTATGGATCAAGCTGATGGAAGGCGATAAAGAGGCGTTGTCTTTCATTTACACGCAGCATTTTCCTGCTTTGTTTAATTATGGAATGAAGATACACCAAGACGAAACCCTGGTGAAAGATTGTATTCACGATCTTTTTGTTACGCTTTGGTTAAGCAGGCAACGTTTATCCGTAACTGACTCTGTAAGGTTCTATTTGCTGGCCAGTCTTAAACGCAACATCCTGCGCAGCCTGAAACCGCTCTATGTTCCTCATCTCTATGAGAAAGCCATGGAAGACGCTGACTTCAGCTACTCTCCCGAACAGATCATTATCGGGGACGAACAGGAGCAGGAGCAACAGCAGAAACTGATTCGTGTTATCAACCAGTTGCCACGCAGGCAACGGGAGGTCTTGCACCTGCGCTATTTCCAGGGCCTTGATACAAAAGAAGCGGCTGCATTGATGTCGTTGAGCGTAAACGCTACCTACGTATTGCTGTCGCAGGCCCTGAGGTTCCTGAAAAAGCACAGCGATAAGCTGGTTTCGCTGATCTGGATACTGATCCTGCCATGCAGCTAGGGGCTTCATTCAACCAACCGGAAAAAAATTTAAAAATTTTTGATAAAAGACGCTAAGATCTGATCAAACTTCGTCTTTATACCATAAGTATCGCTCATGAGTTTCAGAGAATATACGATTGCTGATTTCATACAGGAACCTTCATTCCAACGTTGGGTATGGCAACAGGACGCTGCTGCGACGGCCTTCTGGGAGGAATGGCTGCGCAACAATCCCGATAAAAGGGAAACAGTGGAACAGGCGGCAAACTGGCTGAAGGTAATGAAAACGGCAACCTATAAACCATCGGTCAACGATACGGAAGAAACATGGAGCCGGATACTCCGGACCATTGAAACAACGGAAAAGCATAATAAGTCAGGGCTCTTCCATCTGCCGCCGATTATCAGCCGGCGCGGAAGCCGGAAATGGATCCCTTACGCCGCAGTACTGGCCATTATTGCCATTCTTTATGGAGCTGCATGGTTCATGTTTTCCAGGGAAGAGGTAAAGCAGGTAACGGCAATGGGAGAATTAAAGACCATCTGGCTGCCCGATAGTTCTGAAGTCTTGTTGAATGGCAACTCCAGCATCCGGTACGCCACAGGCTGGAAACGAAATAAACCCAGGGAGATCTGGCTGGACGGGGAAGCATTTTTTACCGTAAAACACCTGCAGAACAACCAGCGTTTTATCGTTCATACGCCGGATGTGGATGTACAGGTTACAGGAACTGAATTCAACGTAAACACCAGGAGAGTAAAAACCCAGGTTGTGCTGAACAGCGGGGAAGTAAAACTGGCATTGAAACAACAGCCGGATACCCTCATAGTCATGAAACCTGGCGACATGGTCACTTATTCTGTTACCACGCGGTTATTGCGTAACGAAAAAGTAAACCCTGAAGCCTATACAGCCTGGCAGCAGCGAAAACTGGTGTTCGCCGATACGCCGATAGCGGAAGTAGTAAAACAGATCCAGGAAAACCTGGGGATAGAGATAGAACTGGAAGATGAAAAAATAGGACTGCAAACATTTACAGGCATAGTACCAATAGAGAATATCGACCTGTTCTTTAAAGTATTGTCAAAATCATTACCAGTAACCATAGAAAAGATAGATTCAAATAAGTATAAGATCAACCAAATAAATTAAAGGAGTAATAAATTTTTATTTAACAAAAAATAACTGCGCTATGCAGAATAGTATTTCTATGCCCGGTTATCAACCAGCAGCATAAGCTGTAAAAATTATTCAACCAACCTAATTGAGTATTATGAAGTTTTTTTACGCCAATCGGCTTGGCGGCAGGACGTTGTCTGTCTTGTTGCTATGCCTGCCTCTTACTTTGTCCGCCGTTCCGTACCGGGCTCCCTATGCCTATAATTTTGTTCAGCAACAGCTGTCGCTGAAAGAAATTATTGCGAAGCTGGAGTCGGTATACCGCATTAAGATCAATTACACAGGCAATACCATAGAAGGTATCCGGGCCACTATGCCCCCTCCTAAAGTGAGCAGCCAACAACTCCTTCAATATCTACAGGGTTTCCTGGCTCCCCTGTCCCTGGAAGTGGAGCAAACAGCCGTTAACTATTTCATCATCTATAAAAAAGATAAACCAGCCAGACCTGCTCCGGCAACGATTCCTCATTCCGCGCCCCAGGCCGTGGTAAAGGATACGGTAACGCCGCATAGCGCTACTCCTGCGCCGCAGCAACCCGCGCCTCAACTGGTGAGGGGAGAGGTGCTGATGGAAGACGGACTCCCCATCCCCGGGGCTACCGTTGTGGTAAAAGGCACTGCCAATGGTACCCAGTCGACCCCCGACGGGAAGTTTGAACTCAGGAATGTTCCCGACGGCGCTACCCTCGTCTTTAGCTATATAGGCTATAAAACCCAGGAACTAAAAATACAGAAACGTACAGGCGTTGTTGTTACCCTGCGTACGGATATGCAGTCCCTGAAAGACGTAGTGGTGAACGGTTACCAACAGATCAAAAAGGATAACTTTACAGGTACGGCCATCACTATTACGGGAGAAGAACTAAAACGATTTAACCCGCAGAACATCCTGGCCAGTATACAATCCTACGACCCTTCGTTCAGGATTGTCGACAACAATTTTGCAGGTTCCAATCCCAACGCCCTGCCTAATATCAACGTGCGTGGTACTACCGCGTTGCCTTCAGGCAGCAACCAGCAGCTATCCAGGAATCAACTGAACAATATCACCAACCTTCCCCTTTTTGTAATCGATGGTTATCCTGTTCCTGTTCAATCGGTATACGACCTGGACCCCAGCCGTATTGCTGCGGTAACATTGCTGAAAGATGCCGCGGCAACTGCTGTTTACGGCTCCAGGGCCGCCAACGGCGTATTGATCATCAATACCCGCCCTCCAAAAGAAGGAAAGCTTTCACTCTACTATAACTACGAATTCAATACCACAACACCCGACCTCACCGCCTATCATGTGCTGGATGCCGAACAAAAGCTGGAATATGAAAGACTGGCAGGCGTGTATACATATAAAAATGCCGATAGCCAGCAGTCGCTGGACGAACAGTATTATGCCAAAAGACGCAATGTGCTGGCGGGGGTAAATACCTACTGGTTATCCCAGCCCCTGCGCACTGATTTTGGCCATAAACACGGCATTTCACTGGAAGGCGGTTCCGCTACCCTGAAATACATAGTAGATGCCCGCTATCAAACCAACGCGGGTGTAATGAAGGGCTCAGGACGCGATCGTTACAGCCTTTCCACCAATCTCCAGTATAACCTGAGCAACAATAAACTGATGTTCAGGAACCTCTTCACCGTTTCACAGGTGAAAGGAAAAGAATCGCCTTATCGCTCCTTCTCCAACTACGTTGAAATGAATCCTTATTACCCACGTACTGATTCTAACGGCCACTTGTTAAGAGAGGTAGATAAATATGGCTACAGGGACCCAAATAGCGGTAATTCACTTAAATCGGCCACTGTACTGAACCCGATGTACGAGGCCTCTATCGGGAGCTTCGAAAAATCTGCCTACCTGGAATTTGTAGATGCGTTTTCTGCTGAATACAATGTCAGCAACAGCCTGCGTTTGCGCGGCGATATCAGCATCACCAAACGTGTTACCACCGGCGATAAATTCGTATCCCCGCTGAGCAACGATTTCTATAGCTGGACCGGCGACGATCTGAAAGATAGGGGTACCTATAACTATACAAACAGGGATGAATGGCAATTGAACGGCAACCTGGTACTGAATTATAACAAGGCGCTGGGGCAACATTTTTTCAACGCTTCCGCCGCATTGAACGTACAGGATCAGAAGTCGGCCTTCAAAAGCTTTACAGCGCAAGGATTTACGAACGACAGGTTTACAGACATCGCCTTTGCCCGCAGGTATGAAAAAGATAAAGCGCCGGGAGGAGAAACCTACGAAGAGCGCCTGGCAGGTTTGCTGGGTAGCGTTAACTACTCCTACCAGAACAAATACCTGATGGATGCAACCCTGAGAGTGGACGGCTCTTCCAAATTTGGCGCAGATGCGCGTATGGCGCCATTCTGGTCGTTCGGCCTGGGCTGGAACGTGCATAACGAAAGCTTCTTCCCTAAAGGGGGGCTTATTTCCCAGCTGAAACTGAGAGCTACCACCGGTTTAACTGGTGAAGTATCTTTCCCAGCCTATCTTTCCAATACTACTTATCAATATTATACAGGCGACTGGTATTCCACGGGCGTGGGCGCTGTGTTCAAAGCCTACGGCAACGCGGGCCTGAAATGGCAGCGTACAAGGAACTACGACTGGAGCGCCGATATCAGCTTGCTCAACGACCGTATTTATCTTTCCCCTCATTATTATACCAAGCTTACAAAAGATCTGCTGGCAGATATCAACGTAGCGCCTTCGACCGGTTTTTACCAGTATAAAGAGAACCTGGGAGAAATGAAGAACACAGGATATGAGTTCTATTTACGCGCCAACGTTTTACGCAGCAGGAAATGGTCTGTGAACCTGAACGCCAACATGGTTCACAACAAGAACATCATCACTAAAATATCCAATGCGCTTAAAGCCTACAATGATGAGATAGACAAGCAGCAGAACGATAACCCCGATCTGCGGTCGGTAGCCCTGTTGCGTTATAAGGAAGGGCAGTCTATGAATACCATCTACGCAGTAAAATCATTGGGTATCGATCCTGAAAACGGTAAAGAGATCTTCCTCAATCCTGATGGTTCCCGGACCTACGAGTACAATGTAAAGAATACAGTGCCGGTAGGAGATGAAACGCCAGCATTGTACGGCTTCTTCGGCGGCAACGTGGCCTTTGGAAACTTCATGCTGGAAGTAAGTTTCTACACTAAGTTTGGCGGCGACTATTACAACCAGACCTTGCTCGACAGGGTAGAGAATGCAGACCCGAGGTTTAACGTAGACTCCAGGGTGCTGGCAGAACGTTGGAAACAACCGGGCGATGTTACCTTCTTCAAGGACATTGCCGATCAGAACATGACAAGGGCTTCTTCCCGTTTTGTGCAGAAAGAGAACAGGCTCGAATTTAAATCGCTTTACTTCTCGTATGAAGCGCCTGCGTCTTTCTATCAGAAACTCAGGATGAAAAGCCTGCGGTTTTCTTTAAACATGAATGATATCGGTTATTGGTCTACCGTCCAGGCAGAAAGAGGTATAGATTATCCTTTCGCCAGGAGTTACACCTTTTCACTTCAAACCAGGTTCTAAAATCATTACTCAATGAGAAAATACTTTTTACTGTTTATACTTCCATTATGTCTTTCCTGCAAGAAGTGGTTAGATATAAAACCTATCTCGGAGGTGTCAGAAGACGACCTGTTCGCTGTAGATGCAGGGTTTAAAGACGCGATCAACGGGCTTTACAGCCGTTGCACCCAGGAAGATCTGTATGGCCGTGAATTGATGGGCGGGTTGCCGGACGTACTTGCACAAAATTATACCATACCGGTATTAGACCAGGTAGGGTACAGGGAAGCATCGCTGTTCAATTACAAGAATAAACGCATTATCGAGCGCAAAGACAATATCTGGAAAGGGCTGTATGAAGTGATCGCCAATTCCAATATCATCCTCGACCAGGCTGCAAAGCGCCCGGATGTACTGTCGGCGCAACTGGCAGGTATTGTAAAGGGAGAAGCGCTGGCAATGAGAGCCTATTGTCATTTCGACGCGCTGAGGTTATTTGCACCTTCTTTTGCTACAGGCGCCACAGCCAAAGGTATTCCGTATGTTACCGCCTTCACCAAAAAGGCAGCGCCTATGCTCACCGTGAGCCAGGCTATGGATTCTATTCTCAACGATCTGAACACCGCCAAGCAGTTGCTGAAAGCAACAGATCCTATTGTATTGCCAGGTTATAAAGTAGGATACCCGATAAAGGATTCTTCTTCTGAAGATGTAGGCGATATATTTCTCCAGCAACGCAGGCACAGGTTGAATTACTACGCTGTATGCGGCGAGCTGGCCAGGGTTTATCTCTACAAGAACGACAAACAGAATGCGCTCCTCAATGCCCTGGAAGTGATCAATGCCAATAAATTTCCCTGGACCAAGCAGGAGGATTTCCTGAATGGAGATGATGAAAAGAAAGACAGGATATTGTATAAAGAGTTGCTGTTCGGATTTTATATGCCTAACCGTTCAGGATCACTCAACGACCAGTTCAGGGGTACGGATGTAAGCAGCCTGGTGATTTCAGGCGCAGAAGTACAAAGCATTTATGAAGTGGCCGGGGTAGGAGGAGACGATTTCAGGTTCAAACAATGGTTCACTGAAGAATCTTCCAGTGCCGGTACCTATTTCCAGCTGGATAAATACAAAAGGGATGGCGATGCCAATATCCATTACCAGATGGGCCCTGCAATCAGGTTAAGCGAGATCTATTACATCGCAGCGGAATGTACTTTCAGTCAGAACCCGCAAAAAGCCTGGGAATATTTTAACGAAGTAAGGTTGCACAGGGGGATTGGCCCGAGAGGTACCGACGAAACAAATCCAGATATTTTTTACCAGGAGCTGATCAAGGAAGCCAGGAAAGAATGTTATGGAGAAGGACAGGTGTTTTATATGTATAAACGCCTGAACAGGGCCATAGTAGGGGCAGCAGGTAAACTGATCCCCGCTTCCAATGCCATTTTTGTATTGCCTTTGCCTGATGATGAAATCGTATACGGTAACAGATAAACTTTTAGCACATGAAAAAATTTATTCCGGTTTATATAATCTGCAGTTTGTTGCTATGGTCCTGTACCAAAAGAAGTGAATTGCTGTACGAGCAGTCTGCCAGCGTATATTTCGACTTTACAGACGATATAAAACAAACGAGGATAGATAGTTTCTTTTACTCGTTTGCTTTGTTCCCTGAGAAATCAAAAGACACTATTTACCTACCTGTACGTATCTCCGGCCTGCGCACCAACACTGATCGTTATTTCAAGATCCGTGTAGATGCGTCATCTACCGCTGTGCCGGGGAAGCATTTTGTACCGCTGCAAGACCAGTATAAAATGCCTGCCGATTCAGGAAGGGCCGTAGTACCTGTTATCCTGCTGGGAACAGATCCCAGTCTTACCACCACTGCGGTTACCCTACTGCTGAAAATGGAAAGTACTCCATCATTACCCAGCCAGTTCCCGGCTATGGACTCTGCACGCATCACGTTTTCCAATCTATTGGTAAAACCTGTATGGTGGGTAGTGTGGCAGGGAGAACTGGGCGAATATTCCAGGGTTAAATACGAGCTGTTTATCCGTACATCCGGTACAACGGAGCTGCCTAAAGACCAGACCGACTGGCAGTCGACCCCGCGTGTTTTATACTTTACCCGCAGGTTCAGGGCCTTTTTACAAGACCCGCTTACCAGGATAGCCGACTATACGCAGGAAGGATATGTGATTACAAAGAACACTGACGGCACCTATGTTTTCTATAACACAGGCAATCCAACAAAGCAGTATCCATTGCGTTACAACACAGCAGATGGCAAATATTATTTTGTTGATGAAACAGGAGAACTGGTGCTTCCTTAAACTTCAATCGCTATAACATGAAATATACTTTACTATATATACTGGGGCTCGCCATCTTTTTAACTGCCTGTTATAAAGACAAAGGCAATTACGATTATCACCCGATCGGCGAGCCGGTGATTTCTAATTTTGATACCCTATATACCGCCGTGGTAGGCGATAGTTTGATCATCAGACCTAAGGTGGTGCTGCCTTCCGGCAACACGAAATACCAGGGACACTGGACTATCAGCGTACCCGGACAGATGTATGCCGAAGAATATGATGGTCAGAACCTGGAGATCGTATTCGGTTTGGGAGCGGGTCGTTACCCTGCTGTACTGGCAGTGTACGATAGCGTGTACAAGATGAAGTACTTCTACAACTTCGTGATCAAGGCTACCACGGCGTTTTCACAAGGCATGATCGTATTGAGCGACGCAGGCAGTTATTCGGCTATTTCTTTCATCAAACCATCTGGCGAGGTGCAGCCTAATGTATACACGGCCATCAACCAGGATACCCTGCCTCCCGGCGCCGTGCAGCTGGCAATGATGAAGAATGTGAACTACGGGAACCTGATCACCGGCTACTGGGCTGCTTACAGCACAGGAGGCGTATTGCTTGACCCGGGTACTTTGCAAAGGACTAAAAAACTGCAGCAGAATTTTTATTCTGATCCCGGCCCTCTCACTGTTACCAGGCTTGACGGCGTAACCATCGGGGTGCCGGTAGCGATCATGAACCATAAGATGTATGTTGGCGCTATGGAAACGGCTCCATTTGCCACTTACTATGGATATTTCGGAGTGCCTTTATCAGGAAACTATGAACTGGGCAAACCTTTGATAGGCAACAATCCCGAAGCCAGTGGGTATTGGCTGGGATACGAAACATCCAAACAGAAACTGGTTCGTATGGACTGGCGTAATTACCTTGATACCAACTATGTGATGCGTGATTCGGCCTTTAATCCAAAACAATTGAAGATGACCGTATGGCATATGGATAAATTCAATGATAATGAATGCTATGCATTCTGCGATAGCGCCGGGTCGGTAAGAGAACTGCGCTTCGGACTTGAGTTTATGGACCCCGGAAAAGACCCTGTTTTCCATGCCTATGCAAAGCGTAAACCTGTTATTGCGGCACAGATCAATGCCTCCACTGTTTGGGCAGCGTCACCCGTTGGTGTTTTCTTCTTCACGCAGGGAGATAAGATCTTCAGGTATAATCCGCTGAACCAGGAGGTAAAACCGCTCGCCACCAGCTTCGACGGCAAAACGATCGGCATGCTGAAGATCCTTGAAAACGGCAACAAACTGCTTGTGGGCGCCAGCGGTAGCATCGCATACCTGGATATCAGCGTTGGCCATAACGGAGATAAGATCAAACAGGTAGACGGCATCCCCGGTGTCCCGGTAGATGTCATCATCCGCGAGTAGTTGCACGCAGAGGAGTTTCACGCAAAGAAGCAAAGAAGCAAAGAAGCAAAGAGCGCAAAGAATTTTGTTTTAAGAAAAATAAGAAAGCAAAGAAGGGAAGATTGTGTTATTGTTATATAACATAATCTTCCCTTCTTTGCTTCTTAAAGTCCGCTTCGGTCCAAAAATTCTTTGCGCTCTTTGCTTCTTTGCTTCTTTGCGTGAAACTCCTCTGCGTGCAACTACTCGCGAGTCCATTTGTCGCGGTCGTCCATACTGAATTTCCAGGGGGCCATATTGTTTTCGATGTTGCTGAACATATTGGTCCATTCACCGGGAGCGCTGGAGGCTTCCATTACGAGGTAGCGGCGTAGTTGCAGGATGATATCCAATGGGCTGATGCTTACCGGGCATTCTTCCACGCAGGCGTTGCAGGTAGTGCATGCCCGGAGTTCTTCTTCGGAGATATAATCGTGCAGCAAAGTTTTCTGATCATCCACAAATGATCCCTTGTTGGCCTGGATGTTTTTACCTACTTCAGTGGCGCGGTCGCGGGTATCCATCATGATCTTGCGGGGAGAGAGCTTTTTACCTGTCATGTTAGCCGGACAGGCGGCGCTACATCTTCCGCATTCCGTACAGGCATATGCATCCAGCAGGTTTTTCCAGGTAAGATCTGTAACGTCTTTAGCCCCGAATTTAGGCATGTTTTCGGCTGGCGGAGCGGAAGCGGCTAATTCCGGTTGCAGCATTAACTGCACTTCATGTTGTACCGAAGGCATATTTTCCATTTCACCTTTTGGTAAAAGGCTGGCGTAATAAGCGTTGGGAAAAGCAAGTATGATGTGCAGGTGTTTGGAATATGGAAGGTAGTTCAGGAAAGCCAGTATGCCTGCAATGTGCAGCCACCAGCAGGTACGTTCTATACCTGTTAATGCGCCTTCAGACAGGCCGCTGAACATGGGAGCAAACATCCCTGAAACAGCGAAATTGCCGGTAGGGAGGTAGTGCGCAGCGCCTTTTGCCTGCAATGCCAGGTCGGCAGTGTTCATGGTCAGGAAAAGAAGCATCAGTGTAATTTCCGTGATCAGGATATAGTTGGCGTCTGATCTTGGCCAGCCATCCAGGTCCCTGCTGCGGAAACGATAGAGTTTCAGGATATTTCTCCGGATGAGGAAAACAGCGCAGGCCAGGATAACGGTAACGGCTAACACTTCAAATATGCTGATAAATACAGGATATGCACTGCCCATGAAAGGAGCGAACAGCCGGTGAGTACCCAGAACCCCGTCGAGGATGATCTCCAGGATCTCCAGGTTAATGATGATGAACCCCGCATAAACGAAGAAATGCAGTACTGCAACGAGGGGATTGCGGAACATTTTTTTCTGTCCGAAGGCCAGCAGCAATACGTTCTTCCATCGTTTCTCAGGGTGGTCGTTCAGTTCCTGATCCCTTCCCAGCCGGATGTTCTTCCATATTTGGCGGGCATTCTTCGTGAAAAGGTATACCGCAGCTCCAAACAGGACCACGAATAGTAATTCTTGTAAAATATGCATTATCCCAGATTTGACTCCCTAATTTATGCCTTTTTTGGCTATCGGCCTTTAAGAGCAATCAGATAGGTAGATTTTTTTCTGTTATCTGAAATCGAACTAATACCTAAAACCTTATTTTTGCAGGTATGGAAAGCAGGAACATCATACTTACAAAAGATATTATTCAGAAGAAGCTGGAGCGTATCGCTTATGAGATATATGAGCTGAACAGCGACGGAACTGAGATCATTTTAGCCGGCATCTGGGATAGGGGAGTGATCATCGCTCATAAAATTGCCGCTATCCTGGCGCAGATCTCCCCGCTGAAAACGCGCATCATCGAGCTCCGACTGGATAAGCAGCATCCGAAGGAAGTAGTTGTTTCCGAGAACATCGACTTTAACGATAAGGTGATCGTAGTAGTGGACGATGTGGCTAACTCCGGCCGTACCATGTTGTATGCCCTGAAACCATTCCTGGATTATCTTCCTAAAAAGATCCAGACTGCCGTACTGGTAGACCGCAAACATAAATCCTTCCCGCTGTCTGTCGACTTCGTCGGCTATTCTCTCGCCACCACCCTGCAGGATATGGTGCTGGTGGAAATGAACGGAGAAGAGATCGTTTCTGCGTATTTCGATTGATCAGAACATTAAGGCATGTACTTTTACTTCTCCCGCCCCGTTTATTTCAAGGGCAGGAGCCGGTACCTTTATCATATTTAATACCTGGAACAGTACTTTTACGCCCTTTTTATGGGTTTTGATGCGGGTAAAATCAAGATCGGGAGAAAGGTAAAACTGCCTGGTACGCCGGATGTTGCTGAAATCCCTTTCGATGCCGTGAGTATCCGTCCAGTAATTATCCCGGCCCCCGAACATCCCTTTAGCCCCGTAGCCCACAGCTACGTTCAGCCAGGCCGGCCATTTACTGTTACGGGCAAACGAATGTATGTTCACTGATACCCAGTAAGTCTGGCTGTTATAATCTTTCAACACCCTTTCCATGAATGTATTGCCAAATAGCTCGGTTGCTTTCTCGCGCAGCACGGGGTCTGAGTAAGTGCGTGGATAAGCGGAAAACTTCAGTTGTATCCGCTGCTCATTCCATAGCAGTTCCTGGCTGATTAGCAGGCTGGAACCCAGTGCATTGGCGCCCATATCCCCCCAGGAGAAGCCCCATTTGGAAGAATAGCCGTCCAGCACTTCAATAACAGATTGATAGGCGAAGCCACTCAGGCCGCCGATCCACACCTGCTTTTTCCGGGGCAGCCCAGACCAGCGCCATAGTTCACGGCTGTATTTTCCTATCATGTAAGCGCTGAACACATGGCCGGCTTTATCCATCTGCAGCCACTCTTCCATGTCGTTGAAAAAATGGAATTTCTCGTGCGGGTAGCCTTTGTACCAGGCAGAATTAAGGGCGGCCAGGCTGGAGCCATAAAGCGCCAGGGCGGTACCGCTTAATATCCAGATATTCCTTGGAGAGGTAGTATCAGGTATAGAAAAGAATGGCCCAGGTTTTTGAGCGTTGCTTCGATAGCACAGGAGAAGTACCAGGGTTAGCAGAAGCAGCTTTTTTTGCATAGAAGTGGTTGATAAAAAGGCCGGCTGACCGGGAATCTTCGGTCAGCCGCCTGATGCTGGATTATTTCAGCTTCATATCTTCAATGATGCCGCTGATCTTTTTATCTAAATCCGCAGTTACTTTATCAAACTCGCTGGCCTGTGCCAATGGTTCATTAACGCTGAAATAGAATTTAATCTTCGGTTCAGTACCGGAAGGTCGTGCAGAGATCTTGCTGCCATCAGCCAGCAGGAATTGCAGAACGTTGGACTTTGGCAGATCCAGCGCCTTGATATCCCCGGTCTTAATATCCTTTATCTGTTGCAATTGATAATCGTAGATAGTCACCACCTCAGATCCGTTGATCACGGTAGGAGGGTTGTCGCGGTACCCGCGCATCATTTCGGCTATTTCTTCTGCGCCTTTCATACCTTTCTTGGTAAGCGACAGCAGGCTTTCCTTGTAATAGCCGTAACGAACGTAGATATCGAGCAGCTGCTCGAACAGCGTTTTACCTTCGTTGCGGGCAAAAGCGGCCATTTCGCAGATCATAGCTACAGCGGAAATAGCGTCTTTATCCCTTACTTTGTCACCTATCATGTAGCCGTAAGATTCTTCCCCGCCACAGATAAAATGTTCTTTAGGCTCCAGGCGCCGGATCATGTCTGCAATCCATTTAAACCCTGTTAGCACATTATAGCAAGGCATTTCGTTCCTGGCAGCAAATACGTCTATCAGGTCGGAAGTTACCACTGTTTTTGCAATGAAGTCGTTAGGTTTGGACAGGCCTTTGGCTTTACGTTGTTCAACGATATAGTTAAACAGCAATACGCCTGTCTGGTTGCCATTCAGCAATATCCATTCGCCTTTCTGGTCTTTCACGGCAATGCCTACACGGTCGGCGTCCGGGTCGGTACCCAGGAGGATATCGGCATCCAGCTCTTTGGCTTTTTTAAGGCCAAGGCTCATAGCTTCCGATTCTTCCGGGTTAGGATAAACCACGGTAGGGAAGTTGCCATCCGGGGTCGCCTGTTCTTCTACAATGGTTACATTGGTGAAGCCCATTTTCTGCAATACCGCAGGCACCTGTGTGATCCCGGTACCATGGATTGGCGTATATACGATCTTCAGATCATGTTGTTTTTTGTTGATATCAGGGTTGATAGATAAGTTCACTACCTCGTTCTGGTAAGCTTCATCTATTTCCTTCCCGATCAGCGTAATATTAGCCTCGCCGCCAGACCACTTTACATCGTCGGGCGTAGTGATCTTTTCCACTTCACGGATAACATTGACGTCGTGCGGCGGCACCAGTTGGGCGCCATCATTCCAGTACGCTTTGTAACCGCTGTATTCCTTAGGGTTATGGCTGGCGGTAAGTACCACGCCGCCATTACATTGCAGGTACCTGATAGCAAAAGACAGCTCAGGGGTAGGACGCAGGCTTTCAAAAAGAAATACTTTAATACCATTGGCGGCAAATACATTCGCCACGGTTTCAGCAAAGAAACGGGCGTTGTTCCGGCTGTCGTGGGCAATTGCCACTTTCACCTCTCCGCTGAACGCTTTTTTCAGGTAGTTGGCAAAACCCTGGGTAGCCATGCCTACCGTATATTTGTTCATACGGTTGGTGCCTACTCCCATGATCCCCCTGAGACCACCGGTACCAAATTCGAGGTTACGATAGAAAGCGTCTGTAAGTTCGTCGGGGTTTGTCTCCTGTAATTTCTTTATCGTGGCAACGGTTTCAGCATCATAATTTCCGTTTAGCCATTGGTCTACTTTGTTCTGAATATTTGTATCCATGGTTTTATTTTTGGGCACCCTAAATGCTTAAATGGATTGTAAAGTAAAAATAAAAAACTGAATGTGTAAAATCGACCCCCTCAAAAATTGATTAAAAATCACAGTTAATAAGTTAATTTTGCGGCTATGAGGCGGTATGAAGATACTTATAAACAAAAAGGATTACGCAAACAATTAGTGGATAATATCCGTCAGAAGGGCATTACAGACGAAAACGTACTGGCGGCTATCGGCAATATTCCCAGGCATTATTTCCTTGATACAGCTTTTGAAAGTATAGCGTACGACGACCGGGCTTTCCCCATCGGTGAAGGCCAAACTATATCTCAACCCTATACTGTAGCCTATCAGACACAACTGCTGGAAGTAAAGCCTTACGAAAAAGTGCTGGAGATCGGCACTGGCAGCGCCTACCAGGCTTGCGTACTGGCCGAACTGAAGGCCAATGTTTTCACCATCGAACGCCAGCGAAGGTTGTTCGACCAGGTTAAAACCCTTCCATTCAAGTCTCAATACCCTAATATCCGGTTCTTTTATGGCGACGGCTATGAAGGACTGGCCACTTATGCCCCTTTCGATAAAGTACTGGTAACGGCGGCAGCCCCGCAAATCCCTGAAAAGCTGGTACAGCAGCTGAAAATAGGCGGCAAAATGGTCATCCCGGTTGGCGGACAGGACGTGCAGCGTATGCTCCGGATCACCAAAGTAAGCGATACTGAAACAGAGCAGGAATTATTCGACAATTTCTCCTTCGTGCCTATGCTGGCCGGCAGGAAATAGAATATAATATAAAGAGAAAGGACTCCTGCTACCAGGTAGAGGAGTCCTTTCTCTTTTGTAATACTTATAAACGGCCTTCGGTACGGGGCTTTTCTTTCTCTTCGTCTTTATTCTCTTTTTCTTCCTCTTCCTGTCCTTTTTTCTTCTTGTTAAACATATTCGGGTCCATTTTCCCAAACCTGTAGCGTACGCTCAGGCGAACAAACCGGGTAACCCGCTTGCGGTTATAATCCTGGATAAAGGTAGGCGTTTCGTAGTGCGAACTGAACTGCTGGCTGTTGAGCAGGTCTGATACGTTTACCGTTACATTCAGCTTCCTTTTCAGGAAGTCTTTGCTTACGCCCATATCAATCCCGTTCATGGCCTTGAATGTACCCTGCGGCTGTATGCGCGGCGAACGGAAATGACCGCCTATCTGTATATTCAGGTTAGCCGGCAGCCTGAATTGGGTATTGCCATTCAATCCATAGCTGAAATTCTCGTTGTTGGTGATCACGCTGGTAAGCCTGTTGTATTCGATGTTCAGGTTGGCCCAGACTTTCCACCATTTATAAATGTTCAGGCTATACGAAATATTTCCGCCGCTGTTCTGTTGTGTGGCCAAATTCTGCGGCTTCGTGGTAGTAATGCCTGATTTCGGGTCCAGGACGCTGATCCTGTCGATATTATCGTTGGTTTGCGAGTAATAGGTGCTGATGCTGAGATAATCCCTGGTTTTAGGGTAGTATACAGAATAGCTTACCTCGAACTTCTTGGACAGCGCCGGTTGCAACTCGGGGTTCCCCATACGGATGTTCTGCGGATCCGAGTTGTTGATATAAGGCAAAAGCTGGTCAAAGTTCGGCCTGTCTATCCTGGTAGCGAAGTTAAACACCAGGCTTTGGTTCTGGTTCTTGGGAAAATTATATTTCAGGAATACGCTTGGGAACAGGTTGAAAAAACGATTGTTCACAGAAGTATCTTTCGTATAGGAGTAACCGTTCAGGTGCGATTGCTCCGCCCTTACGCCTACCTGGTAGCCCAGGTTGCCGATTGCGTTTGCAAAATTGATGTAGGCGGAATGAATGTCTTCTTCATAACTGTACTTGTTGGAAAGCGAATTACTTACTACATAATCCGGGATGCTCCAGTTATATAAAGCTGCAATATAGTCGTTGTCTATATGCCGGAAGGTAGAACGCAAACCTGCTTCCAGTTTACCTTTTTTACCCATCGGGCTGGTGAAGTCTGACTGTATGTTCCAGAACCTGTTGCCATTATCGCCGGTATTATGCTGCTGATCAGGGTTGGGTATAGTGTCTACGTTCATGTACTTGTTCAGCGTATAATAATCGCTGAAATTATCGCCGCTGTTCTTGCTGTAAGACGCATAAGCCGTCAGCTCCTGGTTCTCTTTTTTGAAAGTATGTTTATAGTTGATATTGGTGTTGTAGTTCGACCAGTTGTTATGACTTCCGTTATTCCTGTTTCCTTCACGTACGGGAACGTTATGCTGATCCAGGTACTCAAGGTCCATATGGTCTTCTCCATTGCCGCCACCCAGGGCCATGCCCTGCGAGAAGGTGAAGGTGTTATTATCATCCAGGAAATAATCGAAACCGAGCCGTGCACCATGCCTGCGGCCAATATTCTCGTTCCTGCTGCTCTGCGTGAAATACCAGGTATTGGTAGTATCGCCAACCAGGTTTTTACGGGTGCTCATACCGCTGCCGCGGGTTTGGTCATAGCCGGTATTGTAGCTGCCAAAAATGTTGTAACGACGTATACGCAGGTTGGCATTGACGCTTCCGCCAACTTCGCCGCGGGTGGCGCCATTCGCGCTTACCATCACGTTATAGCCGATAGCTTTATCTTTTTTAAGCACGATGTTAATGATACCTCCGCTTCCGTTAGCCTCGTACTTGGCGGAAGGGTTGGTGATCACTTCAACCCTGTCTACCGTTTCGGCTGGCAGCATTTGCAATGCTGTTTTTACATCGCCGAAGGGAGAAGGTTTGCCGTCTACGAAAATAGTCACCGCCTTGCCTCTCAGGGTCACGTTATCGTCTATATCTACATCAACGCTGGGAATGTTCTTCAGGATGTCGGTACCTGTACCGCCGGCTGCTGTAAGCATGCTGGAGGCGTCAAATACCTGTTTGTCTATCTGCATGGAGAATGCAGGCTTTTCAGCTTTGATCTCTATTTCGTTCAATACTTTGCCTGCGGGCACTAGCCGGAGAGTGCCAACCAGGGTTTGTTTTCCTTCGGTTACCCGTATAGCTTTCTGCAACCTGTCGTAACCCATGAAAGTGACGCGGGTAACATATACGCCGGCGGGGATCTTGGTGAAAGTGAAAATACCGGCTGGATTCGTGTATACGCCGGTTACCATCGATGAGTCTTCCTGCTTAAGCAATACAACAGATGCGTACTCTATAGCCTTACCTGTCGACTCATCTACCACCTTTCCCGTGATCTTCATGGGAGAGGCCGGTTGCGTTTGTGCATAAACGTTAGTAACAACAGCAAACAGCACGAACAGGATGATAAATGAATTTCGCATGCGTGGATTTAGCAACTTTAGATTTCAGTGATACAACAACACTGTAAAAGTACTAGGGAGATGCGTAAATATTAACTAATTATGATGAATGGTAGGTTAAAAAATATGGCCGGCAGAGCGCTTTCCGCTGCTTGCCGGCCATTGGTTTGCATTCACCGAGTTTAGTATGTTTAGAAAGCCTGCATCTGGTCGCCCATCTGCATATCGCCTCCCTGGTCTCTTTTCTTTTTCTTGAAAATGGAAGTATCGAATTTGCCGAACCGGTAGCTGAAGTTCAGCTTCACGATCCTGGATTCGCGTTTCCTGATATAATCCTGTGCAAACGTTGGCGTTTCCTGGTTCAGCTCATACTGGCGGGTATTGAAAATATCTGAAACGCTGAGCGTGAGCGATGCCGCTTTATTCTTCAGGAAGTCTTTACGCACTGCCGCGTCCACTGTGCTGAATCCTTTGATAGTGCCCTGCGCTGAGGAAGGGATCTGGTTGAACCCGCCGCCGCGACCGCCACCGCTGGAAGGCAGTGCAATGGTTGGCGCCTGGTAAGTGGCATTCACCTGGAAAGTGAAGTTGGCAGGCAATTTCAGCTCAGAGTTCAATTTAGCGAACCAGCTGAAACCGCTGTTGTTATAATTCTGCCCGTTGGTATTTACCTTCAGATCGGTCTGATACAAATTCACGTTTGTGGTAACAGACCAGATCTTGGCTATCTGGTTTTTCATCGTCAATTCAGCGCCGTAGGAATTGCTCCTGTTGGCGTTGATATACTGCGTCAGCAACGTATCTGCACCGATCTGCGTACTGATGGTAGAGATCATATTGTTTGTATTCCTGAAATATACGCTACCGAGGAAATTGCTGTTGGTCCAGTTCTTCACATAAGACAACTCAAAGCTGTTGGTATACTCAGGTTTCAGGTTAGGATTTCCTTCCCGTTGGTTCTGCGGATCGCTGTAGTCGCGGTACGGTATTAACTGGAAGAAATTAGGCCTGTTTACCCTTCTCGAATAATTCAACTGCAACTCCTGGTCTTTTTTCAGTTTTTGAGAAAGGAAGATGCTGGGGAAGAAGCCTGGTACTGCTTTGGTGGGTTTATACTTGGCGCCTTCATTTTCGCCTGCATAAACATATTGCTCTACCCTTAAACCTGCCTGGTAGCCGAAGTTGCCGATGGTGTTCGCAAAATTGGCGTAGCCTGCATAGATCTCTTCGTTATACTTATAGTTTGTAGAAAGCATGGTGTTCGGAACGAACGAACCTGTCAGGGTGTCTTTATCCTGTACGTCGTAAATGCTGCTGTACCGGCGGATGGTAGCTTTCGCGCCCAGTTCCAGTTTCCCGTTCTTGCCAATAGGATCAGTATAATCTGTTTGTATGGTCAGGAAAGTGGTTTTGCCATCGGTATTGTTCTGTTGCAGCAGCGGCTGGCCAAGGGCGATGCCGCCCGGCGATAAAGCCTGCGTGATATATTCGCCGTTCCGCGTGTTGGTGCTTTTGTTATAGTTGAAGTCAGCTGTCCACTCCTTGTTCGGTTTCGCGTAGGTATGACGGAAACCGAGAACGGTAGTATAGTTGCGGAACCCGAATTTGCTGTTGTTGATACGATCGCTTTGGCTGGTAACGCTTTTATGCGCATCAGAAAAAACGCTGAGCAGATCTTCATAGTTTTTGAAGTCGCCTCCGCCTATGTTCTGTGCAACAGAAATGGTGTTCCTGTTATCGATGCTGTAATCAAGGCCTATCCTTCCAAACTGGAACAGCGGTTTACTTTCCCCGTCGCTGCGTTGGAACAGGTAGTTTGTATCTGCCGTTCCGCTGCGGTAGTTGGCCCTGTTGGTAGTGCCGTTCGACCAGTTTTGGTTGGAGTTGATATTGTAATTGGCAAATACGTTGAATTTACCTTGTTTGATGTTGATGTTTCCACCCCCGTTATACTTGTTTCCGTTGCCTATACCGGCATTAACGGCGCCGTTGAAACCGGCTTTCCTGTTTTTCTTCAGCACGATGTTAAGGATACCCGACATGCCCTCTGCGTCGTATTTCGCACTTGGATTAGTTACCAGTTCTATGCTTTCAATTGCATCTGCAGGGATCTGGTCTAATGTGAGGGTAGAAGGTTTTCCGTCCACGAAAATATTGGGAGAAGCATTTCTTACTGTTACGTTTCCATCCAGGTCTACGTTCACAGAAGGTACGCTTTTCAGTACATCCTGTGCCGTACCGCCAACGCTGGTCAGGTTGCGGTCGACGTTAAAAACTTTTTTATCGATGCCCATGGCGAATGCGCTTTTCTGGCCTGTTACTTCCACGCTCTGCAGCATTTTGGTGTTAGGCTGGATCTTGATATTGCCAAGGTCCTGTTCCATACCCTGTGGAGTTAAAGTAACTTTTTTGAAAAGCGTGGTATAGCCCATGAAGTTGATCCTCACGAGCAATGGTCCGAAAGGAAGGTTTTCCAGGCTGAAGTCACCATTTGGTTTGGTAAGCATGCCGGTAACCAGTGATGAATCCTTTTGTTTTAATACGGCAACGGAAGCGTATTCTATCGGCTTGCCGGTTTGGGCGTCCAGCAACTTGCCGTAAAGATGCCCGATCTGCGGCATATTGGGTCTGCCTTGTTGTCCTTGTGCTGGTCTGTTCTGGCCGGTTGGGGGAGTTTGATTTTGTGCATGGCTGTTAAGCTGCCATAAAAGAAGTCCCGCGAGTAATGTATAGCGTTTTATTATCCTCATGGTGTCATTCCGGACTTATTATCCAATTATGACAAAGGTATCCCCGGTGGGGTATGAATGGTTTATGTTTGTGATGAGTGGAATTATAAGCCGGGGAAATACTCAATTTAAGCGCTAAGAGGTCTTAACAGTCGTTAACAATGAAATGCTGTTAACAGTAGTTAACAATGCAGCAGGGCGCATGCAGCGAGGGTAAGAAGACCTATGATGAAACCGCTGATAGCTCCCAGTAATTCCAGTTGCCTGAATTGAGGTTTTAACCCTTCCCGGACAGTGCTTTGTAAAGTGGCGGATGGAATGTTATTGATCCTGCTGCTGATCATCTTTTTGATGTCCAGTTCTTTTTCCACGTTGCTAATATACTGGTTGATCAGTACAGGAAAAAGTGCATCCAGTTCATTGACGAGGTGCGATTTGATCTGGTTAACGATAGTATCGCCGATAAACATGGAAAGTACGGGCATTGCTTTGGGCAGCCGTTCGCGAAGGAAGCTGTCGAGATGGCTCTCAACCAGTGGAATGAGGTTCTTTATATTTTCCGGGTCGGCCAGTTTGGTTTTAATATCATCGAACGAAAACTGATCTTCCGCCAGCTCGCCCAGCCGGTTTGCAATGACCCCCTGTTGTTTGACCAATCCACGTACGATAAAGGAAACAGCGATTTTATTAATTAACCAGCCTATTAATGCAGCAATAAGGGGAAGAATGAAGATCATCAGGATGAAATTAGTTTGAGCAAAAGTAGGGTATACAAATTTGAAATGAAATTATTTTCTTCCGAAATCGGCAGGGTTTTCTCCCCATTCTTTTGTTTCCCATTTGAGGATAGGGTTGGGGTATTCATTCTCTTTCAGCATATCGGTTGCTTTTTGCAACAGCAGCAGTATAGGTTTGTTTTCTTCTGTAGCTGGCAGGCTGGTGTTGGGTTCTTTATCTTTTACCCATTTGATAGCTGTTAAGCTGTCTGAGTAGATAGGTAGTTGAGGAAGATTATTCTTCCTGCAATATTCCAGGGCCAGTATGATAGCTAAATACTCGCCGATGTTGCCTGTTGCGTTCTTATAGGGGCCGCGGCGGAAAATGACTTCATTGGTCTGGTTATCGATTGCCTGAAATTCCATGTCTTTGGTCACTGTGTTCCAGGCGGCATCCACGGCAATGCTTTCGCGGATAAAGCTGGAGGTTGGAGTTGTAGGGTTATTCCTGTTTTCGTGGTTGACAGAGGGGCCGGCGGCAAACGCTTCCCGGGCGAGGTTCAGGGTAGGAAATGATTTATAAACGGCTCCCGGAAATCCGTCGATCTGCGCCTTACATTCTTCCCAGTTATTAAAAATGCCTGTTTGGCGGCCTTTCCAAACAACATAGAATTTCTGTTTAGACATGATAGCTGTTATTGGGATATGAATTTAACGAAAAGAGGAGAGTGGATAAAAAGAAAAGAGTATAGAAAATGAAAAAGGGCAAAATCTCATGTAAAGATTTTGCCCTTTTAGGGTGACTGAAGGGTCTCGAACCCTCGACCCTCAGAACCACAATCTGATGCTCTAACCAACTGAGCTACAGTCACCGTTTATCCGTTTTCGGGAGTGCAAAGATAATGGAATCTTTCTTCCGGAAAAGTTTTTTTTAAAAAAATTTATAAAAAGACCTGAGGCAAAAATACGGAAGCCGGCGATGGTAAAAAAATAAGTTATGTTCCTATGTTGAGCGGTTAGGGCGGCGGTTTGAGAGGACAACCCGGGGTATAGCAATTGATGTATATATACAAAAAAATAAGGAAAGCTTTTTTGAAGCTTTCCTTTTAGGGTGACTGAAGGGTCTCGAACCCTCGACCCTCAGAACCACAATCTGATGCTCTAACCAACTGAGCTACAGTCACCGTTTGGCCGTTTTCGGGAGTGCAAAGATAAGGGAAAGCATTTTGAAATTCCAAATACTTTCCGAAAAAATTTTTCAGTGGGTTATGTATGGGAATATTTTTTACTGTTTAGGATATACCTGCCCCTTATTCCGGTTGAGCATGGTTGCTGAAAAGTTCACGGTTTCTTTTTACCAGCGGTTTGTCTGCACCCAAAAAATGATTATCTTTGCGGACTTTCCCATTCCATTCCCAAATTACTAACTTATTGATATTCAGCTGAGTGTTTGAAGATAAACATCGGTACAATGTTGGTATTTACCCATTGAACCGGTAGACAGGCAGGAAATGTTAACCAGTGAAGAAAAATTTAACAGAATCCCATCGTTTTTATTTGATTGTTGATATAAAGTGTTTAGAAATTTTTAATTGTATAATGTGTTATGGATCAGCTTAAACTGAAGTTACAGGAGTATTATCAGCGTTACCAACAGATGGATCAGCGGGTGAAGCCTGGAAAGGAGGAGCCTGGGTTTGAGGAGGTGCTGGACATGGAAAGCGACATTTTATCACAGTTTGGTTTGCCTACTTCCAGGCGGTTTGTGCAGATTCTGCACGACTTCGTGCATCATGCACATGTGAATGACCAGCTGCTGGACTATGTTAGCAAGAAATTGCGCACCGCCGCCCGTAAGTATTTGCTGGCCCCGGTGATCTCAGACATTGATCTGTTGGAAGGCGCCAAAGAACAAAAAAGGAGTCCTTACGATGTATTGCCTGAACTGGGTTATCCCGTACAGGATTACGCCTTATTCCTGATAGGAGAATTGTTCTATCGCCGGAACATGACAGCTTCAGACGTGTTGGATGAACTGAAAAAAATGCAACACTTCGATAGCTGGAATGACCTTGCCCTGCTTAGTAAAATGCATAATCACACCACGCATGAACTCTACGCAAAGCTTAAAAAACAAGAGTTGCGGTTCGTGGATGATTTCATTCAATATGCCCATAAGCAGGCGGCATCCAAACTGGTGAACAAACGCGCTACCCCGCTGGAAGAAGGATATACGCCTAATTATAAAACGATCACCAAAGTCCAGGTAGAAGACATCATCTTCGACGAAAATACCACGCCAAGCCTTTTTGGTAAGATCAAAAGCGGAAGGGGCTATGCCCGCATCACTATCAGCCTTGAATTCTCTGAGCTGAACCAGATATTGATGAGCAGCGATGAGCTGGGAGTAGAGATCAGCAATCATATCAAAAAGAGACTGGCCGCTCCAAACGTGGAAAAGCCAATGGTGATAGATATCCGCGCCGAATTCGGAGATGTGCTGAAACTGGATAACTGCTACCTGGAAGTATACAAACCGCAACACAGGGAAGGAAAAAAATGGGTAGAAGACAAAGACAACTTCTACTTTGTTGACAAGATCCTCTCGAAGAAAGAGTTTGAAAAACGTACCAAGGATGCAGAAGTGAAACGCAAGATCCAGGAATGCCTGGAACTGATAGGCGGCTCCTATGTCTATTATCAACGCCTGCGCCGCTTGGGGATCACAGATGAAGAAGCCAAACTGAGGGCGGGATTGCAGGACGAATTATTATTTAAATTATCTTATTTCCTTAATAAAGTAAAGGAATAGTGCCATCTGAAAGATAGTGAAGGCCGGTCGCGCAGACCGGCCTTTTTTATTTCCATATATCCCTGCACGTTAGTAATTATTTCTTCGGAAAAAGTACTTAAGTTTGGGAGAAAAAGAAATGGAAGAACTATACTTGGGCGTTGGTTCCCGTGTTCAGCATGCTCATTTTGGTCCGGGAGTTATCATACAGGTGAATTATGCACAGTACCGTGTTACCTTCATGGATCACGGCATTAAAATGATTGATAAAACCGATCCGCTCTTCGAAGTACTGGTAGCAGAAAATGTAACCAAAGAAATTGAAACCACTTCGGAAGTTGAAACCTCCCTCCTTAAAATACTTCGCCTCTGGGGCGGCATAACCGAAGTAGTGCCCTTAGGCGATCGCTGGAAGAACGGTACCATGATCCTGCAACCAGGCGATGCCGGCTTAAAGCCTAAAGAGCTGCCTATTGACACCTTCTTTCATAAAATAGTAATGTTACGCGACCGCCTCCGGGTGCTGGAGCAAAACATCAACAGCCATAAGGTGCTGAGTGACGAAGACAAGATCAACCTGCAGCAATACATTACCCGCATATACGGCTCTCTTACCACTTTCAATGTTCTGTTCAAAGAAAAAGAACATTGGTTTGTAGGAGAGAAAAGCGGGAACGATTAAGGTACCTGTACTTTATAGATCTTTTCCAGCTCCCACCTGTAAGCCTGGATGGAGTGATGTATAAATATATTTTTTCCGTCGAAAGGGAACTGCTCTCTATACCCCTCAACCGGGTAAAGGATCACAGGAATGCCTGCCGGCATATAACTATGGCTTTTTACAAAACCAGGCCTTGCATATTCCGGCAGCACTTTCTTTACACGTTTGTACGCAGTTTTTCCCAGTATCCTTTGCATCCTGCGAGAAGCCCGTTTACCCGGCCTGTCGAGGCGCCCGTACATATAGCTCAATACACTGCGTACGGGGAACTTCTGTTTTTTAAGTATTCCCTTTACGTTCATGAAAGGACTGACAGGAGCAAAATCTTTTGTTGTCTGGATGGAGAAAGGCGTTTCAGGTACCCAATCGTCTGCGTTCACTACTCTTAAAGCCCATCCTCCACGGGTGATATAATCAAAATCATATGCATAGTTCAGGTTGCCGGGTTTAGGCGCCGCACTGGCATATGTTTTAAAGGTGATGTCTTTAGGCACCTGGTCGTTATACTCGAAATACGATCGCATCAGTAAGCTGATCACGCCCCCCTGGCTATGCCCGAAAATAATAAAATCGTGTATCCCTTGGCGGTAGTACTGGTTGATCTTCTCTATCATTCCTGGTCCCATTGCTGCAACGGCCAGCATCCAGCCTGCATGTACATATGCCGCGCTGTCTTTTGCCACCCGGTAAGGCACTTTGGTACTATCATTCAGTACTACTGTTCCCTGCGCCGGGATCATGCCTGCATAAAAATTCTCCAGCCAGGAAGTGCCGGTTCCATTGGTACCACGGATAACAATAATGCCTGTACGCTGCTGATAGGTCCAGAGATCCCACCTGTTCTGAAGGCCGCTTTCAGGGGCTCTGTAAACCAACTTGTAATCGGGGGGTAAAACACTTTTAACCTTAGTCCAGGGGGTATCGCCCATTCGCTCTACTAACTTCAACAGATCACTGTATTCGGCTGGGTCAAAATACGGTTTAAGATGTTGTGCCGTTGTTGTGTTGTTTCCAAATAATAATACTACGTAACAAATTAATAAAAAGCGAAACCTCATAGCCAGTGTAATTGCGTAACAAATAAAAGTCTGTCGTATTTCTACCAGATTAAAACAATTCAGTTTGTTTCATTGTTGTAAAAGCGTTTAACTTTCAAGCCTAAATTACTTTAAATATGGCAAAGAGAATCGAACATGATTTCCTGGGTGAGAAAGAAATACCGCAGGACGTCTATTATGGTATTCAAACATTGCGGGCACTTGAGAACTTTCATATCACGGGTATCCCTATGAAAGTCGAACCATTGTTCGTACAGGCGTTAGGCTATGTTAAGAAAGCTGCGGCTATGGCAAACAGGGATTTAGGCGTATTGGATAAAAATATTGCCGAATACATCATCAAGGCAAGCGACAGGGTTATTGCCGGTGAGTTCAACGACCAGTTCCTCACAGACCTGATCCAGGGCGGCGCCGGTACTTCCATTAACATGAATGCCAATGAGGTGATCGCCAATGTGGCCCTGGAAATGATGGGTAAAGAAAAAGGACAGTACGAGTTTTGCCATCCCAATAACCATGTTAACTGTTCCCAATCGACCAACGACGCTTATCCTACCGCTTTCCGTATAGCCCTGATCAATAAACTGACGATTTATAAAGAAATACTGAGCGATCTCGGAAATGCTTTTGCTGCAAAAGGAAAGGAGTTTAAAGATATATTGAAAATGGGCCGCACCCAGCTGCAGGACGCTGTTCCGATGAGCATGGGCGATGAGTTCACCGCTTTTTATACCAATATACATGAAGAAATTGCAAGGGTAGAGGAGAGCAAAAAACTGATCTCCGAGATCAATATGGGCGCTACAGCCATAGGCACCGGCGTTAACGCCCCTAAAGGATATGCTGAACTGGTGACCAGGTACCTGAGAGAGATCACCAACCTGGACCTGCAACTGGCGGGAGATCTGATTGAAGCAACTTACGATACCGGGGCTTATGTCCAGTTATCCGGTGTATTAAAACGTACTGCTGTCAAGATCTCCAAAATTTGTAATGACCTGAGATTGCTGTCGTCGGGTCCCCGTACCGGCTTAAATGAGATTAACCTGCCGCCTATGCAGCCAGGATCTTCTATTATGCCCGGCAAGGTAAACCCGGTGATCCCCGAAGTGGTGAACCAGACAGCTTTCTACGTAATAGGCGCCGACCTTACAGTTACCATGGCGGCAGAAGCAGGACAATTGCAACTGAATGTAATGGAACCTGTCATCGCCTTTTCCCTCTTCACTGCTATCTCTTACATGGGCAATGCCTGCAAAACACTGCAGGATAAATGCGTGGTTGGTATTACTGCCAACGCAGACCGCACGAGAGATATGGTAATGAACAGCATAGGCATCGTAACCCAGTTGAATCCTATTATCGGGTACGAGAAAAGCGCTGCAATTGCCAGGGAAGCGCTGGAAACAGGTAAGTCGGTACACGACCTGGCAGTAAAGGAAAAGAAATGGGTGACCCAGGAAAAGTGGGACGAAGTGTTTACGTTCGATAACCTGATCAAGCCCCAGTTCATCAACAAATAACTATAACAGAACGGGCGGCCGGAAGTTGCCCGTTCTTCCTCCTGTTTATCCTCCGCACCAAAACAATCGCCTGTTCCCATCCCAGATACAGGTTATCAGTTACCCTCAGAATTACGCGCTTTATGATCTGGTTAGAATTTATCATTTTGTTGGCGGCTATCCTTATCGGCGCCCGGATGAAGGGAATAGGCTTAGGTGTGATGGGAATGGTAGGATTGGCTATCTACATCTTCCTGTTCCGTATGCGCCCTGCCGAACCGCCTATAGATGTAATGCTGATCATCCTGTCGGTTGTTACCACTGCGGCAGCATTGCAGGCGGCAGGAGGGATGGATTACCTGGTAAGGCTGGCCGAAAAGATCCTGCGCAGCAAACCTTCTCTCATCGTCCTATTCGGCCCCCTGGTAACTTATCTATTCGCCGTTTTCGCAGGTACTGCACATATTACTTATTCCTTGTTACCTATTATTTCCGAGGTATCTCTCAAAAAACGGATACGCCCGGAGCGCGCATTGAGCATTTCTGTCATTTCTTCTCACCTGGCTATTACCGCCAGCCCTATTTCCGCGGCTACCGCCGCATTGCTGACCATCGTCGGCGACCAGGGAGTTACCCTGCTGGACATCCTGAAGGTCTGCATTCCTTCTACCATTGCCGGTACGCTGGCGGGGGTACTGGTATGCTGGAAAAAAGGGAAGGACCTGGATAAAGATCCCCTGTTCCTGGAAAAAATGAAAGATCCAGAATTTGCTGCCCATATCATGGCAGACGCGAAAACAAGCAACGAACCGCTGAAGCCGGGCGCTAAAACCTCCGTGCTGTTCTTTGCACTGGCGGTATTGCTCATCGTATTGGTAGGCGCAGTGCCTTCAATTCTTCCATCTTTTGGCGAAGGTGTGTCGAACCTCGCTGTGGATGCCGCCGGGCGTATCAAAATGGCGGCGGTTATAGAGCTGGTAATGTTAGCTGCCACGGCGGCTATTATCCTCTTCTGTAAAACCGATACTACCGCAGTAGCCAAGGTAAGTTTGTTTACCGCCGGAGGCCAGGCCGTCGTATCTATTTTCGGCGTAGTATGGATGAGCGCTACTTTCATGCAAACCAATACCGCCATCATTGAAAGCTCGCTGAGCAATATGGTGCGTTCCGCTCCCTGGACCTTCGCAATAGCCCTGTTCCTGCTAAGCATATTGCTGTTCAGCCAGGCGGCTACCACCAAAGCCCTCATGCCATTAGGCATGACGCTGGGCATACTTCCTCCTCACATGGTAGCCATGTTCCCCGCTGCAAACGGCGATTTTGTTTTACCAGGTTACCCTACTTTGCTGGCTGCTATCAATTTCGACAGAACCGGCAGCACGCATATCGGCAAATTCCTCGTCAATCATAGTTTTATGATACCCGGCCTCGTTGGCGTGGGAGTCTCTGTAGCTGTAGGCTTCCTGCTGGCAGGTATTCTTTTTTAAAAGACAGGTGAAAGAAACCCTCAATCTAACGGTTATGTACATACGTAATTGGCTGATCGCCGTATTGTTGCTTTATGTCATGCAGGCGCCGGCCCAACACAAACAAGCCGCTGCAGATACTTCGCTGTACACGCCGCTGATACCCGTTTCAAAGCAATCATTGCTGAATAATGTGGAC
This sequence comes from Chitinophaga terrae (ex Kim and Jung 2007), assembly GCF_900107795.1. Classification (GTDB taxonomy): domain Bacteria; phylum Bacteroidota; class Bacteroidia; order Chitinophagales; family Chitinophagaceae; genus Chitinophaga; species Chitinophaga terrae. The sequence continues at coordinate 131,165 of NZ_FNRL01000003.1, forward strand.
GTGATCGCGAATATGCGTTTCGGGTTCCGCAACGAATTTGATAAAGGCGCCTACCAGGATTCAAGGTTTGTAAACGAACAATTCAGGCTGGAGATCAAAGGAAAGGTAAGCGATAAGCTGTTCTTCCGGTTCCGCGACCGGTATACGCGCGATCCTGAAACCCAGTCTGTCGATAATATCAGCCGCTCTACCGACCTGGCTTTTGTCAGGTTCGATCCCAACGAAAAATGGAAGATCTATGCAGGTAAACTCTGTGCCGACTGGGGAGGATACGAGTTCGACGCCAATCCCATAGATATCTACGAGTATTCGGATATCATCGAGTATGCAGACAATTTTCTTTCCGGCGCCGGTGTGGGATTCTTACCAACGCCCAGTAATGAATTCACCTTCCAGCTGCTGAACAGCCGCACCAAAACCTTTAAAGAACTATATGATACCATCCCCGGAATTTCAGAAGCAAAATTCCCGTTCGCCGCAGTATTGAGCTGGCGGGGTAAGTTCTGGGACGACAGGTTCCAAACCATATGGTCTTACAGCCTGTTCAAGGAAGCTACCCATACCTACATGAACTACTTCGCATTCGGCAACCAGTTGCAGTTAAAAAGATTCAGGCTGCAGTACGACTTTAAACTAAGCCTGGAAAACCTCGACAGGAAACTGCTGGTGAGCGGCTGGACGCCCGATCACAAACCCGCACAGGATGTAAAATACATGAGTCATTGGCTCAGCGCCGATCTCCAGGTTAGCCGTCTTGTGCATCTTGCTTTTACAGGAATGGTGGACCTGGCATACTGGAATGGGAACCCCGACCCTGCAAAGGATAAACATTTACGAACCGCCTGGGGATATATTCCCGGGGTTGAGGTATACCCGCTTAAACGTGTAAACCTTAAAGTCTATGGTAATATGGTGGGAAGGGTTTACAGGTATACCGATTACGCCAGGAGCGCCCTGGGGCTGGTGAACGACGATACTTATCGCTTTACCGTGGGTATAGTAACACCGTTGCAGGTACTTTAAACGGTGGCAGATCACTTCAAGGTGGCAGATCACTTCAAAAAGAAAAGAGCAAAGCAGGAATAAACTACTTTGCTCTTTTATATATCCGGGTAACCCGGTAATTAATATTCTCTTTCCAGTCGTCCTACATTTCCATTCTCTCCTATACCTTCTACAACTACCCTGAATTTTTTAGTCATGTCATTGTTGTAGAACTCTACCCTGGCGGTATGTGTCAGCGTATCTACCGGCACATTCGGATTCCAGTAAAGGGTCAGGCGTTTATCAGGCAATGAGTGGATATCTTTCTTTACAGAATAATCCGGTGAATAGAATTGCTTGGTCAACGCGTAGCCGCCTTTTTTATAGAGTTTAAATCCAACCACTCCTTTATCATTCCTCGGCACTCCGTCGCCGCCTTTCTTCGTGTATACGGCAATAGCTCCGTTAGCGCCGCCGCCGAATCCACCCATGAACGGAGGACGGAACACTTTTACCAATGCAATGTCCTGCATGGATAAAGTACTGAGCATGCTAACATCCGACTGCATTTCGTTCAGGTATAAAGTAGGCGCGCCGCCTCTCCATGAGAGGCTTGGGTTGTTGTAATCGCCTGTGATCTGCAAGCCTGCAACTCTCGATTGCAGGTACTGGAACACGTTCAGCGCAGTAGGATTTTCCTTTGTCAGGTCGAAGCTATAACCATCGCCGGTGAACATACCGCTGGTATAGCGTTTCTCTATAGATTCTTCCGGTTTCTTCGCATTTACATTTACTTCCTGCAACATCACTGTTTTAGAAGCTTTGTTAAGTTTCGCCAGGTCAGTGGTTGTGGTGAGGAACTGCTTTAAGGTGTTGTTGTTCACCGGTGGCGGCACTTTCAGCGGGAATGGTATTTTAACCTGGGTAGGCCTGTCGAAGAAATGCGGATCGAATTTAACGGAGATATCCGTTCCTTTTTTATTCTGTTCATTACCCTGGTAATAGATCAGCGCGGTGTCCATAAAGATCATCTGCGGGATCACGAACTGCCCTTTTTCGTTGATAGGGGCGTTGGCGTAGGATGTCATACTGTCCAGCGGTATCTTGATGATCATATCCAGGCGGCCGTTCTGTAACGGGCGGCCGTTTGGAAGGTAAGCGGTACCGGTAACGTACATGCCCTGTTCAAAAGGATATTTGAGTTCAGGGTATTCGTTTTTGACGATCTTCTCCCAGCTGAACCTTCTCCAGCCGTTGGTCATCATCACCAGGTCCAATGCCTGGAGGGTGCTGGCAGAATCGTTTCTGAAATACCAGGCAGGGTTGTATACAAACCCTTTGATGTCGGAAGTCAGCAGGAGGCTGGAAACAATACTGCTGGCGTTTTTATCAACAGGTACGGCATCTGCGTCTGTGATCGAAATGGAAATATTGGATTGTATGGTATCCGGCAGCCGGAGTTCAATAGCATTTTTAGTTCTTGGCTCTTTATGCATTTCAGCATCCAGTACATCCATATCCAGCAGGTCGTTCTTCCTTACAAAAGTTAACCTTTCGGCCAACGGAACGCCATTCTTGTTGAAAATGGTCACCTGCATGATGCCTGACGGGAGCATATCTGTCGGGATAAAGCCGCTGATACGGCCTTCGCCGATATTGAGAATAGCTTTATAAACCAGCTGGTTGCCCATCTGCGCAATGATGGCGATATCGTTCAGGGAAGTATCTTCCGCGTTGCTGACCACGGCCTGGTAGAATACCCTGCTTCCTTTGTTGAATATTTTAATAGAGGCGCCGGCTACGGGTGCTGGCAGCGCCACTGTTTTTGTCTGGCCTTTGGCTGTTTTCACAGTGGCCTGGAAAATATCTTCCTTATCAGCAGGGGTGATCTCGAAGCTGCCCATACCATCATGGAGGGTGGTGATATTGGCGCTTCCTGATTTTCCTTTTACTGTTCCGCTCACCGCGATAGGATACCCGTTGTTATCGATCGCCTTGAATGCTACCGTATTGGGCTGGCCTGCAATGAGGTTACCGCCTTCAGGGAAGAACTGCACTGCAAAATCGCTGACCACCAGGCTGTCTGATGACTGTTTTTTGCTGTTATCGAATATTTCCAGCGTTCTCATATAGGTGAATGCCGGGTCAAAGTTCAGCATCCAGGAAGTGTATGCTCTCAGTTGATATTCGCCTGCTTTCTGGTTGTCGGGCAGGTCGAAATACCCTGACGCCTGGCCTTTATAAACGGCAAGCAGCTTTTTCTGAACAATATTGTTGTTCTTATCCAGGAGTTCAACATACAGGTTGGTGGCCTGGTCATCTGGTAATCCCTGCAAGGTCAGGTATCCTTTGAACCAGATGGTTTCACCTGCCGCATAATAGTCTTTGTCCAGGTGCAGGTATACTTTTTCGGTAGGAAAACGGCGGTCATAGTTCTGAAGCGCCTGTATCAGTTTGTCTGACCAGTCTGTCGGGTCTGGAAATACAGCCAGGGCGCTCACAACTCCTGTTAGCATAAGTACTGCAGGGATCATCCATTTTAACGAAAAGTATCTTTTGTTCTTCTTCCGGTTTGGTTGCATGCAATAGATTTTGAGCCAATATATGTATGTAAATATATAAACTTCTGAAAGTTTAATCCCTAAGATTACTTCAGGTTTATTATTATTGCGGGGCCAAGATAAGTTTTAACAAGATTTTAATGAGCAAAGGACAAAAATGTTTAGTGGTGGCCGGGGGCGGAGCCGCGGGTTTCTTTTGTGCGGTGAACGCAGCCAGGATGTCGCCTGCGCTGAAGGTGATATTGCTGGAAAAAACCGGCAAACTGCTGTCGAAGGTCCGGGTGAGCGGGGGAGGCAGATGCAATGTAACCCACAATGCGCCTGATATTGCTTATATGGCCAGCCGGTATCCAAGGGGCCAGCATTTCGTGAAAAAAGCGTTTTCCCGTTTTTTTGTACCGGATACCATCGAATGGTATGCCCAACGCGGGGTAAAGCTCAAAGCGGAAGCAGATGGCCGTATGTTCCCCGTAACCGACAGCTCAGAAACCATTATCAATTGTCTTTTAAGGGAAGCTGACCAGCAACGCATCAGCATCCGTACCAATACCGAGTTAAAGGCTGTAAAGCGCGTTGAAGACGGCTGGCGCCTCACCCTTTCGGATGGGGAGTTGAAAGCCGACTACCTGTGTATTGCCGCTGGAGGCTATGCCCAGGCAGAGAAATTCAACTGGCTGAAGGAAACCGGCCATAAGATAGCGCCCCCGGCGCCGTCCTTATTCACCTTCAATATGCCTGGCAACCCTGTTACCCAGCTGATGGGAGTGGCAACAACGGCACATATCCGCATTGCCGGAACTAAATTAAATGAACAGGGGCCTTTGCTTATTACCCACTGGGGAATGAGCGGGCCGGCTATTCTCCGTTTATCCGCCTGGGGAGCCCGGGAATTGCAGCAGCTGAATTATACTTTTACAGCCATTGTCAACTGGGCGCCGGAATACAACGAAAACACCCTGAGAGAAGCCTGGACAGGCCTGCGGGTTGAACTGGGCAGGCAGAAGATACACAATAAAAACCCGTTTGGACTGCCACAGCGCCTGTGGCAGTTCCTGCTGCTGCAGGCAGGAATAGGAGAAGATCTGCGATGGGCAGATGTGCCGGCAAAAGAACAGAATAAGCTTATTAAACTGCTGACAGGAATGGAATTCCCCGTAAAAGGGAAAACTACTTTTAAAGAAGAATTTGTGACCTGCGGGGGAGTGGAGTTAAAAGAGATCGACCCTGCTACAATGGAGAGTAAACTATTACTTGACCTGTATTTTGCGGGAGAAGTGATGGATGTGGATGGGATCACCGGCGGGTTCAACTTCCAGCATGCCTGGACCAGCGGTTATCTTGCGGCTGCGGCGATTGCAGCTAAAGCAGCTGTATAAAAAAGCAGCCGGGCGCTGTAACGGCCCGGCTGCTGCGATTATTTGTTGACCAGATCTTCCAGTACTTTCCCGAGTTCTTCTTTGTGGTAACCATCCAGCGATGCAGCGATGTTCCCATGCCGGTCAACGATTATCAGGTAAGGAATACCCTTGATGTTGAACAGGGGCTTTACTCCCTCAGTGTCGGAAAACCCGCCGGCGGCCACTACCTGTTTCCATTCCATAGGATGAAAACTCATAGCTTCTTTCCATTTTTCCTTGTTCTCATCTACTGACACGCTTACAAAGGCGACTCCTTTGTTGCTGTAGTTTGCGTAGTGTTCGCGGAGTTTGGGAATGAAGCCAATGCAGGGCGCGCACCAGGATGCCCAGAAATCCAGCACCACGATCTTTCCTGCCAGGTCCTTTACCGATAATGGTTTTCCTGCCGGGTCATTCATCTTGAAATCCAGCATAGGCTTTCCCGCGGCTGTTTTCTCGTAGATATCTATCTGTCTTTTCAGTTCCCGCCCTTCAACACTTTTTTTGCCTTCTTCCGTGAGCAGGCTGTATGCCTCCAGGATACTCTCTTTTTTAAATGATGCCATGCTGGCCATCCATGGGGCCAGGGGAGAGGAAGGGTGAGCCCTCAGGTAATCCAGATTAGATTGCCCGCTGGCCATAAATTCCTGGAATTCGTCGTTTGCCTTACTGCCTTTGATCTGGCTGCCCGACAGCGATTCAAAACTGCAGTCAACCGTATACCTGGTGTTTTCCAGGAATATGTTTAAGGTTTTAGTACTGATTTTCAATTGCACCGGCTGTGGATGATCAATTTTACCCGTAAAGGTAAATACGCCGTCTACGATCCGTACTTTCTCCGGCAGGTTTCGCAGATCGTCGCCGGAGCGGGGAACGATAGATACGCTGCCGCTGATGATGCCCGTTACTTTGCCGCTGATCACAAACCCTTCCTCAGCGAAACTGCAAAATGGCAGAAGGAGCAGAATAATAATTTTCAGACGCTGTTTCATGTTAATGATCCGTATTATTTGGTCAGGGCTGTTGGATTATTGAATTGCTCAGCCAGTTTAAGCTCAATCTTTTCATCGTACAGGTCTTTGGCGATGATCTTGCCATCGGGCCCGATCAGGACGTTCGACGGTACATAACTGATGCCGTAAGCTGTAGCGGCGGTATCTCCCCATCCTTTCAGAGATGAAAGATTTAACCATGGCAGTTCATGTTTTTCTATCGCCTTTATCCATGCCTCGCGTTTGGAATCCAGGGATATGGCCATCATAGCGAAGTTTTTGTTTTTGTATTTCTCGTAAGCTGCCTTTAAGAAAGGGATCTGCGGTTTGCAGGGCCCGCACCAGCTTGCCCAGAAATCAATGAACACATACTTGCCTTTGAAGTCGGACAATGAAACCATTTTACCGTTGGTATCAGGTAAACTGAAGTCAGGCGCCACTTCTCCTACTTTCAGTTGTTTGGGCATGCCTGGAGCTTCTCCGTCGCCCACGTGTACCGTCAAAGGACTTGGGTCTACTTTGCCCGGGTACTTATAACGCATAAGTATCCTGGATGCTTTGGCATGTTCGCCAAGCGTGTTGTAAATAGAATCCCGTTCTTTAGGGCTTTTGATATAACACGTCATCAGGTAACCAGAGATTCCGGAATTTCTGTGAGTGGCGATCCAGTTCTTATAGCTTTTAACCATCCTTGCTTCCACTTCTCCGCCTTCTTTGGCATAAGCTTCCGCTTTGTCTTCATCGCCTACTTCCATTGCTTTCCTGTACATAGCTTCCAGTTCAACTAACCGTTTGCCATCGCCTTCTTCCGGCGATGTCAGTTTAGCAACTTCCTGCCATTCTTTTACCCATAGATCGCCGGTGTATTTGGCATCTTTGAAGTAAGGCCCTTTACCGGTGATGTTGATCTTGCCAGGTTCCAGGTAAAGGACAGTGCCTGATTTTTCGCTTGCAGCACCGATCTGCAGGATGTATACACTGCCCCCTTTGGTCATGGGTCTTGTGATCGTGAACTGGTGATTCCTGATAATGGTAGAGTCGAATTCGCCTGTGTAAGGCTCCATCAGTATTACCATGGTATCGTTAGGCGCATTGTCCAGTTTCGCGGTAATGGTAACTGTAGGTTCTTTTGCCGAGATCTTTGGTCCCATTTCCTGTGCGTAGGCAGTAAAGCTACTTATTGCAACAGCGACTGTTAAAAATTGTCTGATCATACTTGGTTGCTTTTAGAAACCGGGTAAACCCGGGAAGGTTGATAAAAAATTGATGCTTTGCAGCGACTATTGTTTAGGATGTTTAATAATATCTTCCAGGACGGAGATGGATTCAGTGATATAAATATCTTTCTTCACTCTTTCCAGGAAGTCTTTGTAGCCGGGTGTCTGAGCAGGTAAACTGGCCTGGAGCGCCGGGCTGATATTGCGGAACTCCGCCGCCGATACGTTCAGCCGCTGTGATGCAGGCAGTTCCTTGGCCTGCTGTATGCCGTTCTTATAAAAACTCACTTCTTCGTTCTGTTTCCTGTACCCGTTAAGATCCAGCGGGGTAGGCGACTGCATCAGCGCTTTAAGTTTTTTCGTATAGTCGTCTACTTTAGCGTAGGCTTCATTGTTCTTAACCCTTTTCCTGGCATTGCTGATCACTGCATCGTAATTGAAAGGGAAGGTCATGCGGTTGTATGGAGGAAGGATAACAGAGTCGGATGGGAGAGCAGAAGAGAAATCTTTCTCCATGATCGTCTGGAAGCTCATTCTATCCTGCAATACGATATCGGGGATTACGCCTTTCAGTTGCGTGGTAGACCCGTTGATCCGGTAAAATTTCTGTACTGTAAGGCGCATGCTGCCAAAGTTCACATCTTCGGTACCTTTTGCTTTATCTCCCAGTTTACCCACATTTACATTTACCTGGGCAGTGCCTTTCCCGAAAGAGGAACTGGTACCCATGATGATGGCGCGACCCCTGTCCTGCATCGCCGCCGCAAAGATCTCTGAAGCTGAAGCGCTGCTTTCATCTATCAGCACCGTCAGCGGTCCGTCGTATAACGGAGGCGCTTCCGGCGAATTATACCTGTTGATCTTATCTTTTTCCCGCAGCCAGGAGAAAGGTCCGCCAGGTACGAAGCAGTAGCCCATCCGTACCACTTCTTCCAGCGATCCGCCGCCATTACTGCGCAGGTCCATAATAATACCATCTACCTCGTTCTGGTTCAGCTTCTCCACTTCCGCCGCAACATCGTTGGCACAGCCTTTACCTTTGCCTGATTCATCTGTATAGAACATTGGCAGGTAGATATAGCCGAATTTCTTTCCATCTTTTTCTATGATGGCGCTTTTGGATTTGTTTTCAGTATCTACCACTTCGTCGCGCTTTACCGCCACAACCCTGGATTTTTCTCCCGGCTGCTGCAAGGTCAGTTTCACTTCCGTACCTTTTTCGCCCCTGATCATGCCGGCAACTTCTGTGGCTTCCAGGCCGCTGACAGGTAACATTTCTCCTTTGACATCGGAGATTGCCAGGATATTATCATTCTCTTTAACTACCCCGCTCCTGAATGCAGAGCCGCCGGGCATGAGGCGTTTTACATAATAATCCAGCTCATTTACTCCCAACTCGATACCCAGGCCATAATAGCGCCTGTTCAGGGCTTCGGAGAACGATTTGTCTTTAGGCCCCGAGAAACCCGTATGCGGATCTATTTCCAGCAATGCCACAGCGATGTATTGGGTGAACATATCATCCGCGAAGGAACCTGCGTTGTTCTTCCGGAAGAACGCTTCGTAGTACTTTTTCACCTTTTCTGTAGCCTTCTTTTCCAAAGCTGCGTCCATAGCGCCTTTTATCTTGCTGCTATCGCCTGTTGCCGCCGCCATTTCCTGGTAGTTCCTGATAATACCATGTTTGATCAGTTTACGCCACAGGTCGGCGCGTTCCTCTTTATTAGCCGGAAAAGGCAGCTCTCTGCGCCAGGTGATCACCGCTTCCTGCTTTTTGAAATCGGGAGTCGTTGCAATGAGTTGACGGTATAACGCTTCTGTTTCCTGCAGGCGTTGTTTATAGATTGCCATCGCCGCATCAAAAAAAGCCGTGCTGCCGGTATTCAATTCTTCGTCGATGGTTTGTTTATAGGAAGCCAGGCGGTCCAGGTCTTCCTGCAAAAAGATATAACTGTAAGGGTCCAGCGTCTGGATAAAATTTTTCCATACCGAGGCGGCATAGGCGTCATCCATGGGCCTGGGGGAAAAGTGACTTTTCTGAACCTTCGTGAAGACGGCATTTAACGATGCGCTTCTGAATGCCGGTACAGCCGCAGGATCTGTTGGTACCTGGGCATGCGCAGCATAGCCTGTCATGGTTGCTCCCAAAAGGAACAGCCATTTATTGCTCTTGAATACTTTCATATTGTTACAATTATTGCCTTTATGTGGGCGCTCTATACAGCAGGCAATGAAAGCATGAAAAAGGGTGAAGGGAAGAAGTAGAATATTTGAAGAAAAAGGAAGAAATGAAAAAAGGCGGTATCATTTTTTTGACACCGCCTCCCTTATTGAGGGAAGGGATTAAGGACTTAGCCGTTACCCCATCTCCCGATATTAAAACTTTAAATAATGTACGCCAGGTTCATATGTTTGTTCCAGGGCATCCAGTATTTTTTTGAAATCGTCCGGGTTGTGCAGGAAATCTACCCGCGTGGTATCTATCACCAGCGTTCTGACAGGATGCTGCTTGATATATTGCATATAAGTATCGTGCACATTCAGCAGGTATTCGTCGGGGATCTGCTGTTCGTATGGGCGGTTGCGATGCCTGATATTTTCCTGCAGTTTGCTGACAGGAGCATTCAGGTAAACCAGCAATTCCGGCTGCACCAGTTGGGGGTTAATGATGTCGAACAGTTTCTGGTAAAGCGAATACTCTTCGGGCGGCAGGTTGATCCTTGCAAACAGGAGGCTTTTAATAAAGAGATAGTCTGATATGATCAGGTTACTGAAAAGATCGAGCGACTGCAAAACTTCTTTCAGTTGTTTATAGCGTTCGGCCATAAAGAACAGTTCCAGCGGGAAAGCGTATTGTTGCGGACGTTCGTAAAAAAGCGGGAGGAAGGGGTTATCGGCAAATTCTTCCAGTATCAGCCTGGCTTTATAATGCTCAGAAAGCATGGTTGCCAGGGTAGTTTTACCGGCGCCGATATTTCCTTCTATGGTGATAAATTTATATTGCATGAAAATCTTTTTCGTTTTAACCCAGTTTCGTGACAGGTAATTGATCGATACTGGCATCGGCCAGTTCCTGTACCGTTTTCCTGAATACGGGGTGCATTTGGTCCGGCACTATTTCCAGCAACGGGATCAGCACAAAGTTCCGCAGATGCAAACGGGGATGCGGTATTTTTAACTCAGGCAGGGATATGACATCCGAGTTGAAAAATATCATGTCTATATCGATCACCCTGGAGCCCCATTTTTCCTGCCGGATGCGGCCAATTTGTCTTTCAATGTCCAGCAGTGTATGCAGTAACGTTAGCGCATCAAGCGATGTGCTGATAAGCAGGGCCTGATTCAGGTAATCGGGCTGGTCTACCGACCCCCAGGGGGCGGTTTGATATAAGGCGGATACCTTTTTTACCTCGGCTATTTTCCCGATGAGTTGTACCGCTTTTGCGAGGTTGGCTTCCCGGTCGCCCAGATTGCCACCTATAAGTAATATTGCTGTGTTCATGTAGATTTCAGGCCTCAAAAGTAGCCATATTCCTTATTTTTGAAAAAATGTATCTTTCCAGTTCACTTTCATCTTAACCAAATAGTATGCGTTTCTTTAAAATCTTTTTTGCATCCCTACTTGCTTTGGTAACCTTTGTAGTACTCCTTTTTATAGTGCTGTCCATAATGATCGGGAGAGCCTTGTCCTCAGAAAAAGTAGTTATTTCCCCCAATGGCGTATTGGTACTGGAAACCGGCCAGGAATACCGGGAGCAACGTTTAGTAAACCCTTTAGGCATTTTAATGAAAGATGAGCCGGGCGAAGTGCCAGGCCTGTTTCAAACCGTAAGACTGCTGGAAAAAGCGGCAACAGATGATAACATCAAGGGGATATATTTAAAAGTGAATGGAAATCCCAACGGCTTTGCCAGCACCGAAGAACTGCGTAATGCCCTGGTACGTTTCAAGGCCTCCGGCAAGTTCGTATACGCTTACGGCGAGGTGATGGACCAGAACGCCTATTACCTGGCTACCGCTGCAAACAAATTATACCTGAACCCGAAGGGAGGAATTGATTTTACGGGTTTCTCCACCCAGCTGCTGTTCTTAAAAGGCACACTTGATAAACTGGAAATAAAGCCTGAAATATTCTATTGCGGTAAATATAAAAGCGCTACCGAGCCGCTGCGTGAAACACAGATGACGGAAGCCAACAAAGTGCAGACAACCGAGTTCCTGGGAGAGCTGTATGGCAACTACCTCGCCGGTATCAGCAAGGCAAGGAATATAGACACGGCTACCCTTCACAGTTATGCAAACCAGAACCTGATCCAGGAGCCTGCAGATGCGTTAAAATACAAACTGGTAGATGGTCTGAAATATGACGACGAAGTGGTGAACGAATTAAAGGCTAAAACCGGGATCCAAGAAGATGCAGACCTTAACCTGGTGACCATCGGCAAATACAACAACGCTACATACCTGGATAACGGGGACGCTTCCAATGCCATTGCAATCATCTATGCACAGGGCGATATTGTTGGCGGGCATTCCGACAGGAAAGGCACTATTGCCAGCGACGACTACATCAAAGATATCCGTAAAGCAAGGGAAGATAAGAACGTAAAGGCCATCCTTTTCAGGGTGAATTCAGGCGGGGGCAGCGCCCTGGCGTCTGAAGTGATCTGGCGCGAACTGAGCCTGGCTAAAAAAGTTAAACCGGTAGTGGTATCCATGGGCGACTATGCGGCTTCCGGCGGGTACTATATCTCCTGCATGGCAGACAGTATATTTGCGGAACCGAATACGCTGACAGGTTCTATCGGCGTTTTCGGGGTGATGTTCAATATGCAGGACTTTTTCAAGAATAAGCTGGGCGTAACATTCGATGGCGTTAAAACAGCGCCGTATGCCGACCTGGGATCTGTTGGCCGCCCGTTGAGCGAAGTGGAGAGGAAGTTTATCCAAAACGGGGTTGACAGTACCTACGCTACCTTTAAATCCAGGGTTGTTGCGGGCAGGAAATTGCCGGCCGACGTAGTGGACAGCATTGCACAGGGACGCGTATGGAGCGGGGAACAGGCTAAGAAGATAGGGCTGGTCGACCATTTGGGCGGTATCAACGAAGCATTGGCCTGCGCTGCCAGGTTGGCTAAGGTCTCTACTTTCGGGCTGAAAGAATACCCTGAAGTGAAGGAGTCGCCGGTTACCATGCTGGTTAAGAGCCTGAGCGGGGAAGAAGCCAGCCAGCGTATGCTGAAAAAAGAACTGGGAGTGAACTATGAGATCTATAAACAACTGAAGGAAGTGCAGGATATCCGTGGGGAGATCCAGGCCAGGATGCCTTTCAGGTTTAGATTCCAATAGTTTTTACCTTTTACCTATAGTAGCGGGATTTGCCAAAAGTGAGCCACAGTGGCTGCTTTGGGCAAATCCCGTTTTGTAATTCGTTATTCGGTGATTTTTATAGTAGTTTTACCGCCGTTTTTAAAAAGATGATCAGATGAATGGAGCTAGATACAGTCAGTTGAGAGCCATGCTGGCGATTACCAAAGGAAGTTTAAGAGGTATCATGCGTAGTCCGTCTTCCGTTGTTTTCAGCCTGGGTTTTCCACTGGTTTTTATCCTGGTTTTTGGGTTTATCGGGAACAGTAAAGTTTCTGTGAAAGTAGGGGTCGACAGGCAAACAGACATCAACAGCCCCTTGTACCAGGGGTTGTCAAAGGCTACGGCCCTGAACCTGGTGACGGATGAGTCGGCCGGCGAGATGGAAGACGACCTGAAAAAAGGGAGATTGGTGGCCATCTTAAACATCTTGACCCGTAAGGACAGCGCCAACCGGGTGGTGTACGATATCAATGTCCGGTCTTCCACTGCGTCGGATGCCAGCAAGAAGTTGTTGTTGCAGTCGGTATTGAAGGAAGTGACAGAACACCTGGACGATGCATATTACCCGCGACCTTCGGTGGCTACCATCAGTGAAACTGTTATACCGGGGCGTCTTTATAAGACCATCGACTTTATTTTGCCGGGACAGCTGGGTTTTGCGCTCATGAGTTCTGCCGTTTTCACTACTGCATTCCTGTTTTTTAATATGCGGCAGATGCTGGTGCTGAAGCGGTTTTTCGCCACGCCTATACGCCGTTTCTATATCGTATTGGGAGAAGCCATTGCAAGGATGATCTTCCAGTTACTTACTTCCGTGATTATCATCGCACTGGGCCACTTTGCATTCGGGTTTACCCTGGTGCATGGCTTTTCTACCTTCGTTGAAATGCTCGTTCTCTCGGTTTTTGGTCTGCTCATCTTTATGGGTTTCGGCTTCATCGTGAGCAGCGTTGCAAAGAATGTAAGCATCATCCCTATGCTGGCTAATATATTTACTTTGCCGCAGTTCCTGCTGGCAGGCACTTTATGGCCGATAGATGCTTTCCCAGCCTGGCTGCAGCCGGTATGTAAACTAATGCCGCTGACGTATCTGACAGAGGCGTTGAGGAAGGTAGCCTTTGAAGGCCTTCACTTATGGCAGGTCGGTTGGGAAGTGACAATTTTAAGTATCTGGGGGATAGTTGTTTACGCTGTTGCAGTAAAAGTATTCAAGTGGGAGTAGGGCGGATTTGTTAGTTTTGTACTATCAAAAGCTTTTGAAATGCAAACCTTATTTATAATCCTGGGCGCTGTGGCAGTATTAATACTGGGATTATTTATTTTCAGCCTGTTCCTTCCTTCTTCTGTCAAAATAGAACGGTCTGTATTTATACCGGCCGATGCAGCAGTTATTTTTCCACTGATCAACCATGTGAGAACATGGGAACTCTGGTCGCCCTGGCAGCACCTGGACCCCAATATTAAAATGACCTATGGAGAAAAGGAAAGCGGGGCAGGGGCCAGTTTCAGCTGGGTAAGTCAGCTGAGGAGCGTAGGCAGCGGGCATATGACCATCGCAGAATCACGGCCCGACAGCTTTTTGGCTACGAATATGGATTTTATGCGTATGGGTACAGCAAAAGGATTTTTCAGGTTAGAACCGGTAACCGGCGGAACCGTGGTGACCTGGGAAATGATCTGCGAGATCGGCAGCAACCCGGTCCGGAAAATAATGGGCCTGATGATGGATAAATGGGTGGGAGAAGACTTTAATAAAGGGTTACAAAAAATAAAAGAACTGGCAGGATCAAAAGACTCCAGGTAAAAATAGATTGTTATGCGTTTTATGAAGCTGATACTGATCAGTATCATCATTTTTGGATCATTAATTTTTCTGACTTCCCTTATCTTCCCGTCTACTGCTGTTGTTGAACGTTCGGGGGTTATCCAGGCGCCTGTCGACGTTGTGTATGCACAGATCAATGATCTGAAAGCCTGGCCATCCTGGAATCCCTGGGCCAAACCGGACAGTACTGCGGCATTGTCGTTTTCCAGTCCTGCTTCCGGGGCCGGCGCTTACTACACCTGGAGCGGGAAACAGAATGAAGGGAAGGTTACGATCCTCGACAGCGCTCCCGATAAAGGCATTCATTACCTCATGAACATCAATAATCTTCGGCCGGTGAACGGGGGGATAGAGATCAAGCCAACCAGCGATGGAAAAGCGACTGCTATATTCTGGCATATGGAGATTAAACTTGGTTTACTACCCTGGTGGAAATTACGTGGGTTTATGGCAGATAGGGTCTATGGTTCAACAATGAATGATGCCCTGAATAAACTAAGTACCATCTGTGAATCTCGTCCGCAATAATTTTTTACCACTGGTCCAGATATTTAAATTTTATACCAGATTAATGAATTAAATTGTTTCATTCTTTAAAACTTTTCATCATCCTGGAAAAAACAACAAAAATGAAACATTTCTTTTTGGCAATCTTATTTTTAGCCTTTACCAGCTTAGTTTTTGCTCAAGAAAAAGCGCCTAAGAGCCCACATCTCACCGTTGAAAACAAAGGCGTTAAGGTCGTTTATGGCCAACCTTCCAAAAGAGGCCGTGTGATCTATGGCGAATTGGTTCCTTATGGCCAGGTATGGCGTACAGGCGCCGACCAGGCAACCGAGATCACCTTCAGCAAAGATGTTACTTTCGGTGGTCAAAAGGTTAAAGCCGGTACTTATACATTATTTACCATCCCTGATAAGCAAACCTGGACAGTTATCTTAAACAGCAAACTGGGTCAATGGGGCGCTTATGATTATGAGAAGAATAAATCACAGGATGTATTATCCGTTAAAGTAAAAAGAGAAGCGCTGTCTACGCCGGTAGAGAAACTGACCTTTACTTTACCAGGTAACGCAGTGGTTTTCGAATGGGATGATACGAGGATCACAATCCCGGTGAAGTAGTTTCACGCAGAGGTTTCACGCAGAGACGCAAAAGAAGCAAAGAGGCATAAGGGTTTTTAATAAGCTCTTATGCTTTTTTTTCACGCAGAGGTTTCACGCAGAGACGCAAAAGGAGGCAGAGAGGCATAAGGTTTTTAATAAGCTTTTATGCTTTTTTTTCAGGCAGATGTTTCACGCAGAGACGCGAAAGGAGCAGAGAGGCATAAGGTTTTTAATAAGCTCTTATGCTTTTTTTCACGCAGAGACGCAAAAGGAGCAGAGAGGCATAAGGGTTTTTAATAAGCTCTTATGCTTTTTTTTATGCAAAGGGATGAAGAAGGTAGAGAGGTATGAGGGTTTTTAGTGAAGCTTTTATGGTTTTTTACTTTTTTAGGGATGGAGAAGTGAAGGAGGCAAAGAAGCATAAGAGTTTTTTTATAAAGTTCTTATGCTTCTTTGTTTTGATTATGATAGTGTATGAAGGAAAGTGGTTATTGCGTTGTAGATGGTATGTAGTTGCTCATCGGTAATGCAATATGGGGGCAGTATGTATAGCGTATTGCCGAGAGGCCGCAGCATCAGGCGCCGTTCCCTGAAAAAGGCGTGGACTTTATCGGCCAGGGAGTTCGTATAGCCATCAGCGTGGGAGGTGACTATCTCAAAGGCGAGAACGGTACCTAACAGCCTGGGATTTTTAACCAGGGGATTGGCTTGCAGGGTGAGGAGGAAGGATTGATGCAGGGCGTTTATCCGCTCGCGGTTTGCTTTGCAGGCAGGGTCCAGGAACAGATCCAGGCTCGCGAGAGCGGCGGTGCAGGCCAGTGGATTGGCAGTGAAAGAATGCCCGTGAAATAATGTTTTCAGTTTATCGGCAGAGAGGAAGGCTTCATAGATGGTGTTGGTGCTGGTAGTAACGCCAAGCGCCATTGTTCCGCCGGTCAGGCCTTTTGATAAACAGATCATATCCGGTTCTACAGAAACCTGTTGCATGGCGAAGTCGGGGCCTGTTCTGCCAAATCCTGTCATTACCTCGTCGGCGATCAGCAATATTTTTTCTCCTGCACAATATTGCAGCAGTTTATCGAAGGTTGTTTTGTCGTACATGATCATCCCGCCGGAACCCTGCAGCAATGGTTCAAAAATGAAAGCTGCAATGGTAGAGGGATCTATCTTCTTTATGTGCGCTATCAGTTCGTCCAGGTTGCCGGGGGCAGGCACATCAAGAAAATGTACATCGAACAGCAGGTCGTCGAACACCCGGGTAAATACACTTCGGCCACTCACGCTCATGGCGCCGAATGTATCGCCGTGGTAGGCGTTTTTGAATGCCAGTATATTGCGCCTGGGCATTCCTTTGTTATCCCAGTATTGCAGC
The DNA here is from genome assembly GCF_900107795.1 of Chitinophaga terrae (ex Kim and Jung 2007). Classification (GTDB taxonomy): domain Bacteria; phylum Bacteroidota; class Bacteroidia; order Chitinophagales; family Chitinophagaceae; genus Chitinophaga; species Chitinophaga terrae. The sequence continues at coordinate 147,989 of NZ_FNRL01000003.1, forward strand.
GCCATTTTGAGCGCTACTTCAACTGCCGTGCTTCCGTTATCAGAATAAAATACCTTGCCCTGTTGGCCTCCCAGGAGCTGCAGGAGCCTTTCTGCCAGGTTAACGGCAGGGGGATGGGTATAGCCTGCAAAGATGCAATGCTCCAGTTCCAATGCCTGCGCGGCCAGTTGTTTGGCAATATGCGGGTGGGCATGGCCATGTATATTTACCCACCAGCTGCTTGTGGCGTCGATATACGCGTTATCCTGTTCGTCGAATAAGAGCGCGCCGGCTCCGCGTACTATGCCGATAGGAGCGGGGGCTGTCTGCATCTGGGTGTAAGGATGCCAGATCACTGCCAGGTCACGTGCCGATAAGTTATTGTTTTGCATACTCGTTGGCATTTATGAATGCGCGAATATACTTTAATTGTACCTATACTATATTACGCTGCAGCATTTGCATAAGATCTTCCGCTGCATAAGGTTTGGGCAAAAGGTTGTTTACACCCAGGGCGCTGAGCCGCTTGCTTACCTCCGGCATGATGTCGGCCGTTAGCACAATAATAAAGGCATCCGGCTGGTATGCTTTGATATGAGGGATGGTTTCATAACCGTTCATTTCAGGCATATGCAGGTCGAGAATGACCCCGTCAAACAATTCTTCCTTCATTTTTTCCAGGGCAATTTTCCCGTTGGAAACGCTGCTGATAAGCGCTCCTGTGGCCTGCAACTGCAATTCAAGGATACGGATATTGATGGCATTGTCTTCTATTATAAGTATCTTTTTATCTTTTAACAGTTGATGCCTGGGCGTTTTGTTTTTCTGCTGTATAGCGCTTTTCGCCGGGGGAACACGGAAAGTAATATCGAATCGGAAGGTGGTGCCTTCATCTTTTTTGCTTTCCAGTATTATCCGGCTGTTGAAAAGTTCCACCAGTTTCCGGGTGATGGCCAGTCCCAACCCGGTTCCGCCATGCAGGCGGGAAATAGCTGAATTCTCCTGCACAAAGGATTCAAAGATCCGCTCCTGCATTTCTTCAGAGATGCCTATACCTGTATCTTTAATGGTAAAGCTCAGGGTACAGGAGTCGGGATGGCTGCAGGTTTCCTGCTGCACTTCGATGGAAACATATCCCTGGCTGGTGAACTTAATCGCGTTATCCAGCAGGTTATTAATGATCTGCCCAAGTCGTACAGGGTCTCCGATCACATTTTCAGGGATGGTATCATCAAACGACGTGTATAATTTCAGGCCTTTCGATTTCGCCGTTGGCTGCTGGTTCCGGGCAATACCTTGAATTAGGTCTACGGGGTTGAAGGCAATGTGCTCAAGTTCTATTTTTCCTGCTTCCATTTTTGTAAAATCAAGGATATCGTTAATTAGTCCGAGCAAGTGACGGGCCGAGAATTGAAGGTTCTGGATAATTTCGGGCTGGACATCGGTAGGGCCGTTGTTTAAAATGCCCGAAAAACCTATGATGGCATTAAGGGGCGTTCGGATCTCATGGCTCATGACAGAAAGGAACTCGCTGCGCGCCTGCGCCGCTTTCTGCGCGTCGTCCATCGCTTTTACCAGCCGCAGTTCCGCATCTTTTTTATCTGTAATATCCATAATGATGCCGCGTAAATGCGTAACCATACCATCAGTGTTCAGGATCGCCTGCCCTACAGTTCTTACCCAGGTTTGTTTTCCTTTGGCCGAAATATGTCTTAACTCCAGGTCATAAGGTTGGTAATTGTAAAGAAGGTTGTCCCTTGCCGCTTCATAAACAGCCTGGTCGGCGGGGTGATAGAATTCCGCATCCGCCTGGATGGAGAGCGGGTAGGTATGAGGAATTTCCCTCAATTTATAAATTTCGGCTGTCCAGTAGATCTGGCCGGTATGCGGATTAAATTCCCATCCTCCCATCCTGCTCATATCCTGGCACATATTCAGCAGCTGGTTGCTTCTCTTTAATTCGGCCTGGGAGCGTTTCAGGTTTATTTTCTGCGATTCAAAATTACTCACGTCCCTGATCAGTATCAGCAGGCGTTTAGGACCTGGTACGCTGTTTTCGAACAGGCTAATTTTTATGCTGTACCATTTTTCCATTTCAGGCCTGATATCCCTATAGATCTTCTGCTGCCTGATCCCTGTTTGAAGCACAATATCCGCCAGGTCGTCAAACTCTTTTGCATGTTCGCCCAGCGCTTCCAGTATGGTTTTCCCCAGAAATATTTCACGGGGCATGAATAAGAGATCGTCCTGCCGGCACCAGACATTGGTGAAGATCTTCTGTTCGTTCATCTCCATTACAATATCATCCAGTGTTAACATCAGCGAATTCCAGTCTTCTTCCTGTTTGTCTGCTTTCCTGACCAATTCCGCTTGTTTTTTTCTTTGCTTTTCTTCCTGTTGTATCCTGCCCACCAGTTTTAACAGTGGTTCCAATAATGTGATGGTATCCTGGTTATAACCGCCTGCTCTACCGGCCAGCCCGATCACAGACAATACTTCGTTCCCGAACTTTACGGGCAAAGCCAGTATGCTGTTGGCCATACTGTCGGGTAGCACATTGATCAAAGGCTCTTTGTTTTGCACTACTGTTTGGAGGCAGGAGAAAAACTCTTTCCCCTTCTCAGGAGAAATATTGATCAGCGTTTGTTCCGGCGCCTCCAGGGCCTTATCCACTGTTCTGATAAATCCATACCTGCTTCCTGTAAGTTCCATGAGGCTATGAAGAAGATGTTCATAACTGTTACGTGCATCATCCTGCCAGTAAGCATCATCCTGTATCTGGCCTATTATACGCAGCAGGTGCTGTTGCTGCATCACAAGTTCCTGTAAAGGCATATTCGGGGTAGCCAGCATCTGAAAACGGTTTAACTGGTTCTAAACTGGTTTTAAGTTATGTAATTTCCAGCAAAGTTTCACGCAAAGGGGCAAAGGGGAGCAAAGAGGCATAAGGGATATTGATCGAAGCAGGTTTTAAGAAGCAAAGGATACGAAGATTGTGTTGTGAAACAATCTTTGTATCCTTCGCTTTCTTATTACCTTAAAAAAGTCTTAGTCTTAAATCCTTCCCTTTCTTATCACCTTTAATAAAAATCTTAATCTTAAATCCTTTCCTTTCTTATCACCCTTAATAAAAATCTTAATCTTAAATCCTTCCCTTTCTTATCACCTTTAATAAAAATCTTAATCTTAAATCCTTCCCTTTCTTATCACCCTTAAAAAAATCTTATGCTCCTTTGCTTCCCTTTGCCCCTTTGCGTGCAACTACCGCTTCATGCCGCCGTTCTTGAAGAGGTTGTACGCCGTCTGGTAGTTGGCAATGCTAACTTTTAAAAGGGAGCTATCCATTGGTGCGGCATGTTGTTCGTTCTTTTCCTGGTTCCAGGTGAAGAATTCCGCTTTCTGCTGGGGACTGAGAATGATCAGCTTTCCCGGTACCAGGTAGCCTAGTTTCTGGTAAGTACTAACCATGGCGCGGGGCTGGTAGGAAGGTGAGAGCACATCTTCGCCGTATAACTTGCTGTTATACGTCCAATGGAGTAAACTGAAAAGGGTTGGGTAAATATCGATCTGTGAACACATCCTGTCTATTTCCTGTGGCGCAACGCCCGGAAGGTTGAGGATCATGCAGGGAATATGGTATTTGCTGATCTCGATTTCATTCTTGCCGGCGCTGCTGGCGCAATGGTCGGCCACTAAAATGATCACCGTATTCTTAAACCATGGTTTGGAAGCGGCTTTTTTAAGAAATTCGCCGATCGCATAATCTGTATATTTCACTGCGCCTTCGCGGCTGGAGCCCGAAGGGATATCTATTTTACCGGATGGATAGGTGAAAGGACGATGATTGGAAGTGGTCATCACAAAATCATAGAACGGTTTCCCGGCTGCAAATTTATTGTCCGCATTGCGGATAACAGCATCGTAAATATCCTCATCGCATATGCCCCAGGCGTTCTCGAAATGCACAGCGGAATCGGGGATATTTGTCCTGGTACTGGTAAGTTTATCATCCACGAATTTATGTCGCAGGCGATCGGTGATATCATAGCCATTATTGCCGAAATAATTGTTCATGTTGTCGAAATACCCGTCGCCCCCATAAAAGAAGCCACGGTCGTAACCTGCTTGCCCGAATATGTATCCGACGGTAAAGAGCGACTCGTTATGCTTCCTGCGCACGATACTCTGGCCGGGAGTAGGAGGCACGGCAAGGCTCAGCGCTTCCATTCCTCTTACCGTACGGGTACCGGTTGCATACATGTTGGTAAAGAGCAGGCTTTGTTTGGCTATGCTGTCCAGTACCGGCGTAATATGTTCCCTGTTCCCGAAGCGTTCCATGAAGTCGGCGCTGAAGCTCTCTATCGTTATCATGATCACGTTCGGTATAATACGTGTATTCGTGTCCGTTACCTGCCTTAACAAGTTGTTGCCAGTCGTTAGATAATGGCTGTTATTGGTCTGCAACTGGCTTCTCACCAGGTTGAACGCCATGTTCTCATTTTCCTGCATGTAGTATTTATCATACGCCAGCTCGTTGTTCAGGTAGGCTGATACAAATGAATATACGCCGGCCTTGGAGAGTTCCTGGGCGTAGCGGTTCGGATGCTGCTCGGCCCAGCTGTTGCTCACATAAGAGATATGCAGAACGGTAAGCCCGGCCAGTATGGCGGTGATCAGCAGTCTTTTCCCGAAAGGGGTTTTCGACTGGAAGCTGCTGCGGAAAAATCCTAAGCGGTGCAGCACCCATACCAGGAAAGCAGTAACCAGGATAACGCCTCCTATCAGCAGGGGGAGGGGATACGATTGGTTAATGTTGGAGATCACTTCATACGTATAAATGAGGTAATCGACGGCGATAAAATCGAACCGCCCCGAATATTCTCCCCAGAAGGTGAATTCAGCAAAAAAGGAAAACACCAGTATCATTGCTGCCAGGAATACCGTGAAATAGGTAAATACCCGGTTGAAGATGGTGTTATTCAGCCTTGCCGGCAGGAAAAGCAGGTAAAGTGCATACCCGAAAGTGAAAAATAAAGTTACTCCAAGGTCGTAGATCAGGCCTTTGAAATAGATGCCGGGGATATCGGCAATTGTTAACCCGGACTGCGGGAAGGCCCAACACAGCAATGCAGTTCTGACAAGGAACGACAGGAGCAATATCATGGCGCTAAACCCGAACAACACATTGTACCGGTTTTTGCAGGTTATCATTTTGTTAAATAATTAGGTTGGCGAAGGTACACTATAAATTAAATTTTATGGACATGTTAATTGTCCTTCCATCGATCGGCCCCCAGAGCGGTGCAAACTCGGGGTTGGAAACGCTGCCGGTATAAAGCGGGATATGTTTACCCTGGCGGGCGTCGAACAGGTTCTCTCCATTCAATACCAGCGTCATATGCTCACCAAACTGCCGCGAAATCATGGCTGCCCAGAACCAGTATGCCGGCGTTTTTTGATTTTGATAGTCATATTGGTTGCCTACCCAGCTGTTCTCAATTCCGAACCGCCATTTCTCCGGTATATCGTAAGCCAGCGTGCCCGCGAATTTATCCTGGGGCGCAAACGGAACATTGGTTTTAATATCATCCTGGTACCTGGAAACAGTATGATTGTACCCGAGATATAACTCGATATCATTGTATTCCAGTCTTACATAGGTATCTGTACCGGCGCTTCTCATCGCGTAAGGCATATTGGTCAACATCACTTTATCAATTCCCGGCGAAGCTACCGGCAGTATAGGATCTTTTATATGCGTATAATAAAATGCCTGGTTCAGGGTTAAGGATACTTCGCCCAGCATAGTATTGTAATTACCGTCGAAGTTAATGCCCTGGCTTCTTTCTGATTTTACGTCCGCCCCCAACGGCAGCAGGTTCCGGTAGCCGATGGTTTGCGTCTGGTTCGTGAAGATGGCGGGCGATTTATACCCTGTGCCGCCGCTGAGGCGTAACGACAGGTCGTCTATCGGTTTATATACCAGCGCAAGGCGGGGCAGGATATACCATCCGAACACATTATGGTAATCGGCTCTTAACCCGCCTTCTACCAGGAGCCGGGAGGTAACATGGAAACCATCCTGTATAAATGCGCCCATAGTATTGTAAGTATAGTTGTTCAGGTAAGTGCTGTCGCCTTTTGCCCTGCGGTAAACTTCGCCGGTGTTGTTCAGTCCTGCAACGAAGTCGTGGTTCCCGGACTTCATATTATAGCTGGCTTCTGCATAGGTATTGGTCTGGTTGCCGAGGAGCGTAAAAGTTCCCTGGTCGTTCTGCAGGTGAAAGAAGCTGCCATTGCCTTTAATGGTGAGCGTACCATTAGCCAGTTGTTTGCGGATCAACTGCAGTTCGATGCTGTTTCGTTCGCTGTTATTGGTTTCCGTGTAAATATGTTTGGCATCGGGATGCCCGTCCAGCACCTGCATATCGCCGCCTTCCCTTCTTTCTATGGTACCGGAATACCCGGCGATCAGCGTGGTTTGCGGATTGATATACCAGAAGAAGCGGGGGTGCAGCAGGTATTGACGCAGCTTCGGCACATCACTGAACCCGTCCTTATTTACATCTACGGGATTCTGGGTGGTAACGCCTGCAAATAATGTTAATCCAGTTTTACCGTATTTCTGTGAATAAAAGGTGTTGAAGTTGGTTTCTTTTAGAGTGCTCCTGTTCACCAGCACATCCAGCGTTGGTTTTTCGCCGGGCGTTTTTGATACGAAGTTGATGATGCCCGCAATGGCGCCGCCTCCGTAAAGGGTCGATACCGAGCCTTTGATGATCTCTATCTGTTTCAGGTCCAGCGGGGGAATGGAAAGTACGCCGAAGTTGCCGCTCAATCCTTCGTATACCGCCATCCCGTCGCGGAGCAGCTGGGTGTATTTCCCATCCAGCCCCTGCATCCTGATGACGTTGTTGCCATTTACCGCACTGGTGTTCTGGATATGGATCACCGAAAGATCCCCTAATATGCTTGTTACATTACCGGGTTTGATGCCGCTTTCTTCCTGTAGTTCTTCGGTGCCCAATACTTCTACTTTCATTGGAAGATCAGTGATACGACTGTTGTTGCGGGTAGCGGAAACAACGATCTCGTGGAGGTCTGCCGTTTTTTGCGCAGTGTCTTTAGCTACAATGCCGGAATCTTTCCGTGGCGCATTATTTTGCCCCACGGCGATGGCCGTGTTAGCGAGTAATGCCAGTATCAATTTGCCTTTCATGTTGTTCAATTTCTGCTGCAAATGAAGGAACTGAATCTGGAGTAAATCTGTTTGTCAGGGCAGGGTTACTGTAAACTGGTGAACATTGCCGGTATGCAGGTAAGTGAGAGTTAGCTGGTAGCTGTCGGCCATCTTCTTTACTATGGCCAATCCCAGGCCATTGGAGTTGGAGTAGGTGTCCTGCTGTTTTTTGAACCGCTGGTATAACTGGTCTGCCGGTATAGCGGCAAGCTCGCTGGTATTGCTGATCTGTAACGATCTTGCTGTCAGCAGCAACGTGATCTCTCCGCCCGCGTAGTTGTATTTAATGGCATTGCCCAGCAGGTTGCTGATCAGCAGGTCGGCCAGGGCGGGATGAAGCGGCCATTCGCTTTCTTCATCCAGCTGGCTGTTGATGGTCAGTTGTTTTTCTGCGATCAGTTCTTCAAAAAGCTGAAGATATTTCCTGATAACGGCGGCCAGTTTTAAAGGCGCCGATACAGGGAATTGCCGGTTCTCTATTTTCGCCAGCAGCAGGAGACTGTGATTTAAGCGTGACAGACGTTGCAATTCATCGTAGCTGAGCAGGATATTACGTTGTTGCGCGGCAGTTAGCGATTCGTCCTGCAACAGTAATTCAAGTTTACTTTGCGCGATAGCCAGCGGGGTTTGCATTTCGTGGGCTGCATCTTCTGTCAGCTCTTTCATATTCAGGTAGTCCTGGTACATCCTGGCGGTCATGCTGGTAAGCGAACTGTTCAGTTGGTTGAATTCATAGGTCGGGGTTTGCTCAAATATTACCTTGGCCAGTTTATTAAGCTGAAGTTGTTGTATCTGGTCCAGCGACCGGTAAAATGGTTTCCATATTTTCCGGCTGATAAGCCAATTGGAAACCAGCGCAAAAACGAGCAACCCGCCGAAGGCCAGCAGCATTACATGGATTATATTCTTTACCAGGTCGTCTTTTTCAATGAGCGATTTCCGGATGATCAGCTCATAATGTTGGTCACGCACTGTTATGACCTGCGATAACTGGCGGAAAGGGGCGTAAGTATCTTCCGGCTCCTGGTAGATGTCGACAGTGGTAAGCCGGGGTTTGCGCTGAACCGGCGCATCAACCGGCCGGATATTGAACTCCGGCGTACTGATCCTGAAAACAGGATTACCGGCGCTGGTGGTATCCAGGTACCGGACCCACTCCAGTTGGTCGTTCAACAGTTCTTCGTCCGTTTCGTGTTTGATCTCTTTGTTGAAACGGTTATAAAGGAAGAAGGCTCCTGCTGTGAAAACAGGCAGCATGATAAGGAGGAAGTATAAAGTGGTTTTAGTCAGAAGTTTCATCCTGTTGATTTGCGCAATGGATCAACCAAACCGGTAGCCGGTGCCATATACGGTGTTAATATAGTCCTCCCCGTTAGCTTCCAGCATTTTTTTACGGAGATTTTTAATATGGGTGTAAATAAAATCGTACGAGCCCGCCGAATCATATTCATCTCCCCAGAGGTGACTGGCCAGCGCCGATTTGGTAACTACCCTTCGCTGGTTGGCGATAAAATATAACAATAACTGGTACTCTTTCCCCGTAAGGGAAATACTGTTATTATTTACCAGTACTGTTTGTGAAGCAGGGATTACGGTAATTTCGTTGAACCTGATAATGGTGTTTCCATCGAAGTTCTTCCGCCTCAGTATTGCGTTGATCCTTGCATTCAGTTCAGACAGGTGAAAAGGTTTGGTCAGGTAGTCGTCCGCCCCCAGTTCCAGTCCTTTCAATTTGTCTTCCAGGGCGTCTTTGGCGGAGATGATGATAATACCGGCATGGGATTCCAGCGATTTAAGTTCTTTCACAATATCAAGCCCATTGCCCAGGGGTAAGGTAATATCTGCAACAATGCAATCATAGTCAAATTCCCTTACCTTTTCAAGGGCTTGTTTGAAGTCATTAGCCGATTCGCAGATATAGCCCTGTCGCTCCAGATACTCCAGGATACTGTCTCTTAACACCGGTTCATCTTCTATTATCAACAATTTCATGGTCCAAAATTATTCTTGCTTTCTAAAGGAATTCTGTAGGCTTTCCATTGTTAGGCGTCCATATTAACCATATCAATATTCTAGGGGCCCAGGCCACAAAATCGGTTTTTTGCTATCAATTTAAAACTATTAGTGAAAAATATCCGTAGATATTCTACCACGCTTAAAGGATCAATCTATGAATTCTTACTTCAAAATTGTAGCAGATAGGTTGTGGCTGAAAAAGTTGCCGGATAGTAAAGATGAGGAAACCAGGGAGCTGATTAAGTTGATGGACAATATTCCGAACGCCCGATCTGTAGCTACGCTGTACCAGAAGATGAACAGGGGAGGGAAGGTCGATAAACAATACATGACGAAAGACCCTGCAGCGAAGTGGCTGGAAATGGAGCAATATGTGATCAACCGCGAAGTACGTCGCCGGGATACGCAACAGAAACTGATCTTTATGGCTGTGTTGTTCCTGATATTGGGGCTTACTTCTTATTTATATGGCCTTCAATGGCTGGCCAACCATGAACCGCATGCAATTAACACAACTATAAAGCATCATTAGCTTTTAATACCAGGCCCCCGGAACAGGGACCTGGCAGGTAAAAATTATTTTCTCTCGGGCATTTTCACGCTCAGCGGCTTTTCATTCCTGAGCATTTTTGCTGCTTCTCCAGTCAGCCACAAATAATGGTCTGATGGTTTACCATCCAGGTTAATGAATGGAGTAGTGCTGCTCACAGGCGGCGTATCTGTTGCTTTAAAAATTGCGGTTGCTTCGTTCACCTCATCAAACATTGCCACATATAACATATTGGCGCCCGCGGTCAGCAGGGTAGATATCTGCTGCCAGTAAAACCTGCCTCCCTGGCGGGGAATAGATCCGACCGGTTTTACATCGTCCGGGAATTCATACTTGCTGAGGTTATGCCAGCTGAAACCGGGATACACGCATGGTACATACTCAATTTTGTTTTCACGACACCAGTTTAAATCGTCAATAAAGTTGTCTCTTAGCCTGTCCATATCATTATGCAGCAGGGGAGAATAACGTTGAACTGTCCAGGGCAGGATGATATCTGATTGTTTGATCAGTGTATGCAGGTACGGGTCCGGCAGGCAATCTGCATTCAGCGTTCTCCAGCTGGTAGGAACGCCGAGCATTACAGCACATCCGCCATATACCGGGTCATTTTTCAGGAAGTTGATCAGTTTATCCAGGCCAACGTTCCGGATATTGTAGGGGCGATCAGGAAATCCTATTCCCCAGATAGCCACTACCGGTTTGCCGTTTTCATGCAAATAGGTTTTATTACCTGTCTGGTTGGTGACCTTCAGCTGGTCTACCAGGTATTTCCAGTCTTCGATGATGGCGGAACAATCTTCATCTTTTGCCGCCAGCCCCGAAAGGTCGTACATCACGGCAATAGCTCTTTTGTATTTGGAAGCTGCTGCAAAAGCATTCCTGAGCACAACGGTGGAAGAACTGTCCCTGCGTTTCGCATTTCCGAAGAACCGTTGCATGAACACCCCGTCTACGCCATATTCCTGCATCCATTTAAAGTGCAGGTCAACGGTGCTTTTATCGTACGAGCTGAAGAAACGGGCCGCTTCGCCGTTAGCCATTTTAAAAGGAGTGGCGTAAGTCTTTTCATACTCTTTAACATCAGGCCACATATCAATTCCACTTCGGGTTTCATCTCCATAGGCAAATCTTTTGGCGCCGGAGCCATCGCCTTCTGCACGGAACCATCCCTGGTAACCGGCCATTACAAGGCCATGATAGGTAGGATATTGGGTTTCCCTGCTATGCTTCAGTTGAGCCCGGGCCGATGCTGTCAACAACACCAATACAGCTAAAAAAATACGAGTCATATTTAAAGTAATTGTTTGACGAAAGTGGAATTTGTGTTGGCAAGCCATTTTCATAAACCGGAATTTTAATCGTTCTTCAAAAAGAGGGAGAATCCGGAGAGCCGGATCCTCCATTGGTTGCATTCACCTTAGTTATATTTCTGGCTGTAGCTCCAGAATTGCGTGCAAGTACGGATTACAGCGCTAACAACTGCGTTAACAAAGCATTAATCGGGGCCCATTAATTGGATATTAATTGTTTTTTTAGCTAAAAAGCTTAATCTTCTGTACTCTGGATAAGAAAATCATAAAGATTTACAGGCGTAGGCAGTTGCAGTTTTTTGCGAAGGCGATAACGGCTGATCTCCACTCCCTTTACTGAAATGTTCAACAACTGGGCAATTTCCTTGGAGCTGAGGTTCAATTTCAGGTATGCGCAGAGTTTCAGGTCGGTAATACTTAATACGGGGAACTTCTTTTTTAACTTGCCCAGGAAGTTATGATGCACTTCATCAAAATGTGCAGCAAATTGCTCCCAATCATCTCCTTTCTCTGCATCTTCCAGCAATCGGAATACCGGCTTAAAATCATTGGCGGGATCGGGCGGGTTCTTTTGTTTTAAAATATCCGTTAACTCTTCCTTGATCCGGGATATCAGCTGCCCCCTGTTCACCATATGCATGGTAATGGTAGCCAGCTCCTTGTTTTTCAGCGCTACCTCGGTAGCCAGTTTATCATTCTGCAAAGCGATAATTTCTTTTTCGTTCTTATAGAGCTCCGCCTGGTGCTGGTAATGCAGCTGCTCCTGCGCTTTTTTATGCGCCGCTTCCAGGAACTGTAATCTTTTACGGTGCCACTGCAAAAGGAGGTACACCAGGCCTGCCACTGCCGCCAGGTATAGCAGGTATGCCCAGGTAGTTTGGTACCAGGCAGGCAAAATCACAAAACTATATTCTACCGGCGCTGAAATATTGCCGGAGCTGTTACGCGCTTTAACCAGGAACGTATAGGCGCCGGCGGGAAGATTGGTAAAATCTTTCTCCGTACGCTCCGACCAGTCGCTCCATTCATCATCCCATCCTTTCAGCCGGCAACTGTACCGGATATTGTTCTGCTGCGGATACAGGCTGGCGGCATATTCAAAGCGGATGGCGTTCATTGACGTGCTTAACCGGGGCGCCGGCGCTTTGGCAGCGGGGATATAACCGCCAAACAGTACGCTGTCGGCGGGCGACAAGGCAGTTACCCTATGCAGCCTTACGCCCAGTTGGGTATTTGTTCTTACATACTGTTCGTAATTTATATGGTAGATGCCCTTGGCGGAACTGATGAAAATGTTCTGTTGATCGTAAGGGTATATATAACCCGGGCTGGTATTGGCCTCGGCAGGCAGGGTAGGGAACCAGTTAATGGTGAAATAGCTGCTGTCGGCAGGTTGATTGAAATCTACCACGCCTATCAGCTGGTTGCTGACAAACCAGATGTTGCCTGCCTTGTCTTCTGCCAGGTACCTGACTGGCATATCTTTAAATATTGGCTGGAAGTAAGAGGAGGGAACCATTTTGCCATTGGATACATTATACTCATAGATCCCTTTTTCAGTAGCTACTACCACCCTGTTCTTTACCCGGTAAACAAAGTTATTGGCGCCTGAAGGCAAACCATCTTTTTCTGAATAGATATTTTTCTGCACAACTGTCTGCTGGTCTTTGGACAGGATCATCCTGAAAACGCCCCTGTAGGGATGCGATCCCCAGATCACGTGGTTATCAGCCGCCAGGAAACGCATAGACTCATATAAACTATCCACTTTTATTACCTTGTCGGGGTTCAGGGTACTATCGATCCGCAGTAAACCGGTATAACAGCCGGCGATCAACTGCTGCCCGGGCAGGAACGACCATACTCCCTGGTGCCGGCTCAGCGCCTGGGCTTTACCATTATTAATAATGAACGCCCCATCCTGGTGCCCCATAAGCAGGTGGTTGTTAACTTCCTGCAATGCCCATACCTGCCCGTTAGTGTTGGCCACTTCGGTGAACATGCCGTTGCCGGTACTCAGATCCTCGCCGGCCTGGCGGATAGGCAAAGCGTACAAGCCGTTGGAGGTGCCCACATACAATTGGTTGTTGGAAACTATTACAGCCGTACCCGAAACCTGGCTGAACTTATCCGGGTAAATATGTTTGAGCGCCGTATTATAGTTGACGAAATCCAGCCCGTTCTCCAGGCCAAGCCATAAATTCTGTTCCCGGTCGCTGAATATAGTGAGTACATTATTGCTTTGCAGTTCTTCATTCCGGCTGAAATGCTGCATTAACCGCCCGTTTTCGTCGAGGATGAAAAGCCCGTTGCCGGTAGTGCCTATCGCATAGCGATTGCCTATTTGTTTTACACAATTGATCCTGTCTTTCAGCAACAGTTCATCTATTCCGGTTTTAAAAGGTGTTAAGGTATGTTGATGGAGAAGAAAGAGACCATTGCTTAATGATGCTACCAGCAGGGTATCTTTATTATAGGTAGTGATATCTTTTATTCTCAGGTGGGCGTACGGCTGATCGCTAACCTTCGTCCATTGGCTTCCCTGCAGGGTTAACAGGCCTGCTGCCCCGTCGTTCGTATATAGCTGGCCGTTAAACCAGGTCATCATCGACCATCCGCCGGGGGCGTCATAGAAATTGATCTTGTTGTCTTTCAGCTCAAAAATGCTTTCGGTGGTCCTGAAATAAATGGCCCGGGGAGTGATGAGGATATCCCATATATCGGCAAACTGGTGGTCTACCGGCGGAATAAGATGTTTTAAGGAATGGTATTCCAGTCGCCCATTGGCGGTAGGGTAGAAGTACCCGATCTCGTCGTGGCCGCCTGCATAGATCTTCCCGTCGTTGCTGATCGCCAGGGAGCGGATGCTTGCTTTATTTGGGAGCGGGTGCAATTGCCAGTGCTTCCCGTTGAAGGTAAGCAGCCCTTCGTTGTTAGCTATATAAAGGATGCCGTTTTTATCCTGTTGTATGCACCTGGTTTCAGGGGGAGCATGAAAATCTTTACTGTTATAACTTATAATATCAGGAAGCCCGATGGTATTCTGGGCAGCCAGCGATCCCATAAAGCAATAGCAAAGTAAAAAGATAATAACTCTCCGCATAGACCCCGACAAAATAGGAAAAAATTAGCTGCAGGGGGTGAAATATAGGGCTTGTAGTGGTAATGTAGTAGTGAAAAAGCTTGATTATCAATAGCCGTAGTAGTGATGTTAGGGCGAAAAAATAGTGGGTGTATTTTTTATTCCGGATATTTGTTCAGGCCATTATTGCTATTTCCACGTTGCCAGGTGATGAATGTTTTGTAGCTTAAGTATCGTGTGCCTGCATCTTATTTATAACCCTTTTTTATGCCAAGCAATCAAAATCGACAACGCTCCATCGACGCCTTCCGGGCAGTTACCATGTTGCTGATGATCTTTGTGAATGATGTGAGTGGGGTAAGCAATATCCCTTCCTGGATCGAACATGTGGGATATAAGGACGACGGAATGGGATTCGCTGATACGGTATTCCCTACTTTCCTCTTCATAGTAGGACTTTCCATGCCTATTGCCATCGGTAACAGGTTAAGGAAGCAGGCTTCTTTCTTCCGGATAGAGCTGCATATAATATTAAGGTCTGTAGCCCTGATAGTGATGGGCTTCTACCATGTGAACCTGGAAAGCTACAGTGAGCAGGCGTTGTTGCCTTACGCCGTCTGGGAACTGATCATAACAGTGGCGTTCTTCCTGGTATGGCTGGATTATCCTGACACTGTACAGAAATGGGTGCAATACCTGTTAAAAGGGTTGGGTATTGCCGCGTTGCTGTTGATGGCGAAGTTATATGTGGGAGGGGAAGGAGATCAGACCCATGGCATGAGGATGTCGTGGGGCGGCATCCTGGGGATCATAGGGTGGGCATACCTGATCAGCGCCACAGTGTTCCTTATTATTAAAGGTAATGGATTGCTGACAGGCATATTAACCCTCGTGTTTTTAGGCATCAATATAGGCGATCATGGCGGCTGGCTGAATTTCAATATATGGCCGCTGGGAGATGCGTCTGCTGTCTGCCTGGTAATGGGCGGCGCGTTCATAGGATCATTGCACCGTCATTACGTTAAAAATAATGAGTGGAGAAAACTGTTCGTCACTTTTGCGCTGATAGGGGCAGCCTGTATCGCGGTGGGGTTTATACTGCGCCCCTATACCGATGGTATTTCAAAGATCCGCAGCACCCCGGCCTGGGTGTTGATCTGCGGCGGGCTCGGTATTCTCATTTTTAACCTGCTGATCTTCCTGGTAGATGTGCGTGGCCACGTGAAGTGGTTTAAACCGATACAGCCTGCCGGAACCAGCACGCTCACCTGTTACCTGATGCCTTATATATTATATGGAGTGATGAGTTTATGTCATTTCCGGTATCCTCATTGGTTCAATACCGGTATTGGAGGTATCATCCGTTCGTTTGCCGTTGCTTTTGTGCTGATAGCGATAGTAGGAGTAATGGAGAAAAAGCACCTTCGGTTAAAGATCTAACCCGTCAAAACATCAACAACTAATTATGAAGTATTTGCATTCACTAAAGAAAGGAGGTATTTGTTTATTAATGCTGCTAACGGTTCTCCTCAACGCTACTGCTCTCCGGGTCATTGCTCAAAAGCCGGGAGAGCAGAGGAGACCGGTAATAATTGGCTATGTAGGCGGGTACCGGGGGCTCGTGGATATTAATAAGATTGCCGCCAACAAATTAACGCATATCAATTATGCTTTTGTAAACGTACTTTCTAACAGGGCTGTATTGAGCAACCTGAAAACAGATACGGTTAACCTGCGCCTGCTCAATCTTTTAAAACAAAAGAACCCCGACCTGAAGATCCTTATCTCTATAGGCGGCTGGGCATGGAGCGAGAATTTTTCTGACGCGGTATTAACTGATACCAGCCGTAAAGCCTTTGCAGAGAGCGCAGTTGAAATAGTGAAGAAATACCAGTTGGATGGAGTGGATATCGATTGGGAATATCCCGGTCGCCCCGGCGAAGAAGGGAATGTATTCAGGCCTGAAGACAAACAGAACTTCACCCTGATGTTTGCGGAACTCCGGAAGTCGCTGGACCGGCTGCAGAAGCAGACGAAACGCAGGCTGTTGCTCACTACGGCAACAGGCGGTTTCCCGCAGTTCCTTGAAACCACGGAAATGGACAAAGCCGCAAAATACCTGGACTTCGTAAACCTGATGACCTACGATATTTACTCTGATAAATTTGCAGGCCACCATACCAATCTATATGCGTCTTCTACCAATCCTGATGGCCTCTCTGCCGACAAAGCCGTAAAGGCTTATATAGCGGCCGGAGTACCTGTTGAAAAACTGGTGATGGGCATTGCCTTCTACGGGCGCAGGTTCCTGGTTGAAGACAGCCTGGGCACAGGCCTCGGCGCCAGGGTAGTGAAGCAGTCGTTCGGTAAAGGATTCTCCTTTATGAAAGACAGCATGATAGATAAAGGCAATTTCAAAGCCTACTGGGATGATAAAGCAAAGGCGCCTTATATGTTCAACGCCACAACAAGAGAATTCATCACTTACGACGATGAACGATCCGTACAGGCAAAATGCGCTTACGTGCTGGAACATAAAATGGGCGGGGTAATGTTCTGGGAATATTCGTCTGATGAAAAAGAATATCTGCTGGATGAGATCAACAACGCATTCCAGGTTCAACATGCCAGACCTTCATTTACCGCGTTGGTGCTGTATGAGAACGGCGGACATCATGTAGCCTTTTCAAGAGCCGCCAGGATATGGCTGAATAAACTGGCTGCCGAAAAGAATATTAACCTCCGGTATATTAACAATACAGATTCTATCAATGAAGATTACCTGAAGCAATTCCGGCTGTTCATCCAGCTCGATTACCCGCCTTATGGCTGGAAACCTGCTGCTGCCAGTGCTTTTGAGCATTTTATAGCAGATGAACATAAGGGATGGATAGGTTTCCACCATGCTACCTTGCTGGGAGAATTTGATGGTTACCCCATGTGGCAATGGTTTTCGGATTTTATGGGAGGGATCCGGTTCAAAAACTACATAGCGAAGTTTGCCGATGCGCAGGTGAAGGTTGAAAACGGGAAGCATCCTGTAATGAAAGGGATCAGCGGTACTTTTCCCATCAGCAAAGAAGAATGGTATATCTACGATAAAAGTCCCAGGCCGCAGGTACAGGTATTGGCCAGTGTAGACGAATCTACCTACCAACCTGCTTCCTCTGTTACCATGGGAGATCATCCCGTTGTTTGGACCAATGATCATTACAAGGCCAAAAACCTGTACATTTTTATGGGCCACGGGCCCTGGTTGTTTGATAACCCCACTTATACCAAACTGTTGG
This sequence comes from Chitinophaga terrae (ex Kim and Jung 2007), assembly GCF_900107795.1. Classification (GTDB taxonomy): domain Bacteria; phylum Bacteroidota; class Bacteroidia; order Chitinophagales; family Chitinophagaceae; genus Chitinophaga; species Chitinophaga terrae. Next base: position 165,459 of record NZ_FNRL01000003.1, read on the forward strand.
AAAACGCGATACTTTGGGCAGGCAACTAGTTCCATAAAATTTACGGTTACGCACTGTTGATAGCAGGGGCTTGCAACGCAGGCCCCTTTAAAACCTCCACGTCTATGAGCTTCAAAAAACTACTGCTTTACATACTTATCATCGTCCCCGTAGCAGGACTTGCAGGCGCAAAGCCGCCTAAATTCAGGGTGCTGGCGTTTTATAATACCCGTGTAGAGCCCGACCATGTTGATTTTGCACGGGATGCTATCGCCTATTTCCAGCGCCTGGCGGCGCAGAAGCATTTCCGGTTCGATACAACTACCGACTGGACGAAAATGAATTTCCAGGAATTGAAAAAATACGAAGTGGTGGTATGGCTGAATTTCTTTCCTACAACGGCAGACCAGCGAAATGGGTTTGTTGAGTATATGGAACATGGTGGCGGATGGATGGGATTTCATGTAGCGGGGTACAACGATAAATACACGCAATGGCCCTGGTTTGTGCAGTTTATGGGTGGGGCAGTATTTTACAACAACAACTGGCCGCCACTGCCTGCACGGTTGCATGTAGATCCCACCAGCCATCCTGTTACCCGTCATTTGCCCGCCGATTATTTAAGCCCGGCCAACGAATGGTACCAATGGGAGCCCAGCCCCAGGGCCAATAAAGATATACAGGTACTGGTAACCCTCGATCCCTCCAACTATCCGTTAGGTAAAAAGAACCTGCTTACCTATGGCGATATTCCCGTGGTTTGGACCAACAGGCGTTATCATATGTTGTATCTGAACATGGGGCATGGAGATAAGATATTTACAGATTCCCTGCAGAATAAAATGTATGAAGATGCCATTATCTGGGTAGGGCAGCAGGTGAGTTCATCGCGTAAATAGGTCTTCCTGCGGCCAGGGTGTTGCAGGATCATTGACCGCTTTCCAGAGCAGGCCGTCAAGATCGTTGAAGAAAGGGCCGTCGGTTCTTGTGTTGCAGAGAAGTACCAGGTTAAAGCCTTTCTGTGTACGGATGATCTCGGAAGCTGTTCCGGGTAATGAGCCGGCATGCCACCAGCTGCGGTTCATATTAACTGCCACGCCTAAAGCATAACCGCTGTTGGCGGCAGATCCGGTTGTAAAGGCCTGCAAACTGGCAGGAGAAAGGATGTCGGGCGGTTGAGGAAACCCGTCAAGGCGTACAAGGAGTTTAGCCAGGTCGGTAGCCGAAGCTATCCATCCTCCATGCGCATCCATCCTGCTGATATTATATATATAAGGGTTTTCGCCATTCTGACCATAGTATACCACTTCCCCTGGCCGTTTGTCGGCCAGGGTATTACCACCTGTCTGCATGGTCCGGATGCCGCAGGGCGCCAGTATGGCTGCTTTTACAAAATCTTCGTAAGGCTGACCGCTTACTTTTTCAATGATGCGCCCTAACACGCAATAGCCGAAATTGGAATAGGCAAATACTTTTCCCGGCGGGTTCTTCAACGGTTGATGATCGAGGGTCCAGGAGATCAGCTCATCTGCGCTCATGGAAGGATGTAAAAACATAGGGTCGTCACCGTTATTTTGCCATCCGCCGGCTGTATGCTGTAATAACTGCCGGATGGTCACAGCCTGCAGGTCGCTGCTGTAGGGCTGCTTCCCATAACGGACGCCCAATATGCCTTTTGGGCCGAAAACAGTTGTATCCAGGTTCAACCTGTTTGCTTTTGCGAGTTTCAATATAGCTGCTGCGGTAACGGATTTGGAAACACTGGCTATCCTGAAAAGAGAATTGGCAGTTACAGGAACCTGGTTCACTGAATCTGCCAATCCGTATCCTTTGCTGTATACTAACTTTCCATGATGGGTGATGGCTATTGCCATGCCCGGCACTTTATAGGTTCTCATGAAGTTCATTACCGCGGTATCTACTACGGGCAGCGATTGTGCCGGCAGGAGCAGGCGGACGAACAGTATAGGTATCAACAATATGCCGTGTTTCATAGAAACAAAATACAAAAAACTAGCTTTCTCTTGTTCCCTGCATAAGTTTTTCCATGGCATTCTGGAATGAACCTGCTTTGGTAACTTCTCCCGAATTCACAAAATAGATCTCATCGGCGTTCTCTATAGTATTCAGGCGGTGCGCAATGATCACGCGGGTAGTGGTAGCCGGCAATTTCTGAAGGATCTCTTCCAGCAACTGTTCAGTAACAGTGTCGATGTTGGCAGTGGCTTCATCGAGGATGAGCAGATCAGGTTTCCGCAACACGGCCCGCATGAAAGCAATGATTTGTTTCTGTCCTAAGCTGATGCCTTCTGCACCTGAAGTTACCCTGGTATCCAGGCCTTCTTCAAATATGGCCAGCAGTTTTTCCAGGTTGGCTTCCCTGATCAGGGTTACCAGCTCTTCGTTGGAGGCATGAAGATATTCGCTGTTGCCGTAAAGGATATTTTCCCTGATGGTGCCGGAAAACAGGAAAGGCTCCTGCAAAATGAAACCTATCTTCTTCGTTCTTTCACTATCGCTATAACTACGTATATCCTTGCCTGATAGCAGCACCGTTCCTTTGGTAGGGTCGTACAGGCGGGCGATCAGGGATGCGGTAGTGGTTTTGCCGCCGCCGGTAGGCCCAACCAGCGCATAGGTCTTACCCTGTTCGAAAGAAAGGTTGATGTTATGCAGTATCTCTTTGCCTTCAGGGTAACCGAAATGCACGTTGCGGAACTCGACCAGCGAACTGGATGGCGGTGTGACCGGCCCAGCGGGGACGGTAACCAGGTCGGATTCCAGGTTCAGGATCTCGGAGATCCTGTCCCAACCTGCCATGGCCACCTGGAAGTTGGCCCATAAAGTAGCCAGTTGCCGTAAAGGAGTGTAGAAATAGTTGGTATACCCCAGGTAGGCCAATACCAGACCGATGGTAAACTCGCCCTGCGAAATGAGGTAGATGCCAGCCACCAGTACCAGCAGTTGTGCGATGCTGGAACAAAGGGCGTAGAATGGCAGGAATATATTATTGGCAATGCCTGCGGAAACAGCTGTGTTATAGTTGTTGGTATTGGCTTCGCTGAAACGTTTCCTGAAATAATCGCGGCGGTTGAAGGCAACAATTGCTTTGAAGTTGCCCAGGCTTTCCTGGATCTCGGCGCTCAATGCACCTACCGTTTTCAGGTTAGCGGCGTTCCGGCGTTTAACCCAGGGAGAAAGCACCCTTGTAAACAGGAGAATGAGTAGCGCAGGAAGCAGTGAAATGGCTCCCATCTTCACATTCAGCGCCAGCAGGAAAATTCCTGCGCCAACCATGTTGGCAATGCTGCCCAGGAACTGCATCAGGGCCTGGGAAAAGAACTGGTTCAGTTTATCCGTATCGTTATTGACCCTGGAGATCAGGTCGCCTGCTTTGTTCTGGTTAAAAAAGGCTACAGGTAATTGCTGGATCTTGTTGAAAATGGCATTTCTCAGCGTGAATAGCGTACGCTGTCCAACCCTTCCCATTAGCTTGGTCTGGAAGTAACTGGTGAAGAGCGAGATCAGGTACATGCAGATGAGTATTGCACCGGAGATCAGCAAACCTCGGTATTCTTTATGTACAATAAAATGGTCGACCGCGTAGCTGATGAGCAATGGTCCCAGCAGGTTGATCGCCGAATTGAGCAGGATGGCTCCCAAAGCCAGCCAGAGGTTTTTCCTTTCGCTGGTGATCAGTTGCAAAAGATTTTTAAAGGCAGTATAGTTCGAAGCGCGTTGGCCCTGGGTGAATGTTTTATTTAGATTGTAATTCATAGTTGCTGGTGCTTTGCTGAGAATGATAGATCTGAACGTATTCAGGGCTGTTATGCATTAATTCGTCGTGTGTGCCTGTCGCAACAATTTCTCCCTCCATCAACAGGATGATCTGGTCGTAGTTGGTTACAGCCGCTATTTTCTGGGTAACCGAAACCAGGGTGATACCGGGAAACGCTTCTGCAACATTGGCCAGGATCTTTTTCTCTGTAGTGGTATCTACCCTTGCCGTGAAATCGTCGAGCAATAAAACAGTAGGTTTGATAGCCAGTGCGCGGGCCAGCATAATTCTTTGTTTCTGACCGCCCGATAAACTGGAGCCCCGCTCAGATACAAGCGTATCCAGCTTTTCGGGAAGGGTGTTAATAAACGCCGAAAGTTCCGCGGTTTGGATAGCTTTCTCCATATCCGCATCTGTTACGGTTTCATTGAAGGCAATGTTTTCCCGGATGCTCATATTGAAAATGATGCTGTCCTGGAACACGAATCCAACCTGGCTGTGATAGGCATTGGCGTCGTATTCGGTCACTGGGCGGTTGTCTACCAGTACCTGACCCGAAGTTGGTTTCAATAACCCCGTGATGAGGTAAAGCAGCTGTGTTTTGCCGGCGGCGGTAGGACCAATGATAGCTACTTTGCTTCCTGCTTTTATGTTGAAAGAGATATCTTTTAATACAGGTTTCTCTCCATACTTTACATTCACTTTATCAAAAGTGATATCCCCTTTCAGGGGAGTGGTAATATTGCCTGCCGGCATGGTATCGGGCAGGTGCAGTACGCTGCTGATACGCTGGTAAGAGGCGGTTGCCTGTGCAATAATGTTGCTCATAAACCCGATGATGATAATAGGGAAGATGAGCAGGGAGAGGTAGGTGGAGAAGGCTGTGAAATCGCCCAGCGACATGGAATTGTCGATCACATAATGGCCGCCCAGCAGCAAAATGGCTACAGAGCCCATGCTGGCGGCAAAAGTGATAACAGGCATCAGGCCGGCAAATAATTTTACGATGGAGAGACCAAAGTTCATTGCCTTGGTGTTGGCATCAAGAAATTTGTTGTCTTCCAGTTGCTGGCTGTTCACCACCCTGATCAGCGCGGCACCCAGGATGCTTTCATTGATCACTTTGTTCAGCCAGTCCATCACTTCCCGGCTTTTTATGAATAAGGCCCTGACTTTTCTGAGTACCAGGAAAAAAGTGACCCCGATGATGGGGATGATGGTGATAATGATCAGGCCCAGTTTCCAGTTGATGCTGAGCAGCAGGATGCTGACGCCTATTATAATGAAGACAGACGATACCAGGGAAACGATCGCCTGCGATACGAACAGCTTAATACTGTCGACATCCGCGATCAGGTTCGTGAGCAGGCGGGAAGGATTGGCCTGCTCTACCCATGCATAGCTTTGGGTAGAGATCTTTTCAGCGATCCTGTTCCTTAAATGCAGGGCTACTTTTTCGGATACCCTTACCTGTAAAAGGTTTTGCAGGTACGTGAAAATAAGGATGAAAAGGGCGACCGAGAGGAAAGTAATGAGTACTGAAGAAAGGTTGAAACTGTTCTTTTCGTAGGCATCTACTGCATTTCCTATTATTTTGGGGAGCCATAGGTTTAAGCCGCTGCTTAGCAAAGTAAATATTATCAGCAGTGCTACCATTTTCCCGTAAGGTTGCAGCAAACTGAATAAACCAGGTTGTTTTTGTTTCATTTTATTCAACTTATCAGTTGGGTGTTCAGAAAGAGACGATCTTGCGAGGTAAAAATTGTATAAGCCGACAAGATAAAATTTTTTTTGCGAGAATAGAACTAATAAAAAAGAACGCAGCGGGTATTAGCTACCGTGTACTGCGTTCTTGTATTGAGAGGGAAGTTTAATTGAACTATCCTGCGGGTACTGATTTCTTTTCGTTAATGGCGGTGGCCAGCCATTCAAAATCATCCAGGAACTTTTTAGCGGAACGAATGGTATGTTCATTTACCAGTTCCATTTTTTCATTGAAAGCGCCGTAAACTTCCGGCACCAGTAACTTGGTGGGTACTGCAATCCCACCTGCGCTGTTAACAACCTGCTGTAACTGGTTTGCTGCGCTCACGCCGCCGAGCTTCCCTGCGCTTACGGCCACAATGCCGGTTGCCTTACGGTAAAATTCTGCGGAGAAATAATCCAGCGCATTTTTTATCACGCCCGAAAAACTGCCATGGTATTCGGGTGTGATCAATATCAGCGCATCCGCCTGGTGCAGGTTCCCGCTTAATTCTTTTACCGTTTGAGGTAATGCAGGGTGCAGCGATACTCTTTCTTCCAGCAGGGGAAGGGAAAGAGCTGCCAGGTCCAGCAACTGCGGCTCATGTTGCCGCGCTTCCAATTGGTTGGCCAGGTAGTGACCTATTTTATGTGATTGTCGCCCCTGCCTGATACTTCCTATTAATAAACCTACTTTCATCTTAATAATATTTTTGGGCATAACAAAGGTACAGGAATTTTTTAATAAACCAAATATTCATTTGGTTTATTGTGTAAAATAGACCGCCAGGTTAGTTTAAAATACTTAAACAGTCACCATAAATACTTAACGTCTCACCATAACAGAATGACTGCTTTGCCGGAACTTTGGATCATTAAATTTTTAATTATGGCAACAAAGAAAATAGCATTGGTAACTGGCGGCAGCAGGGGATTGGGTAGAAATATGGCCCTCAAACTGGCGGCTCACGGACATGACCTTATTATTACTTACAAAAGCAACCAGGAAGAGGCGAACAAAGTAGTAGCAGAAGCGGCGGAACTGGGCGTTAAAGCGGCAGCGTTTAAGCTGGACACTGCCAACGTATCAACTTTTGATGCATTCATCGGCGAAATTTCCGGGTACCTGCAGGAAACAACAGGTAAGGCGAGTTTTGATTTCCTGGTGAACAATGCAGGTATCGACAGGCGGTCGCTGATCCCTGAGATCACTGAAGCGGAATTCGATGAACTGTGCAATGTACACCTGAAAGGAGTTATTTTCCTTACACAGAAAGCATTACCATTGATAGCAGATGGAGGAAGGGTGATCAATCTTTCTACAGGGCTGGCCAGGTTTGTAACACCAGGATATGCAGCTTATGCAGCCATGAAGGGTGGCATAGAGGTTTTTACCCGTTACCTCGCCAAGGAGATCGGAAGCCGGGGTATTACAGCCAACGCAGTAGCGCCTGGTATTATTGAAACTGATTTTACCCGTTCCGTATTCGAACACGCTCCTCAGGCCATCGAGTTCATTAAATCTCAGACCGCGCTGGGTCGTACAGGCGTACCTGATGATATAGGCGGTATCGTGGCTTTCCTGTGCAGTGAAGATGCCAGGTGGATAACTGCGCAAAGAATCGAAGCATCAGGAGGAATGTTCCTTTAAAATTGTAATTTTCCCTCCCAAATAATCATGATCATGTCGGGAGATGCAGTACTGAAAAAATTATACTATCAAAAAGCCTCGCAACATCTCATTGTGAATGCGCCGGCTTCTTACCTCGAACTAATAGGCGACCGGGGTTTTGACCAGGAGCCTGCGGCTGCAAAAAAAGGAAGCTACGATTTCGTACAGGTATTTGCCGTTAAGCAAAAAGAACTGCTGGCATTATTAAAGAAGCTGGCTCCTTTTGTAAAAGAAGACGCTTATTTCTGGGCATGTTATCCGAAAGGGGGGAAACTAAATAGCGATATAAAAAGGGAAACCGTCTGGGCTGCCTTCGATACCATTGCATTGAACGTGGTAAGCAGCGCCGCCATAGATGATACCTGGACCGCTTTAAGGGCGCGTCCTTACACCAACTAACCGGCAAGCGGCAGTTCCAGGAAAAAGGAGCTGCCGCCTTCCGGGTTATTCTGATACCAGATTTTCCCGTTCTGGGCAATGGTATATTCCTTACATAAATATAATCCCATTCCTACGCCTTTCTCATTATCCGTTCCGAAGGTAGAACGTACTTTCAGCGAGAAGATATCTTCCTGCTGACGGATGCCTGTACCGCTGTCTTTGATCTCGATCCGGCAGTTATTTCCCTGCTTGCTGGTGCTTACCTCTATAGTTCCTTTGGCGGGAGTAAACTTCGCCGCATTTCCCAGCAGGTTGCGGATGATCAGCTGAAGCATATTGATATCTGCCAGTACGTCGACAGCAGTATCTATCTCAGCCTTGAAATCAATATTTTTCTTGACAACTGCCATCCTGGTGATTTGCAGGATGGGCTCCAGCGCCGTGGCAACATTCACCGGAACCAGGTTGATATTAGGCCCTTCCATCTGGGTCTTCGACCACACAAGGATATTGTACAGCATCTCCTGCGTGTTGTTCACTACATAGAGCAGTTCCCCTTCGATCTGTGCTTTATCTGCCGCATCCAGTTCCACTTCCCGGATCAGTTGCAGGTAACTCTGGATAGATGCCAGCGGGTTCCGGAGATCATGGGAGATCAGGGAGAACAGTTTGCTCTTCTCCGCGTTCATTAGTTCCAGCGATCTTGTTTTTTCTTCCCCTCTCTCTTTCTCTTTTTTATAAGCATTCTTCAGGTAAACAGTGCCTATGAATATTACTATCACATTGGTAATGTAGGTAGGTGTCATATCGGCGAACAGGTCTTCCCGGGTATCATATACCGATGGCGCCGAACCGGGAAAATAGTATTCATACGTGATCAATCCTATTACTACAACCAGGTTTACGATCAGCCACCAGGCATACTGGCTACGCGGACTGATGAGCATAGTAAGGAAGAAGGCCAGGGTAAAGGATAACAGCGAAGCGCCCTGTATGCCGCCGCTGAAAAAATAGTTGACAGCAAACAACACATTGACAACGATCACTGACAGGGCAATACTGGTGTTAAGCTTTTTATGGAAACGCGACAGGTAATAAATACCGGCGAATGCGATCACCAACACTGAAAATATCAGCGCCGTTACTTTTAGTCCTGTCAGGTAGTTGTACGGTACATTGAAAGCAAGAATGAATACAGCAATTAAACAAATAGTGTTGAAGATGCGGTTTTCGAGGGAAAACTCGGTAGGTTCTCCAATTAATCGATAAGATAGTTTTTTTAACAAAGGCGATAGGTTCCTTTTAGCACTCAAGAACATGCGATTGATTTTTGGTAAGACGGCAATCGTCCCGGAAGTATTTACGTAAACGTGAACTTTCCGGCTTCGTATCCGCCATTTTTTTTACTAGAAACAATATCCGCGCCACTTAATTTTTTCGCAAAAAATTCTTATCATTTTTAAAGACCACCTGTGTAGGAATTTTACTACAAATGATTTTTATAAATTAGTTTTGCGTTCTAAATCTCCCTCCATTTTTCATGTCCGTTTTCACGCAACCCAGGCGACGCATTGTCGTGCTGCTCATCGCAGGCCTCGTGCTATTGTTGACTTCCAGGCTGTTTTATCTTCAGATCGTTGAAAAAAAATATCAGCGTCTGGCCGATGCAAATGCTGTAACAAAAAAAATAGTTTACCCCAGCAGAGGGTTGATCTTCGATCGTAAAAATAAAAGTATTTTAAGCAACGAAATTTTATACGATCTGGTTGTTACTCCTGCTGCCGTTAAAAATATTGATACCAGTTATTTATGCAGCATTCTCGGAATTGACAGGACGGCGTTTAAAAAACGTATAGCCGACGCTGTTAAAAAGAACGGTAAGGTCAGACCTTCCGTATTTGCAAGTTTACTTTCTGCTTCTTCCTTCAGCCAGTTGCAGGAAAGTATGTATCTCTTTCAACCCGGTTTCGAACTGGTACCCCGGCCTGCCAGAACTTACCCTTACAAAGCTGCTGCTAATATACTAGGTTATATTGGTGAAATATCACCCGGTTTGCTCAAACAAGATAATTATACGGGATATCAGTCAGGCGATTATATAGGACTAACGGGGCTGGAGAAGAACTATGAGCGGGTATTAATGGGACAAAGAGGTACACAATATATCGTTAAAGACAATTTGAACAGGCCACAGGGATCCTTGCAGAACGGGGAGTTCGATACAGCCGCCGTTGCCGGAAAGAACCTGCGGCTCTCCCTGGATATAGAGTTGCAGGTATTGGGAGAAGAGTTGATGCGGAACAAGGTTGGAAGCGTGGTGGCAATAGACCCCGCCACCGGCGGCATTCTCGCTATGGTTAGTGGTCCCGTCTTTGACCCGAATCTATTGTCGGGGTCTGCCCGTGCCCGAAACGTGGGCAAACTGTTTTCAGATCCTACAGAACCATTCCTGAACCGGGGCATACAGGCCACTTACCAGCCAGGATCGGCTATGAAGCCGCTTACCGCTATTGTGGCGCTGGACGAAGGGATCATTACCCCCGACTTTGGCTATCCCTGCCTGGGCGCCTATACTCCCTGCAACCGTACGATCAAATGCCTGCACCGGGAACCGGGGCATGCCGCCAATATGCGGGTAGCGATGGCCCATTCCTGCAATGCGTATTTCCTGCACCTGTACAGGCTGGAAGTGGACGCCCGCAAATGGGGAGGAGTGAAGAATGGACATGCCAGGTGGGCCGAATATATGTCGCGCTTTGGCCTGGGGCACCGGCTGGGGATCGACATTCCCAGCGAAAATCCCGGCTTCGTGGCCGATACTACGGTGATCAATAAACGATATCATGGCAACTGGAACTCCTGTTCCGAGCTGTATGTAGGAATGGGGCAGGGACAGGTAGCGGTAACGCCTTTGCAGATGGCCAATGCCATGTGCCTTATTGCCAACCGGGGATATTACTACCTGCCGCATTTTGTGCAATCTATCGACCAGGATAGCTCAGATCTGCTGGCTAAATTCAAAGAACGGCATACCGTGGCCAGGATATCTGATACTGCCTATAACGCAGTGATATACGGAATGGAAGATGTAATAGAACACGGAACAGGAAAAGGCGCACAGATACCCGGTATTGCCGTTTGCGGTAAAACAGGAACAGCCCAGAACAGGGGAATTGTAAACGGGAAAGTGACCGACCTGAAAGATCACTCCGTATTCGTGGCCTTTGCGCCCAGGGCCAATCCCCGGATCGCCATTGCCGTGATCGTGGAAAATGCCGGTACCGGCGCTACTTTCGCGGTTCCTATCGCCAACCTGATGATGGAGAAGTATTTAAAAGATTCATTGCCGGCCTCCAAGCGTGCGGTAATGCAGCGAATGCTGGAAACATCCACCATTCCGCTCGCCAAGGCGGAGCTCTCGAAAATTGATTCCCTGAACACTACCACCGGGATGTTGACAACAGAACAGGTAATGAAGAAATATTTTCACTAACTTAATAGCCATCCCTCAGCCATTATCCACTGAAGAATTTTTATATTTTTGAGACTATGCGGAACAGAGATGAAAATAAGGTTCAGGCAATCAGGGACAGCGCCGTTGAAATGATAGCCAATGATGGCCTTGAAAACTTCAGTATTAACAAGCTGGCTAAAGCTGCGGGCGTGTCTCCCGCCACGATTTATATTTATTATAAGGATAAAGATGACCTGATCACCAGTATTGCTATTGAAGAAGGTTTGAAAATGGCCAGGGCTACCCTCGAGGGGTTCGACCCGGATATGCCCTTCAGGGAAACGCTTTGGCGGCAGTGGCAGAACAGGACCGCCTATAACCTGGCGAACCTGCAGGCAGGGTATTTCTTCGAACAACTCACTAACTCTACCTACCGTGAACAAATGCTGGAAATAGTATCTGAAGAATATTCCAAAACATTAGGCAGGTATGTGGAGAAAGCTATGGAGAGGGGGGAGATAGAAAGGATGCCATTGGTCACTTACTGGGCCCTGAGCTTTGCACCGCTTTATTCTCTTATCAATTTTCACCGCGAAGGCAGGGACTTTAAGGGCAACGCCTTTGAGCTGACGCCAGCCATCATGGAACAGGCTTTTAATGTTGTGGTGAAAGGATTGCTTAAATAACAAATTGGCCCGGAACGGGTTGTGTGGAAGGCAGGATATTCTGCCTCCAAAAATGAATAAAATGATTGTTGAGATAATAATCTTTTCTCTTAGATTTGAAATATGAAGCAAGTTGCCATAATAGTTCCACGCGGAGCCGTAGCACTCAGCTGTATTGAAGGTCCCCTTGTCTGTTTTACACAGTTGAACAATTTCCTCGTAAGGGAAGGAAACGACCCGATGTTTGACGTAAAACTGGTGGGCGCCACCAAAAAGCCTGAAGATTATCACCAGGTCTTCAGGGTTACGCCTGATGTTGAGATATCTGACAATACTTTCAGGCCCGACCTTATTATTATCCCGGCGGTGAATCCCGACCCGGAAGGCGGATGGCATAAAGTATTGAAAGACAATGACACTATTACCAAATGGATAGCGGGTCAACGTGCCAAAGGCGCGGAAGTGGCCAGTTTATGCGTTGGGGCATTCCTGCTGGCAAGCACCGGTTTGCTGAAAGGAAAACGCTGTTCCACACACTGGAGCGCAGTAGCAGATTTCCAGGCTATGTTCCCGGATATTGAACTGGTGTCAGAAAAGATCATTATAGACGAAAACGGCATCTATTCCAGCGGCGGGGCCAATTCTTTCTGGAACCTCCTGCTTTACCTGGTAGAAAAATACCATGGCAGACCGATGGCGATCGCTCTCTCCAAGTATTTTGAAATAGACCTGAGCAGGGATAGCCAGGCCGCCTTCAGTATGTTTGTAGGGCAACGCAATCACCAGGACGATTCCGTTCTGAAAGCACAGGATTATATTGAAAAGAACTGGGGAGAAAAAATAACCGTAGACCAGCTGGCCGATATCTTCTCCGTAGGCCGCCGAAGCCTGGAAAGAAGGTTTAAAAAAGCTACCAGCAATACCGTTACGGAATACATCCAACGGGTGAAAATGGAAGTGGCTAAAAAAAGCTTTGAGTCGAGCCGTAAAAATATTAATGAAATTATGTACGAAGTGGGATATTCTGATACCAAGGCTTTCAGGAATATTTTCAAAAAGGCGACGGGCATCTCTCCTATGGAGTATAGGAACAAATACAATAAATCAATCTCTAAATAATTAGCCGGTCCTTTAATGGCTGCTCATATTTGGTTGCTGGGAAGGGAACAACATCTGGAAGCTTCCTTCCAATACACCTTTAAGCATATTACACAGTTCCTGGAAAGTATTGGGTTTAGTCAGGAATAGTTTTGCTCCTAACCTGAAGGCATCTTCCCGGTCTTCTTTTGTATCGGAAGTGCTTAAAATGATAATCTGGGTTACTTTGTGTTGCAGAAGTTTTCTCAACTCAACCAGGCATTCCCGGCCATTCATTAAAGGCATATTGAAGTCCAGGAAAATGTAGTCAGGAGCATATACCTTATTCTCTTTGAATAACGCTAACGCCTGTACGCCACTGGCAAATACACGCGTTTCGATAACAGGGGAAATATTAGTGATTGCCTCCTGGAAAAATGACCTGTCATCCGCATCATCATCTATAATCATTACCTGCTGTGGTGTCACCATGGTTAAAATTTTACGTTAAGGATTTTCATGTCTTTTAATTACTCTTTGGCTGGCAGGAACCATGAAGTTACTTAAATAAATCTCACTTTTCGAATTAAATATTTGCTAATGTTTGACCGCAGACCCCGTTTTCTATACCTGGCGCTGGCTTGGATATTGTAAGAGCAACGGGAAACACTTTATATGAAAAAATGTTTGTTATCACTCCTATTATCGGGCCCGCTATATCTCTGGGCGCAGCAGGATACGCTTCAGCTTCCGCCGCCTCACGCTACCAAATCCTACATGAAATACAGCCATGTGATGGGATGGCAACCTAACGAAACGCCAACGGCGCCGCCGGGACTTAAAGTTACTTTGTATGCAGACCAGTTGCACAATCCACGCTGGATGTACCAGTTGCCCAACGGCGATGTATTGGTTTCGGAATCCAACAGCAATCACTCATTTTTTACCAAGATAGGCGCCGTATTCGTTGGAGCTAATAAATCCAACAGTATGAAAAAGAGTAAAGACCAGGTCACTTTACTCCGCGATGCCGATGGTGACGGTATTCCCGAACAACGGTTCATATTCCTGAAAGGACTGCACCAGCCATTTGGAATTTTACTCCTCGGCAACCGTTTGTATGTTGCCAATACCGACGCCCTGCTGACATTTCCCTACAACACGGGCGACACGTTGATCACTGCCCCGGGAACGAAGATCGCTACTTTCCCTGCCGGTAAAATTAACAGGCACTGGACCCGGAATATTATCACCAATGCCGATAAAACAAAATTGTACGTCGCTGTAGGTTCAGGCACCGATCATGCCGAGAAAGGTATTGCCAATGAAGATCACCGCGCCTGCATTATCGAGATGGACCCTGATGGGAACAACCAGCGGCTATATGCAACCGGTTTGCGTAATCCTGTAGGTATGGGCTGGGCGCCGGGAACCAACACTTTGTGGGTAGCCGTCAACGAACGGGATAACCTGGGCAACGACCTGGTTCCCGATTACCTGACAGGCGTAAAAGAAGGGGGATTTTACGGCTGGCCGTATTACTATTTCGGGGCCCATCGCGATCCACGGGTCAAAGATGCTCCAACAGTGCCGGCCAGCCGGGTGATCGTACCTGATGTGCCTTTGGGATCGCATACCGCTTCACTGGGCCTGGTATTTTATACCGCTAAAAGATTTCCGGAGAAATATCATAACGGGGCATTTATAGCACAACATGGTTCATGGAACCGCAAACCGGTAAGTGGTTATAAAGTTTTGTTCGTTCCATTTAAGAATGGAAAGCCGGCAGGGCCGCCGGAAGATTTCCTGACCGGGTTTGTACACAATGCCACGGAAGGAATTGTGAAGGGCAGACCGGTAGGGTTACTGGTACTGAAAGATGGAAGTATGTTGATGACGGATGATAAGAATAACAGAATCTGGAGGATACAGTAAATTGCAGCTATGAAAATCTACCAACAAGTTATTCAATTGAGCCAACGACGCAGGGGCTTTCATCTGATCACCCCTGAAATAGTGCAGGCCATGCCGCAGTTGTCAGATATCCGCACGGGCATGTTGCAGGTTTTTATCCAGCATACTTCCGCTTCGCTGACTATAAATGAAAATGCTGATCCTACGGTGAGGATGGATTTCGAAACTTACTTCAACAAGGTAGCGCCCGAATCGGACCCGGATTACAGGCATACAGATGAGGGCCCCGATGATATGCCGGCCCATTTAAAAGCTTCGTTGCTTGGCAGCTCTGTAATGATTCCCATCCGGCATGGGAGATTGGCATTAGGTACCTGGCAAGGTATTTACTTATGCGAACACAGGAATCATGGCGGTTCCAGGAGCCTGGTGGTCACTGCCTGGGGCGAATAAGGAACATTGCTTATACAGGAATTGCCGGGTGCAACAGTAATGCGTTACATCAGGCGCAGACAGACAAATTTTTCTTTAGCGCCTGGAACAGCGCAGCTGCGGTTACAGGTTTGCTGATAAAGCCATCGGCTCCTGAAGCGGCCACTTCTTCCTGTACTTCGCTGAAACAATTGCCGGAAACAAGGAGAGCAGGAATATGTTTAAGTTCCTTGTTGTTCTTAAGCAGGGAAATGACTTCCAGGCCGCTGACTTCCGGCATTACCATATCTGCAATAATGATATCCGGTTTATGTTGCAGCGCCATAGGCACAACTTCATCGCCGGAATCGGCCAGGATAACCTGGATGCCTAAACGTTCCAGTACGATGGTAAAAGCCAGGCGATTCATGGAATCGTCGTCGGCCACGAGGATCTTCAGTCCTTTCATCAGTTCATAGTCGATACTTTCTTCTGCCGGTTCCGGTGGGGCGGCTGCTTCCAGGGGAAGCGAGAGGATAAATGTGCAACCGGAAGCATGCCGGTTGTCGGTGACCTTAAGATCGCCGTTCAGTTGCCGCGCAAGGTACCTGGCAATGGGCAGGCCCAGTCCTATCGGCTCGTTCTGTTGCTGGGCGGAACTGACATAGGGATCGAAAATATGTTCTTTTTCTTCGTCTGGTATTCCTTTGCCCTGGTCGGTCACCGTGCAGCAGAGTTGTTCGTTTCTGACGAATGCTTCCAGGGTTACCACGGAGTGATGGGCGGTGAACTTAATGGCATTGCTTAATAAATTGACGATGATGCTGCGAAGTTTGGCGATATCGGTATGGATATAGTCGGGGATCGCTTCGCTGATCACCGTATTGACATATACTCCTCTTTGTTTGCCAAGGTATTCGTAGGTTTCACAGAGTTGGCTAAGCCATTCCCTGAACTGGAACGACGATTTGATCACTTCATCTTTTCCTGCTTCGATTTTAGACCATCCCAGGGCATTGTTCATTACCAGCTGTATATCCTGGCAGGCAAAATGCACTGCTTCCAGGTGTGCTTTACCTATTTGTATGGTG
Organism: Chitinophaga terrae (ex Kim and Jung 2007); assembly: GCF_900107795.1. GTDB lineage: Bacteria > Bacteroidota > Bacteroidia > Chitinophagales > Chitinophagaceae > Chitinophaga > Chitinophaga terrae. The sequence continues at coordinate 181,624 of NZ_FNRL01000003.1, forward strand.
CGTTTTGAATGATCGGCTTTATCAAGATAATTCTGGAGGATACTGTTTACAACATTCAGAGGCGACCTGATCTCGTGCGTGGTTTCTCTTACATATACTTTCATTGACTGGTTGGTCTTATATAGTTGATCTACCAATTCGGTCAGCTGCTGGTAGCGCGATCTGCTCTCTTTTGCAAAGTAGTACAAGACGGAGCAGTTCAGGAAGGTGGCCGTTGCGATAGCGATCCAGTTCAGCGTATTGATAAAACCGGCCGAGAGGGCAAGACCGGGAATAAGTTGTATACGGTAGTTGACCTGGACGAACACTATTAATGCCGTGCATGCAAGCAGTACCGCGATCCTGCTTTTCCATTCCCTGAATACCAGGAAAGTACAGAACGCGAGAAAGGGAGCAAACAGGTATACCTGGGAAGCGGGCCCCAGGACAATACCAAAGAAGATAATGAAGAGCGTATGAAGTGCGAATAAAGTTTTTTGCCCTGTTTCCGGCGAAGTATGCCTGGATAGCGGTATTACTGCGAGGAACAGGCAGGTTTCCAGCATGGCCGGGTAAAAAATGGTCTCATAGCCGGTAAGGCTGTAGAACAGGCAGCCTAATATAAATGCAAGCGACGCTGCGGTTACCGACAGGGAATTCACGATCTGTGAAATTCTTTTTTGCCCGTTCACTCCATCTAGCGAATTAGTTTGCCTGGGTAATACATTGCTATGGTTCATTTTCTTCCAGGTTTATTGAGGATGGTTGATAATAAAATACAGCGCTCAAGGTAAAGGAATGCACTTTATCAAGTGTAAATCCAATGTTAAAAACAGTGCGGGATAGCTTCCTGTTTATCTTTGAAGTTATAAAATCCGCACAAGAAATGCACAGGGATTTTAAAGTTATGAACATTGTTGGCGGGAATATATCATAGGGTGGGAGTTTAAGCCAAATAGTTAGGAAGCCAGACGTCTGCTCCGCCTGAATGCAGTTGGGCTCATCCCTTTTCTCTTTTTAAAGATCCTGTTCAGATGGCTTTCATCCGTAAATCCAAGTTCCGACACCATTTCACTGATCCGCATATCGCTGTGCAATAATCGGTGTTCTATCATTTTGATCTTATAATTCATAATGAACTGCTGCATGGTTTCATTTGTATGCCGTTTGAAAAACCTGCCCACATAGTGTTCAGAAACACCGAAATGTTTGCTGATCACCTCCGAACGGATCTTCTCCGGCTGCGAAATATGCAGGCGGATATATTCAAGTATATCTTTCGCCTTCTCATCTGTCTGTTCATCCATATTCACCGGCAAAAACTTGCTGATATTGCGGGCAACAATTACAATCAGGGTATTTACCATCAGCTGGATCAATTCTCCATTATAAATATCCCTGGTTGTATATTCCCTGATCAGCGCTTCCACAACCGGCCTGACCAGGCTCTTGTCTATCTGGTTCTTTAAAATACAACCTGGCTGATGATTGGCATTCTGAAGAATATATTCCAGCTTCCTGATATTATCCTGCGTTAAGGCATTCTGCCGGATATAGATATTAGTGAACCGGAGGTAGAAGAGCGTAGTAGGGGTGTCAATTTCCAGCGAATGCGAATCTTCCGGGGTAACAAGGAACATATGACCAGGCCGGTAGTTGAAGTAATGATCATTGATACATTGCCGGCCCATGCCATCAACAATATAGACCAGTTCAAAAAAATTGTGACCATGCGTTACTTCCTTGCAGGAGGCCAGCTCCTTCACCTGGATTTCGAACGGCTGATACAGGTTATCTCTTTTCATAGCATAAAAATACAGAATTATGGAAAATTTGTACAGGTAAATAACCTTTCCGTCGGTATAAATTTGCTTTATAAATCACACGACCAATGAAAGCAATAGTATTAAAGGAATTCGGACCAACCAGTAACCTGGAGATCAAGGATATAGCTACCCCGACTATCAAAACAGGAGAAGTACTGGTTAGGGTAAAAGCCATCAGTATTAATCCCGTAGATGTAAAAAGCCGTGCCGGCGGCGGTTTTGCCAGCGTCCTGAAAGATTTTGATCCCATTATTTTAGGATGGGATATTGCCGGAACGGTAGTAGCCAGCGAATCGCCCCTGTTTAAAGTGAACGACGATGTTTTTGGAATGGTCAATTTCCCCGGTCACGGTCAAGCCTATGCGGAATATGTAGCCGCGCCGGCCGATCAACTGGCCTTGAAACCCGCCAATATTTCCTTTGAGGAAGCTGCTGCCGCTACTTTAGCTGCGCTAACCGCCTGGCAGGCGTTGACTCCCAACCCCGCTATCAAACCAGGCAGCAAAGTACTGATACATGCCGCCTCCGGCGGTGTTGGCCATTACGCCGTGCAGATAGCCAAACATCTGGGCGCCTATGTGATAGGCACTTCCTCCGCCGCAAATAAAGACGCGGTACTGGCGCTGGGCGCCGATCAACATATCGATTATAAAACCCAGACCCTGAAAAACGAGGTAAAAGACCTGGACTTTGTTTTGGATATGCTGGGAGAGAAAACCATTGACGAATCCCTGGAAGTGATCAGGCCCGGCGGAGCTATCACCACTATTTTCGGCGCAGGAAAAGGTACCATCGTGGAAAAAGCCAAAGCCTACAATGTAACCGGCAATGGTATCCTGGTACACTCCAACGGCGCGGACATGGAGCAGATCGCGAAATTGCTGGCATCAGGCAAGATCCGTTCTGTTATTGCCAGAACATTTGCATTCGATGAAATGGCCGAAGCGCATGCCTTCGTTGAAACAGGAAGAACTGTAGGTAAAGTTGTCGTAAAAGCAGATTAATCAGAAACCAACCTTATAACCGTTGCCAGCGATAACCTCGCTGGCAACTCTTTTTAAACTACTCTAATTTTACTATCTTGCGCAAAATGATCGTATAACACAATGCATACTTATATATCTACACCTCCTCCAGCTGTTGTTGTTGTAGCCGTTCAGGCTTAATAACCAGCGCTTACTTTCTCTTTTATGCTATGTCCTGAACCCGGGACTGGTTGTGTATTTCACTGAGTCTGTTGACCTGGTTATTTTTTCGTGCCTCTGCATTTCCGCAGGCGGCATCATCTCTTTTTATTCAAATTTTCAATAAATGACCAGGTATATATTAATGGTATTTGCCGGCGCATGCAGCTATGGCATTTTATCAACGTTTGTAAAACTATCTTACAGGGAAGGTTATACAGCAGCTCAGATCTCCGTATCCCAGGCTTTGGCAGGTATGCTGTTCCTATGGCTGCTTGTATGCCTCAATAAACAATGGAACTTTCGTCAATACACCCTGAAAACCCTGTTATGGCTGTTGCCTACCGGCGCGGCGATCGGGTTTTCCAGTTTTGTATATTATCTCTCCGTCGTCTATCTCCCTGCATCGGTAGCTATTATTATCCTCATGCAATTTACCTGGATAGGGTTATTGCTCGAATGGCTCATCTATAAACAGGCGCCTGGCAGGTCGCAGCTAATGATCACGGTGCTGATCATACTGGGAAGCGGTATGGGGAGCGGGGGAATAAGCGCAGGCGCTCACCTGCCATTAAAAGGTCTTGCTTTGGCCGCCTTGTCGGCGCTCCTTTATGCCATCTACCTGCTGGCTAACGCCCGCGTGGGAAAGACAATTCCGGCCCTCCCGAAAAGCGCTGTTATGATGACCGGCTCTTTCCTGGGTTTGCTGCTGGCCAACCTGCCAGAACTATCGCATGCCGCGCACCTGGACCTGGGACTGCTTAAATGGGCTTTATTCCTGGCTACTTTCGGAACCATCATTCCCCCAATCCTGTTTTCTAAAGGAGTTCCTAAAATTGGCGTAGGGGTAAGCGCTGTACTGATGACTGCCGAGTTGCCGGTAGCCGTTATCTGTTCGCACTGGTTGCTGAACGAGAAGGTAACTGTTGTGCAATGGCTGGGCGTAGCAGTGATGTTGTTTGCCATGTTCCTGTTGAATGTGAAGAAAAAGTAGCGTGTGATCTTCTCCCAATAATTAACAATAAAGGCCGGTAACTTCTACGCTACCGGCCTTCTTTTTATAATACCGAAAAATGATCATTTATCCACCACGGGAAACTGCGATATCCTTAACCTTGTACAACCATAAGGGATCAACGTAATTTCTTCTTCCTGTCCTACTTCCATCTGGTAAGTAGTAGAAAACGGCAATGGGCCTGCCATTTCGTTGTACAGTCCCCAGCTCGGGATGCGTTTGGCTTTTGTTTTCAGGATCAGCGGCGCATTTTCGATGCTCCACGGATACCGGGCAACAGCAGCCTTCTTCTCCAGATCAAACTTATTGTTATCCCTGATCAACGCATAGTTCCAGGGACTGGCCGGGCGGATCTCGTAGTAAGTATCGCCATAGTCGATAGGATCTTTGGTGTTGTGAACCTTTTCTATCTTCTCATCTATTTTCAGTGCATAGGTCAACGGACCGCGTTGCACAGACAATGAGTTCTCTGACCAGGTATCGTTATAAATATGCATTGGCAGTTCGAGCGTTACCCGGTCGCCTTTCTTCCATTCCCTGTTCAACTGCACGATTTTATTGCCGGCTGCTTCCATCACCGTTTCGCCATTTACTTTGATATTGGCTTTCTTACACCATTTAGGAATGCGCAGGTGAAAAGGGAAACTTACCTTTTTATTAGTATTAATAGTAAAGTTGATGCTTTCTTCGAACGGATAGTTCGTTTCTTCTTTAATGGTTATCGGCTGTTGGTTAGCCACGTATATTTTCACCTCGCTCGGCGCGTATACCAGGGCTGCAACCCCGCTGTCGATAGTGGCATACCAGAGGTTCTGGGTAAATTTAGGCCATCCCTGGTGCATGTTGGATGTACAGCAGGGGTAGCCCGACAGCAACCCGTAACAAAGATCTGTTCCATGATGGTTCACCTGGAAATTACGTATATGCCTGGTAGCCATTACCTGGTTTGCCTGCTGGAAATACTGGTGATCTATAAAGTTTTCAAATATTTGTGAAGGCAATGCATTGAAGGCAATTTTTTCCAGGTGGTCTGCAAAATCTACATCCCCCGTAATGGCCAGCATGCTTTCGAGGCTATACATCATTTCAACGGCCGTGCACAGTTCTGATCCCTGCGTCGGTACATTGCCATGTAACGCTTCGTCGGCGCCATACAGCCCGTGCGCCATCCCGTTAAAGCGCCTGAGATCTGCAAAGCCTTTCTTCACCGCTTCCAGGTATTTGGCTTCGGGGTGCTGCTGGTAATAGATAACCGGCTCCTTGAAGCCCTGCGCGAGGTTTACGCCGTGGGCCGATCCCGGCGTCCACAGCATATCCGTATGCAGGAAGGCGTTAGTGAAATTGAAGGTCTGTTTATGGATCAGTTCTGCCAGGTCCAGCAGGAACTGGTCGCCGGTTATATTATATAGCCAGTACACTACCTGCAGGTTATCGCCGCCCCTCCATTCTGCCCAGAAGGTCCAGTGACCCAGGGGTTTGGATGGCAGTTCTTTAAGCTGGTACCGGAAATACTTTGTCATCAGCGTTATAACCCGTTTGTCGCCTGTGGCGTCGTAGTATTGTTTCAGTACTTTCAGCATCACCATTTTAGGCCACCAGTCGCGGCTGTTGTCGCGCTGAATACCTGGCTCGTATGGGTAATCGGTCGACGGACCAAAATACCCGTCCGGATGCTGATGGTTGATAGACCATTCTACCCAGGGTTGTACTTTTTTGATGAGCGCTTCGTCTTTAAGGATATAAGCAAGCGGCAACAATCCATCTATCCAGTATGGTCCTCTTTCCCACTGATCGCCATCCCCGCCCAGCCAGCCGTTGCGGTGGTTCATTACCAATGGGTAAAGTTTGTCGAGCTGGCCTGTAGCGCCGTCACGCTGGCTTTCCAGCATTGTTCTTAACCAGCCGGCAGGACTGATGCTTCCTAACGGGAGTTCGAGGTATGGTTTCTGATGTAAAGGCAACCTGTTGGCATAATAGGTGGGTACAGGTTCCGCTTGTTTCTTGGTTCGCTGTGCCAGCACAGGAAGGGAAAGGCTTATCAGTACCGTGGAAAATAAGGCGATTTTCTTCATTCTTTTCTGCATAATTGACCGGCAAGTTATCTTATTTTCTGGCCCGGGGTTAGCTTAAAAAGATCATTATTTCCATAAAATGTATCAGGGTGAACTCCCTGGGCAATTATTTGTTTTCCTTAACTGATAAAGTACCTGGGTAATGACACAGTTTAGCTTATTTGACGACAACGAACATTTGATCTTCCCTGAGGGATTGCTGACCTATTACCCTCATTTTCTGGAAGAAGCAGAGGGGATAGCATTATTGAATGAGTTGATCGATACGGTTCCCTGGAAGCAATCGACCCTGACCATACAGGATAAAGTGGTGCTGACTCCCCGTTTAACAGCCTGGTATGGAGATGCCGGCAGGAGTTACAGGCTGTCCGACAAGGACTTTACGCCCAATCCCTGGACGGAAAGACTGCTGTCGTTGAAGGAGCGGGTAGAGGCCCTGACGCATTTGCATTTCAACTGCGTACTGCTCAACTATTACCGGGATGGCAATGATTCTGTAGCCTGGCATAGCGATCATGAACGGGAACTGGGACAGCATCCCAATATCGCGTCTTTAAGTGTAGGACAGGCCAGGACTTTCGAATTCAGGAATAAGAAAGATCATAAAAGGAAGTATGCGTTGACGTTAGGGAACGGGAGTTTGCTGATCATGAAAGGAGACCTGCAGCAATTCTGGGATCATCGCATTCCTAAAAGTACCAGGAATCTGAGACCCAGGATTAATTTAACATTTCGTATTATTCATTAAAATATCTTTCCGGAACACTTATTGCTAATAGCGCATTTACAATTTTAAATTCAATTTTATGAACCTCTTTAAAGCTGTTGCCATCCCTTTAATACTAATGACAACACCACACGTAACAGAAGCCGGTGCAGCGCCTATGAGTACCGTAGCGCCCAAACCTGCGGAGCGTCTGAGCTTCGGCCAGGGTATATCCATGATCGTTAAAGGACTGGAACTGAACATTGATAACATCCGTTTTATTAAAGCACCCAAAGCGACCGATTATTTCAAGTATGCGGATAATAACGCCGCTTATGCCAATGATCTGATCATTGCAGCCAACAACGGCGTTAACTCGAACCGTTCTGTAAAACCTTCTTCACCCGCTACCCGGGAGCAGTTTGCATTGGCGTTGTATGAAGCCATCCAGGCTACAGGTCAATACCCGGTGAACATGATGTGGATCAACATTAAAGATCAAAAATCTTTCTCCCGCAATACCCTGAATGCCGTTCAAACGCTGATTAAATTCAAGGTGGTTGAGTTGCAGGATGGAAGTTTCAAGCCCAAATCATATATCACCCCGGCGGAAGCCCGGGAAATGGTAGATAAAGCGGCGGCCTTCGTGAAAGGACATAAAGCGGCGGTTAATAGATCAGAAGTAAGCTTCACCGTTACGCCGGTAAACGACCAGGTGAACAGCGTAATACTTTCCGCTGGCGAGAAACCTACTTCAGGTTATATACTCACTGTAACCAGCATTGTTTTCAACGGCGAGGAAGCGGTGATACATTATCGCCTTACCACGCCGGAACCCGGAAGCATGAACCTCCAGGTGATCACTAACGTAACGGCTACCACTTATATACCGGCAAATTACAAGGTGGTTTTGCAGGCCGACTAACGCCCCTGCAGCTTTTTCAGTTTATCATTGGTATCTGTACTGAAATAGATTGATAAAGCCTTCTTATAATATTCTATTGCATGGGCGCTATCATTGATCGCCTGATAATAGTCGCCCATGCTGTCGTAAGGATTGCTCCTCCCGGGGAAGTAATGAACATTCAGCCCGAAAAATAACTTTGCCTGCTCAAAATGTTTTTGTTGCAGGTGCATGTACCCCAATCCATTGAACCACGCTTCTTCAGGTTTAACGTCGTATCCCAGGTCTTTTGACAGGAGATCGAAATGCTCAGTGATCAGTTGTTTCAGCGAATCGGCAGGGCAGGAAGCATCCCTGTACAGATAAGTCGGGAACCTGAAATTCTTGAAGAAGAACCTTAGCCCGTCGTACAGGGCGATCGATGGTAAGGAACCATGGTCATCATCGTCATAATATTTTGCTTTCCAGGCCAACGATCCCGGCGCCCTGCTTTTCAGCAGATCCATGAACGATAGTATGGTGTTTATATGGGTAGAAGATGCTTCCGTATCCTTCCGCACATCACTTGTATCCAATCCTTCTCTCATTGTATGAGCGATAGCCATATAATATTTTTTGCCGGTGGCATTTTTAAGATGGGGATCTTTCATGATGGCTTTCGAATTAAAGAACAGCGATGGATCGGATGCCAGGTAAGCATTGAAAAGATGCGGATGGTGCAGCATCATATCTGTTGCCATTAACCCGCCCAGCGAGTGCCCGATAATTACACGGTAAGGGGCTGCCGGATATTTTTTATTGATATAGGGGATCAGTTCCTTTTCAAGGAAGGCGGTGAATTGCGCACCGCCGCCCGAACCCGGGAATGCCGTATCTGTAGTTGGCGTCAGGTCCCTTGTCCGGTTATTCCCGGTATTGGGTATCCCAACGATGATCATTTTAGGCAAAGCAGTATTGCCGTTAACAAAAGCCAGTTGTTGCATCAGCGATACCAGGTAAGGGAAGTATGCGTCGCCATCCATTATAAAAAGTACAGGATATTGGGCCGCAGAAAAATAGGGCGTGTCGAGAGGCGGACTGAAGATCCATAAAGGCCTGTTTTCTTTTAGGATAGAGGAGTAGAGGCTATCGGGCTGCCCGAAACTGACCAGTTTATTAGGCGCCGGCGTTTGCGCCATCAGGGCGGATGTTGTGATAAGGCAGAAGAAGAGCAGGATATTTTTCATTACAGCGACATATTTCCCGGCAAGATGGGTATATGCCGCTGTACTGATATGGGTAAAGTGACGAAGCTGCCAGAATTTGTTACGAAAATGGTTAAAAGCTCTCTTTACCGATGATTGTCCAGTCCTGGGCTCCGAAACCTTTCTCAATCCATTTATCCATTTCTTTTGCGATGTTAGGCAAAAGGTTCAGGGGAGTACCGGCTTTTTGTGCGGCATCGAGGAAGAGTTGTGTGTCTTTGCGGGCCATATTCAGTTCCCATGACGGTTTATCGTAGTTGCCGCTGGTGATACGACGCAGGCGGCCCTGTATGCCATTACCGGGGTTCCATACATCAAACAGGGCGCTGAGATCTTCAGGGCCGGCGCCTAATGATTTAGCTACTTTAAGCGTTTCGGTAATGCTGGCGGTCAGGCAAACAAGGAAGGTATTGCCTACCAGTTTCATAGCGGCTGCTTTACCTGTTTCTTCACCCAGGTTCACCAGTTTGCCCGTCATAGCTTCCAGGCTGGTTTGCAGGGAATTGATAATCCCCTGGTCGCCGGATACCAGCATATAACCGCTGCTTTCCAGTGCGTTCTGCGGACCCATAAAAACAGGAGCATGCACATAGATAAAACCTCTTTCTTTCCATTCCTTTGTTCTTCTCCTGGCGCCATCAACCGAAGTGGTGGTATGATCTATAATATAAGCGCCGGCTTGCAACCCGGGATGTGCAGCAGCGAGTACATCGTCTACCGACTGGTCATCTTTTAATGTAATGTGTACCCTGGCAGCGCCTTTTACAGCGTCGGCCACATCGGCAAAAGGCTGCGCGCCGAATATCTCCAGCGCAGTGGCCCTTTCTGTTGTCCTGTTCCATACCCTTACCTGTTCTCCTTTATCCAATAAGGCTTTCACGAAGTTGGAGCCCAGCAGGCCCATACCTAAGAATGCGATCATAAGATTTTTATTTTCGAAGGTAGGAAAAAGTTTACAGGAGTAGAGAGAGGAGATATACGCAGAGGATGGCTGTTAGTCCCATTACAATGGTAGCGGTACTGTAAACGCGCAAAGTTTCTTTTACTTCCAGCTCTCCGAATTTTGAGATCACCCAGAAATAAGCGTCGTTGGTATGCGATATCATCATAGAACCGGTGCCCATGGCCAATACGCATATGATGCGTCCGTTTGTTCCATCTAACCCCATTACCGGCAACAACGGCTGGATAATGGCTGCTGCAGTGATGATCGCAACAGTGGAAGAGCCCTGTGCGGTTTTTAATATAGCTGTAAGAAGAAAGGGAAGAAATAATCCCATAGCCGTTAACGTTGGAGTGGCGATATGTGCGCCAATATTAGCTTTAGTTAGCATTGCCCCAAAAGCCCCGCCTCCGCTGATAATCAGCAGCACCATTGCTGCTTTTTCCACTCCTTCTGCCAGGATGGATGGCAGCTGCTTTTTAACAGATAATAAGGCGATGAGGATACCGATAGTCAGCGCTACTTCAGGCATGCCCAATACATTGATCCAGCTTGGATCATTATGCTCCAGCGATGCCAACGCCCGGATGGCTATAAGCAGGATAGGCACGATAACAGGTAATATGGCGAGAAGGAGAGAGGGCCCTCCGGGTTTCTCTTCACCGGTTGCGGCGGTGGTATCTCTGGGTATGTTGCGGGTAATATACCTGATCCATTGGAAGCCGGCAATGTTGACCGGGATGGCGATAACCAGGCCGTATAACATCACTTTGCCCAGGTCGGCCTGCAGGTTGGTTACAGCGGCCGTGATGCCGGGATGCGGCGGCATCAGGCAATGCACCGCGTATAAGCCGGTAGCCAGGGAGGAAGACATGACGAGTGCAGGAATGCCCGAACGTTTTGCCAGCGCCTTGTTTAAGCCGCTCATCACAATAAAGCCGGAATCGCAGAAGATAGGCATGCCTACCAGGTAACCGATCACGCTCATGGCCGCCGAAGCCCTCCGTATACCTGTGAGCCGCAGTACATAATGCGCCAGCACTGCAGTGCTGCCTGTATGCTCCATGATCTGGCCCAGTACTGATCCCAAAATAATGATCAGGCCTAAAGAGCCAAAGATCGCGCCCATGCCTCCCTTGATGATGCTGATGATCTCGGGAACCGGCAATTGCAGGATACCCCCGGTAACCAACGCTGCCAGGAACAATGCAACGAAGGCATGAATACGGAAACGGGTAGTAAGCAATACAATGATCGTAATTCCTATACCTAAGGCGATTAAACTCTGTGCTAATGATGTAACGGTCATATTTCAAAATACAAATCTTTCCCTGCCCTGCAAAGCAAAATCAGCGCTTCCTAATCCAGGAAATATTTTGTATTATGTAGTGCAAAATTTCACGTCAATGAGTACACGTCGCAACTTCTTACAACAAATTGCAGCGTCTGCTGCCCTGCTTCCGCTAATGCCGCTTGCCGGCCTGGCCGAACACAAACCTTATGATGGTCCGGTGCTGAGAGTAGCCCTTATGGGATTGGGCGGTTACGCCAACCGTGTAGCAGATGCGATGACCGCCTGCCAGAAAGCCAAACTGGTTGGCGCCATCAGCGGAACTCCTGATAAACTCACCCGCTGGCAGGAGAAATATGGAATTCCTGCAAAGAACTGTTATAACTACCAGAACTTCGACCAGGTAAAGGATAATAAAGATATTGATGCCGTATATATTACCACGCCAAATGGATTGCACCACGACCAGGCTATCAGGATCGCTGCCGCAGGCAAACATGTGATCTGTGAAAAGCCGATGGCCCTCAATGCAAAGCAAGGCCAGGAAATGGTAGACGCCTGCAAAAAGGCCGGCGTAAAATTGCTGGTAGGTTACCGCATGCACTTTGAACCAAAAACGCTGGAAGTGATACGCCTGCGGAAAGAAGGCTCTTTTGGCAAGATACAGTTCTTCCAGGGCCAGTGCGGGTTCCGGATCGGCGACCCTACGCAATGGCGATTAAATAAGCAACTGGCTGGCGGGGGATCGCTGATGGATATCGGCATATACGCAATCAACGGCGCCCGTTACATGGTAGGAGAAGAGCCGGTATGGGTAACCGCGCAGGAAACCAAAACAGATCCTGTGAAGTTTAAAGATGGCGTAGATGAAACCATACAGTTCCAACTGGGCTTCCCCAGCGGCGCTGTCGCCTCCTGCCTCTCTACATACCAGATGAATTACCTGGACAGGTTCTACCTGGTTGGCGAAAAAGGATTTGCTGAAATGCAGCCTTCTACCGGTTATGGCCCTATTAAAGGAAGAACGAATTCCGGGGAGTTAACCCAACCTCATGTTACTCATCAAACCCGGCAGATGGAAGAAATGGCCGGCATCATCCTGGAAGGTAAACAACCTGTTGTGGCAGTCGACGGCGAAGAGGGGGTAAAAGACCTTAAGATCATCGACGCTATCTATGCGGCAGTCAAATCCGGCAGGAAAGTACCGTTAAAACTCGTTTGATCCGCCGAGGGAATTTCCGATGTTATAGTGAAAAAAAGTGCACTGATCTATTAGTGCGCTAACGGCTGTACCATTGCGGCCGGCAATTCGTTTCTTTATGGAAAATAATCAGCCATGAAGAAACTGTTATCCGTTTTATTGTTGTTCAATCTGACTGCCGCTTATGCACAAAATACTACGCACTTCGGTATAAAAGCCGATGCAAACCTATTTAAACTGGATGGGGAAGGTATACAGTCGAAGTATACAATAGGAGGACAAATAGGTGTGTTTGCGTATCGCGATTTCAGCGCCCGCTGGGGCTTCCAGCCTGAACTGCTGATCACCCAGGCCAACCCGAAGAAATCGGACGATTTCAGCGCCAAATACATTCATGGCAGTAATGTAACTGCCAATACCAATATCAAACTGAATTATATAACTATCCCGCTCCTGCTGCGTTACAACATCAACGACATTATTACGGTGAATGCAGGGCCGCAATACAGCTTCCTTTTCTTTGAAGATGAGAACCTGCTGAACTATAACCGTCGTGCATTCAAACGCAACGACCTGGGCGCGGCTGCCGGTTTAACACTTACCTTTCAAAGGCTGCATGTATTCGGTCGTTACGTGTGGGGATTCACCAATATCAACGACATCGACGACCGTTACAAGTGGAAAACACAGCAGGCGCAGATTGGTTTAGGTCTTAATATCAAATAGCTTATTCAAATTGTTTTAATATCAAAGGAGGGACTTGTATCCTGCCAGCCTCCTGCCAGATATAATTATGCGCAGTTTTGCTGAGATACCATCCCAATGGCAATTGTACTTCGTCCCGGTTCAGGGAAATAGAGTAGAAGCGATAGCTCTCGTTTAGCTTACTTTCGTTGAATACTTTATTAGACAGGCCTGTAAAGGTCGGAGTACGCCTGTCCCATGCATTCATGAAGCCCGTTAGTATGGTGGTGATGTCTGGCAGCGTTGTCACTGCTTTTAACGAGGCTTCTGAATTGGGATGGGTAACCGGGCTGTTTTGAATATACACCAGGTACAATGGTAGTCTGACTTTAAATGAGTCTTCCATTTGTTCGATATATGGCCGCATCAGCGCCATGAGTTGCCACATGGTTTCTATACCTGTGTTTTCTTTATAACCGCCATCCACAATATGACCGATCGCGGTACTATCGCCGCGTTTCAGCAAACCGCCCGAAGTGATCATCGGGAACCTGGAACATAGAGAGGCAGCGGTTTTCAGCGGTACGTCCCTTCCTAATGTTTTAATCACATCAATTTCATCATCAAATAAACCCGATGAATCGCTCTTGATATCCAGGTTAGTGGTGATGGCTTTCTGCCCCGACTCCGCCAGTACGCCATTGATAAGCATATTGGGAATAAAGTATTTCAGCGTTGTATCTTTTTGCCAGAGAGAAAGAAACGGCTCTTCGAAGGTATTAGCCTGCAGGTAATGACTGTAGCCATAACTCCAGCTGTCTTCCAGTTTCCTGTTACGGTTGAAATAAGGGATAGCAAAAGGAATGATCCTTTGCAAATTGTCCTGGAAAATAAAGGCGCCTGTTACATCGCTCAGGAAATCGCTTCCTATTGCCTTCCTGAATAATGAATCGCATACCGGCGTAGGTTGATGAATGTATTGGCTGTTCCTGTCGCGGTAATAAGCCTGGAAGAAAACAGAACCTACTCCGCCCCCCGATACGCTGCTGATAGCATATACATGTTTGTAGAGTTCAGGATGCAGGTTGTTGAGGTGTTGCAGTACCATGGCGGTCCAGTCCATAGCCCTGATGCCGCCTCCCTCGGCGGCTATCAGCACGATGGGATATATTTTTTTCCGGGAAGATGCTGTGTCAGGATGTATAGGCAACCTTGCCGCTAACCAGTTTTTGATATTGCTCTTTACCGTTTCCCGTGCAGGCAGGGGCCGGTCATCGATCGTGCGCAGCACTGAGTTGTCGTTGCAGTGACTGATGCTGATGATATAGATAAGCACAAGAACACCCAGGGGCGATTTCCTTAAATTGAAGTTGGCAATGATCACGGCAAAAACGATGGTATAGAAAGACAATCCCAGTAACACGATCGTAGCCGGATGCAGGTAAGAAGCAATGCCGGCGCTTACCGGCAGCAAAAATATCGTGAACAGCAGCAGATTTACCAGCAACACGATATATATCACTATCCCCGTTACACCGGCCGACATCACGCCTTTCAGCGAAGATTGCGAAGGATTGAACCTTTCGCTGTCGGGCATCATTTCTATATTCATCTTCCTGGCCAGCCTCGACCGGTAGACCAGGAACAACATGATGGAAACGCCCAGCGCCGCGTACGATATCACATAAATGCAGAAGTAAACAATATTGTAGGTAGGCACCGTAGACCGTACGGAGAAAAGGGCTACAATAAAGATGAGCACGGGGATCACGCCAAACACCCTGGGCAACCATTTGATAAGGAACCGGGTGTATCCGAAGTTGCTGTAGTCGATCATTTTCAGCCGCAGCAGGATACGGGCAGTATACCATAAACTCAGCGACCATATGATCAGTGCAATAGCACTCCTGATGAAATAGTTGAATGAATAGCGGTCTTCAATTACCGCGGTTGAAAAGTCTCTTCCCTGGTCATTATTTACGAAACAAAAATAACCGAGCAACAATAATGCAATCGAGAACAATACGGGATACAATACCCTCCAGGTATCGTTAACATAAGATAGGAATCTTGACATAGGTAACGTTATTATTTAGGGTCTAACAAACGAGGCTCAAATTACACATTTTTCCTATAATATCAAAATGGGGTCTCACGCGGAGGTTTCACGCAGAGGCGCATAAGGTGGAAAAAGAGGCATAAGATATTTTTTAAGGGAAATAAGAAAGCAAAGGAGTTGAAGATTGTGTTATATAACATTATCGTCAACTCCTTTGCTTTCTTAAAATTCGCTTCGATCAAAATATCTTATGCCTCTTATGCACCTTATGCCTCTCTGCGTGAAACCTCCGCATGAAACCCTAAAAGAAGAAGCCTACCGTGAAGCCGAGTTGGTTGAAGACGTATTTATAGTCGTTGCTGCTGCCGTAGTAAAGGTATTCCAGTTTGAAACCGCTATGCATGTAGGTTGCCGCAAACGTAAAAGCCGCTCCATCGCCGGTGTTCAGCCTGTATCCTAATCCGCCCTGCAAATATTTTCCCCAATGCTGTTTATTGGCTTTCGAGTTTCCGTCGGGCCACTGATCATCCATCAGCCAGGGCATGGTTACGCCTCCGTCTGCGATGAGGAAAAAGGTGCTTTTCTTTTTGGTAAGATCGTACCTGACTGTTGTAAACAGCGGTACATGGCGGGCAAATGCTGCATTCAAGCCTGCGCCCAGCCCTACCTGCCATTGATAGGCAAAACGATAGCCAACGGCGGCCCTGGCAATGAAGTTCGTGTTCTCGCCAACCGATACTCCTCCTTCCGCAAATCCATAAACGCCGTGTTTGGTCTGTGCTATTGATTCATGTCCGGCTGCCAGCGCCAGGAATAGTAAAATATATCTTAAACGCATCTTAAAGGGACTTTGGAGAGAAGTTGATTTTGCTTAAAAGGTTTGGATGCCGCATATCTTTAATGTCGAACTGGTAAAGTCCATCGTTGCCAACCAGCAGAACTATGTCATTGCCTTCGTGTATAACATCAGTAGGAGCAACGGAAGTGACAAGTTGGATAGTTGAAATATTCAACGGGTCTTTTGCATCCAGTAATCTCATGCCATTAACTCCTTCACATACTACCAGCTTTTTATCGGTTGCAAGCCCCAACCCGTAAGGCCCTGACATACCATAGCTTTTCATCAGCTTAGGGTTGGTAGGATCAGCCACATCCAGTACATCCAGCACGTTTTCGGTATTCGTATTGCAGATAGCGCCGCTTCTTAGCGTTACATAGGCAAGATCATTTTCCACGATCACCGGATCACAGCCCTTGATATGCTGGTAAATACCTTTAAACTGTAAAGTATCGGTATTGATGGCGTCGTAGATCGCCATGCCTGTTGGACCTCCCATGTACAGGTAATGTTTGTAAGGGAAGATAGTTTCTGCAAAAGCTCTCAGGTCCAGCTTTTTCTCCCGCTGCGGCCTGGCAGATTGGGTAACGTTGAAAGTTGTGGCAGTGAAACCCGCAATGGAATAGAGGTGATTGTTCAGCAGCCCGAAAGTCGCCATGGAACCTGCTTTGCCAATGGCCTGGGGCGCCTGCTGAGAGCTGGAATTGGCTATAGACAGGGAATTGGAATAGCTGTCGAAATACCTATCCAGGATCTGTGGATTGCTGCTGTTGCAGTTGTAGTGGTAAACAGTGTCTTTCTCTGTAAAACCTGTTATCACACCCAGGCTGTCTGACTGCGCAAAGTTAAAAGTATACACAACCCGCGGAAAAGCGTTGTTCACCCGGTGTACTTCCCTGGCCTGGCGGGGATTGGTAATATCAATGGCAACCAGGTCTATATAACTATCAGCATACAATGTGTTGTTTTTCATAGCCAGATCTGTGTTGCCGGGAACGTTGATAAAGGAAACGACGTTTGGGTTTTTTGGATCGGCATTGTCAATAACATGAATGCCTTTTCCCACTTCGTTGATAAAAATATAATTCCCGTAAAGATATATTTTACCGTTCTGGGAAATGGGTTGAGGCCCTGTTTCTTTAACTGCGCTGCGGATCTCAGCGAGGGGTAAATAAACGGGTCTGTAGAGTTTGGCAGGGACCAGTTTTTCGCAACTTTGTTTCAGGCAACTACTTTGTATCAGAGCAAACAGGGCAACGCCGAAAATGGTTCTAAAACAATGTAAAGTGTGATTCATAAGGGGGAATTTTATAGTTAAACGTGCGAAAACCGCAAGAGTTACATGATAATTTTATTTTGACTTTCTTTTCTTATTATTGCATGTCGTTTATTATGAAAACAAAGAAGTTATAGCCTGAGACCCGGATTTGTAACCTGACCAGTTCTAATTATATACCATGAAATATTTATCCATTTTGTTCCTGCTGTTGTTTGCCCCTGTAGGAATTATAGTTGCCCAGGACAGCGCTAAAATTGCAGTTGCCCAGATCTCTGAAAAATACCTTTCCGCCGTTAAAAAGAAGTCGGGTAGCCTCGAACGGAAACTCACCGCGAAAAGCGAGCAGTCGCTGAAGCGTTTTATGAAACAGGAAGAGAAGTTGAGAAAGCGCCTGGCGAAAATAGATTCCCTGAAAGCCAATAACCTGTTTGCCAACAGCATAGATTCTCTTGGTAAGCTGAAAGCAGGATTGCAAAATAAATTATCTAGTTTCCAGTCGAAACTCCCGGGTAACATCGGTTCGCTTGATAGCCTGGGAAATACGCTTTCTTTCCTGCAAGGGCCTAACTCATTGTTAAAGCAGGGAAAGGGAGTGGCGGATAAACTGAACAGCTCCATCAAAGCGGTAGATGAGTTGAAAAATAAATTCCAGCAGGCCGACCAGATCAAAGCATACATACGCGAACGCAAACAACTGCTGAAAGAACAACTGGGCCAGTATGCGGGTATGGCGAAAGACCTCCAGAAGATCAACAAAGAAGCCTACTATTACGCACAACAGGTAAGAGAGTATAAAGAGATTTTAAAAGATAAGAAGAAGATAGAACAGAAGGCGATGGAAGCACTTAAGAAAGTGCCGGCCTTCAATAACTTCATGCAGCAGCATTCGCAACTGGCCGGCCTGTTCAACTTGCAGGGCGCCTCTAATCCTGCTAACCTGGAAGGATTGCAGACACGCGCACAGGTAGAACAACTGATCCAGCAGCGGTTGGGCAGCGGACCTAATGCCGGCGCGGCTGTGAGCCAGCAAATGGCGGAAGCCCGGAGCCGGTTCGATGAGCTGAAAAGCAAGTTCCCCGACCTGGATAATGCAGCGGAAATGCCCGATTTCAAACCCAATGAAATGAAAACAAAGAGCTTCCTCCAGCGCCTGGAATTTGGGAGCAATATCCAGTTCCAGCGCAGCAATAAATTCTTCCCTTCAACAGGCGACTTTGCAGGGCAGGTGGCTTATAAATTCCATAAGAACGGAAGCACCGGCGTTGGCGTTTCTTATAAACTGGGATTTGGTACGGGGTTCAACGATATTCATTTCTCCGGGCAGGGAGTAGGTTTGCGTTCGTTTATTGATTGGAAGCTGAAAGGAACGTTTTTCCTGAACGGCGGTTACGAACAGAACTATCAACCTAATTACGAAGGCTTGCCGGAAGGAGCAGGACAGGCATGGACGCAGAGCGGTTTGCTAGGGATCTCTAAAAAATACAAGATCAACAATAAAATGAAAGGCAACATGATGGTGTTGTTCGATTTCCTGTACAACCAGCATGTTCCGAGAACCGATCCCGTGAAAGTACGATTGGGTTATAATTTCTAAGGCGATAAAAAAATTGAAAGGTGTCGTCTCTACATTGGTAGAGAGACACCTTTCCTGTGTTATGCCAACATTTATAACTACGCGAACCTATTTCTTTACGGGCCAGTATAACTGGTACCTGGCTGCATTTACCTGGTAAAAAGGTATCAGCACCAGGTCCTGGTATTTAGCCGGGTATACTACGTCTTTGATGCGGAAGCTGAGCGGTTGTCCTTCTACCTGCTGGATACCAGATAAAATAGTTTCCGGCGATCCTTTTAAAGACGGCATTTCTTCCAGCGGGTATTTCTTCCCCGGAGGGATCTGCGAAAACCTGCCTGTGTCGGCCATCAATCCTGTCATCTCGTTGGTATCTATTTTCGCCGCAAGAACTAACGGCCCATATTTGAAAGCATAGTAGCCGGATTTATCCGGCAGCTGTTCCATCGATTTGTGCATTGGCAGTTTAATTGTGATCCTGTCGCCCTTTTTCCAGTTGCGGGAAAGCGCTACATAGCCCACGCCGTTCTTCTGTATGGCGAGTGGTTGGTTGTTGACAGAAACGGTTAACGCGCCGTTTGTTACCCATTCAGGATACCGGATATATATCTTCCCTTTATCAGCTTTTGAAATAAGTATGGTAGTGCTATCGGTCTGCGGAAATGCTGTCTGCTGGCTGATCTTCCACTTGCCATCTTTACTGTTCAGTTCAGAGGCGATAAAGAGATTGATATAAAGATCATTGTTGTTTTTTGCATAGATGATGTCATTATACTTCACATGATTTTCTATACCCGTGCCTACGCAACACCACATGGAAGTAAGAGGTTGGGAATAAACCCTGTAATGGCCCGGCCGCATAGGCGTATGGTATGCAAACCCGCCTTTATCCGCCAACTGCGACGCGAGGATATGGTTGTACAAAGCCCTTTCGTAGTAATCCATATATGTTTGCTGTGCATCAGAAAGGAACAGCGCTTTCGTTAGCTTCAGCATGTTATAGGTATTGCAGGTTTCGGGGCCGTCAACAGCGGTGATCATGGCGCTGTAGTTATCAACAGGATTAAAGTGTTCGCCTACGCTGTTTCCGCCTATGGCAACACTGCGGTTATTCACCACTGTTTGCCAGAAGAAACGGGCAGCCCTGTTGTAATCGGTATCTCCGTCTGCATCTGCAATCCTTTTAAAGCCTATTACCTTCGGGATCTGTGTATTGGCATGCAGGCCTGTCAGCTTATCCTGTTCTTTTTCCAGCGGTTCAAGTATGGCCTTATGCGAGAATTTTCTTGCAGCTGCCAGGTACTTTTTATTGCCGGTTATAACATATACATCAGCGAGGACTTCATTCACGCCGCCATGCTCCGTTTTCAGCATTGTTTCCATCTGCTCGTCTGTCAACGCTTCGCTGATGCCAACCATCCAGTCGCTGAGCTTTACCAGCATCGGCAATGCTTCTTTACGGCCTGCAATGCTGTAGGCGTCTCTTAACCCTGCATATACTTTATGAATGTTATAGAACGGTACCCACCGGTGCGTGATGGCATTCACTTTACCTTGCAGGATATCGTTCCACAATGCTTTGCTGCCCGGAACGCCTCCTATGTAACCATTGCCGTTGGCCTGCTGCACTTTTGCCAGTTCGGCTATCATATAATCCAGCCGCCGGAGGGCTTCTTTATCGCCCGTGCTGGCATAAAGAAGAGAGAGCGCGGAAAGATAGTGGCCCCCGATATGCCCGTCTAATCCCATACTTTCCCAGTTCTCGTAGGGCGCTGCTTTGGCCGGCAACCCCCCTTCCCTGAAATAGGGCGACAGCAACCTGTCGGGATCCAGCGCCATGATATAATGCTGATCGGTTGTCTGGGCCGATTTGAATATGCCCGGTAATAAGGTTACTTCCTGCAGTGTAAATGATTGCAACCTTGTTTGGGCGCTGGTACCCAATGCCATTGTGCTCAAAAGAAAAGTCAGCCAGTGCTTTTTCATAAGTGGAATCGTTGTTCTGGATACCAAGATAATAATTAAGTGTTAATGTGACAATTAATTTAAAAGAAATTATTTTAGCGGTCGTAGCGGTAGAAAAAGGGCAAGAAATAGATAAAATAATCTCATTTATATTAATATAATTGTGCGGTTGACACTTTAACTTTGTACCTCCAGCTTCGCTACATCATCGAATTAACAATTTGTAAAACGGTATGAAAAACAGTACGAAAATGTATCGTAGGGCTCCTTATTGCCTATCCCTTTTGCTTCTACTGGGATCGCTGGCAGGATTCGGACAAATGAAGCTGAATAGCAAAGAATACCTGGAAAACCAGGGAGTAAATGTAATGTTGGCCCACGACTTTTATCCCGAAGGGCACCAGGGAGGGGTAGGAGTGATACAGCACGGGCAAAGAGTGGCGACTAACGGCGATTTAAGGCTGGAGCCTACGCCCGGCCAATGGTCGCCCATCCCGAAAGTAGGCAAACGAATAGTAGATAAAGCGCGGCAGATGGTCAGCGTACGGATGGTATACCCCGATTCGGCCATCGACAGGAAAGGATTTAATCCTATCATCTATCCCGACCTGCATTTCGCGTATGTGATCAGCATACAGCCGGCAGGGAAAGGATTTAAGATTATTGCCGATCTGGAGAAGCCCCTGCCCGACGAGTGGATAGGGAAAGTGGGCTTTAACTTCGAATTGTTTCCGGGCGCCTTGTTCGGAAAATCTTACCTGATGGATCAGCAATCAGGTATCTTCCCCCGCCAGTCCAGCGACCAGGTGTTCAGGAATACCGGGAATGAATTGCAGGTAAAACCCATCGCTGTGGGAAAACAGTTAACTATCGCCCCGGAATCGCCTTTACAGCGGATGACCATCGAAAGCGTGGCAGGCGATTCGTTACAGCTGCTCGACGGAAGGGCTTTGCATTCCAATGGCTGGTACGTGGTGCGGGCGTTGATAAAGAAAGGAGCTACCAAAAACGCCATAGAGTGGCTGGTTACCCCTAATGCAGTGAATGGATGGCAGTCGGCCCCCGTGGTGCAGGTATCGCAGGTGGGCTATCATCCGCTGCAGGAAAAGAAAGCAGTGATAGAACTGGATGCAAACGACACCCGCAGGCTGCCGGCAAAGCTGCTGCGTATAGGGGGCAGTGGAACGCAAACAGTGCTGGAAGCCCAGCCGGAAGAGTGGGGCGATTTTTTAAGATACCACTACCGGCGTTTCGATTTTTCGAAGATCCAGGAACCGGGTATGTACATGGTGCAATATGGCGACACGAAAACCCCGCCTTTCCGGATCAGTGAACAAGTGTATAGCGATAACGTCTGGCAGCCTACGCTGGCTTACTTCCTGCCGGCGCAGATGTGCCATGTACGGGTAAACGATAAATACCGGGTATGGCATGGCGCCTGTCACCTCGACGATGCGCGTATGGCCCCTGTGGATTCCAATCATTTCGACGGGTATATCCAGGGATCATCTACCTTAACAAATTATAAACCCGGCGAAACAGTACCAGACCTCAATAAGGGCGGATGGCATGATGCAGGCGATTATGACCTGAGAGTGGAATCGCAGGCCGAAACCATCCATGGGCTGGTACTGGCATTCGAAAACTTTCACTTGAACTACGATAACACAACTATAGACCAGGCTACGCGGGTTGTTGAGATCCAGCGACCCGACGGCAAGCCTGATGCGTTGCAGCAGATAGAACACGGACTCTTCTCCGTGGTTAACGGCTATCGCTCTTTGGGCCGGTTTTACAGGGGCATCATTGAACCAACGTTGCGGCAATACGTATTGCTGGGCGACCCGGTGAACCTTACAGATAATGTCGATTTTAACACGCTGCATCACAACGGGAAGGCGCCGGAAGTAGGAGTGCCGGGATCGCCAGATGATCGATGGGTTTTCACGGAAGAAAACCCCGGCAGGGCGCTGGAAGCCGCAGTAGCATTGGCTGCAGCCAGCAGGGTAATGAAAGGGTATAACGATACACTGGCACAGCAAAGCCTGGAAATTGCATTGGCGGTATGGAATACGCTGGGCAAACAACAGCCTTCGCGCAGCGTTTCCCTGGCAGTCGAATTGCTGATCACCACGAAAGACCAGGCGTATGCAGATTTCCTGGTATCGCAACAGGAAGGTATCCTGAAAAGTTTTGGCAGGAATGGATGGATGGTTTGCAGGGCTTTGCCATTGATAAAGGATAACGGTTTCAGGGAGGCGGTCCGCAATGCCGTTAAGCAGTTGTATGCCTCTATAGAGCAAGACGGACATAAAACCCCTTACGGCGTACCGTACGAGCCTAATATCTGGGGTGCAGGCTGGGGAATCCAGAACTTTGGGTACAGGCAGTATTTCCTGCATCGTGCTTTTCCTGAAATAGTATCTGATAAATACCTTTTAAACGCGCTGAATTTTATTTTAGGTTGTCATCCAGGTTCCAACACCGCCTCCTTTGTGTCGGGGGTAGGAGCGAATTCCGTTACCACGGCTTATGGGTTTAACAGGGCCGACTGGTCTTATATCCCCGGCGGCGTAGCATCGGGTACGGCGCTGATCAGGCCCGATTTCCCGGAGCTGATGATATGGCCTTATTTCTGGCAACAGGGAGAATATGTGTTGGGCGGCGGAACAACAGATTACCTGTTCCTTGCCCTGGCGGCTAATCAACTTCTAAACGAAAAATAATTAAGTATGAAACGGATAATTAGTGTTGTACTGGCATTTGCCGGTATGCAGGCAACCTATGCCCAACAAAAGCCGGGAAATGACTCACTGATCCGCCAGTTCAGGTATGCGGCAAAAGAAGGATTGCTGGATTGTTATTACCCACGGAATACCGATTCCGCGTATGGTGGATATATCACCACTTATTCCTACGATTTTAAACCCGTAGGAAACCAGGATAAAATGATAGTAACACAGGCCAGGCATACCTGGACCACCGCGCAGGCGGCCATGTTCTATCACGATAGCAGCTATATCGCTTTATCCCGCCATGGCTTCCGTTTCCTGAAAGATAAAATGTGGGACCAGCAATACGGCGGCTTTTATAGTTTTACAGACAGGGCAGGAAAGCCAAAGAGTACCATGAAAGACGCTTACGGCAATGCTTTTGCCATCTATGCATTGGCGGCGTACTATAAAGCTTCCCATGATCCTGAAGCCTTGCAGTTAGCCCGGGAAGCTTTTAACTGGCTGGAAAAACACAGTCATGATGCCGTGCATAAAGGGTATTTCCAACATCTCGACAGGCAGGGTAACCCGGTGAAGAGAACCAAAGATGTAGCCCCGCTGGCCGAAACGGGATTAAAAGATCAGAATAGCTCCATTCATTTGCTGGAAGCCTTCACGTCGTTGTATGAGGTATGGCCATCGCCATTACTGAAAGATAGGCTGAAGGAAATGCTGGTATTGATACGCGATAAGATCGTGACAGATAAGGGCTACCTGCAACTGTTCTTTACCACGGACTGGAAACCGGTGACATTCAGGGATTCATCCGAGGCCGTAATTCTCCGTTCTAAAAACCTGGATCATGTATCGTTTGGTCATGACGTGGAAACGGCATACCTGTTGGAAGAAGCGGCGAGGGCATGCGGCATGCGCGACGATCCGAAAACGTTGGCCATAGGAAAGAAAATGGTGGATCATGCCCTGCAGAAGGGATGGGACCAGCAATTGGGTGGATTTTTTGACGAGGGATATTATTTCAAAGACAAGCCGGGATGTACGATTGTTAAAAGAAGCAAGAACTGGTGGGCCCAGGCGGAGGGCTTGAATACCCTGTTGATCATGGCAGAAAGATATCCCAACGACCCAATGCAGTATTACGGGAAGTTCCTGCAACTATGGAGTTATGTGCAAACCTACCTGGTAGATCATACGTATGGCGATTGGTATGAAGAGGGGCTGGACAATGAGCCTCAGAGGAAGCTGGCCCTGAAATCGCATATCTGGAAAGGCACTTACCATAATTTCAGGGCGTTGAGCAATTGTATTAAGCGGATGGAATAACTGCCGTTGTGTAGGGCGAATAGAGTTCCCATCCCAGTGTATCGTACAGGTTCCTGCCCGGAGGAGTAGCTACCAGTATGCCATTGTAGACGTTATGCTGATGGCTGATCTTTTGCAGGCTTTGCATGATGATGGAAGCAAATCCTTTTCGCTGGTACCTGGGATGGGTGGCGATACGGTCATATATTCCATAATCATCTACCAATACCAATCCCCCGTTTGCCACTTCAAAACCTGTGGGGTCCAGGATGGCGACGGTAAAGTATTTGTCTTCATTGCTGGCGCTTAACGTATATCCCTCTGGCAGCGGGTTGGCGTTCATGAGTTGCTGCGTCAGGTAGCGCATCATGTAGGCCGGTGTTTGTATCTCCCAGTTTGAAGGAAGCAGGGCGCGTACTTCTTCTTCGCCGGCGCAGGCTTTCAGGAAAACAAGCGGCGCGTGTATGCTGGCAGCCAGGTCTTTAAATGACTGCCCCACTTCTGCGAATACGTAGCGTTTTTTCTGGTCGGGCCATCCAACATCTACCCGTAATGCTCCCTGGTCGGGAACGGGGAGGGGAAGAGAGCGGGCAATAGACCAGCCTTTAAGCCAGGTGGCAACGATCGCAGGATCTGCTGAATATTTTTGTGTGTTTGTCATACCGCTCTAAAATACAAAATAAAATGTACGTTAAAGATGTACTTCTGTAACTCGGTTAAAGAGAAATATATTTGTTCCCTTGAAGAAAAAATGCCGGGATGGTGTTGAAGCATTTCATAGGTTTGCATCAAAGATTATAAGATGAAGAAGATAATATTGGCGGCAGGCCTTTTCTGCAGCACATTATATACAGCGCAGGCACAGAAAGCGGGTTGGAGAAAGGAGATAACAGGTACGGCTGCCTCCGTAAAGGCAAGGGTAGGCGTGAGCGTATTATCGGATAGGGATACCCTTACCATTAGGGGAAATAAGCGTTTCCCTATGCAAAGCGTATTCAAATTTCACCTGGGATTACTGGTGATGCACCTGGTAGATGAAGGTAAACTATCACTACAGCAACAGGTACATTTTACCCCTGAAGACATGGCGTTGAAAAGCTGGAGCCCAATCGCCAAAAAATACCCGGGCGGTAATGTAGATCTTTCGCTGGAAGAAGTGTTGAAAAGCACCGTATCGACCAGCGATAATATTGGTTGCGATAAATTATTTGAACTGGTGGGAGGTCCTGCCGCCCTTAATAAATACCTGCACGGGCTGGGGGCTACAGATCTTTCTATCGTGGCAACAGAAAAGGAAATGCATGCCGACTGGGATGTACAGTACCGGAATTGGACTACGCCGCGGGAAGCTACCCGTTTGTTGAAGGCCTTTGATGAAGGAAAGATATTAAAACCCGCGAGCAGGGATGTGATGATGCGGTTTATGACAACCAATACCAATATTAACGACCGTTTGTCGGGGCTTTTGCCGGCAGGAACTAAAGTGGCGCATAAAACCGGCACATCAGACACGAATAAGGCCGGGCTTACGGCTGCTACTAACGATATCGGTATTGTGGCGTTGCCGGATGGAAGGCATTACTACATTGCCGTGTTTGTATCCGATTCCTGGGAGCAGGGAGCGAAGAATAACAGGGTGATAGCGGAGATATCCAGGAAAGCCTGGGATCATTTGGTGGCAAGGCAGAGAGAGGGGCTCTGATGTTTGAAAGAATTTTTGTTTGAAATAACAGGCGATAAAAAAGCATAAGGGATGCTGATGGTTCGCGGATTAATATGTCCGCTCTTATCGGCATCCCTTACGCTTTTTTATTTTAGAAAGAATATTATTTAGCAGGAGTGATCACTACTTTCCTGAATTCGATAGGTCCGTGGTCGCCCTGGAAGTAGATAGGTCCCGGTGCGCCTTCGTTGCTATCGATAGCGCCGCCGGTGATACCAGGGATCTCCTGGTTGGAGATCACGGTTTTGCCGTTTACTACAACGGTAACCATGCGGCCAACGAGGGTGATATCGTAAGAGTTCCATTTGTCGGGGCCTAAGGTATTGATCTCGCTAGGCGCCAGGAAGCCGTAGATACCGCTGAACAGTACGCTGGAAGGATGTGTTTCCGGTTTGCTGTCTTCGATCTGGCATTCGTAACGTCCTCTCAGGTAAACGCCGCTGTTGCTGCCTTCGTGGTAGCGGAATTCGACATGCAGTTTGAAATCGGTGAATGTCTGTTCTGTATACAGGTTAGATCCGGAGTGTGGGCTGGTGAGAATACCGTCTTTTACTATCCATTGGTTTTCGCCGGTAGCTTTCCAGCCGGTGAGGTCTTTACCATTGAAAAGGTTAATTGGTTTACCCCATGTTGGAGCGGTAGTTCTCTTCAGGTAAGGAGCTTTTACCCCTTTCCAGTTGTATTTTTTGCCATCGGGCATTACGATGGTACCTTGCAATTCGCCGTTGCTGATGGCGCCTTCTACGGTCAGGTCCTGACCTTTTTCCCATTGTGGAGGGATAGAGAAGCTGAATTTACCATTATCGAAGTTCACTTTAGATACCGGGCGCGCACTTCCGCTGTTACCTACAAAGTAGCCTACCAGGGTGCTGAAGCCGGAGAGTTTTACTTCCATCCAGGAGGGAGTAGGAGTGCCGTTCATGTCAACGGTCAGGTCCCATCTGCCGATCAACTCTTTCTGATCTGCTTGTTGTTGCACGGTTACGGTAGGTTTACCGGCAGCTATGCTGTGTTGAAAAGCGCCAAGAGTCATTAATCCACTCAATCCAAAAACAAGGAAATGTTTACGCATACTTCTGATTTTTCATGTTACTGTGACCTCAAATAAGGTTGATAAGGGTTACAAGTTAGTGTATATTTATATGCTGTGCAACGGTGTTTTTAAATTTGTTTAAGAAGGAGGGTAGGTCTATTGACGCCGTGGTTTCAAATACAATAGTTGGTTTCGGCTCGTTAAAGAACAGGTGGCCAGGAAGATCGTCTACTTCAATGATTTGCACCAGTCATAGCTGAGTTTAATTTAGAATAGTAACAATGAGGGATATACGATATCCAAACATCTTCCCCGAAGCAATTTGCTTAGGGGTTTTTATTGGAACAATTTTTTCTGTCGGTGGTTATTACTTAAAACTTACTATCATGACAAACCTCATTATTATTTCATATCCAACTCCAGCCCAGGCCACTGCAGGCGCGAAGCGATTAGCGGAAATAGAATCGATCGGCGATATCACCGTTTACGATAGTGTGCTCATCCGGAAGAATGAAAGCAACGAGATCCATATTATTGAAGAAGATACTGCTGCGGGTTCCGGCACCCTTGCCGGCATGGCCATCGGCGGATTGATAGGCGCACTTGCCGGGCCAGTAGGACTTATCTCCGGTTTGTTACTGGGAACACTTACCGGGATCGCCTATGAAACAGATAAATACAGTTTCTCGGAAGACTTTGCGAAGAAAGTAGCTGAAACCTTGAAGCCAGGCGATGCAGCGATCGTGGCAGAAATTGCAGAAGATGATCCTGTATATGTAGATAGCTATGCAAAAGAAACTGGTGGCACGCTTATCAGAACAGACGCCGATGCAGCTTACCAGTTATTCGACGATGAACAGATAATAACGATCGATGAAGAAATAGCGGCAGACAGGAAGAGGTTAAAATCCGCCGCAGATGCAGAAAAAGTTAGAATAAGCAAAGCCATTGATGTACTGAAGGAAAAGCGCAGGAAACATATGGAAGCATTGAAAGCGGATGCCGGGGATGCGGAGAGAAAAAGCGTGGAAAGCAGGGCTGAATTCATCCAACATAGGATTGAAAGATACAGGGAGCGGATCGGCAGGTTGGAGGACGAGTTGAAGAGGTTGAGGGGGTAGAAAGAGGTGGTTAAGGAGCCTATTTTTTTCAAAATAAAACATAGTTACAACGATTTTTTCGTTGTAAAATTAGGTTAACCAAAGAAACTACAGCCCCTTTTTGTAATAGTCTCATAGATCCTGTGTTTCTGGAGATTCCGACACCGGCAAAACCTTAGTTATTGTTAATGATGATACTTTTCGGTATTGTCATCCCCTTTTTTGCCTCGAGTATTGGTGCAGGTTGGCCGGTGAAACAAAGGTCGACCCGTAACAATATTTGAAATTATTAGTACATGTTCAGGAAGTAATCTACTTCCATTACAATAACAAATCCTCCATAAAAACTAACCAGGCCACATAGCCTATAGACCCTAAAACTCTTCCACTCTCCTGTAAAACTCCGAAAGCGAAATATCGAAATACTTGCAAAGCGCAGCGATTGTACTTACCGTAGGATTCGCCTTAGCCGTTTCTATACGGCCAACATGTATGTTAGCATCATTATAAACCTCCTCCTGGCTAACGCCTTTGGCC
Source organism: Chitinophaga terrae (ex Kim and Jung 2007) (assembly GCF_900107795.1). Taxonomy (GTDB): domain Bacteria; phylum Bacteroidota; class Bacteroidia; order Chitinophagales; family Chitinophagaceae; genus Chitinophaga; species Chitinophaga terrae. Next base: position 210,814 of record NZ_FNRL01000003.1, read on the forward strand.
TCCCGCAATTCTTTAAGAACCGCTGCTATACCCTTTAACAGTTTATTATTTTTTATTTGCTTCGCCATTAAATTACAAGATGGGGCGAAATATTTTTCTTAATAATGACGAATATGTCATTATTTTAATTATTTTCGTATCTACAGTTAACGGAATACATCAACATGCTTATATCTATTCTTCGTCATCATTTTAAACAAAATTTTATAGAGCTATTCAGCATGAGCGGCTGATACGACTGTAGTACTGCTGACAAAAGCGTATTTCTTCACTTTAAATATCCATTATGCAAAATCTATTAAACACCTTAAGACAAATCACCGCATGCGGTACTTCAAAAGAACTAACCGATCTTTGCGATTACCAGCTATCCAATGTTGTTGCCAGCAGAACTGCTGACTACTGGACGGCGGACCAGCGTGTGGACTTTATGATGTTTGCCACTCTATTCAGATCTGTTACCATAGCTGCTTTTGATATCCTTAATGCGCTGGAAAGGGAGGGGGTATCTAATTTAACCTCTGAACTAGTAGTTGAGCTGGAAAGCGCACTCTATGAACTGTCTAGCTTTCAATCGGGGATTGACTTTCAAGACCTGGTTGCCGTCCTTGATTATTACATTTCCATATTAGTAAATGAGCACAAAAGTGTAGATAAAACAATAGCCAAAATTATAGGGCATTATTTTAAAAATTTTTTCCTGATTCTTCACGCCTTAAAATTCGATGCTAAAATAAATGCAAGTGCTAACCTTTTAAAATTATCTATATGACTACCGAATCTGAACCAATGAACATTTTAAATGAGCTGCATACCGAAATTTCCAAATTACCAATTTTTTTCAGGGAGCGGGTATGCGAAGAATGTAACTATAGTACTCCCACCTTTTATAGGAAGATTAAAGGACATAACAGATGGACTGAAAATAAGCCAATACAGGTTTTGAGTAATGCAGAAAGGGAAAAGATTTGTGAAATTGCCGAGGAGGTCGCCACGCGTTTGGTTGCGCTTATCGGCGAAGTCAAAGAAAATAATTGAAAAAAAAGCAACTGCTTTCTCTTTGTATCTCCGGTCCGTCTTTGATCAAAAATCCCTTACCGCTCATTCAAATTTCTCTAATATCTCTGCATACTTGTTGTTAGATACATGCAGTTTGTCGGCAAGAAAAGATATCTTTTTTATAGAATCTACTTTGTACTGATCAAGAACATCCAGGTTATTCAATTTTACGACGGTGCCCGACATGCAAACCATAATCATCCCTTTTTCTCCTCCCATCTCCGAGTAATCAATATCAACTGCAATGATCGCATTACCACCCATCTTCACAGCCTTAGCCCTGATTTGCTGAAGACATAGCTCCTCGCCATTAGCTATCTTTTTATTATAAGTATGGGATTGCAGTCCAAAAAAGTCAGTCCACGATGCGCCAACCTCCGCAAATAAGCCGGTACCAGTTGTGCTTTGCCCGGTTGCTAATCCTAATACATTATAGTCCCAGTTATAGGGAGTATGAGCAGTGATCACCGGAACGTTTTTAATATGCTCCAACATTTCATCCTGGATCTTTTTCCGGCTGGCTACAAATTTATTAAACGCCTCATCGTATATAGCGGAAAGACATTTGCTGCACCCGGTAACTTTCGGGGTGTTATTCATTTCCGCGATCAACTCGGACTTTATATCACTCATGAGAAAGTTGCTGCTAAATACGCCGTCTTTTATTTTTGCACCGCAATTGGGGCAAGATGTTAAGTTATTCATAGGTAATAGTTTTATGATGAACAGAAAGTTGTTATAAAAATATATAATCTTCACTTTACCTAATACAGATTTTCCCTCCCTTCCCCAAACAATCCCCTCCCAAATTTGTTTCCCCTACATGAAACGCAACTACAAAAAATCCGACTTCCCAGTTTCCAAAATCCGCAAGTTCCTCGAACCGGGGCCCGTAGCCCTTATCTCCAGCCACTATAAAGGGAAATCAAATATCATGACCCAGGCCTGGCATACCGTGCTGGAATTTAACCCATCTCTGATCGGCTGCATGATCACTGCCAGCAATCACAGTTTCGATATGATCCGGAAAAGCGGCGAATGTGTCATTAATATTCCAACGGTGGATTTAATAGATGAAATAATCGGCATCGGCAACTCCAGCGGTCAGCGTATGGATAAATTCCGCAAATTCGGCCTCACACCCGAACCTGCCCAAATCGTTAAGGCGCCCATCATCAAAGAATGCTATGCCAATTACGAATGTAAAATTGCCGACGCCTCCTTGCTTGATAATTACAATTTTTTCATCTTTGAAGTAGTGAGAGCGCAGGCCGCTACCTATCCTAAATATCCGAGAACTGTTCACTATCGGGGAGAAGGCGTATTTATGGTGTCGGGTAAAGAACTGGCCCTCCCGCAGAAATTTAAGAAAAAGAACCTCTGACACATGCTGCTGTCTACTATTATCAACCATGTCATCGTGGTCTTTATTATCCTGCTGCTGATAATGGCGGCAAGAAGGCTCAGGATCGCTTATCCTATTGTCCTGGCCATCGGCGGGGCCTATACTCGGTTTCTTCCCAAATGCATCTCTACTATGATAGAAGGCATGTGATCCTGGCTAAGGTTATCCGGCGTTTTTTCCTTAACTTAATTGAAGTAAAAATTCCCGGTATGAAAAGCTTCACCACTTTGCCGCTTATTTCTTATGCAACCCGCCAACCTCGTTTTACCCTGCTGGATAGCGTGTCTAACCGGGTTACCCTGATCCTGTTCTGCAGCGTGTTCAGTTTTCTTTTCATGTACCTCTTCCTGCCATTTAATATGAACCTATGGTATGAAGGGATCGATATTTCTTTAGCCCCCATATTCCTGTGCTTCACAGGTTGCGGAGTAGTGGTGCTGTCGGTTACCCAGTTCCTGCTGGCAAAACTGCCTTTCCGGAAAAAGCTGACCAACGCTACTTACCTGGCCTGGTTCATTGGTGAGATAATTCTGGTAACTTTACTGGTCACTATTTTTAATGTTTCTATCAGCCCGGTTTTCTTTTTTACACTGGATGAATATATTACCACACTTCATTACACCGCTTTATTATTACCGCTTCCATACTGCATCGCATTGTTATGGTTCTATACAAGAGAACAGGTCAGCAAACTCCGGACACTGGAAAAGGGAAAGGAAGATAACTGCCTGCAGATCACCGACGAACATGATAAAGTTGTACTCACCGTACATACAAGTAAACTTTTACTGCTGAAAGCAGAAGATAACTATGTACAGTTATTTTATCTAGTGGGCAACTCACTCCACAAAGAACTGGTAAGAACAACGCTGAAAAAAATGGAGGAAAAACTGCCTGCCGGCCATTTTGTTAGAGCTCACCGCTCTTATTTAATTAACATAGGTAAAGTGGTGCTTTTCAGGAAAAACAGCAAAGGTCACCAGTTGCAACTGGAAGGATTGGAGGAGATCACCGTACCCGTTTCCGCTACTTTTTTACCTGCCATCCAGCAACGATTTACCCCTGAGGGTTAAATTTTACCCCTTTCATAACCTATTTCACCCCAAAAGGATAGTGCGGCGATCCAATGTCAGACGGCGATTTGTAATATCGCAGCAACGCTTGCCAAAATCTATCCGCCTATGTTTAGGACTGTCACTTCTTTTTTATTGATCTTATTGTCGCTGGGCGCATCCGCCCAACAAGTGGTAACAGGAAATATCAGGAACAGCGATACCAAAGAAGTGGTACCCGCTGTTTCGGTGATGATAAAAGGAACGCAAACAGGTGATTATACGAACGACCAGGGTAATTTCCGGGTAACGGTACGAAAAGGATTCCCCGTTACACTGGTTTGTTCCTCCCTGGGTTTCGAGTCGAAAGAAATTGTAGTGAGCGGTCCGGGGCCGCAGCATATAGAGCTGCAGCCGGTATCAGTATTAGGCAGGGAAGTAGTGGTTTCGGCCAGCCGTTTTGTTCAGAAGAAAATAGAATCGCCGGTTACCATAGAACGGATCGGTACAAAAGATATCATTAATTCTCCCCAGCCCAGCTATTATAATATGGTGCAAGGGCTGAAAGGGGTAGATGTTACCACAAGCAGTATGATGTTCACCACGATCACAACCCGCGGCTTCAATACCAGCGGTAATACCAATTTTACCCAGATAGTGGATGGTATGGACAACCAGGCCCCCGGCCTGAATTTCCCCATTGGCGCCGTGATCGGGCTCACCGAACTGGATGTAGATAACCTGGAAGTGCTTTCAGGCGCTTCGTCTGCCCTGTACGGGTCCAGGGGCCTGAATGGTACGATGGTCATGACAGGCAAAGACCCGTTCAAATACCAGGGACTCAGCGCACAGATAACACAGGGGATCAATCATGTAAAGAAAGGCAAAGCAAACGACCCGCTAGGCCCCTCACCGTATTACGACTGGACGGTACGCTGGGGTAAAAAGGTGAGCGAGCGGTTTGCCTTTAAGATCAATGTGCAATATACCCAGGCCAAAGACTGGATGGCTTCCGATACAACCAATACCAACGGCCCCGGCGGCCCCTTGCAGGACCCCGGCTACAACGGGGTGAATGTATACGGCACCAAAACCTCGGCCGACATCAATCCCTTCCTGGAAGGAGCCATGGCGCAGGTGCCCGAACTGGCGCCAATCGTAGAACCCCTCCTGGCTGAAGGACATCATATTGTTTCCCGTACCGGTTACCCCGAGTATGGGTACCTGAGCAGCGACGCCCAGCTCTTCAAAGGCAACGTGGAGCTGCGGTATAAGTTCAAACCAACCCTGGAAGCGATCGTTTCTGCCACTTACGGCCAGGGAAATGCAGTGTACAGCAATGATACCCGTTATGCGCTGACCCGTTTTCACCTGGGCCAGTACAGGGCGGAACTGAGAGGGCAGCATTGGTTCCTCAGGGCCTATACCAGCAGGGAAAATTCTGGCAGAACCATCATCGCCGGGCCTACCGCCCAACTGATCAACGAAGCCTGGAAACCCAGCTACGACGGAAATACAGGCGATGGTTGGTATCCTCAATATGTTTCCGCGTTATTACAATCAATGGCCGCAGGCCAAAGCTACCTGGATGCAAGCAACGTCGCCAGGAGCTTTGCCGACCAGGGCAGGCCCCTGGCGGGAAGCACGGAGTTCCTCCGGCTGAAAGACAGCATAGCCAGCATCCCTACTTCCAAAGGCGGCACTTTATTCACCGATAAAAGCAGGTTGTTTAATACCGAACTGCAATACAACTTTACTCACCTGGTGAAGTTTGCAGAACTGATCGCCGGTTTAAACTACCGCCTCTACAGGCTCGATTCTAAAGGCACTTTATTTCCCGACAACGAAAGCCCTATCGATGTAGCGGAATACAGCGCCTATGCCCATCTCACGAAAAAAGTTATCCGTAATAAGCTGAGTCTTGCCGCCGCTTTCCGGTACGACAAGAACACTCTCTTCGCCAAGCCCCGGGTTACTACCCGCTTATCGGCAGTGCTGGAAGTAAATAAAGAGAGCTTTATCCGTTTCTCTTACCAGAATGCATATAGCTTCCCATCCAACATTCAGGCTTTGCAAAGCACGTTGGTCGACTATAACAGTTTTGCCTCCGGGGGCAGCGACAGGTTGTTGAACGGCGTATACCAATTCGATAAATATCCTGCTTACACCCTGGCCAGTGTTGACTCTTTCCAGCGTACGAAGAATCCTGCCGATCTGAAACTATTCCAGTTGAACGACATCAAGCCGCAGTCCGTAGATGCGTTCGAGTTAGGTTATTCCTCGCTTATCGCGGGTAAGGTATTGATAGATGTATTGGGATATTATTCTACATGGAAGAATTTTATAGGATATGTAAACGTAGCGAACACGCCGGGAGAAACAGATCCTGCGGCCTTCCTGGACAGGAATAAATATATCCAGTACAACATCGCTTACAACGGCGCCGAAAAAGTGAACACCTATGGTTATGCAGCCAGCGTAGGCGTTGATCTGTCTCATCACTTCCTCGCTAAAGTGAATTTTTCTTCCGATTTTCTCAACAACAAAAACAACAACCAGGTAAATAATTTCAATACGCCTAATTATAAATTCAATATCGAATTCGGAAATACAGGATTTGGTAAAAAAGAAAGATGCTCGTTCAATACTACGTTCAGGTACAGACCTGCGTATTTCTACCAGATAGGATTTGCAAGCGGTACAGTGCCGGCATCGGCGGTGATCGACGCCCAGTTCAGTTACCGTTTGCTGCAGGCGCATTCCACTATCAAACTGGGAGGAACGAACATTACCAATACCTACTATAGGAACGGTTTCGGCAGCCCGGCCATCGGCGGACTGTATTACATAACCTATGCATACAATGTTTTTTAATCTTTTAAAATTTGCCGCATGAAACAGTTATTGCCCTGTTTGTTACTCTTATCGTTAGTGGCTTGCATCCAGCAGCCGGCTACTGATAAAGATGGTTATAAAACACACCAGACATTTGGCCCCGGAGAAGAAGCAAAGATCGCAGCCGCTTTCCTGTCGCTGACCGACAGCAGCCGGATCACGCTGAAAGCAGGCGATTACAAGTTCGATAACCTGAGCATTGCACAGGTGAAACATATTCTTATAGAAGGGGCGGGCGCCGGTAAAACAGTGCTGGATTTCAGCGGGCAGTCGCAGGGCGGCGAAGGCATCCGGGTAACTGATACCAAAGGATTCACTATCGATGGTATGACGTTGAAAGATAGTAAAGGAGATCTTATTAAGATCAATAAAAGTGAACAGGTAGTGATCACTAACCTGCATGCTATCTGGTCGAAGGCCGATTCTACCAGCGGCGGGTATGCTATTTACCCGGTGTTGTGTAAAAATGTACTGGTAGAGAATTGTTATGCAGAAGGAGCCTCTGATGCCGGTATCTATGTAGGACAAACAGACAGCGCGGTCGTTCGCAAATGTAAAGCCTTTAAGAACGTTGCCGGTTGTGAAATAGAAAATACTTCCAATGCAGAAGTTTACGATAATGAATTCTGGGGCAATACAGCCGGGTTCCTGGTATTTGATCTGCCCGATCTTTCCAAACGCGGGGGCAATGTGAAAGCCTATAACAACTACCTGCATGACAATAACGAAAGGAATTTTGCCAAGGCAGGCAGTTTCGGCTCAACCTGGGGCGTAGGCAACGCCGCACCGGGCAGCGGTATCGTTATTCTGGCCGCTTCAAATGTAGAACTCTATAAGAACAGGATCATCAACAACAATTCCAATGCTATTTCTGTAGTGTCAGGATTTTTTATTGATGAAAATGCAGGATCGAAAATAAATGATAACTATTTCCCTATACCAAGGAATATTCATATCCATGATAATGAGATGAAGATGGACACAGCTTTCCCGGCAGCGGTGTACGAACATCATACAGGCAAGATACTGGTAGGTATAGAGCAGCAGTTGAAAGCGATGGACCCATCCAGGAAACGGATACCGCTGATCGCGTACGATGGCATTACCACTAACCTGCTTACCAAAGGTACGGCTATCAACCCTGATTCCCTTTGTATCCAGCAGAACGATCCTAACCTGTTCATCAATATCGATGCTTTGCATATGAAAGATAAAGGTTGGAAACCCAGCCTGGATGTAACGCCATATACTTGTAAATAATGTTTTAGGAAGATGAGGAAGAAGATTTGCTGGTTGATCTGCGCCTTTTTGGGATGGCTATGGGCGGTGCAGAGTTGTACGACCACTCCCGTTGCGAAAGCATTCCGGTTTAAAGAGAAATTATCTGATTACGGTTTCTTTGAAGGGAATTTAAGATCCCTGCGGCCAAAGGCCGGGGTATTGCCATATTACCTGGCTACCCCGCTGTTTACCGATTATACGCTGAAAGACCGGTTCATCGTATTACCGGCCGATAGCGCAATGAGGTATAAAGGAGCCGGCCTGCTGGAGTTCCCTGATTCTACCTTTATCATTAAAAACTTCGCTTACCTGAACAGCCGGCAGGAGAAAGTAATGATAGAAACCCGGTTGTTGTTCCGCGATCCGGCCGATCACCAGTGGAAAGTGATGAATTACCTTTGGGACAGTACCCAGCAGGACGCCAGGCAATGGATACTTGGCAAAAAGATCCCCATTACACTGCTGGACGATTCAGGCGCCGCGCATACCACGGTGTACCAGATGCCGAATACCAACGATTGTAAACGCTGTCATATCAACAACAGCGTATTGACGCCAATTGGGCCCAAAGCCCGTAACCTGAACCATGATGCGGGTAAGGGCAACCAACTGCAACAATGGGCGAAGTTGCAAAAACTGGCCGGCCTGCCCGGTATTTCTGCCGTTGCCAAGCTACCCGACTGGCAGGATAGTGTGAATTATTCCGTAAAGGAGCGGGCCAGGGCCTACCTGGATGTGAACTGTGCGCATTGTCATACGCACGGAGGCGACGCCTATAATACTGGCTTATTCCTGGAATATGAGCAGCAGAACGAGAATCACCTGGGTTTTATGAAATCGCCCGTTTCCGCAGGCGGGGGGGCCGGCGGGCTGGATTACGACATTGTGCCGGGCGATGCGCTGCATTCTATTTTGGCTTACCGGATGAACAGCACCGTTCCCGGGACTGCCATGCCGGAACTGGCAAGAACGGTGATACATAAAGAAGGCGTAGCGCTGGTGTCGAGATGGATCAATGAAATGAAGCGCTGAAATATAGACAAATAACCTGACCAGGTCGGGAAAATTTCCGTTTTGGATCATTCGTTTTCCCGATCTGATCAGCTTTAATTTGCCGTTACCTGTTTCTTTGCGGAAAATTTATCTGAATTGAAACAGTTTTACCTCATTATCAACCTAATTCTGATTAACCTCATTGCAACGGCACAATCAGGCATCATTAAGGGGAAAGTAACATTCGCCGACGGTCAGCCTGCGGCGTTTGTAACAATTGGACTTAAGAATACCAAAAAGGGCACTATCACAGGCGAAGATGGCCTCTTTACATTAAAAAATATAAAAGCAGGAGAGCATGTATTGGTCATTTCCTATACAGGCACTAAAACTATAAGCAAAAGCGTAACAGTACAGCCCGACCAGGTTACCGACATCAGCGTTGCCCTGGAAGCTACCGCCAGCCAGTTAAACGAAATCGTTGTTGCCGGCGCACATGGCAAAACCATCAACAGGAAACCGGTTAGTATCGGTAAATTACCTGTTGCGGCTATGGACCTTCCGCAAAGCGTTACCGTAATAGGACAGAAAACCCTGGAGGAACAACAGGTACAACGCCTGAGCGATGTAGTTAAAAATATCAACGGCGTATATATGGCTTCTATGAGGGCCGGTACCCAGGAAACTTTCAACTCCCGCGGTTACGGTTTCTCCAGCACCAATACCTTTAAGAATGGCGCCCGCGTGAATTCCGGCGCTATGCCTGAAATGAGCGGTCTTGAAAAGGTTGAAGTGCTGAAAGGCAGTGCAGCCATCCTGTACGGCAACGTATCTCCCGGCGCTGTATTGAACATGGTTACCAAACAACCTAAATTCAAGTTTGGCGGAGAAGTGAACGTTCGTGCAGGCAGCTATGGTTTGCTTAAACCGGCGTTCGATGTTTACGGCCCGCTCTCTTCAAACGTTGCTTACCGCGTTAACGGCGCTTTTGAAACTGCCGACAGTTACCGCGACCAGGTACACAGCAAACGTTACTACATTAACCCCTCTTTGCTGTTTAAACTGAGCGACCGTACTCAATTGCTCGTGCAGGCCGATTACCTGAAACATGATTTTACACCTGATTTTGGTATTGGTTCTATTGCAGATACGGCGATCAACAAAGTATCGCGCAACACCTTCTTTGGAGCGCCATGGCAGTATGCGCATACCCAGCAAACCACTACTTCTGCCAACTTAAGGCATGAACTGAACAGCAACTGGACTTTAACCGCTAACATCGCTTATTCCAAATACCAACGCGATTACTATTCGATAGAAAGGATACAGGCCCGCAAAGACAGTATCTGGCAACGTCCCCTGGGCAGAAATGCAACTAACGAAGATTACTACGCAGCACAGGTAGATTTCACAGGAAAGATCAAAACCGGTTCACTGGAACATACTGTGTTGGTAGGGGCAGATGCAGACAGGTACCTGACAGGCACCTATGCTTACACCGTACCAAGCATCAATAAAACAACGGGGATTTACGATAGCGTAAATGTTTATGACCTGGATAAATACGCAAGGCGTACAGACAGGCCCGGCGATACGCTGAAAACCGTGACAAATGCTCCGGTTAACAGGGTAGGGGTATACGTACAGGACCTGATCAGCGTTTCAGAGAAATTGAAAGTGCTGGCAGGGGTTAGATTTTCTTACCTGCAAAACGAATCTACCGTTGCCTATGATATGAAATCAGGCGCGAAAAAAGATAATAACAACGCTAAATACGATCACGCATTTTCACCACGGTTTGGTATCGTATATAAGCCAATCCCTGCAACGGCAATATTCGCCAGCTATTCGACATCTTTTACGCCAAACTCCGGTCTGGATATCGACAGCAACTCCCTGAAACCTTCTACTATCGAACAGTATGAAGTAGGGGTGAAGAACGACCTGTTTAAAGGACTATTGTCTGTTAACCTGACACTTTACCGTATCCGCAACAACAACTATGCGCAAACGGCTATCTTTAATAAATTCGGAGAGCCTAACAACAACACTTCCCTGAAGGCATTGATAGGCGAAACACTGAGCCAGGGAGTGGAATTGGACATTGCCGGTCACCCTGCTGCAGGCCTGGATGTGATTGCAGGATACAGCTACAATAATATCACGATAGAAAAAGCGCCTGAAAAGAATGGATCTGTATCAGGCGAGCGGCTGGTAGGTAACCCGAACCACACCGCTAATGCAAGCGTGTTCTATACCATCCAGCAATCTAAACTGAAAGGGTTGAAATTCGGGGTAGGTTATTACTATATTGGTCAGCGTTACGCAGGCTGGAACAATACCACCGACAGCAAGGGAATGGTGGCTAAAAGCAGGTTGATCTCCGTTCCGGGCTTCTCAACACTGGACCTTAGCGCCGGTTATTCCTTCAAACGTTTTGCAGTAATGGCTAAAGTTTCGAACGTTACCAATACTTACAATTACTACGTACACGAGAACTACAGCATCAATCCTATTCCGCCTACCCAGTTCACAGGAACTGTTTCTTACAAATTCTAGGCACAACTGTTTATACATTAAGACCGTCTCTTTTTATGAGGCGGTCTTTTTTTTAAAAGAGAAGCTACATTCTTTTCCTGGAAATCACTAAAAACAAAAGTGTATATTTTAGATATAAAAATCAATATAATGTAGCCAGAACAGCAACAGTAATGACCTTGACTTTTTTTCCTGGAGCCACTGGTGTATCGGTATCTATTTGTGAATGGTAGTATGATATTAATTATTATTTTTAGCTTTTCATATCCATTTTTGCCTCCCCAGACTCAATAAATCTCCTATCAGGATATCAAATATGTTTATGCACAGCCTAAGTCCTGGTAATCATGGGAGAAATAACAGGTAAAAAAATACCAATAATGACATGATAAACGCTTTTGCATTTGTGGTTAAAGATATTAAAACCAACGCCGGAAAGGTAGGTAAACTCCTTGAAGATGCGGAGATTATTGAAAAGCTTTCTCTGACGGAAGAGGAATATAAAAATTATTTGAGTAAGGATGCACCGATTGGGCTGCTCCAAAAAATAATGGCTGAATTTGCTGATTATACCAGAATAACTCTCACCGAGGTCGTTTATGAATCAGAAAAAGAAGCTCCGGACCCTTTTGTTCCTGATGATTTAGAAGATTAACATCATTGACCGGGAAGATCTAAACTGAACAGGGTTTAATCACAAATATATTGGGAGGGTTATCAAACCAAAAATCCGTCTCTTCAAAACAAGAGGCGGGTTCTTTAATTAGGGTGAAGCATTGTTCAGGACTTGGCATAAAAGTTTTCCTGTCCACTACCATACACGCAATACAACTTTATAAATACCCACAGTTCATCAAATAAAAAAGCTGCGCCAAAATTATTTGAAGATAGCTCCTTTTCATTATAACCTAACAACTATATTTACAGGATAATAATCCTGTGAACTAATGAAATCGTTCTTTTTAAGTTGCCTTGTATTGCTGACTGTTGCTTGTTATGCGCAAACAGATGTGAAGAATTGTAAAAAATGTATGGTCATTGCGGAGCAATCGCAGAACCGCATCATTATTATAGATGCCGCTACCAGCAATATTCTTTGGGAGTGGAAAGCGGCAGAATCCAATGTCAAACCGGAGCATGTGAAGTGGTTCAACACGCCCAGCGAAGCAAAAGTGGTGTATGACGGCCAATACGTACTTACCAACGCTTCCGGCGGCGGAGTAGCATTGATCAGGATAGCGGATAAGAAGGCGGTGTTTTACGCCTATGCCGGCGGTAATACCCACTCGGCCGAACTGCTGCCCGACGGAAACATCGTTTCCGCTTCCAGCACAGGCAACTACCTGATGCTGTTCAAAACAGATACCCTCAATTTCCCCGAACAGGTATATACTAAAAAGATCTACATCACTTTCGGCCATAACGTGGTATGGGACAAACGCCGGCAGAAACTCTGGTCGGCCGGTCGCGATTCTATGGTAGTATACCGGTACAACAACAACTGCCAGCAGCCCGACTTAATAGCGGAGCGCTCTTTTCCTATTCCCGGTCACGATGCGCACGACCTGTTCCCGGTATATGGCAGCAAGAACAAACTCTGGATGACGGTAGGCTCCAACGTTTACCAGTTTGATGTCAACACCCTGAAGTTCGAACAGGCAGCGGTGATTCAACAGGATATCAAGAGCGTATCCAGCGGTCCTGAAGGTTACCCGACCATTGTCATAAAGCCTAAAGAGCAGTGGTGGACAGACGAAGTGCTGGATGCCGAAGGGAAACACGTAGCGGGCCATGCTGGGTGGAAGATGTACAAAGCCCGCTGGGTGCTGCCTAACGAGTTTGCATACCCCGAAAAGCAGCAAATCAAGCTATGTAAATAGAACTTCGTACTTTTGCGGCAATGCAAAAAAAGACATTAGGTAATATTCTTACCAATCTGAAGATCGATGCCCTCAACGAAATGCAAGAGGCATCCCTGAAAGCAAACAAGGAACATAAGGATGTGATCCTGCTATCGGCAACCGGGTCCGGCAAAACCCTGGCTTTCCTGTTGCCTGTACTGGAACGCTTAGATCCCGCCAATAAGAAAACACAGGCCCTGATCGTAGTTCCCTCCAGGGAGCTGGCCTTACAGATAGAAAAAGTGTTCAGGCAGATGGGCACCGGTTATAAGGTAACTGCCTGCTATGGCGGCCATTTGAGGGAAACGGAAGAAAACAACCTCATTGAAGCCCCTGCCGTGATCGTGGGTACGCCCGGAAGACTCGGAGACCACATCCGCCGGGAAAACATCAAAACCGACGGTATAGAAACTTTGGTGCTGGACGAATTTGATAAAACACTGGAATTAGGTTTCCAGGAAGAAGTATCTTTTGTTGTTGAGTCTTTGCCCCATATTAAGAAGCATATCCTTACTTCCGCTACAGAAGCGGTGGAGATACCTTCGTTCCTGGAATTGCAGGAGCCGGCGAAACTGGATTTCCTGCCGGAAGATGGCATCACAGCTCCCCGCCTTGAAATAAAGCAGGTGCTCTCGCCGGAAAATGATAAAGTAGAAACCCTGTTCAGGCTGATCTGTCACCTCGGCAACAGGTCTACCATCGTTTTCTGCAACCATCGTGAGTCGGTTGAACGCACCGGCAAAATGCTCTCTGAAAAAGGGATACTCAATACCTTTTATCATGGCGCTATGGAACAGCGCGACCGCGACGTAGCGCTGACCAAGTTCCGGAATGGCACTGTGAACGTACTGGTAACCACAGACCTGGCAGCCCGGGGACTGGATATCCCGCATATCCGCTACATTATTCATTTCCAGTTACCGCATACAGAAGATAGCTGGACGCACCGCAACGGCCGGACAGCCAGGATGGAAGCCAGCGGTACTGCCATTGTGATGCTGGCGCCCGACGAAAAGCTGATGCCATACTTATCGGAAGAACAAGTAGATACCATTACCCTCCCGGAAAAAGCTGTACTCCCTGAAAAGCCCAAATGGGTTACCCTGTTCATCGGCGCAGGAAAAAAAGACAAAGTGAACAAAATAGATATCGTAGGTTTCCTTTCAAAGAAAGGGGAGCTGAAAAAAGACGATATAGGCCTCATCGAAGTGAAAGACTTCTTCTCCTTTGCGGCTGTCGTACGCTCCAAAATGAGCTACACGCTGGAACTGATCAAAAACGAGAAGATCAAGAACAAGAAGGTAAAAATCGACATCGCGAGGTAGTTTCACGCAGAGAGGCGTAAGGAGGCAAAGAGCGCAAAGGATTTTTTTTAAGGGAGCAAAGAAATAATAAGAAGCGAAGGATTTTTTTAAGAAAGCGAAGGAAATAATAAGAAGCGAAGGTTTTTTAAGAAAGCAAAGAAATTGAAGTAGCTGTTTTTTTACTAATCTTTTTCTTCAATATCCTTTCGCCCCTTATTATTTCCTTCGCTTCTTATTATTTCTTTGCTCCCTTAAAAAAAATCCTTTGCGCTCTTTGCCTCCTTACGCCTCTCTGCGTGCAATCCCCCGCATGGTGTGTCTGAACGCCAACCGCAGCATGTCTTTATTGAAGTTGAAAGGGCGGCCCGACATAGCCGCGTTATCCAAATGGAATTTGACCAGGGTATAGAACGGACCATATGCTAATGCCCAGAAAACTTCCGGTGGCAATTCCACTATTTCTTTTTTGCATACGGCATGCTCCACGAAGCGTTGCATTGCTTTCCTGAAGATGTCTTCCTGGAGGCTGGTTTGTTTGGTAATAAGGGGTGAGTTCTTGAATTGTTCCAGGAACCGGTAAAGGAGGGGATATTTCAGGATATGATCCAGGCGGTTGGTCCATTGTTTCCATAAACCTGTTTCGAAATCAGATTCGGGGTCGAAGCCTGCCAGCGTTGCTTCCATGAAGGAATCGGTGGCAAATGCGTATAGTTTGTTTAACAGGTCTTCCCTGTTCTTGTAATAGATATAGATGGTAGATGCGGAAATATTGGCTGCCTTGGCTAATTTATGCATACTAAGACCATCGAAACCCTCGTTGACGATCATTTCGATAGCCTTTTCTCTTATAATTATTTCCTTGTTTTCGTCCTTTGTCCGCATCTTACAAAGATAAAAGAATGATTATTCTTTTATCTTTTTTCTTTCAGGTCTGCCAGGGAACTGCCGGCGGGTAATTCGTACGGTTGTTCGCCTGCCAGGAATATGCGGGCGGTAAGGCTGCCTTCCAGCGTCAGGCTGTCGCCTTTTGCATAGATCCAGCTGCCTTCCCGCAGTCCTATTACCGGGATGGCGTTTTGAGTATGAAATTCTTTTATCCTGGTTTCCCTGGTTTCTCCCATGTGTTCAGATCCCGGGATCGGGTCCAGGTAATGCGGGTTCAGGTTATAGGAGATCAGTCCCATGGTTTTGAAACTGGGCGGGTATACGATAGGCATATCGTTGGTGGTTTGCATGGTAACGCCGCCAATATTGCTGCCGGCGCTGCAACCCAGGTAAGGCGCGCCGGCGGATACGGCGTTTGCCAGCGGTTCCATGAGCGACAGTTCGTGCAATTGCTTTACCAGCAGGAAGGTGTTGCCTCCCCCGGTGAAAAATCCTTTAGCCTCGCGGATAGCGGCTGCCGGATCAGCAAATGTGTGCAATCCTTTTACCCTGATCCCGATAGCGCCCAGCGCATCTGCCGCCCTGGCGGTATAGTCGTCGTGCGAACAACCCCCCGGCCGCGCATACGGTATAAATACTATTTCATCTACGCCGGCATACAATGTTTTCATCGCCGGTTTCAGGTATTCCAGGTACCCTTGCCCGAAAAGGGTAGAAGTACTCGCCAAAATAAAGTGTTTCATACGCTCAAAAGTTCGGGGCAAATGTACAGAAAAGCGATTTTGAAAATAATTAGATAAATTTCTGAATATGTAAATCAGCTGTAGTATTATGTTTCACGGTATTTAAATGTTTTTTTAACTTTTTAATTGTAATTATGACAATTATTTTGTTGTTTTGGATCATCGAACAACGACCGTAAAATTTTTTTTAAATCCTCGTTATGAAAAAACAGTATAGTTACATTCGTACCGGCATCCTGGGGCTGTTGCTTTCTTCGCAGGCATTACAAGCACAGAATAAAGTTACGTTAAGAGCTGACGCGCCAACTCAGACAATCAATAAGAACATTTACGGGCATTTTGCCGAACATTTGGGAAACTGTATCTATGGTGGATTTTATGTAGGCGATAGTTCCGCTATTCCTAACGTCAAAGGGGTAAGAAAAGATATTATCAGCGCGCTCCGTACGCTGAAAGTGCCTAACCTCCGCTGGCCCGGCGGTTGTTTCGCAGATACCTATCACTGGAAAGACGGGATCGGACCTAAAGATAAAAGGCCTACCATCGTTAACACCTGGTGGGGAGGGGTAACAGAGAATAATAGTTTCGGAACGCACGACTTTCTTGACATGTGTGAAGAATTAGGCGCCGAACCGTACCTGGCAGGTAACGTTGGAAGCGGAACCCCACAGGAACTGGCCGACTGGGTACAGTATGTAAACTTCCCGGGTAAAAGCCCGATGTCGGACCTCCGCCAGCAGAACGGCCGCCAGCAACCATGGAAAGTGCATTTCTGGGGTGTGGGAAATGAAGCATGGGGGTGCGGCGGAAATATGAGACCAGAATATTATGCTGATATCTACCGGAAATATTCCACTTTCATGAGCGGCAACCTTTTCAAAATAGCCTCCGGCGCCAATTCATCTGATTATAACTGGACAGAGGTACTGATGAAGAACATCCCGTTACATATGTTGGATGGCCTGGCCCTGCACCACTACTCAGTGGTCGACTGGAATAAAAAAGGAGATGCCGTTGATTTCACAGAAGAACAGTACTTCCAGACCATGCGCAGCGCATGCTTTATGGACACATTGGTCCGCAAGCACTCTGCCATCATGGATAAATATGATCCAAAGAAAAAAGTAGCCCTGGTAGTAGACGAATGGGGCGGATGGTATAACGTTGAAGCAGGTACGAATCCTGGTTTCCTCTACCAGCAAAATACAATGCGCGATGCAATGATCGCCGGCGTAACCTTAAACATCTTCAACAACCACTCCGACAGGGTACGCATGGCCAACCTGGCCCAGACTGTAAACGTATTACAGGCGGTGATCCTCACCAAAGGCGAAAAACTGATCTTAACGCCTACCTACCATGTAATGGAAATGTATAACGTGCACCAGGATGCTACGCTGATACCCGTTAGCATTCAAAGCAACAACTATACATACAAAAATGAACAGCTTCCGGCAGTTACAGCATCAGCGTCTAAAGACAAAGCAGGGGTGACCCATATCTCCCTCGTGAACATCGATGCTTCCAAACCACAGGAAATAACTGTCGAAACCGGCGCCAGCTACAAGTCAGTGAACGGCCGTATCCTTACTTCCTCCAAATTGCAGGACTGTAACACTTTCAACCAGCCCGACAAGATCAAACCTGTTGCATTCAAAGGCGCAACTATCAAAAACAATCAACTGACTGTTAAACTGCCTCCATTCTCTGTAGTAGTACTGGAACTTAAATAAGAAGTAAAAAATTGGGCATACCAGGTTTTCGTGTGCCCATTTATTTAAGTGTCGTAGAAACAATTAATAATAGATCATGAGTGCATCATACGTAATAGGAGTTGATTTCGGAACTGATTCTGTCAGGTCTATCATCGTAGATACCCGGAACGGGAATGAAATAGCTGCCTCCGTATTTTATTATCCCCGATGGAAAGACGGGTTGTATTGCAATCCTTCTCAGAGCCGGTTCCGCCAGCACCCGCAGGATTATATAGACGGACTGGAATTTACCATCAGGCAATGCCTGCAACTGGCGGGCAACAATATCGCTCCTTACATCAAAGCCATATCGGTAGACACTACCGGGAGTACGCCCGTAGCCGTAGATGAAACAGGGACGCCGCTTGCATTGCTGCCGGCGTTTAAAGATAATCCCAATGCCATGTTCGTATTGTGGAAAGATCATACGGCTATAGCAGAAGCTGCCCGGATCAATTCAGTGGCCGCTACTTTCCCTGAGAATTACCTGCGCTATGTAGGAGGAATATATTCTTCCGAATGGTTCTGGGCTAAACTGCTCCATATATGGCGTGTAGACGAAGCCGTTAGAAACGCTACTTACTCCTGGGTGGAGCACTGCGACTGGATACCTTTCCTCCTGACCGGCGGCAAACATGCCAGCCAGATCAGGCGCGGCGTCTGCGCCGCAGGGCATAAGGCATTGTATGCAGAAGCATTTGGCGGACTGCCGCCCGATAACTTCTTCACAGCTATAGACCCGCTGCTGAAAGGAGTTACCAAACGCCTGTTCAACGAAACGTTCACTTCCAGCGAAGCGGCCGGCAATTTATCTGCCGCGTGGGCGGAACGCCTGGGACTGAATACCGGCGTGGTGATCGGCATCGGCGCTTTTGATGCGCATATGGGTGCAGTAGGCGGACAAATAGAACCTTATCACCTCAGCAAGGTAATGGGTACATCGACCTGCGATATGCTGGTAGCCCCGTTGGATGAAGTGAAAGACACGCTGGTAAAAGGCATCTGCGGACAGGTACCCGGATCTGTGATCCCCGGAATGATGGGAATGGAAGCGGGGCAATCGGCCTTCGGCGATGCATATGCGTGGTTCAGCAACGTGCTGTCGTGGCCGCTGCAAAATCTTTTTCAACAGAGCTCGAATCCTGAGATCGCCGCACTTATAAAGGAAGCAAATGCAAAAATGATTGCAGAGCTATCCAGGCAGGCGGCTGCCATTGTGCCGGATGAAAACAGCGAATGGGGCATCGACTGGCTGAACGGCCGCAGAACCCCGGATGCTGATCAGTCGCTCAAAGGCACCCTTACAGGACTTAACCTGGCTTCCGACGCACCAAGGATATTCAGGGCGGTGGCCGAGGCTACATGTTTCGGAGCTAAAGCCATCGTAGAAAGATTTGAACGGGAGGGAGTACCGGTAAAAGGACTGATAGGAATAGGAGGCGTGGCAAAGAAATCTCCTTTTATCATGCAAATGATGGCGGATGTAATGAATATGCCTATACGAATTCATCGTTCCGAACAAACCTGCGCATTGGGCGCCGCTATGTTTGGCGCTACCGCTGCCGGTATTTTCCCTAAAGTGGAAGATGCCATGCAGGCAATGGGGCAGGGCTTTGAAACGGTTTATACGCCGGATCAGCAACGTACAGGATTGTATGAAGACAGGTACAGGAAATATAAAGCATTAGGTGCATTCACCGCTAATCTGAATATCGATTAACATGACTATGCAGAAATACCAGGCTATTCGTGAAGCCGCTTATGAAGCAAATATGCAGTTGCCGGCATTGGGGCTTGTCCTTTTTACATTCGGAAATGTAAGCGCAGCCGACAGGGATGCAGGCGTGTTTGCTATTAAACCCAGCGGCGTACCATATGCAGAGTTAACGCCTGCAAAAATGGTGATCGTGGATTTCGACGGCAAAGTAGTGGATGGCGAGCTCCGTCCTTCTTCCGATACATTAACACATGCAGTGTTATACAAGCATTGGAAAGAAATAGGGGGTATTGTACACACCCATTCCACTTACGCTACTGCCTGGGCGCAGAGCCAGCGAAGCATTCCCATTTACGGAACCACCCATGCAGATCATAATACGCTGGACATACCTTGCGCGGCGCCGATGGCAGATGAACTGATAGCGGGCGATTATGAATACCAGACAGGGTTCCAGATCATGAACACCCTGGCGGAACAACAACTCTCTTACCAGGAAATTGAAATGATCCTGGTAGGGAACCATGCTCCTTTTACCTGGGGAAGCACTCCTGCCAAAGCAGTATATAACAGCGCCGTACTGGAAGAAATAGCGAAGATGGCTTACCTCACCGAGTCTATTAATTTCAGGGCGCCCCGGTTAAAGGATTCCTTAATTAAGAAACACTACGAACGCAAACACGGCCCCAACTCTTATTACGGCCAATAAACAAAATTGATTGTATGATTGATCTGAAAAAACTAGAGATCTGGTTGGTTACCGGAAGCCAGCATTTATATGGCGAGATAGCATTAAAACAAGTTGCACAGCATAGCCAGGAAATAGCATCGGCCATTAACGCCGATAGCCATATTCCTGTTACCGTGGTATACAAACCGATCGTTACCACGCCGGAAGAGATCTATGCCGTATGCATGGAGGCCAACGCCGCAGCTAACTGTATAGGCGTGGTAGTATGGATGCATACTTTTTCACCGGCTAAAATGTGGATACGCGGGCTGAAAGCCCTCAAGAAACCTGTTTGTCACCTGCATACGCAGTACAACAGGGATATCCCATGGAGCGAAATAGATATGGACTTTATGAACCTGAACCAGAGCGCGCATGGCGACAGGGAACTCGGGTTTATGATGAGCCGTATGCGCATGAACAGGAAAGTGATCACAGGCCACTGGAAAGATCCGGAGGTACTGGCAGAATTAGGCTCCTGGAGCCGCGTGGCAGCAGGATGGCACGACTGGCAAGGCGCCCGTTTTGTAAGGTTCGGCGACAATATGAGATACGTAGCGGTAACAGACGGCGATAAAGTGGAAGCAGAATCTGTTTTCGGATTTTCCTGCAACACTCACGGCATCGGCGACCTGGTAGCCGTTATCAACAGCATACCTGCCAATGCGGTGAAAACATTGGTTGATGAATACGCAGCCTCTTATACGATTTCCCCTGCTTTGCTGAATGATCCTGCATTGCAGGACGCTGCAAAAATTGAGTTGGGATTGAAAGCTTTCCTTGAAGATGGTAACTATAAAGGGTTCTCCGATACCTTTGAAGACCTGCATGGCATGGTGCAGTTGCCGGGTATTGCAGTGCAACGCCTCATGAAGGCTGGCTATGGTTTTGCCGGGGAAGGCGACTGGAAAACGGCTGCATTGGTACGCGCTATGAAAGTAATGGGCAGCGGTTTGCCAGGCGGCAACTCTTTTATGGAAGATTATACTTATCACTTCGATCCGCAGAACCCGATGGTGCTGGGAGCGCATATGCTTGAAATATGCGAGTCGATCGCCGACGGCAAACCTTCCTGCGAAAAGCACCCGTTAGGAATAGGCGGGAAAGCAGACCCGGTAAGGCTGGTATTTAACACCGCAGGCGGACCGGCTATCAACGCATCGATCGTGGATATGGGTAACAGGTTCCGTTTGCTGGTGAATGAAGTGGAAGCGGTAGCGCCACAACATGAATTGCCGAAACTGCCGGTTGCCCGCGTATTGTGGAAGCCATACCCTGATATGAAAAAAGCCTGCACCGCATGGATCCTGGCAGGCGGCGCGCATCATACCTGCTTCAGCCAGAACCTGACAGCAGTGCAGATGCAGGATTTTGCCAACATCGCCGGCATTGAACTGGCGTTGATCGACAAACATACAGAGTTAAGAAATTTCCAAAACGAGTTGCGATGGAACGACGCAGCTTTTTAATCTTATAATTCGGCTTACGGAAGGTTGGCATGTTAATCCCAATTCTTCTGACAACAACACGCTACAGCTGTCAGCCTTCCGTAAGCCAAAACATAAACAAATACCAATTAGATATTCGGCAAATTTCCCGTTATGAAAAATGTACTTTCTTTTAGTGATGTCCTTGTATTTATTATCTACTTCGTTGTAGTTGCCAGCTATGGTTTTTGGGTATATAGAAGGAAGAAAAAAGAAAATCCTGATGCCAAAGACTTCTTCCTCGCGGAAGGATCGCTTACCTGGTGGGCTATCGGCGCTTCCCTGATCGCTTCCAACATCTCCGCAGAGCAGTTTATAGGCATGAGCGGTGATGGTTTTTTTGTGGGTATCGCTGTTGCAGCCTATGAATGGATCGCTGCTATTGCGCTTATCATTATTGCTGTTTGGTTTATTCCTATCTACCTGAAGAACAAGATTTACACCATGCCGCAATTCCTCAAACAGCGGTACAATGAAACGGTTGCATTGATCATGGCCGTTTTCTGGTTGTTTTTATACGTATTCGTTAACCTCACTTCCATTTTATACCTGGGCGCCCTCGCCATTAACGGGTTGCTGGGAGGAGAGTATTTGCATGTAGTCATGATAGCGCTCTCAGTATTCGCCATCATCATCACCCTCGGAGGGATGAAAGTGATCGGGTATACAGATGTAATACAGGTAAGTGTGCTGATCATTGGAGGGCTTGCCACTACCTATATGGCGCTGACGCTGGTAAGCGAACATTTTGGTTTGGGAAGAAACGCGATTGCAGGTTTCAATGCATTAATGAAAGACGCGCCGGATCATTTCCATATGATCCTGGCAAAGCCGGATGCTAGCTCGTCCCAGGAGTACATCAATAAATATCTGGTACTGCCGGGCATTCTCATGTATGCAGCCGGCCAGTGGATCGTGAACCTGAACTACTGGGGTTGCAACCAGTATATCACGCAACGCGCGCTGGGAGCCAACCTGCAAACTGCCCGCAACGGGATCATGTTTGCCGGCCTGTTAAAGATCATGATGCCTATTATTGTTATGCTGCCGGGTATTGCCGCTTATGTATTGCATAAGAACGGACAGTTGCCGGGACTGGATAACAAAGACGGGGCATATGCCGCTATCCTGGGCTTCCTGCCTTCGGGCCTGAAAGGACTTTCCATTGCCGCTTTAACTGCAGCTATTGTGGCGTCCCTGGCTGGCAAAGCGAATAGCATCTCTACTATTTTTACGCTCGACATCTACCAGAAGTATATGAATAAAGAGGCCTCCCAGCAAAAACTTGTATGGGTTGGACGATGGGTGGTGATCGCGGCAATGCTGCTTGCTATTGCTTTTACATGGAATGACCTGCTGGGCATCGGCGGGGCCGGAGGCTTTACATTTATACAAAAATATACAGGCTATATCAGCCCGGGCGTTTTCGCCATGTTCCTCCTGGGCATGTTTTGGAAACGTACAACAGGTACTGCAGCTGTTGCCGGTATCATTACCGGCTTTACGCTGTGCGTATTTTTCAACCAGTTTGCACCGCAGGTATTGGGTCATGAAACCTTCTTCTATACCGCTTACCCGAACGGGACCGGCGGATACGAGATCCCATTCCTTATTTGTATGGGACTGGCTTTCATGTTCACCATGATTGTAATGGTGCTGATAAGCCTGGCCGGACCAAAGGTAAACCCGCGGGCTTTTGTACTGGATAAGGGAATGTTTAAGATCTCGCCGGTTACTACCGTACTGATCGTAGTTACCCTGCTGTTACTGTCGGCGCTCTATATACGTTTTTGGTAAGGATTAAGAATAATGACAAACCTGGTTTGTACATTAGTGTATAATTGTTTTATATGAAGAGATATTCACTGCAAACAAGGTTATTGTTCGCCGTCGACTGCATCATTTTTGGATTCGACGGGCAGGAGATGAAATTGTTGCTTATCCAGCGCGGTTTCGAGCCCTGCAAGGGAAAATGGAGCCTGGTAGGTGGATTTGTGCAGGAAAATGAAAGTGCGGAAGATGCAGCTGCCAGGGTACTGAAAAACCTTACAGGACTCGATGGTATCTATATGGAGCAATTGCATACTTTCAGCGCTCCCGACAGGGATAGCGTGGAAAGAACAGTATCGGTAGCCTTCACCGCGTTGATAGATATCCAGCGTTATAAAGAGCAGTTGCATGAAGATTTCCATCCCGTCTGGTTTTCTATCAACCGGCACCCGGAACTGATCTTCGATCATAAAAAAATGGTAGACCTGGCAAAAGAAAAACTACGGTATAAAGCAGCCTTGCACCCGCTGCTGCTGGAACTTCTGCCTGATAAGTTCACCATTCCGCAATTGCAGCAGTTATATGAATCTGTCTACAATACAACTTTCGATAAAGGGAATTTTAGTCGTAAGATCCTCTCTACCAAGTTGCTTGTTAAACTGGCAGATAAAGATAAACTGAGTTCAAAGAAGGGAGCGTTCTATTACAAAGTCGACAGAAAACGATATAACGTCAACTTCTATGCTTTCCTGAACTTCGTTCCTGATACGCTCCTGCAGCGCTCTGCCATTGTCAGGTAAGTATTATTTATTCACTTGTAAATTTTCTATACATCGTATGTATTTAAAATATTTGCTTCCGCTCTGCAGCCTGCTGACCGTTCTTCAGCCGGCCGCGGCGCAACAGAAAACGTTCACTGTATCTGCAGGCCAGCTGGGTGCGGAAATACAACCAACCATGTACGGTGTCTTTTTTGAAGACATTAATATGGGAGCAGACGGAGGGTTGTATGCTGAATTGGTGAAGAACAGGTCGTTCGAATTTAATTCGCCACTCATGGGTTGGACGTTGAATGGCCGCAAAGAAGAAGGCGATATACTGGTTGTACATAGCACAACCTATAACAAAGCGAATCCGAACTACTTGCAGGTGAAGGTCAATAACCGCGGCAAACGTGAGTTTGGCCTTACCAACGAAGGCTTCCGCGGGATGGGCATCCGCCAGGGTACTGAATACTACCTGTCTGCCATGTTCCGTACTGCCGCACCCGGCATCACTGTGCATGCAGAGTTGCTCACTCCCTCTGGTAAAGTAATAGGCGAAAGTGCATTCGAAGCCGCGCCAACAGGCGGTAAGTGGGCAAAGAAAGAGATCACCCTGCGCGCAACGGCCGACGAACCGGCAGCTAAACTGACCTTGTGGTTGGAAGGCAACGGAATGATCGACCTGGATATAATCTCGCTGTTCCCTTCCAATACCTGGAAGAACAGGCGGAATGGTCTGCGGGCGGATATGGTACAGATGCTGGCGGATATGAAGCCCGGCTTTATCCGTTTCCCAGGCGGTTGTATTGTGGAAGGCCGCGATCTGGCCAACCGTTTTCAATGGAAGAAAACCATAGGACCGATAGAGAACCGGGAATTGATCATCAACCGATGGAACACGGAATTCAGTCATCGCCTGACACCAGACTACTTCCAGAGCTTCGGCCTGGGTTTCTTTGAATATTTCCAGCTGGCAGAAGATATTGGCGCCGCACCATTACCGATCCTGAACTGCGGTATGGCCTGCCAGTTCAATACCGCCGAACTGGCGCCCATGGAAGAACTGCAGCCTTACATCCAGGACGCCATCGACCTCGTGGAATTTGCAAATGGCCCGGCAACCAGCGAATGGGGAAAAGTTCGCGCGGCGATGGGACATCCCGAGCCCTTTAACCTGACGATGATAGGAGTAGGGAACGAAAACTGGGGACCGCAATACATCGAACGGGCCAGCGAATTTGCCCGCCAGCTAAAAGCAGCGCATCCCGAGATCAAACTGGTATTTAGTTCCGGTACTGATCCGAATGGCGATCGTTTCAACTTCCTGAATGATACGCTTCGTAAAATGAAAGCTGATTTTATTGACGAACATTATTACAGGAATCCTGAATGGTTCCTTTCCAATGCGCGTCGTTACGATAATTACCCGAGAACAGGTTCAAAAGTATTTGCGGGCGAATACGCCGCTCATGAAACGAAAGATTTTGTAGGGGCCGACCGCAACACGCTCCGTGCCGCCATTGCCGAAGCAGCGTTCCTTACAGGACTCGAACGGAACGCGGATGTTGTTCAGATGGCTTCCTATGCACCGCTTTTCGCCAATGCAGAACAGTGGCAATGGGCGCCCGACCTGATCTGGGTAAACAGTATGAAAGTAGTGCCTACGCCCAGCTACCATGTACAGAAATTATATAGCCTGAATAAAGGAACAAATGTATTGCCGCTGGTGTCGGGCAACGAAGCGGTATCGGGGCAGGATAGCCTGTATGCAAGCGCCGTTTTCGATAAAAAAACGAACGATATTATCGTGAAGATCGTAAATGCAGGCCAGCAACCGGCGAGTCCGAAGATTCAATTCCAGGGCCGGAAAAGCCTTGCAAAGAAAGCTACGCTTACAACATTGACGGGCGACAACCCTGTTGGCTCAAATAAATTTGATGCGCAACCAGTTCAGCCTGTGGTTGCTGCAATTAACGTAAGCGGCAACGTTGTTCCGTTAACAGTAGCGCCTAACTCTTTTACTGTGCTGAGGATAGGCGCAGGTAAATAGTAGGATAGCTGGCCATTCAGCGCGGATATTTGAAATGTAAAACATTTTCAGCAATTTCGCAGCACAACTGAATTTGTCAGATATCATGCAGGATGAAAGAGATATATGGGATGCTTTTCGTTCAGGAGATGAATCCTCCCTGCAGGTGATCTTTGATAAATACTATTTCCCTCTTTTTAACTACGGGCATCGTTTTTCTGCAGATAATCACCTTATCGAAGACGCCCTGCAGGAATTGTTTGTTAAACTCTGGAAGAACAGGGACAGTATTAAAGAAACTGGTTCTGTAAAAAACTACTTATATAAATCGTTTCGCCGGGTATTACTGCGTTTGCTGGATGCCCGGCAACGGAAATATACCTTTTCAGTGTTCGACGAGTGGCCGGAACTGGAACAGGAACTGGCTTATGACCATACTATCATCAGCCGCGAACGCCTGGAAAACATACGGCGTAACCTGAAAGCAGCCCTGGAAAAAATGACGCCCAGGCAAAGAGAAATTATACATTTACGCTATTACGAAGAAATGGAATACGATGAAATAGCCGCATTGATGCAGCTTTCCGTTTCCAGCACCTACAAATTGCTGTATAAAGCAATTGATACCCTCAGGCAATACCTGTCCAAATCTGATCTCCTTATTTTACTTGCTGCTCTTTCTTTGAAAAAAATCTAATGCAGCCTTTATAATGACGCGTTTTTTGAAATTTGTTCATTTTTATGGCAGAAAAAAGAAATTATTAATTTTTTAATCCCGGGAAGGGATAAAACCGGGGATTGTCGTGTATGTATAAATAGCTATGGAGAAAAAGATCAGGGATTATGGACAATACACAGCTACTGCATTCTTCGAAGATGAAGAGTTTGTACGCCATATATTGAACCGGGATGCCGATGCCATCGCATACTGGGAGCAGTTAATTCAACAGTATCCGGATAAAAGGCTGTTCATGGAAGAAGCGCGCACCTGGATATTGTTGCTGAATAAGCAACCGGCCTATATGCCAGCAACCGACCGTTTACAGCTCTGGGATAAAATAAAAAATGAAATTGCCGGGTACGAGGAGCGGCGCCGACGTTATCAACCATTAAAACTTATTTTCAAATGGTCGGCCGCTGCTGCCGCAGTACTGTTTTCTATATTGATATTAAGAGAATGGACTTCGCATGGCGAAAAAACCTATGCCACAACTTTTGCAGATCACGAACGGGTAATATTACCCGACGAATCGGCAGTTACCTTAAACGGTAATTCATCCATCCATTTTTTACGCTCCTGGAAGTCAGATAAGCCAAGAGAGATCTGGCTGAACGGGGAAGCCTACTTTGAAGTAAAACATGTTGCGATCAAAAACCGTTTGCAACAATCAGATTCTTTCCAGGTACATGTAAGCGATCTGGCGCTTACTGTATTGGGAACCAAGTTTAATGTTCGGAACAGACGTGGCCTGACAGAGATCTCCCTGTTGGAAGGCAGCCTCAGGATCGAAAAGAACGGCCCGGAAGCATTTGTCAAAATACTGAAACCGGGAGAGGCTTTTGTTTACGATAGCAGCAGGCAACTGCTGGCGCCAATGGAAAGGAAACCACAGGCTAATAAAGCCTGGACGACCAATGAACTGGACCTGGACGGGTATTCGCTCCGGGAAATATTAGAAGTACTGGAAGACAACTATGGGTATGAAATCACACTGGAAGCGCCGGAATTAGCCGGGAAAAGGCTTTCAGGAACTGTGCCGGCAGCCAGCGCCGAAGATATCCTCTTTGTGATCAGGAAAGTGTTTAATCTAAAAATTAAAAGAAACGCGAATCATTTAATTATCAGCCAAAATTAATTGCATGTACAGACGATTGCTATTTGTCCTGTGTTGCCTGTGGGCAACACTGCCGGGGAAGCTATTTGCTCAACAACAGGTGAACCTGAAAACAGCGTTGAATGAAATAAGAGCTGTTTACGGTACCAGGTTCGCTTACGAAGAACACCTGTTAGATAACATTTATGTAAACCTGAAAAGGCCGCTGACAAAGAAAGAGCCGGTAGAAGCCCTGCTGAAAGAGCTGCTCTACAACAAGGGATTTATTTTCCTTTATGTACAGGAAAACTATTACACCATCATTAAAGATACCAGGCCAGCCAAAGGTCAGGATACCAAACCTGAAGAAGTGGCTGCAGGCCAGCCAACGGAATATGTGCTTTATGGCCAATGGGCGGCAGGAAAAAAAGTATGATGTGGCATCGATTGAGCTGACGGCTAACGGGGATGTGTGGGTAATGGTGCAGGGATACGGCTTGGGGCAGCGCCTGGATTATATTAAAAAGAGAACTGACGATGAAATAAAAAGCATTGAAGTGCCTTACCGCAACGCTATTTTTTCTTTCGACTTTACAGCTCTTGATTTCTCCACATCCAACAAGATCTCCTATTCCTATTACATGGAAGGATGGGATAAAAGCTGGAACCAGGCCGGGAACAACAGCGTGGCTACCTACACTCACCTGAACAGCGGGCGTTATATATTCCGGGTAAAAAGTACGAACCCGGAAGGGCAGTGGATAGATAATGAGCTTTCTCTTGAAATTATCGTACTGCCTCCCTGGTATGCCTCCTGGTGGGCTTACCTGGGTTATATGATAATCGTTTTGGGCATCGCATACATATATTTGGTGTACACGAAGCGACAGAGAAGATTGAAGTACCAGGTTGCGTTGGCAAATATGCAGACAGAGAAAGAAAGAGAGTTGAATGAAAAGAAGATTGCATTTTTCACCAATGTATCACACGAATTCCGTACGCCGCTTACCCTTATTATCAACCCGATCAAAGTCCTGATCGCCAGGCAGGAGTTTAATACCAATCATCATCCTGAGCTGAATATCATTTACCGGAATGCCCGCAGGCTGTTGCGGTTGCTGGATCAGTTGCTGTTGTTCAGGAAAGCCGACATAACGATAGAAGATTCCGGTTGCGGCATCCCGGCTGCCAGTGCGCATCGCATCTTTGAAAAATTCTTCCGCTCAGAAGGCATTGAACATGCACAGAAACCAGGTTTCGGCATCGGGTTATACCTCGTTAAGCAGTTTACAGAGTTGCATAAAGGCAGGGTAACATTTGAAAGCCGGGAGGGGAAAGGAACAGTTTTCAGCATCACATTGCCGCCCGGAATTGAACAGCAAACGGAGGTTGCCGAAAGCGGCCCAGCACCTGCCATAACCCCGTTGCTCCAGGAAATGGCCGAGGATATACTTCCAGAAACAACTACCGGAAGCCCTGCTGAAGAAGCGCTTGGCGCCTTGATCAGTTCCAAGCCTACTATGCTGATCGTAGACGATGATCCGCAGATCAGGCAATATATTTCCAACATGTTTAAGACAGGCTTCAACATAGAGGAAGCAGCCGATGGAAAAGAAGGACTGGAAAAAACAACGGCAATAATCCCCAATATAGTGATCAGCGATATCAGGATGCAATCTATGTCGGGCATTGAACTTTGCAAAGCAATTAAAACTAACCCGGCGCTCAACACCATTCCCGTTATCCTGCTAACAGGTACTTCATCTGAAGAGATCAAACTGGAAAGCGCCGAAGTGGGAGGGGATCATTATATAACCAAACCCTTTGAAAAAGAATTCCTGCAGGCCGCCGTGCAAACGGCCTTACAAACAAGGAGCAATCTCCGGAATTACTTCCTCAACGAGGTAACCTTGCGGAAGAACGACTCCAAAGTATCGGGCCAGTACAAACAGTTTGTTGAAAGATGCATAGAGATCGTTGAAGCTAACCTGGATAACGACGATTTTAATATCAAGATCCTGGCAAGGGAAATAGGCATGAGCCATTCATCTGTCTATAAAAAAATAAGACTGGTATCCGGCGAATCATTGCGGGGATTTGTAAGGTTCGTGCGTTTGCGGAAAGCGGCGGAACTGATGATCAATACCAGCCTGAATGTAAACGAAATCGGGTTCCAGGTGGGAATAAATGATGTAAAGTTCTTCCGCGCCCAATTCAATAAAGTATTTGGCATGAACCCATCTGAATATATCCGGCGGTATCGCAAGGTGTTTGAAGATAAATACAGCCTCGAAAAAATTGAAACCCGGAAAAGGCGGGTAAAACAAAAACCTGTATAACACAGGATATTTTCCCGTTCAGTGTAAAAGCAAGCCCCTGGCAGCTCCCGCTGCCTTAAATTCACAAAACACACCCCTTTTTATGCGAATACTCCCCTTATAAATAGGGAATGTGAGTGTTTAATTTGCATTACCGGCGGAAGGCTACATCGCTCTCCGCTGGCGATCCAGGATTTCACGTTATCAACTATTCTATCTCCACGTTCACAGCCATTTAAAAAAACTGGTATGATTAAATTCCACTTATCAATGTTTACCCGAAGTTTCGGGACATTATTATTCATTCTGCTCTCCAATTTTCTATGGGCGCAAAACAAGACCGTGACGGGTAAGGTCATTAATTCCGAAACCGGGGAACCGCTGAAGCTGCGGCAAAGCGTACGGAACAACATTTCCTTAATGTAATTTATCCTGTTGTGGCGGAATTTGCTCCCTTCGCAAATGGCAACTGGGATGGAGCAGCGCTTAAAACTGTAATGGCAATCGGGATCTATTGCAACAATCGCGGGATCTTCGAGCGGGCTATCCGCTATTATGTGAATGGCTGGGGAAATGGCTCTCTTACCAATTATATCATTAACGACCAGGGACAGGTACAGGAAACAGGGCGCGACCAGGCGCATTCACAACTCGGTATCGGCATGCTGGCTGAATGCAGTGAAATGGCCTGGCACCAGGGATTGGACCTCTATTCGTATGCCGGTAACCGTTTGTTGAAAGGATTTGAGTACACGGCCAGGTACAACCTGGGCGATAACGGGATACCCTACACGCCGGCGATAGACCGCACGGGCAAATACCTGCACCAGCGGCCTTCGGAAATAGCCCGGGGTAACCTGCGCGCGGTATACGAACAGGTTTACAATCATTATGTAAAACGGATGGGGTTAAACGCCCCCTATATCGCCAGGGCCGCCGAAAAGCTGCGGCCGGAAGGCCCGGGCAACCCGGGAGCCGACCATCCCGGTTATGGCACTTTGTTTTATACCATCGATTCCCCGGCTGCACAGCATCTGCCTGCGCCAATAACTATGTTAAGCCCTGCGGGCCTGCAACTGGAAGCTAAACCGGGTAGTAACCTGTTGTCGTGGGTCCGGATGCGAGGCGCTACTGCTTACAAAGTGAAACGGGCGGAGAAAAGAGAAGGACCATTTGTGACCATTGGTGTTGCGGAAGAAAACATATTCTCTGATTCCGGCATTAAAAACGGGAAACTTTATTACTACACCGTAACAGGTACGGGTAATAACGGCGAGTCGTTGCCCTCTTTCCCCGTATCCGGTTACGGGGGCGGTTTACCCAGGGATTGGCACAATATCGATATAGGTTCAGTCAATAAACCCGGCTACGCGTTGGCCGGTGAAGATATTTTCAGGATAGAAGCGGGAGGTATGTTAAAAGATAGTCTGCCCCCGGCTTTTAACTACACCTACAGGAAACTGAAGAAGAACGATGAGATGATCATGGAACTATACCCGCAGCCCAGCTCCCAGTTCACTGCAGTAGGGCCGATGGTTAGGGCGGATCTGAGGGAAGCGTCGCCATTTCTCGCATTGCTGATCCGCCCTGTTGTTGCCAAAGAACTGGAAGCGCCAAACTGGTTTGCCGAGTTGTCGCAAGGCAGCGGCGCCGGGACTTCTGCCATTATCAGCCGGCAGGCCCTTGCAGCGCCGGCCGTAACGAATGGCAGACTCACAGGGCGGTACTGGATAAAAATAACAAGAAAAGGAAACCTTCTGACAGGCTGGGGTTCGGATGATGGCCATTCCTGGCGGCAGCTGGGCGAAAGCAGGTGGACAACAGGGGCGCCGCTCCTGTTAGGTATTGCCGCTGCTTCCAATATCGCCAATACTACTACCGTAAGGGTTGCAGTGAAGTAAGGACAAAGCCGGGGGAATTTACAGAAATCGATATCGTACAGCGTTTTTGTCGATATGTGTAAAAATTAAAGGCCGGGCTAGTGCTATTTTTGAGAATACATACCCTGAACGGTATACAAGCAACCGATTTCTTTGCCGGTATCAGTATCTTGTAACTAAAGATACAGTAGCGTAACCCGGTAAGAAAAAGGGTTTAAAAATCTATAGAAATCATGAAGATCATAGCCTGTAAGACACCCGGTGAGATGGAATATAAAGAAGTCTCCAAGCCTGAATCCAAGCCGGGATATTCTGTTATAAAAATACGCCGTATCGGTATTTGCGGAACGGATATTCACGCGTTCCGGGGTGTACAGCCGTATTTCAATTATCCCCGGGTCCTGGGACATGAACTGGCGGCCGAATATGAAGAAGGAGACGTTCCCGGTATTAAGAAAGGCGATATTGTAACTGTTATTCCTTACCAGCATTGCGGTAATTGCATCGCTTGCAGAACAGGCCATACAAATTGCTGCCAGAACATGAAAGTGATAGGCGTGCATACAGACGGAGGGATGGCCGAATACCTGCAGGTGCCATCGCATTTACTGCTGCCGGCAACAGGGCTGGACCTTGACACATTAGCCCTGGTAGAACCCTTTGCCATTGCGGCACACGGGATTAGGCGGGGAGCGGTTGCAGCTGGCGAAAATGTGCTGGTGATCGGGGCGGGGCCTATTGGGTTGGCCACAATGGAAATGGCTTCCATTGCCGGGGCAAATGTCATAGCCATGGATGTTAATGAAAACCGCCTTGCATGGGCTAAGCGTATCAGCGGCGTAAAAGTTGTCCTGAATGCGGCGGCCGAAGGGCTGGAAGAGCAGTTGCGGGAAGCGACAAACGGAGATATGCCTACCGTGGTGATCGATGCTACAGGTAACCTGAACGCCATCAACAACGCCTTCCGGTATATGTCGCATGCCGGCAGGTATGTACTGGTAGGTTTGCAGAAAGGAGATATCTCTTTCAGTCATCCCGAATTCCACAAACGTGAAGGGACGCTTATGAGCAGCAGGAACGCAACAAAGGCCGACTTCAGCCACGTATTAGAGAGTATCAGGCTGGGTTTGATCAACCCTGAAAAATATATCACGCATAAATTGCAGTTTGATGATGTGGTGAATGATTTTCCTTCCCTGATAGTTAAGCCGGAATTAGTAAAGGCCATGATCAGCCTCGATTAATAACAATATTCACAACTGAAATACCCACTCCCTTATGAGTGCTGCATTGTTAATGAACGGTCAGCCATTTCCCCGGTTGATCTTTGGAACGAGCGGTCTGGGCAACCTCTTCACCGCCGTCGATTACCAGGAGAAATACAATATTGTTGAAGCATGTATCGCCCATTCCCCCGGCCTTACGGTGTTCGATTCTGCCGGCAAATATGGCGCAGGACTGGCGCTGGAAACCCTGGGAACAGTGCTGAAAGAATTGGGTACATCGCCCAACAATATCGTCATCAGCAATAAACTGGGATGGTATAGAACTGAATTGAAAACTCCTGAACCTACATTTGAGCCTGGTGTCTGGAAAGCGCTGAAACATGACGCCGTACAAAGGATCAGCTACAACGGGATCATAGAATGTTTCGAACAGGGTAACGAATTATTGGGAGCCTACCTGCCGCAGCTGGTATCCGTGCATGATCCCGACGAGTACCTGGCAAAGGCAAAAGATGAAAAGCATTGGATGCAGCTGTACGATGACATCCTGCAGGCATACCAGGCCCTGTTCGATCTGAAGGCAAAAGGATTGGTAGCAGCTGTAGGCGTTGGAGCAAAAGACTGGACCATCCTGAAACGCATATCCCAGGATATAAACCTTGACTGGATGATGATTGCCAACAGCTTAACCGTTTTTACCCACCCGCCGGCGCTTTTGCAGTTCATTGCCGAACAAAGCAGCAAAGGAGTGCATATCATCAATTCCGCGGTATATCATTCAGGTTTCCTGCTGGGCAGCGAATATTTCGACTACCGGAAACTGGATCCTTCCCGGCAGGAAGACAAACCGTATTTCGAATGGAGGGAGAAGTTCAACAACCTATGCGAAAGCAACGGTATCAGGCCGGTGGAAGCATGCCTGCAGTTTGGCCTTAACGTTCCCGGTGTGAAAAGCGTAGCGGTAAATACTACGAAAGCAAACAGGGTAAAGGAGAACTACGACCTGGTGAATAAAGAGATCCCGCATTCGTTCTGGGATCAGATGAAGGCGGAAGGATTAATGAAGTAAAATCATGTAAGATAACATGAGGAGAATATACATACTCCTGTTATGTTGTTTCCCGTTACCGGCAATGGCGCAGGTATGGCAGTGGAGCTGCGTTGTTGATAGTACACGCTCCTCCGAAACCAATGACTGCCCGCAGGCATTTTTATGGATCCCGGAAAACTGCAAACAGTTAAAGGCCGTTGTTTTTGCCCAGCATAATATGACGGAAGAAACGATGCTGGAACATCCTGAATTCCGTAAAACGCTGGCTGAATTGGGGATAGGAGAGGTATGGGTAACTCCTGCTATCTCACAGATGTTTGATTTTAACAGTAACGACCCTACGTATTTCCAACATATAATGGACAAGCTGGCGGATTTATCGGGCTACGGTGGGCTAGCCTCTGCGCCGGTTATCCCTATAGGGCATTCCGCCCTTGCGAGCTTCCCCTGGAACTTTGCCGCCTGGAATCCCGGCAGAACCCTGGCTTTGATCTCCCTGCACGGCGATGCGCCACTGACGCCGCTGACAGGAAGCGGGCGCCCTAATCCCAACTGGCATGGCCGGAATATTAACGGGGTACCCTCCCTGTTCATAATGGGGGAATACGAATGGTGGGAAGATCGCATTTCTCCCGCTTTTGATTTTATCCAATCCAACCCGCTCAGTGTTATCACCTTGTTTGCAGATGCAGGGCATGGACATTTCGATGCCTCCGATGAATTGACCAGGTATGTGTGTTTGTTTCTTCGCAAGGCAATGCGCTACCGTTGGCAAAAGAACGGTTTACGCGCCCTTAGGCCGCAATCGGGCTGGCTGGCAGACAGGTGGCGTAAAGACAGCCTGCCTGCGGCACCTGCCGCCCCTTACAACCGTTACCGGGGCGATAAACGGTATGCCGCCTGGGTGTTTGACAGGGAAATGGCTGAGGCAACGGAGGCTTTTTACAATGCCGCGAGAGGTAAACAAAGGCAGTTCATAGGGTTTATACAGGATGGGAAAGTATTGAAACCTAACAATACACACGCGGTTTTTACAGCAGCGTTTCAACCGGGAAACGACGGGATTACTTTTCATCTCCAGGCCTTTTTTTCAGATTCTACGCGCCTGGCGCCTGCTCAGGCAACAGCCTCGGGGCTGTTGGAGATCAACCGGATCTGCGGGCCCGTAAAGAAGATCGATGATACTACTTTCGTGCTGGACTTTTACAGGATGGGATTGAATAACGCGAAGCGGAGCAACGATATCTGGTTGCTGGCAAGTAACAAAGGGGATGACCGGTTCAAAAGCATCGTGCAGCAGGTAAATATAAAGATACCGTTGCCGTTAAAAAACGGGGAGGCACAGGAAATATCATTTGAAGAATTACCCGATCAGCAACCGGGAGCAGGGTCAATGCCGCTTTCCGCAAAGGCTTCCTCCGGCCTCCCGGTTTCCTATTACGTAAAAGAGGGACCGGCTTATGTTAAAGATAACAGGCTTTATTTTACGGCGCTCCCTCCACGCGCCAGGCTTCCCGTAAAGGTCACTGTTGTTGCATGGCAGTATGGGATCAATGGCATATTCAAGTCTGCATTGCCGGTATCGCGGTCGTTTTATATCAGGAGGTAAGCCGTGCCTGTAAAGTTCTTTAGGGCCGGCGCAGGGAAAGGTTGAAGAAGAGTTTCTTTGCCCGGGGCCAGGCAGCCGGGAATGAGACTAATGATATAAAAATTGAGAAGAAGTGAGCCATGAATTTCAGAAAATATCCCGATATTGGGAACTTCTTTTTCACTTAATACCAAAAAAACGTTATGAATAGGAATGTCAGGGCACTTACAGCCCTTTTGATCTCCAGCGGCGCCATTCTGGCCTCTTGTAACAACAACACCGCCCCTAAGGAAGGTGAAGAGAGTAAGCAGGATTCAGTAGCTACTACCGCCGCCCAGGGCCCCGTAAAATTCGGCGAGGTTGACGGCCAGGAAGTGTTGCAATATACACTGAAAAATGCCAGCGGAATGGAAGTTAAGATCCTGAACTATGGCGGTATCATCACTGATATCATCACTGCCGACAAACAAGGTCAGAAAGGCAATGTTGTTCTTTCTTACGATTCATTATCCGGTTACCAGCAAAAAGGCCAGCCTTACTTTGGCGCCCTGGTAGGACGTTATGCCAACCGTATTGCCAATGCCAAATTCAAATTGGATGGCAAAGAGTATACACTGGCAGCCAACGACCACGGCAACAGTTTGCATGGCGGTTTAAAAGGCTTCGACAAAGTGGTATGGACAGCTACTCCGGCCGGCGACAGCAGCCTGCAGTTAGTATATAACAGTAAAGATGGGGAAGAAGGATATCCGGGTAACCTGGTGGCTACCGTGGTATATACCGTAACTCCTGACAATGCGCTGCAGATCAGTTATAAGGCAACCACAGACAAGCCAACTGTCTTGAACCTTACTAACCACGCATACTTTAACCTGTCTGCCGGTAAAGAAAGCACTATCCTGGGCCACGAACTGACCCTGAAAGCAAGCCGTTATACCCCGGTAAATGATAAACTGATCCCGACAGGAAAACTGGACCCTGTAGATGGCACTCCAATGAACTTCACAACCGGTAAAAAGATCGGTGCAGATATCGATAAAGTGAAAGGCGGTTACGATCACAACTTTGTACTGGATAAAAAAGATGGAGAGATGGCAACCATTGCAACGCTGTACGATCCAACCAGCGGCCGTGTAATGGAAGTGGCTACCACCCAGCCAGGCATCCAGTTCTATACTGGTAACTTCCTGGATGGTACGCTTACGAATACACGCGGCGGTCAGAAATATGGCCAGCATGCCGCCTTGTGCCTGGAAACACAACATTTCCCTGATTCGCCTAATCAGCCTTCCTTCCCAAGCGTAGTGCTGAAACCAGGCGAAACCTATTCTCAGACCACTGTGTATAAATTCAGTACCAAATAATTAATATCAGCTATTTTCCAAAAAGCCCTTCTACCTGGTAGAGGGGTTTTTTTATGGGTGAGATATCAATACAAAGGAACTCCCGGAGCGCATTACCTGTTAAATGCATGAAAAAGCGGCTGCCTCAAATTTGATGCAGCCGCTTTTTCGTTTATTTAATCACGTATTTAGAAATTCGGATTCTGTTTCAATGTTCCTTTACTTCTGTCTATTTCCTGCTGCGGAATAGGGAAGTAATAGTTTTTAGGCTTGGAGAACTTTCTTCCTTTGCCGCCTCTTGAGATCTCTGTTCCGTCATACGCCAGCTTTGGTTTAGCATAGATGTCGGCAATATTGATCAACCCTGCTTTGTCCCAGCGTATCAGGTCCTGGTGTCTTTCATTCTCGCCGCAAAGTTCAACTCTTCTTTCATGCATCAGGTTGGCCATGGTGCCATTTACAACAGGTTTCAATGCTTTGGAAGCGCGACTGCGAACTGCATTGATCTCTGCATCGCCGGCGCCTGCACCATGCAAACGGATCTTGGCTTCTGCTACCAGCAGGTAAATATCGGCAGATCTCATCAATGGCGTTTTAAGAGAATAATCCAGGCCCCCGGATGGCTTCCAGGAACAGAACTTGGCATAATGGTAACCGCTCCATGACGCACTTGCCTCATAGGTTGCAATGCCGGTGCCTATATTCACCTTATCGCCTGGTTTCATAATACAGATGTCTTTACGCGGATCGCCTGCTTCAAACTCATCTACCAGCCCTTTGGTCGGGTAGAAGAAACTCCATCCGTTCCAGTTACGTGGAGCATGGTAAGTGATGAAATCTGAGTAGCCGGCTCCATCTACTGTCTGAACTGCCAGCAGCATTTCAGAATTATTGCCGGTAGCCACTTTGAAATTATCGCCATAATTAGTGGCCAGCGCATAGTTTGAGTTAGTGATCACTTTGTTGCCTGCAACAATTGCCTGATCCAGTTTATTCCATTCCATGTATAACTTGCAAAGCAGGCCATAGGCAGTGCCTTTGCTTACGCGGCCTTTATCGGCATCGCCGTACGATTCAGGCAGCAGGTCGGCCGCCGCATTCAGGTCAGATTCAATCTGCGCACGCAGTTCATCGGCCGTTACTTTTGGTTTGTTGTAATTCGCTTTCAATACGTCATCTTCTGTGATGATAGGCGCTTCTCCATAGATCAGCAGCAGGCGCCAGTACGAAAAGGCACGGAAGAAATGAGCTTCTCCCAGGCACCTGTTTTTTATAGCGGCGTCAATATTTGTGATCTTTGGAACGTAGATCAGTACGTTGTTGGCGCGGTTGATCGTTTCATATTTCCAGCGCCATCCCACTCTTACGCTGTAAGTAGAAGGATCATAAGAGAAGTCCTCTATCGCCGCGTCATAGTCATGGTCGCCGCCTCTTACCTGGTCGTCTGAACAGTTGTCAAAAACAAATTCATTAAACCCTGTATAATCTTCTTCCAGTAAAACATTGTATATACCGGTAACGCCATCAACTGCATCGCTCTGGTTTCGCCAGTAGTTGCCGGTCGAGTAGTTGCCCTGCGGGTTCACATCCAATACGCTTTTACATGCCCCTAAAGCAAGCGAGGCCGTCATACCGATGAATAATATATTTCTCATGGATTGCATAGTAGTCTGAATTAAAAGTTAAGGGTTCCGCCAAATGTAAATGTCCTTGCCTGTGGATAAGCAGCCACGTCTACGCCTCTCTGGCGGTTGCCATCTGAAGTACCATAGTTATATCCCAACTGGGGTGTAAGACCTGAGTAGTTGGTGATCATGAACAGGTTCTGTGCAGCAATGTAGATATGCAGATCAGAGATTCCGCTGTTGCCCCAGATCTTTGAAGGGATCGTATAGCCGAGAGAGATATTCTTCAGCGCCAGGTAATCGCCGTTCTCAACGAAGCGATCAGAAACCCTGTTGTTCTGGTTGTCGTTATTCAGGGTCATACGCGGTACGGAATTGCTGGTACCTGCGCCATGCCAGCGGTTCAGCGCATCTGCATAGAGGTTGTATGGATAGTTGGCATCCATTCCCTGCATTTTATCTGCGTTGTATAATTTTACTCCGCCAACGCCGGCAAACGATACGCTCAGGTCAAAACCTTTATAGGTGGCGCCGGCCTGTATACCATACGCTACTTTCGGGTTAGGACTGCCTAAATTAACCCTGTCGAGATCATTCACGATACCGTCGTTGTTCGTATCAAGGAACCTTACATCCCCGGGGCGGATTTTGCCCTTGTTAGGATCTTTGGAGATATTCGGATCATTGTCGATATCCGCCTGCGTTTGATAAATGCCATCTGTTTTCCATCCGTAGTAAGAAGCAATAGGCTGGCCTACATAGGTCCTGGAGATCTCTTGTCCCTGGCGGCCGTAAGGAGTAGAACCTATATAGCTGTTGGGATCATAGAGTTTGGTCACTTCATTTTTGATGAAGGAAGCATTGGCGCTTACATTGTATTTAAATTCACCTTTTCCGCCCTGGTAGTTCAGTTCAATTTCCCATCCTTTGTTGTTCAGCTCACCCAGGTTCCTGTCGGGGATCCCGGAGGTGCCATGCGTATCCATTTCAGGTGCGGGGACCAACATGTCGCGGGTATTTTTATTGAACCAGGTAATGGTAGCATTCAGCCTGTTCTGGAAGAAACCGGCTTCCAGGCTGATGTTCGTCATTTCTGCTTTTTCCCAGGTAATATCAGGGTTGGCAAGACGTGAGTTCCATACGCCGGTGTAAGGATTTTCTCCAAAGTTATACCTGCGGTCTTTGTTGATCAGCGCCAGGTATTGGAAATCATTTACGTTCTGGTTACCCAGTTGTCCCCAGCCGCCGGTGATCTTTAAGTTGCTTACTGCTTTCACGTTGTTTTTGAAGAATGGTTCATCAGAGATCCTCCAACCGGCAGAAAATGCAGGGAAGTAACCCCAACGATGTCCCGGGGCAAACCTGGAAGAACCATCCGCCCTGAATGTGACGGTTAAGAGGTATTTATCTTTATACCCATAGAATCCTCTTACAAACGCAGATGCCAGTCCGGTAGCCGGCAGGTAATTGCCTTGCGCGTCGTGGATGTCGTTACCGTTACTTAAAACGCGTTGATCCGGCGCTTCGTCGTTAAAGCCCCATCTGTCGGCACGGAAATAAGAACTGTTCGTAGTTTGCTGGGAGTAACCGCCTGTTGCGGTAATATGGTGAATACTGTTGATCCTTTTATCGTAAGTCAGGAATACTTCACTCAACTGGCTGTTATAAGAATCGTTCCTGTTCCACAGTTCTGCGTGGTCCCTGGTCCTTGTCTGATCCAGCACTTTAGGAGAGAAACTGTATTGGTTGGTAAGACTGCCATCGAATGCATAATTGCCACGAAGAGTAAGACCGTCGATGATGGTCAATTCGCCGTATACGTTTGCCAGCATGCGATAGTTCTTGGTCCAGGTATCGGTTGTCACCGCTGTGTACACCGGGTTGTTGATATCGCCCAGTTCATTGCTGGCTTTGGAAGAACCAAAGCTGCCATCAGGATTGTATACCGGGATAGCAGGATTGAAACGGAGCGCACTGAAGATCAGCCCTGTCTGGGAGGAGTAGGTATCAGGACCGCTGTTTTGTTTGTATGTCAGCTGCAGGTTTTCACCTACTTTAAAACGTTTGCCGATCTTGTGTTCGGAGTTGATACGCGCCGTATATCTTTTGAAGTAGGAGTTGGTGATGATACCCTGTTCATTATAATAACCGGCACTGAGCAGGTAGTTGGAAGCATTGTTACCGCCCCTGACGCTTACGTCTGCATTGGTAACATGGCCTGTGGTAAAAAGAGCGCGTTGCCAGTCGGTGCGTTGCGTAGCGTAATAAGGATCTTTCCAGATAGGTTCAATGGCTACGCCGTCGTTGGTATAACGTTCCTGTTTCAGTGTTACCAGGTCTGGCGCTGTGAGTAAGGGAATATACCTGGAAACATTGGAAACGCCCCTGTAAACATTCACAGACGCTCTCAGTTTTTCGCCGAAATTTCCTTTCTTGGTAGTGATGATCACTACGCCGTTAGCCGCCCTGGTACCGTAGATAGCGGAAGAGGAAGCGTCTTTTAGTATTTCCATGGAAGCGATATCATTCGGGTTGATATCATTTAATCCTCCTGCCGGCACACCATCGATGATGATAAGCGGATCAGCGTTGTTAATGGTACCTGTACCACGTACCCTGATGGAAGGCGAGCTGCCTGGCGCTCCGTCGGACCGTACTATTTCCACGCCGCTTACCCGGCCCTGCATGGCTGCTGCCGCATCGCTCACGGGAAGGTTTTTAATGTCAGACCCTTTGATGGATGAAATAGTACCTGTTACATCCCTGCGGGTCTGGGTACCATACCCTACTACCAGTACTTCTCCCAGGCCTTTGCTGGCAGCTACGAGGCTGACGTTGATAGTGGTCTGGTTCGTGACATTGATCTTTTGAGTTTCAAATCCTATAAATGAGAACTGAAGGGTAGTAGCACTGTTAGGAATGGTAACAGTATAAGTTCCCTGTGCGTTGGTGGTGGCGCCTGAAGTGGTGCCGGGAACGGTTACTGTAACACCGGGAAGGGGGGCGCCGTCGGCGGCTCCTGTTACTTTTCCGGTAATGGTCTTTTGAGCCAGTAATGTGCTGCCGGTAGCACATAGCAAGACCATTAAAAGGCATAATTTTCGGATCATTGCATACCTCATAATGTGTGTGAATAAGACGTGATTTGTAATGGAACTACACGTTGTCGTGGTTCTGTTTTATGGTTGAGTAATTGGTGAATGTTTATAGCGTTGCTAAATCGTTAAAGCAATCGAGTTGACAATTTCCTTTGTTTTTCATTTTATTCACTGGGCCACAATTAAGATGAAAGAAGTGGAAGGTGGTTGACTAATATTTTGTTTGAAAATGAAGGTAGGATTTTTTATAAATACCGTTAAATTATTTTTTAGTGATCTTATTAAAGGATGGATGGTAAAGGAGGGTAGGGGAATAAGGGGCGAAAATACGCTTGTAGTATTTGAATGGAGAGTAATAGTTTTTTGCTTTTATGTGAGAGGCGGTAGATGAGTTTTCTGTTTTGGTGATGAAAATATATTTCAAATGAAAACTAACCGGTTTATATTTATCTATAATACTCTTATATCTATGGAACAAACTATGAACTTTCTGAAAGAAGTTTCAGCAGGCACTGTTAAAATCCTTAATGATTTTAGTGAAAAAGGAAGAAAGGGAGACTTTACATTTGAATTCGATTGTGCTACCTCGGATAATTACCTTGAAACAAACATCCTGCATTTCGGCCAATTTGTTGAAATGTTTAACAAACTTAAAACTATCACCGGCCCGGTTATCTATTGGATCGAGGTTATATCAGACAATGAGATTAAAGAGATATTGAATGCTGCAGAAACATTTAAAATCACAAATAGAAGACATGTTCCGGCAATCAGGAAAAAAGTCAGCTATCATTCCAGAATTCTGTATGTTGGAAAAGTCGAGAAAGATATATTCGTACGAGTTATGACCCACATGGGATTTCATCGTTCACATAAAACACAGGGCCTGCAAATGTACCATTGGGGAAAGCAAATTGGTTTAAGAGTACGATTTAATCTAATGCAGTTACATGGCGGGTGCGAGTCTATATTGCCAGTTTTGGAAAAAGCATTGGCTCAAAAGATGCAACCGATTATTGGTAAGCACAAATAGCTCCTGTGGTTATTATCTAGCTTTATAATTTTTACACTTTGTATTGCAAAGTGCTTTTTATTTTATAGGTTTGCGTTGTAAATATCCCTGAAATGGAAAAATCCCCTTTAAAAAAATTACCGCTGATAGCGGGAGCGGTATTGTTAACCATCATGACAGGCTTGCTGGGCATCTTCGTTTTTTCCAACGAACAAAGAAGCGAAGCAGTACTGGTTAACCACTTTATAATCCTGTTATATGCCGTACTACTGCTATTGGCAAGAATATTCAAAAAGAACAGCCAACCGCGGGCAACTTTATCGATCCTGCTGGTTATGCTGGTAATAGACGCCTACTCGCTTAATTTCCAGTTTGATGTCTTTTCTCCCATGGCTGTTTGGTTTGGCGTGTCAATAGTGTTGCTCTGTTTAAATATCCTGGCTGTATCGTTCATTGAACGGTTCCCTGAATGGTTGAAATGCTTACTGGCATTCACCAGCGGCGTATCGTTCCTCGTTCCCCTGATGCCGGCGTTGACCATGGGTTTTGTATACCTTGCAGGGGTAGTGGGATTGATAGTTATCGGAATGGGCATTGTAGCATTTGCTCCCTTACTGCTCCTTCTTCATAACTCCTTAATAGCTTACAGGCTCTTTTTACCGGTGAAAAGATACAGGTACTTCTTTTTCTCCGGTCTTTCTATTGTAACCATATATGCAATGGTTTACTGTATAACCTACGCCACTTCCCTGAATCATTTCGAAAGGCTGTACAAGCAATCTACAGCGCCAGGCAGCGATGAACAACCCGCCTGGATCAATGTTGCCCAGCAACTGGAACTTACTCCCATGATGAACCGCATCCTGAGAA
The DNA here is from genome assembly GCF_900107795.1 of Chitinophaga terrae (ex Kim and Jung 2007). Taxonomy (GTDB): domain Bacteria; phylum Bacteroidota; class Bacteroidia; order Chitinophagales; family Chitinophagaceae; genus Chitinophaga; species Chitinophaga terrae. The sequence continues at coordinate 254,946 of NZ_FNRL01000003.1, forward strand.
CAAGGATCACGCTGGATGCCTTTGGTGATTTCGCCGATATGGGCAACAGGTCATTTGACGACAACGCGCATTATGATCCGTTGTTCGTTCTGGCAACCGGCCTGTTCTCTACAACAATAGTTGAGGAAACAGACCGCCTGAATATCCTTGGCGTATTGGCCGATAAACGCCATTATGCCGAGGAGAGATTGTGGGATGGAGATTACCTGCGAACCGCCAGTGTGAACACCCGGGCGCAGGTATGGCCATCTAACCACATCGCCTATACGGAGCATACAATTGTTGTAGAAAATACCAATCCCCACCGCTGGACTACTTCCGAAGAGGCAATCTATACTTTTCACCTGCCGGAAGGAGCAACCGTAACAGCTTTATCTCTCTGGATCGGCGATCGCGAAGAAAAAGGTATCCTTACCACCAGGGATAAAGCAATGGCTGCTTACAGGGATGTAGTGGGCGTACAACGCCGCGATCCATCCATCGTTCAATGGAGGGAAGGCGACCGTGTATCCGTTCGCGTTTTCCCGGTAACACAAGACGCTCCAAGGAAATTTAAAATTGGCATCACGGCTCCTTTGCAGGCAGGCGATCGCCAGTTAACGTATCAACCCGGCTGGTTTGAAGGGCCTGCCGGTAATTCCGCCAGTTATGATGTAAAGCTGCAGTTTGAAGACAAACCAATAAACATCGTATATCCCAACGGGTTTTACCTGGCTAAAGATAATATAGTTGGCAACATAGGCAGGTATAGCGACGACTGGAAAGTAACCTTTGCCGATCCCGGCTTAACCAACAGCGCTTTCCGGTTCGATAACACCCGCTATACTTTGCAACCCTACAAACCAGCTATCTCGGTGCTCGATCCTGATACTTTATACCTGGACATCAACCGCCACTGGCCCTATAAAGACTACCTGCAACTGGTAACAACCCTAAGGTCTAAAAAACTTTATGTATACAAGGATCAGAAATGGATCTCTGTCAATCCCTCCAATGCCAGACAGGTATTTGAAGAAAGGCAGCAACTGCGGTTTTCCCTTTTCCCCTTCCACCGGGTGCCGGCAGGCAACAATACGCTGGTGATCACGGCGGGAGGGAAGAGCGGACCGTTTTTAAGCGACCTGTCGTTCGATTCTTTCTCTGCTTCCTTAAATCAATACCTGCAATCTCATCACCCTGTTGTGTTCAATATAGGCGATACGGTTTCTCCCTTTATCGGGTCTTTAAGCGCCGCCAAACAGATCACTTTGCAAAAAGGAGAATTGTCGTCACTGGTTACGCAACTTCAGCGACGCACTTTTTCCCTACCGGTAAAAGCGCAGGATAGAATTGATATTCCAGCCGCCGGGATCAGCATTGTACAGGCTCCGGACAGCGGCGCTACCCGGGGCCCCGATCATCTTGCCAGGCTGTTTGCCTATCACTGGCTGCTGGAAGCCAGCGCCAGGCAACCGGCAGATACAAACAAGCTAATGGACGTTGCCGCCAAAGGATATGTGGTATCTCCTGTTTCCAGTTTACTGGTGCTGGAAACACAGGCCGACTATGATAAGCATAAGATCGCGAACAACGAGATCGGGTTGCAGAATGCTGCGCTGAAAGGGCATGGATCTGTTCCCGAACCTCACGAATGGGCCCTGTTTATACTGGCGGTAAGCATACTTGCCTATGTCAGGTATGGAAAATTATTTTTTGGCAGGAAGAAGACAGCATGTTAAAAAATTATCCGCATATCATCCGTAGCGTTTTACTGGCAGTAATAGGTATTATAGCTTGTTTTACTTTACATGCATACCTGAACTGGAAAAGTCCTGTCTTCCTGCTGGCAATACTGGCGATCGCCGCTGCCTGGCAAACAACGCCGACCCGGAAACCGCTGCTCCGTTGCGTATGTTTATCGCTGGTCTGCTGGGTGATCTATTGGCGGCTGCCTGTATATACCGTATGCTATTTCGGGCTTCTGTTTGCTGCGGGATCTGTGATAGAATCCGGGGGCCGGCGCATATCTATCCTTACCTTCCTGGCGGCTTTCCTGGCAGCGCCGGTATTCGGCTATTTTGCCAATGTTTTTACTTTTCCTATCCGTTTATGGTTTAGTACTGTGGTAGGCAAGAGCATCGCTATCTTTTCGCCGGCTGTCAAAACCCAGGGGAATGTGATCCTGCTGAACAATAACGAATTCAGTGTAGATGCCGCCTGTATGGGTCTTAACATGATGATCACTTCTCTTTTATGCGGTATTATACTGATAGCGATCTTCCAGAAACGGTTTAACAAACGCCTCTCCCTGGGTTGGGTAACGGTGTTATTAACATTGATCGTCCTGCTTAACATCTTTTCCAATCTTTTCAGGATGGTGGTGCTGGTATTGATGGCCATACCGCCTGAAAACCCCGCCCATGAACTGGTAGGGATCTGCGCCCTCCTGATCTATGTATTACTTCCTGCTTATTTGCTAAGCAAGTGGATAGTTAAGCGGTATGGTAAACTGCAACCCGATGAGGAACCAGTTGTTAATGCACATCATGGTTCCCTGTTTTTGCCGTTGGCATTGGTGCTGGGAGTTAGTTGGATAGTAAATACGCACAGGCAGAAATCCATAGCGCCTGAAAACGTAGGCATATTGCCGGGTACCGTGGCTACCAGGCTAGACGACCAGGTTATCAGGCAAACGGCCCAAGACCTGTTGTTGTATATCAAACCCATTCCTTCCTTCTATTTTTCAGATCATCAGCCTATGATCTGCTGGAAAGGAAGTGGGTATGAATTTTCGAAAGTGGAAGAAACAGAACTGGATGGAAACATGGTTTTCCAGGCGGTTTTAAAGAAGCCAGGATCTACCTTGTATACCGCCTGGTGGTACGAAAGCAATAAGAGGCGCAGCACCAGCCAGCTCGACTGGCGTTGGGATGCGCTGCGCAACGGCAGCCGTTATTACCTGGTGAATGTAACAGTCGGCGCCCCCGGCGCCCTGAAAACCCGGATCCACGAAGTCATGAAAGCCCGTCTTATTCACTGATCACTTCCGTTGTTTCTTTATGCCGCGGCTGCCAGTAAATATAATACCAGGCAAGGATCAGGATACCCGTAAAGAATGGGATCAGCGACAGGTGTTTATAGGTAATATCTCCATATACCACCATTGCGTCGAAATGGAAAAATTCACTGATCATCCAGTAAGAGTTGGCGGTGATCCAAACCGTGATGGCAACATTGTGGCAAAGCTCCGACATAAACTGCCGGGTTCTCCAGGCAATGACAATAGAGATGATCAGCGTAGGGAAGATCATCGCCACGCCTAGTGGTTTCCATATCATACACCAGCTGATATCTTTCAGCAGCCAGAACACAATATGAAGATTCTCCATTCTCCGGTAGCTGAGGGGAATGCTGTAAACCGGCGAAGCCGGATCTTGTTTGCTCATGTGTAAGGATTGGTTATTTTTATCTTCCTGAAAAAACAGGGCATAAAGATATTCTTTATTGTCATTTCCTGCACTAAAACTCCAGGTATGAAAGATTTTTACTGGTCTTATGAGCAAACCAGGTTCCATGGCGCCAGTTGGGTTCCTGCAAAATTCAACAGGGTAATGATCATCGTTCATGGAATAGGAGAGCATATAGGACGCTACGAACATGTAGCCGCCTTTTTTGAACAGCAGGGCTTTGCTGTGATAGGGATCGATCATTACGGGCATGGAAAAAGCGATGGTAAAAAAGGGGCGTCCAGGGGCTATGAATGGACGTTTGCATATCTTTCCGCCTTCCTGGACCATGTCAAAGCTACCTATCATCTTCCCGTTGTCATGTATGGGCACAGCATGGGCGGCGGTATACTGATGAGTTTTCTCCTGAAACGCCAGCCTGATATACAGGCTGCCGTAGTTTCCGCTCCTGCTTTGATCGTTGCCCGGAACCCCGGGGCAGTACTCCGCAGTACATTGAAATTACTCAGCAGCTTGTCTCCCAATCTCAGGATCAACCAGGGACTCGACATCAACAAGATCTCCCACGATCAGGCTGCCATCACGAAATTTGCGAATGATCCTTTACGACATGATAAGCTGAGTCTCCGGCTGGCCAATGATATGATACAGTATGGAAGATGGAGTATTGAACATGCCGCCGAACTGAAGATTCCTACACTTTTAATACATGGCACCGCCGATGCTTTTACAGCCATAGAAGGCTCCCGCAGCTTTGCTGCCAAAGCGCCCGAACAATGGCTTACATACAAGGAATGGGAACGGATGTATCACGAATTACATAACGAACCGGAAGGCAGGGAAGTACTGTCATTTATTGCCGGGTGGCTAAGTAATGTTAATTAATGATTACATTTATGCTTTCTATTTAACAACTATTCATTAGTTATGAAAATCCAACATTCCTTTAAATGGCTTATGCCAGTTGTTGTCGCATTCTGCGGACTCCAGGCTAATGCACAACAGATCGACCTCGGTGCAAGAGGCGGTATCAGTATTCCCAACCTTTCTGCCGGCGGTAAAGAAAGCAATCCTTTAAACGAGGGGTATAAATCCCGTTTAGGGCCTGAATTCGGCATCTTTGGCGAATATCATTTCAGCAAATTATTCTCCATACAGGCCCAGGTAAACTTCTCAGGACAAGGAGGTAAAAAAGAAGGGCTGCAGGCCATGCCTGCCGATCCCCGTATGGCGTCGCAATTGCCTCCGGGTACTTTATATACCTACGCCAACTTCAAAAGCGAAGCGAAGTTCAATTACCTGATGGTACCTATCCTGGCTAAATTCGGTTGGAACCTGGGCAAGTCGCCTTTCCGCCTCTACGTTGATGCAGGACCGTTCGTAGGCTTCCTGCTCAGCGCTAAACAGGTTGTTACCGGTACCAGCCCTGTTTACCTCGATCCGCAAGGCCAGACGCAAATTCTTCCGGCCACGCCATTGGATGCAGATGTAGACATCAAAAATCAGCTTAACAAAGTGAACGTAGGTATCAGCGGTAACGTTGGCGTAGCGTACCAATTCGGTCGCAGCTCCATCTTTATCGAAGGTGGCGGCAACTACGGTTTCCTGAACATCCAGAAAGGTTCTGCCAACGGTAAGAACAACATCGGTGCAGGTACAGTGGTGCTGGGTTATGGCTTCCGCATCAGGCAGTGATGGCACGCAGAGACGCAGAGGAAGGCAAAGAGGCAAAGGATTTTTTTTAAGAAAATAAGAAGCGAAGGACTTTTTTAAGAAAATAAGCAGCGAAGGTTTTTTGTAAGAAATAAGAAACAAAGGATTTTTGTAAGGAGAGCAAAAGGCAAGAATATATAAATACATTCTTTGTTCCTTCCCTCCTTAATACCTTAATAAATTTCTTCGCTTCTTATTTTCTTAAAAAAAATCCTTTGCCTCTTTGCCTTCCTTTGTTTCTTTGCGTGAAAAAAAAACTTCTTCTCATGATACAAATAGCTAACGAAAAACTTACAGTCCAGGTGGCTGAGCAGGGCGCTGAATTGCAAAGTATCCGCCGGAATGATCTGAACCTCGAATATCTCTGGAGCGGCGATCCCGCGTTCTGGGGGAAGAAAAGCCCGGTGCTGTTCCCGATAGTAGGAGGGTTGAAACAAAACGCCTATCAATACAAAGGGCAGACCTATAAGCTGGGCCGGCATGGTTTTGCAAGGGAGCAGTTGTTTACCGTGGTACAGCAAGACGGGCAGTCGGCTACCTTCCAGCTGGCAGACAGCGCTGCGTCTCATGAAGTATACCCGTTCAGGTTTAAGTTCAATGTTACTTACCGCCTGGATGGAAATACATTGAAGGTAACTTATCGTGTAGAGAATACCGATACCAACGTAATGTTGTTTTCAGTAGGCGCACACCCGGCGTTTAAAGTGCCGCTTGCAGAAGGTACCAGTTATGAGGACTATTATCTTTCTTTCAATAAAGAAGAAAACGCCGGTATCTGGCCTTTATCGGCAGAAGGACAGGTAGAGCTTACGCCTGTACCTTTCCTGGCGCATACCAGCGATTTGCCATTGAAGAAATCTCTCTTTTATAAAGATGCGTTGGTGTTTAAGTCGCTGGCTTCAACCGCCATCAGCATCCGGAGTAAAAAGACGCCGCACGGCCTTACCGTTAGTTACGAAGGATTCCCTTATATGGGTATATGGGCGGCAAAAGATGCCGATTTCGTTTGTATTGAACCCTGGTGCGGGATTGCCGATAGCGTGAATGCCAGCGGTAACCTGGAGGAGAAGGAGGGGATCAATCAACTGGCGCCGGGTGAAGTACTGGAGAAAACCTGGACGGTAGAATTATTCTGAGTGTTTGTCAAAAATAGGCGGGCCGGCCAGAAACAACGTTCTGACCGGCCCTTTTAAATTTAAGAAGTAGTAATTAGAAATTATAACCCGCTTTCAGCCCGAAGAAGCCATGAGTTTTATCATGGAACCAGGCTTCATATTTTGCTTCCACATCAAGGCCCAGTAAACGGATACCGATACCAGGAGCCACTAACGCGCCTACCCCGTTGTTATAGTCGCCGGTAAAATTGGCGGTACCGCCTTCTACTTTAACATACAACAGTGAAATAAGATTGTATCTCAAACCTAAACGGATCGGGATCACGTTAGCGCTTTTAACGTCGTAGTTGCCTGTTGGCGTAGAAACGGTTTTGCCCGGGAAACGGAAGTAGCTTACAGAACCTACAGCAGTAAGACCTGCAACCAACTTGAGATCGGCGCCCAGACCAATACCATAACCTGTATTATGAGTATCACCGAAATCGCCTGTCGGAAAGCCTACTTCAACGAAAGGACCAATACTAAACCTTTTCAATTGTGCTTGCGCTGATTGGTTGATAACGCAAAGGAGCAACAACATACTTACAAACGGCAGTAAGATTTTTTTCATAGAATTCAATTTTTCAGAGGATTGGAGTTTCTCGAATCAGCCCTAAAAATACGGAACTATTACGAAATTATATAAGCGCCGGCTCATTTATCTTCCTTTTCTCCTCATGTCCTACAACCTTAACCTGTTCAATAGCAGGCGGGATCAATTGGTAAACTACGGGCGTTACCACACGCGACAAAAGAGTACTGCTGATCAATCCCCCGATCAACACAATAGCCAGTGGTGCGATCAATGGGTTGGTAGAGATAGCGATCGGTATTAACCCTCCAATGGCCGTTAACGAAGTGAGCACAATTGGAAGGAACCTTACCTCGCCGGCTTCCCTGATCGCTTCCGCTATCGGTTTGCCCTGCATGCGCAACTGGTTGGTAAAGTCTACCAGCAGGATGGTATTCTTTACTTCAATCCCTGCCAGTGCAATCAGCCCGATAATAGCCACGAAAGATAAACTGTTGCCTGTCATCCATAAGGCTATGACAGCTCCCACAATTCCCAGCGGGATGACTGATAAAACGATGAGCATGCTTTTAAAGGTTTTAAACTGCAGGATCAACGCGGCAATGAAAAGGAATACAGTAACGATGATCACCGTCATAAATCCGCCGAACGAATTCTTTTTACTTTCAACTTCTCCGCCCATTTCGTAAGAATATCCTGCAGGCAACGCCGTGGCATCCATTTGTTTCACTACGTTTTCAATTACCTTATCTGTAAGGTATCCTTTCCGGATAAACGCAGTTACAGCCGCCACCCTGTTCTTTTCCTGGTGCCTGATGGTTAAAGGCGATGTTTCCAGCTTCAGCTGGGCAACCTGCGATAAAGGGATGGCAGCTCCCTGCTGGTTGTTTACATACAATGAATTGAATACATCCATGGTTGGCTTACCGGTTTTCTGTTTTGTAAGCAGGATATCGTAATCATTATCATTCTTATCGTTATACTGCCCCAGGTTGATGCCTGCAATGGCCAGCCGTACTACCCGGTCTATGTTCACCGTTGGGATACCCAGCTGTTGCGCTTTCTCCCGGTCTATTTCTACCCGGATGTCGGATTTTAACTGGTCGATGGGGTTGTTGATATAGATAGTACCCGGTGTTTTTTCCAGCATCTTCTGTACCCTCGCAGCCAATGTACGGAGCGTGTCCAGGTTGTCGCCGAATATCCGTACTTCCACAGGCGCCGTTACCGGCGGCCCCTGTTCAAAGTTCTTAACCTCGATCCTGGCGCCGGGATAAGGGGTCCATTTACCTCTCAGCTTTTCTATCAGTTGCATTTTCTGTGCAGTGGTAGTATGCTTATCAAGCTGCACAAATAACTGGGCGTAATCGCTTCTCTCGTTTTCCTGGACCTCATTGTAGTAGATCCTGGGGTTTCCTTTACCGATATTGCTTGCAAAGGAAGCAACGCGTGGTTCTTTCTTCAGCTCTTTCTCGATCTGCTCCACGATCTTATTCGTATAGGCCAGGTTGCTCTGCGGCGGCGTGAAAATATTGATGAGGAACTGCGGTTTTTCTGAAGCAGGAAACAGGCTGAAACCAATCACCTTAAATAAACCAAGCGACCCAACGAAAATCGCCAGCGCTACCAGCAGGCTTAACACCGGTCTTTGCAACGCTTTGTCCAACAACCGTGCATAGCTTCCGTGTATCAGCTTTTTCAGGAAACGCATAAACATATTGCCGTCGGGATGCCCTGTATGTTCTTTCAGTAAACGGCTGGAAAGGAATGGGATGATCGTAAGGGAAATAGCCATGGATGCCAGTACGCTGAATATTACTGCCAACGGCAAACTGCGTATGAAGTCGCCGCTCCCTTCAGGCATAAATACCAGCGGCATAAATGCAATGATAAGAGAAGCCGTACAACCAATTACAGCCATACCTATCTGGCTCGTCGCTTTCAGGGTTGCGTCCATCCTGCTGTATCCTTCCAGCATCCATCTTTCAATATTTTCTACCACTACAATACTGTCATCTACCAATAACCCCAACGCCACTACCAAACCTACAATACTGAGCTGGTTCAGGTTATAACCGAACATATGAAGCAACACAATGCCCAGCGATAAGGATAACGGGATAGAGATCATTACGATCAGGGAAGGGCGTTGACCCAGGGGCAGCAGTGTGAGCGCTACCAGCAATATGGCGATCAGGAAATCTTTACCCAGCCCGCTAAGCCGGCTGTTCACCGCATCCGCCTGGTCGAAGTATTGCACCATGTCTATATTGGCTGGCAGCGTTTTCCTGAATTTTTCCAGTACCGGTTTATACTGTTCCTGCGTTTTAGTGATGTTTTCTCCCGTTTTCTGCGCTGCCGAAACCACTACGCTTCTATGGCCATTCAGCCGTACAAAATATTTCTCGTCTTCAAAGCCATAGTAAATGGTGGCAATGTCTTTCAGCAGAATATTTTTGCCGTTAGGCGCAGCTACAATGGTATTGCCAATTTCATCGATATGCTGGTAATTGCCGCTGGTTTTGATGTTGAAAGATTTGTCGCCTGCTTCTATGCTTCCACCGGGGATATTCGCCATTTCACTTTGTACGGCATTCATGATAGCGCCCAGTGGCAAATGAAGCTGCGCCATTTTATCCAGCGCCAGTTCAATCCGCACCTGCTGATCAGGCAATCCATGGATCTCAACCTTTTTTAGCGCCGGAACTTTTTCCAATTCATCCTGCAGGTTATCGGCATACTTTTTCAACTGGTCCCTGGACGCGTTTTCTGATATCAGCGCTACCTGCAAGACGTTTACATCTGAAGGCTCCTGTTTCTTTACGTCTATGCTGTAAATATCAGCAGGCAGGTCTTTACGTTTATTATTGACTTCTCTTACCAGCTCCTGGTATTTCTGGTCTACGTCCGAACTGTATTTATATTCTACCCGTATCACGGCCACGCCATCGTTAATCGTGGTACGTACATGTTTGATATCATCCAGCCCGTAGATCTCTTTTTCCAGCGGATCTACTACCAGGTCTTCCATGTCTTTGGGACTGGTACCCGGGTATAATACAACCACGGTGTATTGCGGGGATCTCATTTCCGGATCTTCAGACCTGGGCATGGTCAGGATAGTGGTCACGCCCAGTACAATGATCATTATAAATATTACAAGGGTGAACTGGTAGTTCTTTACCGCGTATTTGGCTATTTTCATGACTGCAGCGTTTAAGGAATGATGCGGATAAGTGATTGATCTTTCAGGTAAGCGCTTCCTGATACTATTAAGTTGCTGGCCTTTTCCATACCGCCGCTGATCAATACCTCGTCTTTTTCCATACCAGCAATAGTAACCGGGATACGTTGCGCTGTTTTCCTGTCGTTGGTGATGAAAACGGCGCCTGTAGTGCCATCTCCGTCTAACAGCGCGCTGTAGGGAATGCGCCATACTGCGGCATGTGCCTGGCCGCTGGTTTTGATAGTGCATTTTCCAAACATTCCTGTTGCAATGGCAGCAACGCCTGGATTGTTTAGCTGTATATCCGTCAGGAAAGTACCGCTGGCGGGATCAATACCTTCTGCCTTCCTGCTGACCCTTGCTGCCAGTACCTGGTTCCCGGCTTCTATAGTAGCGCTGTCGCCATTTTTAACCAATGCCCATTCCTTATCGCTTAAGCCTACACGCAGCAGCCATTTGGCGTTGGATGCGCCGTTGGTTTGCAGCACCGGCGTGCCGGAGGTGATGGTTTGACCGCTGTTAGCCAGTTTATGCAACACGTACCCGTCTTTGGGTGCGCGGATCTCTGAATGTGTTCTGTTGAACCGGGTTGCATTTAGCTGCTGTTTGGCCAGGTCCAGTGCCGTTTTGCTGTTTTCCAGTTGTTCTTTCGTAGATACGCTGTCGTTATACAGGCGTAATGTTCTTTCATAATCCCGCTGCGCCTTTTCTACGGTCAGCTGGTCGCGTTGCAACTGTGCATTGATCTCTGTAGGATCTAATGTTGCCAGCAGTTGCCCGGCCCTGATCTTGTCGCCTTCTTTCACATATATCTGGCTGATGATACCATTGGTTTTGAAGGAGAGATACACTTCATCGTCTGTAGTGAATTGGCCTGATGCCTGTACGACGCCATTTACCGCTTGCTGCCCCAGCGAGATAACACGAACAGGAATGGTATCGGTAGGCTGGGAATTATTTTCAGGAGTTGGCTGGCCGCAGGCGGCAAGAACGACAGCCAGTGAACCAAGGAGATAAGTATTTTTCATGTTGATGGATTATTGATGTTCAGAAATATCATACGCTGCCTGGGTGCGCTCTACATTTGCATAGGCGGTTTGTACAGCAGCAAGGGCCATGGTATGTTTAAGTTGAGATTGTGTTAACTGGTTTTGTGCATCCAGCAGCTCCAGGTAGAGGAGTTGTCCTTCTTTGTAGACTTTCAGCTGGTCCCTGTAATATTTTTCCGAAAATGATAGCTGGCTTTTGGCTGCAGCCAGGTTGGCGATGGCTGTCTGGTAGTCCTGGATGCTTTGATAGAGCTGCAGTTGCAGGGCGTCGGCAGTTTTATCTGCATCATTTTTTACCTGCAATACCTGGTTGTTAGCCTGCTGTATCCGATATTTCTGTTTGTTGGAAGAGAAGATGTTCCATTCCAGGTTCACGCCAAACAGGTAATACCTGGTATCCCTGTTAAAGGCGGCAAACGTGCCCTGAGAGCCGAGGTCGATAAAGGTATTGAGCTTGGGCACCAGGTAGGAGCGTTGCATTTTTTCGTTTAACTGCAATGCTTTGGTAGCGCTTTTATATTGCTGTAATTCTTCCCGTCCGCTGATGTCGTTGCCGGGAAGGTAAGCCCGGGTATTAAGCAGGGTGCTGTCGAGTTGTATATCTGCGTCGAGCTCCCTGTTAAGCAGGAAATTGAAATAGGCTTTGGCGTTACGACGATTGTTCTCCGCCTGGTTGATATCTGCGGTGATCTTTTCCTGTTCCGTTTTAGCCCTGTATAAAGCTGTGTTGTTCCGGATGCCGTTGCGGACCATGCTTTCATTGATCCGGATGTTTTCATTGATCAGCAGCATAGCGTTCCGGTAGATGTCGACAGATTGATACGCCTGGTAATACTGGAAATAAGCGGTTTTAATGTCTTTTACCAATTCCCTTTTATAAACGTTCAGCGCTGCCTGTTGCTGGGAGATCTGTTCCTGTTTTATTTTCTGGTTGTAATAGATCTCTGCGTTAATGAGCGGGAGAGAGGCTCTCACTTTGGCGTCGTAGAAGTTGTCGGGATTCAGTTGTACAGATACGTTGTCGAGCGATTTGAACTGGTGGCTGTTGGTGAGTTGATTAAGACTGTTATACACAGGATTCATAATATCGCCAATGGGAAAGTCGATGGTTCGCCCGCCTTTTGATTTCGTGTAACTACCCAGAACGGCAACGTTGGGTCCGAAGAGGCTTTTTGCTTCCTGCAGGGCGAGCATAGACTGTGTCAGTTCAAATTGCTGCGATTTCAATCCTTTGTTATTGTGAAATGCCTGCTGTATGTAGTCGTCTAATACGTTGCGTTGTGCAAAGGAAGTGATGCTGACGGCCAGCGAGGCGGTTAACATTGATCCTTTTTTGACGAGTGTGTACATAGTGAACGGTGTTTATTGATCTTCAAAAAAATAAGCCACAGTGGCTTGTTGTAATCATTGTTGATATACTTAACGGTGTTTATTTGCATTGTTAAAAAAAAGCCCTCAGGCTTTAATTAATTGCAGGTATTCTTTTACCGCCCGCCGTATCACATCCGGCATTTCTTCTTCGGTATACCCCGTAGCTTTCTGACAACGACCCCGAAGCTGCAAACTGACAAACCCGTGAGCGAATGCCCACATCGACAAAGCCGCCAGCGCAGGATCGTTTTGCCGGATCAGCTTCTTCTCTACACACTCAGATACTAAATTCACTAATGCATTATAAGAATCATCGCCTCCTTTCCATTTTTCTTCCTCCGCGATGGCGTTCATTGGCGCTTTAATAATAAACATCAGGTCGTAAAGTTCAGGGTTCTTCCAGGCAAAGTCCAGGTATGCGTAGGCTAATTGCTCCAGGCGTTCAAACGGATCGCTGCTGGTCACCTGTTCAGCAAAAGCTTTGTAAAGACTATCAAAGGCCTCCGTTTGTACATCATACAACAGTTGGTCTTTATCCTTGTAATAAAGATAGATAGTAGCAGGACTGTATTCAATTTTATCGGCAATGTTCCTGATGGATACTTTCTCATATCCTTGTTCTACGAACATGCGGACAGCAACGTCTACAATCTTCCTGCGCATTTCTGCTTTCTCCCGCTCTTTTCTTTCTACTATTCCCAATGTTATAATTTATTTACAGTGCAAATATACTAAACAGTGTTTAGTTTCCAAATTTATTTTCGAAAACGGGGTAGTTATCCCCCGAACGAATCCAGCAATCCTGTAGACGGAACAAAGAACAAACCCCCGGTAGTAGCCTTGCTGAAATCCAGTATACGATCGTAATTGCCCGGAGGATTACCGATGAACATATTCGTCAGCATTTTTTCAACAGTGCTGAAAGTACTTGCATAGCAGATGAAATATGTGCCCATTTCATTGGAAGCTACGCTGCCAAATGGCATGTTATCGCGCACCACTTTCAGGTCGTCGCCGATATTTGCCAGCGCGATATGCGAGTTTTTAGGTTTTATATCGTCGCTCATTTCAATGTCCCGGTCCTTCGACCTGCCTATCACTTTCTCCTGTTCTTCTACCGTGAGCGACTTCCATGCATCCAGGTCGTGGATGTATTTCTGAACGAAAAGATAACTGCCTCCTTTATAAAGTGGGTCCTGGTCGTCGATGACGGCAAAATAAGTTCTGTCGGCGCCGTGAGGGTTTTCTGTTCCATCCACGAACCCCAGGATCGAGCGGCTATCCCAGTACCTGAAGCCATGTACTTCTACTACGCAATCTGCAACGCTGTTCATCATTTCTGAAATGACGGCAGCCATATCATAAGCCAGGCTTTTAACATCTGAACGGATATGAAAATGCAGGTCGCCCTTTGTGGATACAGAGGTATGTTTATCGCCTTTTATTGCCTCAAAATTTTTGAGCTCTTTTGGAAGCGGTTGCGGTAAATCCAATTTCAACCAGGCCTCGTAACCAATGCCCATTACGCAACTGGCCTTCGAGTCGGGAAACCTGTCGAGCGCTGAATTATTCAGGTTAATGACTAAAGCGCAAACCCGCTGGAATACGGATTTCAATTGTTCTGCTGCCGTGTTTTCCCGGAAGTTCCAAACCAGGAAGTAGGTATTGTTATTGGGATAATCCGTGACGTTTTGCGGAGTGTTTGTTGCAGGTGCGTTGGTTGTTGCCATATCAGTGTTCCTAAGTAATATAGTCCAAATGTAATTAATGGTTCTGATATCTTGAGGCATTTATTTTTCTGCATGTGAATAGTAACAAATTTGAGTAATTTTAGTGTGCTCCCTGCATACGGGGCATGAGAAATATGATAGTAAGGAAAAAGGAACATTGGTTCAAAATGCTTTTTGTATGGAGGGGTTCTGTGTTACCGGCATTGTTACCGAGGTTAGGTCTGTTATTCACCGTTGCCTTGTTGGTAACCTACTTTCATGGTGTTGTTCTCTCCTTTAAGGTACCTCTTAACCCGGTACCGCTTACTATGTTTGGTTTTGTGTTAGCCTTATTCCTTGGTTTCCGGAATAGTGCAAGCTATGAAAGGTTCTGGGAAGGACGTAAACTCTGGGGCGCCTTGCTCAACATCCACAGGGCTTTGACGAGGCAAATGCTCACCCTTGGCAATGCGGCAGGCGAAGCGGAGAAAGAAAGGTTCATTCACCTGCAGATCGCATCCTTATACGCTTTAAAACACCAGTTAAGGAGAACAGACGCCACGCAGGACATGGAGAAATACCTGCAGGGCGAAGACCTGGAAGCAGTACGCGAGGCTAAATATAAGTTTGCCGTGTTAACAAAACGAATGGCCGGATGGGTAGCAGCCGCGAAGGAGCAGGGAAGGATCGATTCTATTCAACAGTCCCTTTTTGACACAAACTTCGACAGGTTGTACGACGTAGAAGGAGGATGCGAGCGGATTACATCCACACCTATCCCTTACAGTTACAGCGTTTTGCTGCATCGTACGGTTTACATTTATTGCCTCATGTTGCCGTTCGGGTTAGTGGACAACCTGGGTTGGTTCACACCTTTTATAGTCGTTTTTATCGCTTATACGTTTGTGGCTTTTGAAGCGATTGCCGACGAAATAGAAGAGCCATTTGGGGTTGAATCTAATGATCTTGCGCTCAACAGTATGTGTAAAACAATAGAAGAAACTGTACTTGAATTAAGTGGAGGCCGTGTTCCGCAAGGTCAGGCGGAAGACAGGTATGTGATCGACTGATCAACCGCCGATAGGCTGCTTTTTCTCGAACACCCATAACCGGCCGGAGATCTGCGGCATCTGGACAGGCAGGTAAGATACCAGCAGGGTTTCATCAGGAAAATGCCATTCCCAGTCGCGGGTTACATCTACTTTCGAAAACACTTCTATAGCTTTCTTATATATTTCCTCTTTATTCAACGCCCGTTCCCTCAGGTGCGTCATGGCATCGGAGATCACCGCCGTCAGCTGATCGCCCGGCGTAGCCAGGTGCAACAGCTGCGCCGCTTCTTCATTGATCCAGCCGCTGCGCCCATCGTTATTGATAAATACCAGGGCATGTGGTACCCGGTGAAGGATTGCCCCATACCTGACAGCTATTTTCCGGAAGTAATTCAGCTGTCTTGTCTGTTCCAATATCTCCCTGAGCCGCACACTGATGGTTTCCATACAAACTTTGAAGTCCTCGTTGAATTTCAGCGGATGTTCCCAGCCGATCAGTAATATGCCGTCAGTGGTTATGGTAGTAACAGGCAACATAACAACAGCATGGATATGCTTCAGGATATTTGTCAACCCATGGCCTGCTTCCGGGATCTCTTCCCAGAAAACAACACGGGACCCCTGGCTTTTAATAACCCTTTGCAAAGAAGCAGAGGTAATGGTGAATTCGTTATAGCTCTCCGGCAAGGCGCCGCGCACCCTGGCCGTATCTTCATCTACAAACTCGATATGCAATATCAAACTGGCATCGGTAGCCTGTTTAACATGCCGGAGGCTGTTCGACAGGATAACCGGCGCAGGATTGTTCCTGTCCAGGTAACTGGTTTGATTGACAAAATCGAGCGCTTTACGAATCCAGTTATTCTGGGGCATGATGCTTTTTTAATACGATCAGATAAATGATTGGATGGCTGCAATAACCTCCTGAGGCGCAGAGATCTGCGGGAAATGCCCTTCTGTATGCACTTTAACCAGCCTGCTGTCGGAGATGTGCCGGTGTATGTATTCGCCCACTACCGGGGGTACCGCAACATCATTTTCTGTTTGCAGGATCAATGTTGGGATCTTGAGTTTGGGAAGTTCTGCCCGATGGTCGAGATAAAATATAGCCCTGGCTATAATGATGGCCATATCTTCCCTGATCTTTCCCAGGTTATAGGCGAATTCTTCTGCCAGCTCGGGCCTGTCTTCATTCCGCATAGCCAGCTTCGAAAATCCCGCCGCCCAGGCGTAGTAGTTAGCCTCCATGGCTTCGAATAAACTGTTGAGGGTAGGAACATCAAAACCGCCTATATAGGAAGTGGCCGGATCGTTCAGGTACCGGGGACTGGCGCCTACCAGCACCATTTTCTGGAACAGTTCCGGGTAATGGGTATAGGTGAGCATGCCTGTTATTCCGCTGACCGAATGACCCACATAGATAATGTTGTTAAGTTCCAGCGCTGTAATAATTTCTGCCAGGTCTGCTGCAAAACCGTTGATGGTTTCGTAACGTTTAGGACTAAACGCATTACTGTCCGACTTCCCGACGCTTACATTGTCGAAAGTTACGATCTGGTAGTCGTTTTCAAACGCCGGTATGACCTCTTTGAAAGAGGTCTGGTCAAGTCCGAATCCCGCATTGAAAACGATACAAGATGGGGCGTCGAGGTTTCCGGTCACATGGATATTGTTGCGTTCTATGATGTCCATAATGTTCTTTTAGAGATAAACAAAGGGTTAGGATATGTTATCATTTGTTTAGCTACCGGTTCAAATATAAGGATTTCGGCAGGTTTTAATGGCTACAGCCGGTTATTTATTAATTGTTGCATAAACAGTTAAAACACGGTCCTGCACGGTGTCATATGGCTTTATCGCTGCAAATGTTTAATTTTGGCGCCATGAAAGGAAAATACAAAGCGTTCCTGTTCGATATGAACGGAACGATGATCAACGACATGGAATTCCATCTTGAAGGTTGGTATAATATGCTTCAAACGCTGGGAGCTTCATTATCCAGGGAACAGGTAAGAGGGCATATGTATGGTAAGAATGAAGAACTGCTGGTACGGGTCTTCGGGAAAGATCATTTCACGCTGGAAGAAATGATGGACATTGCCCATAGAAAAGAGGTATTGTACCAGGAAGCATTCAGACCACACCTGGCCCTTATAGAAGGCCTCCCTGCTTTTCTCAGCAAAGCCAGGGAACAACAGATCCCTATGGCAATAGGCACCGCCGCCAACCAGTTTAATATCGATTTTGTATTGGACAACCTGCATATCCGCGACTATTTCCAAGCAGTGATCAGTGCTGAAGATGTAGTGATGAGCAAACCTGATCCGGAAGTGTTCCTTAAATGCGCCGCTGCCTTAAACGCAGACCCTGTTTCCTGTCTTGTATTTGAGGATGCGCCAAAAGGAGTGGAGGCAGCCCGGAATGCCGGGATGAAAGCCGTAGTATTAACTACCATGCATACACGGGAAGAATTTGCAGCTTACGACAATATCGAAGCCTTTGTCAGTGATTATACTGATCCGGTGTTGCAACACTTATTTTAGCAGGTATATATTTTCTAATATCAGGCAGGAAACATAAATTGCCGCCTTATATAAATTTTTCTGTATGACTCGTTACTCTGGGCAATCGAGAATGCTCGTGGCGGTTGACTGTATTATTTTCGGTTTCGATGGCGAAAAACTGAAACTGTTGTTGATCAAGCGTGGATTTGAGCCACAAAAGAACAAGTGGAGCCTCATGGGTGGATTCGTACAACCGGGCGAAGGCCTGGAAGCCGCTGCCGCCCGCATTTTGCATAAATTGACTGGCCTCGAAGGCGTATATATGGAACAGTTGTTCGCATTCGGGGAGCCGGAACGCGATCCTGTTGAAAGAACTATCTCTGTCACCTATTTTGCACTGATAGATATCAACCAGTATGTACAACAGCTGACAGACGAATACAAGGCGGAGTGGGTAGATCTCGACAGCCTGCCAGACCTCATCTTCGACCATATGGAAATGGTGAATATGGCTAAAGAGAAGTTAAGGTACAAGGCAGCAATTCACCCGATCTTGTTTGAACTGCTGCCAAGTAAATTTACTATTCCCCAGTTGCAACTGCTGTACGAGGGCGTTTATGATGTGACGTTCGATAAAAGGAACTTCAGCCGCAAAGTCCTGTCTACCGGTTTGCTGATCAAACAAAAGGATAAGGAAAGATTGAGTTCCAAACGCGGCGCCTTCTATTATAAACTTGATAAAAGAAAATACAACGCCAAGTTCAACGCATTCCTCAATTTTGTAACCGATCCCGGCAACCTGAGGTGATCCTTTTATTTACTATTTACCGTAACAGCTAAGTATTTTCTTAAATATCTCGTTGTTCTCATACACGCCCCTGAACAACTGTGAATTAGGTCCATAGGCGAAAACCATCACGGGGATGCCTGTATGATCGTTGGTGGCAAAGTGGCCGCGCAGCCAGCCCTGGGAGATGTCTCCATCCATCAACGCCAGTCCGCTGGTTTCATGATCTGCAGTTACAATAACAGTGGTCTGTTTGTCTTTATCCGCAAACTTCAATGCCTCGCCTATGGCTTCATCAAAGTCCAGCATCTCCCTTACCAGGTAGTCCAGGTCGTTGAAATGCCCGCCATTATCGATCCTGGAACCTTCTACCATCAGGAAAAAGCCATTGCCTTTGCTCAACTGTTGAAGCGCTTTCTGTAAAGCCTGTTTCAGGTAAGCGCCTCTGCCGTCTCTCATGCTGGTCACCACTTTATCAGAGAGGATAACCAGGGTACGTCCCTTCTGATCAACCGGCCAGTTATCCAGGTTATCGTAGATCGCCACACCGGATTTGCTCAGGCTATCTTTCAGGTCATGGTCCAGTTGCTCTTTCCCGCCGCCAACAGCCAGTTGCAATTTGCTCTGTAAAAGCTGGTGTGCAAGGGTGTATACGCTATCCCTGCTCCTGGTATGCCCATAGAAAGAGGCTGGCGTGGCGCCGGTAATTTCTTCCGTAACAATCACCCCGCTACGGATACCTTTAGGCGCAAGCAGTTCCGGGATCAGCGGTGCTGCCACATAAGTATTGTCCAGCCCTATCACTCCATTATGCGTTTTGTTGCCGCTGCTGAGGGCAGTGCCGCCGGCAGCCGAGTCTGTATGATAGTTGTCTGTTGACTGGGTTTTGGAAAGACCCAGTTGTTTCATCATAAACAAATTAAGAGCTCCCTTATTTGCCGTGTAACCTGCAAACTGTTGTGCAAGCCCGGTTCCATCGCCTATCAGCAGGATAACGTTTTTGCTTTTTACGCTGGTAGCGTCGCTTGCATACGTAGGCGTATATACGTTATGGGTGGGCAGATTACCAGCGGTAGTACGTTTGGTGTTCTGCATCACATCGTAGAGGTCTGTCGGGTAGTCGGTGCCAATCCAGTCGGCTCCCAGGTCCATCAGTTTATAATAACAGGTCTTTACAGAGGGGGCGCCCCAGAAACGGAACGGATATCCTTTCTGGTGAACTTTATCAATCACCGCTGTAACCTTGCTGAGATCTTCCGGCGTCATGGCGCCTTTGCCGCTCCATTTACTGTAGTCGCCAAAACTGACACTGATCATGGCTACCCGGTCTTTCAGCGAAGCGGGATAGGTACTGTCTGGCCGCCCATCGAAATAGAAGATGCGGTCATATTGCTCCCATTGCGCCTGTGGGGGCAGGTTTCCTGAAATTACCAGCTTAACGGCTGATGGATTGGCCGCTCTGTCGAAATACTGCCTGTAAGGCTTCAACAAGGCTTGTAATGCCTGCAAGGTAGCCGGGCCTTCTGTTTTCAGGTCTATCAGCAATTGCAGGGGACTGTTGTCTGAATACGGTTTGCCATAGAGCGCAAATTGCCTGAGCACAGGCTGCAGGTACATCGCATCAAAAGTTCTGAATGGTTGTATATCTTTTTCGTCGTGCGCCACATACAACACGCCGTTTTTAAGATGTACATCTGCTTCGATTGATCCAAAATGTAAAGACGCTGCCGCATAAAATGGAGTAGCTCTCTCGTAATCGTTGTGCGAATGAGCCTGCGCCATAGTATACTGCTTCATTTGTGCATTTGCACTGCCAACCGCCAAGAGGGCAGACACTAAGGGAAAAATTTTCTTCATTGTTTACCAAAAATTAAAGAAGGATGCGAAGGTAGTAAGTATATGATGGCTAGAAATAACAGGGAGTTTACTTTTATGTTAAGCGTTAGAGCGTGGGCCAGTTATGTACGAGTTCCTGTAACAGGTGCTGCCCTTCTCTCCATTCGCCCAACCCCGATTCACTGTTGATATGTCCTTTTGCGCCTACGTTCACAAACCGGCCGCCCCATTGAGATGCAAACCAGACAGCTCTTTCCAGTTGGCAATACGGGTCGTTGGTACTGGCTACCACGATACTTGCAAAAGGCAATTTAAGCAGGGGTATAGGTGCAAATCCCTTGGCGGCTTCGGGAAAGCCGGGACGTTCTGCATCTGCCGGCGCTACAAGCAACGCGCCACGGATCTTCAATTTCGTTTGTGCCGCCCAGTGAGCCAGTGTAACGCAACCCAGGCTATGGGCGGCGATCACTACCTGCGGCCCTGCGGCCGCCACATTTTCCTCCAATGTGGCTACCCACTCACTGCATACAGGCTGGTTCCAATCCGATTGCTCTACCCTCGCCACTCCAGGCAGGATGTTCTCCCATATGGTTTGCCAGTGAACTGGCCCAGAGCCGTTTAATCCCGGTAACGTTAGCACTTGAAGTTCCATGACAAAAATGAATTATGGGTAGGTAAGATAATAAAGAAAGGTCGAAAGAATTCGACCTTTATTGCTAAAATTCCACGTTATGGCACTCAGGTCCATAAAAATTTAAATAAGACTCACAGGCCGAACGCCTGGTAATATTGTATTTTAAGTTGTGTTAATACTGAATTTTTTTGACAGGAATCGATCGGTGAATACAGATTACTGGTATAAACAAACGCCTTAATAGCTATCCTATTAGTGCAAATGATTATGTGTTCTGGTCACTGTTCTGCTTTTAGCTTTACGATATCCTACCGGAAAATCAATACAAAAGTAGGGGAAGGAGGAAGGATTGTCAAGAAATCTGTGAACAATCTTTTAAAAAAGTTGCAAAATTCGCCTTTTTGCCTATAAATCCAGCTCAAGATAAGTTAAACGTCAGGTCGTCTGACATTTTTTTCAGGAGCCCCGGTTCATTTTCCAAAACCGCAGGTTTCGCCGTATCCCTGCATATTTACTGCGTTTGAGAGGCGAACGCCTGAACACTTCCTTAAAAGTCTCTTCCGTCATCTCTTCCCAATCGCTGGTACTGAAGTTCAGTATCTCCGGCAATGGGGTAAAAGCCGCTTCATTATGCGCTTTGGAAAAACGGTTCCAGGGACATACATCCTGGCAGGTATCGCATCCGAAAAACCAGTTGTCGAACTTCCCCTGCATCTGTTCAGGGATCAGCTGCTCCTTCAGTTCTATAGTGAAATAAGAAATGCAACGGCTCCCGTCTACAACGCCAGGCGCCACAATAGCGGAGGTAGGACAGGCGTCCAGGCACCTGCGGCAGGTACCGCAGAAGTCCGCTACCGGCCCGTCGTATTCCAGTTCCAGGTCTGTGATCAAAGTGGCTATGAAAAAGAAAGACCCGGCTTGTTTATGTATCAGGTTCCCGTTCTTTCCGATCCATCCCAGGCCGCTGCGCTGAGCCCAGGCCCTTTCCAGTACAGGGGCTGAATCTACAAAGCCCCGGCCCTGTACCTGTCCGAACTGCTCCTGCATCCTGGCGAGCATGGTCTTTAACCGCGCCCGGATCACTTCATGATAATCTTCCCCGTATGCATACTTGGAAACCTGGGGCGCATCTTCCCTTTGCCGCTCGCCGGGATAATAGTTAAAAAGCAGGGTGATCACCGATTTTGCTCCATCTACCAGCTTCCTTGGGTCTATCCGTTTATCGAAATGATTTTCCATGTACTGCATATTCCCGTGCATACCTTTATTCAGCCAGCTTTCCAGCCGGCGGGCATCATCGTCTAACTGCACGGCAGCCGCTATCCCGCAATAGTCAAATCCCAGTTGGGCCGCCAGTTGCTTTATGTACACAGTTGCATTCATCGCCGCAAAATTACATTTTATAACTTGATAAGCGTTTAACGGTTTTTTTCAGGGGCATTAGGTTATTTATATATCTTTACCCCCGATTAGAAATACCTATACTTGTTGTTTTATGACTCGCTATTTTGTTATCCTTTTCTGCCTGTCGATGTGTTTGTTGACTTCTACATCCTTCGCACAAATCGGAAGTAAAATGAAATTCGGGAAGGTATCCAAAGAAGAATTCGGAATGAATAAATTCCGCAATGATACCGGCGCCCATGCTATCGTGTTAACCGAGATCGGGAGCTCGTCCTTCGACAGCGAAGGGGATTGGTTCAAACTCGTTTACAAGGTACACCGTCGCATCCTCATCGTGGATAAGAACGGTTACGACGAAGCAAATATGGTTATTACCCTCTACCGCGGAGGGGAACAGGAAGAGAAACTGCTGAATTTAAAAGCTTCTACCTATAATTTGGAAAACGGTCAGGTAGTAGAAACAAAAATGGATGGTAAAAGCGTTTTCTCGGAGAAGATAGATAAGGAATATGTAAACAAACGTTTTACCATGCCTGCCGTTAAGGAAGGTTCTATCATTGAATACAGCTATACCGTTCATTCTCCTTTCTACCAGCGCCTCCGGCCCTGGAACTTCCAGGGCGAATACCCGAGGTTATGGAGTGAATACCAGGTAGCGATCCCTGAGTATTTTGATTACGTACAGATACAGCAGGGCTTTGAAAGTTTTGCAGTGAAGAAATCGGAGATCGTACGGCAGACATTTTCCTTTGTTGACCGTGGCGCCAGCGCCGGCGCTTCTTCCAGTACTTTCACCGCTACTCCAACAGTGGGTAAATTCACCTGGGCTTCGCAGGATGTACCGGCGATCCATCCGGAAAAATTCATTACCACTACGAGGAACTATGTAAACCGCATAGAGTTCCAGTTATCCGGTATCACCTTGCCGAATACCCCGCGTTCTTCCAAACAAAGTACCTGGGGTGAGCTGATGAAAAACCTGATGGAAGATAAGGACATGGGTAAGTACCTTACAGAGCCCAACTATTTCCTGGAAAGCATGGTTAACAGCCTGGTAAGTAATACCAGCTCCAACGAAGAAAAAGCCAGGAAGATCTACGATTGGGTGAGAGATAACATTACAAAAGTGGGAGATGACCAGATATGGACAAGCCAGTCGCTTAAAACCACTTTCAATTCAAAGAAAGGCAACATCACGGATATCAATATCCTGTTGGGCGCTATGCTCATAAAGGCCGGTCTCAACGCCGAAGCAATTGTACTAAGCACCCGGGATCATGGATATGTTTTCCAGCATTACCCTATCTATTCCCGTTTCAACTACACCATTATAGGGCTGACGTTAGACGACAGGTATGTGACCCTCGACGCTTCAGATCCGTTAATGGGTTTTGGCCGGTTGCCAATAGATTGCTACAACGGCGGGGCAAGAAAGGTGAATGCCTTCGGCGATCAGCTGATGTTAAGCGCAGATTCAATATTTGAACAGAGAACTACTTCAGTCTCCATCCTCGGTATGGAAAACGGCAAAATGAAAGGCATGAGATCCAGGAAATCCGGGTATTTCGAATCATTGGCCCTGCGCGAAAAAATAAAGGAGGAAGGAAAAGATAAATACCTGGAGTCGCTGAATAAGGCTAATAACGGCCTGGAGATCAACAACCTCGAATTCGATGGACTCGATAGCCTCGATAAGCAACTGATCGAAAGTTGCAATTTCGAATATGCTGTGGATAATCCTGATATTATCTACTTCACGCCGATGATGGACGAAGCGTACAAAAAGAACCCATTCATTGCAATGGAGCGTAAATTCCCTGTTGAGATGCCGTATGTATCCGACGAAGTATTTACCCTTAACTGGGCAATTCCCCAGGGGTATGAAGTAGACGAACTGCCTAAATCGGCCAGGGCTACGCTGAACGGGAACGACGGATATTTCGAATATATCCTGCAACAATCCGACGGCTATATCCAGTTCCGGTTCCGGCTGCAGTTGAAAAAAGCTAATTTCCTCCCGGAAGAATATGCGACATTAAGAGAATTTTTTGACCTGGTAGTAAAAAAACAAGCAGAACAAATTGTTCTTAAAAAGAAAAAATAGCATGCAAAAGCATTTCTGTATCACCTGGGTGCTGTGCTGCATCTTTCCCTGCCTGCTAAAAGCCGCCAACCCGTTTTACCCCGTAAAGGACATCCCGGCAGCGCTGAAGGAAAACGCGCATGCAGTGATCAGATTGGACGAAACAAATCTGACCATCCGAAGTCTCAGCGATGTACGCTATGTGCGCCACTACATTGTTACGATCATGAATGAAGGCGGCGCCAAAGAAGCGGGGCTTTACCTGCACTATGATCAGTTCACTTCCATCCGGTCTGTAGACGGTACCCTTTACGATGTTGACGGAAACAAGGTCAAAAGCCTGAAGAACAGCGAAATAAAAGATATCAGCGCGGTAGATGACGGAAGCCTGATGACAGACGCCAGGATGAAAATGCATAATTTCTATTATAACGTCTACCCATATACGGTAGAATATAAAGTTGAAATTTCAGTTGCCACTACTGCCTTCCTGCCAACATGGTCGCCCCAGTCGGACTATGAATGCTCGCTGCAGGAAGCAAAACTGAGCGTAGACGCGCCTGCCGATTTTAACCTGCGGTATAAAGGGGCTCAATGCCAGGAAACTCCTGTGATCACAAAGGAAAAAAACAGGACAGTGTATACCTGGCAGATCAGCAACCAACCCGCTGTAAAAAAAGAAGCCTTCAGCGGCAGGATCTCGCAGGTTCTTCCTACCGTTTTCCTGGGCCCTGCTAACTTTAAGATCTCCGGGTATGAAGGATCAATGAGCGACTGGAACAGTTTCGGAACATTCTTTTATAAGCTGAATGAAAACAGGGATGTATTGCCCGATAATACCAAAGCGGTAGTGCATAAGCTGGTAGATGGATTGAGCACTGATAAAGAAAAGATCAATACGCTTTACAGGTATCTGCAAAAGAACTACAGGTATATCAGCCTGCAGTTTGGAATAGGAGGGTGGCAAACATTTGACGCTGCTTCCGTTGCGGCCAAAGGATATGGCGACTGTAAAGCCCTCAGCAATTACATGATGGCTTTGCTGAAAGAAGCGGGGATAAAATCCAACTGCGTGATCATTAAAGCAGGAGAGGGAGAACATCGTATCCGTGAAGATTTTCCATCCAGCCAGTTTAACCATGTTATTCTCTGCGTGCCTGGCGCAAAAGATACCACCTGGCTGGAATGTACCAGTCAGACGCTCCCGCCGGGCTACCTTTCCAGCTTTACTGATAACAGGTTAGGATTACTGGTAGATGAAAAGAACAGCAAACTTGTTCGTACGCCCGTTTACGATATGAACAGCAACCGGCAGATCCGCAATATCGAGGCAACGATCGATGATAAAGGAGATGCGGTTGTCAACGCCGTAACCTTATATACTGGCATCCAGCAAGACGATCTGCATAGCCGCATACATAGCCTGGGTAACGATAAGCAGTTGGAACACCTCCGCAAGTACCTGGATTTTTCCAGCTATGATGTAACAAAATTCAACTACAGCGAGATTCCCGGCGATATTCCTTCTATCCGGGAAGACTTGTCGATAAAGGCTACCAGCTATGCCGCAGTAACGGGGAAAAGGATCTTTATCACCCCGAATATGATGACGAAGAGCCTTTCCCGTTTTTATAAGGCCGAGGCCCGGAAAACGCCTGTGTATATCGATTTCTCGTATGTGGATACAGATACGGTGCATATCTCCGTTCCTGCCGGTTACAAACCGGAGGCCCTGCCGCCAAAAGTGAACCTGGACACCAGGTTTGGCAGGTATTCCAGCCAATGTACCTTCGAAGGCAATCGTTTAACGTTTATCCGGAAGCGTGAGTGTTACCAGGGAGAATATCCGCCGGCTGCATATCCTGAACTGGCAGATTATTATAACGCCATTACGCAGGCCGATAAGGCAAAAGTAGTACTGGTAAAAGAATAAAGAGAAAGTAAATTAATATGACAATGACTGCCGGGTTTCAGTTTAGCTCATTTCATTTGAATCACCTACATTTGAAAATTGGGAAAAATTGACTATTTTATCATTCAATAAGCTTTGCAGGCATTCATAATAGGAGATTTCAGTCCATATTTTGTTTTATCGCAGCTCCTGAAACTGATGGTGTATGGACCAATTATTACTAGGTGTTAAGAACAATGAGGAACCGGCTTTTGAGCAGGTTTACAAATTAAAAAGAGAAAAGGTCCTGGCTTTTTTTTACAAAAAAACCAGGTCGGTAGATGATGCGGCAGACTTGATGCAAAGCGTTTTTTTCAGATTTTGGAAATACAGGCATACCATTGACGTATATGCGACCATCGACCAGCACCTTTTCCAGCTTGCCAAACATGTTTATATCGATTACCTGCGTACCAGCAAACGCCATGCGAATGAGCCAATAGAGGCTCACGAGTTTCCCGCTGATGAAAATAATTATGATTACCTGGAAAGGGAATCCGTTCTTTACCATCTCAAATCAGAAGCGCCCTTAAACCAGCGCATTTTCCTTCTGAATAAGCTGCATGGCTATTCCTACCAGCAAATTGCCCATCTTTTATCCATGCCCGTAAAAAGTATAGATAATTATATCAATAAGACTTTAAAACGGCTCAGGAAAAAATTGAATTAGGCCGGAGGAATTTCCTTCCTGCCATCGTAATACTAATGTAAGGGCGCTTATGATCTCATAAAAAAGTATCCTTGCAAAGCTACTTTTATCTAATGTTATGAGCAGTAATAATGATGGTCTCTTTGAAGAATGGGACGATTTTAAACAGGAAGATGTGCCTGAAGGGATGGACTGGAACGAAAACTATCATTCCATCCGCCGTCGTATTCACAGGGATCGTAAAAAGCAACAATGGATCAGGTATGGTTCTGCGGCTTTTGCAGGCGTCTTCCTGGTGGCCTGTACCTGGGCGTATTTGTTCGCTCCAGGGCCGGAGCAGCCTAAAATAGCCGGTGGCCCGGTGATTAAGGTAATACATAACGCCAGCGATACTATCAGCCGGTTTCGGTTGCCGGACAGCACGCAGGTGGTGTTGTACCCCCATGCAATGCTGGTTTTTACTTCTGCCTATAACCGGTCGGCCCGCGAACTGTACCTGGATGGAGTAGGGGAGTTTGACGTACATAAGGACCGCTCCCGTCCTTTTATCGTATACGCAGATAACCTCACTATTAAAGCGATTGGTACAAAATTTCTCGTTAAGAATGAGAAACAGGCGACCAGCGAATCGGTACTGCTGGAGGAAGGCATCGTACAGGTAACTGACAGGGTAATGCGAAAATCGCCGAAACTGTTGGCGGTTAATGACCTGTTCATCTGGGATAGAACAGCCGCCTCCATGAATATTGTGAACACAACCAAAAAAGCAAAAACTACGCTGGCGCCAGTGCCAAAAGAAGCCGGGGCTGAAGACCGGATGGTGGTGCGACCTGCCTGGTTCTCGTTTGATAATGCTTCGCTCCCGGTAATTCTCGACAGGCTTTCAGAGTTATACGGGCAACCGATCAAATTTAAAAAGAGTGAACTGGCCAACTTGCATTTCATAGGAAAGTTTGACAAAAATGATTCATTAGAGCACATTATTCAGGTGATCACCTCCTTGAATGAATTAAAATATCAAAAGAAAAACGACGGAACATACCTGATCTATAAATAATCAACCAAATGTCACGACACATGTCATGTAATGTATTTCTGCGAATACGTTCGGTATCGCTATCCTTCAAAGGAAGGCTTGTTTTAGGCTGTTTAATGCTGGTCGCAGTTTTAGCCAACGCGCAATCTGCCGCCCGGCTGAAAGGCCTGGTCCAGGATGAAAATGGCCGCGCTATAACGGGAGCCATTGTTGTTGCAAAAAACGATAAACTGCATTTCTCGCAGGGCATGCAAACGGATACCTCCGGTACATTTTATTTCAATAACCTGCCTAATAATGGGTTTATTTCCATTACTGTTTCGTATACAGGTTATATTCCGCAATTATTCGATAACTACTCGCTCTCCAAAGATGGTCTTACTACCATGTATGTAAAACTTGTGAAAGATACTTTCAACCTGGGAGAAGTCGTAGTTGTCGGGTATGGCACCCAACGTAAAAAAGATATCACCGGTTCTATTGCCGTAGTTTCTTCAAAAGCGATGGAAAACAGGCCTAACGTGCAATTTGGAGATGCGTTGGAAGGCAAGGCAGCCGGCGTGCAAATCATTAAATCATCCGGCTCGCCTCAATCTGGCTTCAGTATACGGATTCGCGGTACGTCTTCCATCACTTCAGGCAGCGAACCGTTATACCTGGTAGACGGGGTGCCTACTCAAAGTATTTCTGAGATCAATCCGTCCGATATCGAAAGTTTTTCCATTCTTAAGGATGCTTCTGCCGCTGCCATTTACGGTGCTTCTGGGGCTAACGGCGTAGTATTGATCACTACTAAACGAGGTAACAATGGCAAAACAATAGTGTCGTTCGATTCTTACTATGGCATCTCAAACGTACGAAAGAAAATCCCGGTGCTAAATAGTACCCAGTATGCGCAATTGATTCATGATATGGGTGAAAGCATAGACCTCGGCGTGTTCGATGCTAACACCAACTGGCAGGATGAATTGTTCAGAACCGGTACCAGTCAGAATCTGAACCTGTCTGTAAGAGGCGGTAATGCTAAAAGCACTTTCTATTTATCAGGCGGCATTGTGCGCCAGAATGGCGTGGTTATCAACAATACCATGAACAGGGCCAACTTCAAAGCCAACCTGGATCATAAGATTAATAACATATTCAAGATAGGCACCAGTTTATCCTACAACCGGTGGTATGATGTGGATGTATCTGAAGGCGCTAACGGCGGCGCGAACAGCGTATTACTGAATACGCTTACCGGCGCTCCGGTCATCAAAGTATATAATCCTACAGGTACCAAATTTACAGTAGATCCTTTCTACCAGGATCTCGATAACCCGGTAGGACTTGCAAAAGGGAATGACCACTACTATGTAAAGAACAGGTTTTTAGGCAATGCATATGTAGAAGCGAATATTACTGCCGACCTCAAGGCAAGAACGATGCTGGGTTATGAAAACTTCGCAGGCAAATATCAGAGCTTTGTAGATCCTTATAAAACTACCGAAGGTAGAAGTAAGAAGGGGATGGCTAACTATTCATCTGATGCTAACGAATATTGGATGAGTGAAAACACCCTTACTTACCAGAAGTTGTTTGGTAAGCATAACTTCGGCGCTATGGCCGGTTTTATCGCTTCGAAAACAGTTGCAAACGTTGCTAGCATCAGCACGCGGAATTTTGCCAATGGAAATATTACTACTGTGAACGGAGGATCTATCATTGATGGAGCTACGCAGTCGATCACCCAGATTGCTACGAGCTCTGTGATCAGCAGGCTTACCTACAGTTACGACGACAAATATTATTTTACCGGCAACTTCAGGGCTGATGGCTCGTCTGTGTTTGGTCCTCAAAGCCGCTGGGGATATTTCCCTGCTTTTTCTGTAGCCTGGAGGATCAGTAACGAAGCATTCTTCAAAGACAGGGTTCCTGCCATCAATGACCTCAAGTTCAGGTTCAGTTGGGGCGATGTAGGAAATAGCCAGATTGCCGCCTATTCCTATTTAGGAATGATCGCTGCAAACGGCAGCTATGTATTTGGCAACAAAGTTACTGCAGGGTATACGCCTACAACTCTTGGAAACGATGACCTGCACTGGGAAACTACCAGGCAAACAGATATCGGATTTGACATGTCGCTGTTCCATAGCCGCTTGATCCTGACTGCAGACTACTACAACAAGAAAACAATAGACCTGCTCCTCCAGTCCCCAATTCCCGGCAGTTCTGGTTACACTACCGTGTTGAAAAATGTTGGCAGCCTGCAAAACAGGGGTTTTGAGTTTACCGCCAGTTCCAAAAATATCGAAGCCCCCAATCTTACCTGGTCAACCGATTTCAACATCAGTTTGAACCGCAATAAAGTGCTGAATGTAAATGACGGGATTATCTATGATGGTGCTATCAACAGCAAGGGGAATAGTATTATTGTAAAAGCGGGCCTTCCCCTCGGTTCATTCTTTGGTTATGTTGCACAGGGAGTAGACCCCAAAACCGGCAATATGATCTATAAGATCGCCAATGCAGATGAAGGACTGCAAACCAGCGATATGGCGGTAATAGGCAACGCCAATCCAAAGTACTCATTCGGTATTACAAATGATTTCAAATATAAGAACTGGAACTTCTCTTTCTTCGTTCAAAGTGTACAGGGTAACCAGATACTGAATGCAACCAGGATTTATTCTGAAGGCATGTGGGAACTGAGAAACCAGTCGGCCGCCGTACTCAACAGGTGGAAAAAAGAAGGGGATATAACCAATGTGCCAAGACCTGATTACAACAATACGGACGCTCCTTACAGCAATTATAACTCGCAGATTTCATCAAGATTTGTAGAGGATGGTTCTTATATCCGTTTGAAATCACTTACCCTTGGTTATACATTTAAACTGAAAAGCGCTAACCTTAAATTGTATTGCACGGGAGAAAACCTGTTTACAATCACCAGGTATTCCGGTTATGATCCTGAAGTAAGCGCCTTTGGCCATAACAGCAATACGGCTATCGGGGTGGATTTTGGTTCTTATCCTCAAACCCGCAGCATCATTTTTGGTTTGAATGCTACTTTCTGAGTTTTATGATTCTAAATGTAACAACAATGCTTAAAAATAAATTAGCAATACTGGCCCTGGGATTGGTAGTTGCTGCCAGCAGTTGCAAGAAATTCCTGGACCTGACGCCTGTTTCCTCTACTACTACCGGTAATGCCTATAAAACCGGGGATGATATAGAAGCCGCCCTGACCGGCGCCTATGGCTCATTTATGGCCACTAACTTTTACCAGTGGGAAATTTATGCGCATACAGATGTAAGATCAGACAATGCCTATTGCGGCGGAAGTAACGATGTAGACTACTACCAGTTGGATATGAACAGCGTTCCCAATACCAACGGATCGGTTTACCGGGCGTGGACGGAGCTATACGCGGCCATTGCAAGAGCCAATTCCGTATTGGTGAATATTGATAATATAAAAGATGAGTCACTTACAACCGAGCGCCGGCAGCAGATTATCGGGGAAGCGCTCTTTCTGAGAGCTTTCCATTACTATCAGTTGGTTTCGCTCTGGGGTGGAGTGCCGATAGAACGATATTCAAACAGCGCTGCTTCAAAAGATATAAATCTGCCAAGAGCCACGGCAGAAGGTACCTATACATTCATAGATTCCTGCCTGCAGGTAGCTGTAAGAAGCCTGCCCGCTTCTTATGGCGCTGATAATATAGACAAGGTAAGAGCTACGAAAGGAGCCGCTTATGCTTTGCTGGCAAAGATCTGGGCACAGCGCCCGGAAAGGAATTATACAAAGGTGAGTTTGTATTGTGATAGCGTATTGTTGCAAGGATATTCACTGGTCCCCCGGTATGCCGACCTGTTCGATGGCAATCATAATTACAATACCGAGTCGATCATGGAAATACCATATATAGCCAATACTTCAGGCGTAATTAACTGGGGTACTGAAATGCTGTACCCTACTCATGATAACGGACAAGTTCCTTCAGATACCTGGCAACGCTATTGCGTGCCTTCAAGAACCCTGGTATCGGCATTTGATAAAGCGGGTGATGTAATCAGGAAGAATGCCTCTATCAGCTTCGAATCTGTACCCTGGAGTGATGTGTTCTGGAATCCATGCGGCGCCGGTGATGTATTGGTACCATTTGCCTTTAAGGCGCATAATCCAAGCAACTGGAGCGGCGGCGATCACACTTACTTATTCAGGCTGGCAGATATACTGCTTTTAAAAGCCGAAGCGCTGGCGAACCTGGGAGACCTGGAGCTCTCTGCCTCCTTTGTAAACCAGGTGAGAAGCCGCGTGAAGTTGCCGGACATCTCTGGTAATTCCAAAATGGAGCTGCTGACAATCATCCTGAAAGAAAGACAGTTGGAACTGGCATTTGAGTGGCAGCGATGGAATGACCTGAACAGGTATAATGTAACCGTTAGTACGATGAACGGGCTGGGAGAAACATATTACAACTGTAATAACGACGGTACTATGACCAAAGGAGCGGCGGTCAACTACAATTTTAATGATAACAAAACGGTGTTGCCGATTCCGTTAACTGAATTGCAGGCAAATCCAAACCTTACTCAGAATAAAGGCTATTAGACAGTCCGCCATTGTTTAAACCACGAGGGCGTCTCAAATTGATTTTGAGGCGCCCTCTTTTTGGGAATAGTTGATCTCATTTATTTTTCCCGAACGCTTACAGATATATGCCTGTCCAGTTTGCGTTGTTCTTCAGGCGCATCGGCGGCAGCTTTTGCAAATTGAGAGCCGTAACCTTCAGCGCCCAGTAATTGCGCTGCGTTGGCATTTTCTTTCTTCAGGGCATTTTCAACAGCAACGGCCCGCTCAGTAGAGAGCTTCAGGTTAACGGTGCTGTCGCCTGTTTTATCTGTATAACCGCCTATCTTGATCTTCGCTTTAGGGAAGGCTTTCAGGATAGCGGCAATATTCTTCACCTGGGCCATGCTTTCTTCCGTAATTTCTGCACTTCCTGTTTTGAAGTTCAGGTTATCGAAATCGAACCAGACATCTTTACCGGCCTTTTTGCCGTCGTCTTTCAGGAAAGTGACCAGTTGGTCTTCAATTCCGCCTTTATAAGCATTCAGCACAGTTCCGTCAGGCAATGTTACCTGTATGCTTTCCCGGGCAGAAGGAGTGGATACAGCCGGAGGAGTAGTGACTGAATCAACCAGCTGGCTGGTGGTCACACTGTCGGTTGTTGAAGTATCAGGTTTGCTGCCGCCGCATCCGCGCATCAGGTACCAGAGTAATATGATCGCTACCAGTATAAGCAGTAAAGACCATATCCATTTCGTGTTGCCTGTTCTGACGGAGTTGACAGCTCCTGTTGCCGCCCCGGTAGCCGAATGGCCTACGCCGCTAACCAGGTTGCCGAACCTTGAACCGAGTTCGCCCAGGCTGCCTAAACCTAAGAGCCCGGCCAGGTTAAATCCTCCCGGTACCGCCGAGAGTATTTTGTCTTTCTGGGTATTTAAAAAAGAGAGGAAAGAAGAAGGAGTGAGATTGTTTTCAGCAGCGTATTGACCAACAGTTCCCAGCGTAGCCGGAGCAGCAGATTGCAGTAATGTATTGGCAGACGATTCTTTGATGCCGGCATAGCTGGAAAGCATGCCAATGATCGAGCTGACTTTGTCGCCAAAGAGGTTGTGCAGCAGTTCGGAACCTTTGCTGATCAAACCGCCCGAGCCACTCTGTATGGCGTTGCTGACAGCCGACGGATTGGCCTGGTCTGCCACTCCTTTTACCATATTCAGCAAACCCCCGGCTTCGCCAGATGTGCCCGCTTTGTTCAGCAAGCCAGCCAGGACGGTTGGAATAATGCCCGTCAAAGCCTTCTGGATGCCCCCCTCACTCTCTCCTAACTGCGAAGAGGCCTGACTAACGATACTACTGTTAAAGACGCTTTTTGCAGTCTCTATTAAGTCGAAAGACATAATTGTGAGTTTTGTTGTGATGAAGAAATTTTAGCTCGGCTTCGGGTAAGATCGGCCGGTTCAGGCCGCGAAACCGAATGGTTAACAGCCGGACCCCTCCGGTTGTTTGGTTTTAGGGTCAAAATATGTAAAAATAGCAGTCAATTCACGGCAAACCTGCTAAAAATGCAGTGTAAATTAAACTTATATGTCATAATTTCCGGACGTACAACATTGGATTAGGATTTGTTGTTTATCTAGCACGTTTTGAAAACATCAAAAAGGAAGATATGAATTTGAATAATTTCACTATAAAATCACAGGAGATCCTGCAACAGGCTCAGCAACTCGCTTTCAACAACCAGAACCAGGCGATTGAAACAGGCCACCTTTTAAAGGCTTTGCTGGAAGACCAGGACAGCCCGGTGGAATACTTACTGAAGAAGAATGATGTAAACGTTTCCTTTGTTAATACCAAATTAAACGAACAACTTCAGAAGTATCCAAAGATCGTAGGCGGAGACGCTGGCCAGACGCTCAGCAGGGAGGCTAACAATGCCATCCTGAGAGCAGGGGCTTCTATAAAAGAATTTAAAGACGAATTTGTAAGCGTTGAACACCTGTTGTTGGCAATACTCCAGGGGAACGACGATACCGCTAAACTGCTGAAAGATGCAGGGCTCACAGAAAAAGGGCTGAAAGCCGCCATCCTGGAATTGCGCAAAGGCCAGACAGTCAATTCACAAACAGGAGGCACCCAGTTCAATACCCTTCAGAAATACGCCAAGAACTTAAATGAAATGGCCCGTGAAGGAAAACTGGACCCGGTAATTGGCCGCGACGACGAGATCAGAAGAACTTTACATATACTTTCCCGCCGGTCTAAGAACAACCCTATCCTCGTTGGAGAACCAGGCGTTGGTAAAACCGCGATCGTAGAGGGATTAGGACACAGGATCATCAACGGCGACGTGCCCGAGAACCTGAAATCCAAAGTCATTTATGCTTTGGACATGGGCGCCCTGATGGCAGGTGCAAAATACAGGGGTGAATTTGAAGAACGTTTGAAAGGCGTTGTAAAAGAGGTATCAGAAAGTAATGGAGAGATCATTCTCTTTATCGATGAAATTCACACGCTGATAGGCGCCGGAGCCATGGAAGGAGCAATGGACGCTGCCAACATCCTCAAACCTGCATTGGCAAGAGGTGAACTCCGCGCAATCGGTGCAACCACCCTGAATGAATACCAGAAATATTTTGAAAAAGACAAGGCATTGGAAAGGCGCTTCCAGAAAGTACTGGTAGACGAACCTACCGTTGAAGATGCCATCTCTATATTACGTGGACTGAAGGAAAAATATGAAAGCCATCACCACGTGCTGATAAAAGACGAGGCCATTATTGCGGCAGTTGAATTATCGCACCGTTATATCACCGATCGTTTCCTGCCGGATAAAGCCATAGACCTGATAGACGAAAGCGCTGCAAAGCTGAGGTTAGAAATGAACTCTATGCCGGAAGAACTGGATGAACTGGAAAGAAGGATCAGGCAACTGGAAATCGAAAGAGAAGCGATCAAACGGGAAAATGATGAAGAAAAACTGAGAGAACTGGGAGAAGAGATCGCCCGTTTAGGTGAAGAAAGAAATACTTTCAAGGCTAAATGGCAGGCAGAAAAAGAAATAGTGGATAAGATCCAGAATGCGAAGGCAGATATCGAAAACCTGAAACTGGAAGCAGAACAGGCAGAAAGGAACGGCGATTTTGGTAGAGTGGCAGAGATCAGGTACGGTAAAGTTAAAGAACAGGAGAAACTGGTAACAGATCTGACCGCGGAATTAGACCAGATGTCGGCAAATCATAAGCGTTTGCTGAAGGAAGAAGTGGATGCAGAAGATATCGCAGAAAATGTAGCCAAAGCAACTGGTATCCCGGTATCGAAAATGATGCAGAGCGAAAGGGATAAACTGTTGCACCTGGAAGAAGAACTGCATCAGCGCGTAGTAGGACAGGAAGAAGCCATAGTGGCTGTATCCGATGCTATCCGCCGCAGCCGCGCCGGCCTGCAGGACCCTCGCCGCCCGATCGGTTCCTTCATCTTCCTCGGTACCACAGGTGTGGGTAAAACAGAGCTGGCCAAAGCATTGGCTGAATACCTGTTCGACGATGAGAACATGATGACGCGTATCGACATGAGCGAATACCAGGAGAAACATTCTGTTAGCCGACTGGTAGGAGCGCCTCCGGGATATGTAGGTTACGATGAAGGCGGTCAGTTGACCGAAGCCGTAAGACGCAAACCTTACTCCGTGATCCTGCTGGATGAAATTGAAAAAGCGCACCCGGATACTTTTAACATTTTATTGCAGGTGCTCGACGATGGAAGGTTGACAGATAACAAAGGCAGAGTGGTCAATTTCAAGAATACCATCATTATCATGACCAGCAACATGGGTAGTCATATTATCCAGGAAAACTTCGAAAAGATCAACGACGAGAACAGGGAAGAGATAGTAGATGCAACTAAGGAAGAAGTGTTAAACCTGCTTAAACAGACCATCCGTCCGGAATTCCTGAACAGGATAGATGAAGTGATCATGTTCCAGCCATTGATGAGAGAAGAGATCAAAGGAATAATTAACATTCAATTACAACAGTTGAAAGACATGGTGGCTAAAAGTGGCATGATATTGGAATTTTCTGACTATGCAATTGAGTATCTCTCCGTTCAGGGTTATGATCCTCAGTTTGGTGCAAGGCCGCTTAAACGCCTTATCCAGAAAGAAATTATCAACCTGCTGAGTAAAAAGATCCTGGCAGGCGACATAGATAAATCTAAGCCAGTACTTGTCGATGTTTTTGATGGAGTAGTGGTGATTAGAAACAAGTAATTCTAAATACGACGATACATAGTTACAATAAGCCCCGCGACTCTTCGCGGGGCTTTTTTTGTGCCCTCTTTTATCCGTTAGCTTTCAGTAAATTTGAATGAACCAAAAACGCAGGTATATGATCGGAGCCAGAGAAAAAAGATTTATGCAACATGCCATTGCATTATCGCGCAAAGGGATGGAAAGCGGGGATGGAGGGCCTTTTGGGGCAGTAGTGGTAAAGGGAGATGAAATAATAGGAGAGGGTTGGAACCAGGTATTGGCAACAACAGACCCTACAGCGCATGCAGAAGTGGTGGCCATCCGCCAGGCCTGTGAACGTTTAGGCGCCTTTCAGCTGACGGGTTGCGAGATATATACCTCCTGCGAACCTTGCCCCATGTGTTTAGGTGCAATTTACTGGGCCAGGCCTCAGCGGGTCTATTATGCCAATACAAAAGAAGATGCGGCAGCCATAGACTTCGATGATTCCTTTATTTACAAGGAGCTGGAAGTACCGCATACGAAGAAGAAGATCCCGCTTATTCCGATGCCGGATCAGGAAGCTTTGGCGGTGTTCAGAGAGTGGAAAGAGAAAGGAGACAAAACTTTATACTGATAACAGGAAATAAGGATAGAGAAAAAGATGCTTCCTATCCTTATTTCCTGTTTATAAAATAATAAGCCCAGAAAGCGCCGAGCAGTAATAAGATGATACCAAAGATCAGGACCGCCAGGTATATGTAGGTTTCAAGTTTTCTCCTTGACCTGGAGCGCAGACGTAATTGCTTCAATAAATTCCATTTCATTTCGATGATCCATCCGGGGATCTTCTCTTTCTCCTTAATTGCAGAAAGTCCTTCTATGGCTTCGCTGCAAAGCTCGCAATCTGCCAGATGCATTTCTACTTCATGCTGTTCGGCAGCAGACAGTTTTCCCTGGACATAGTCCAGCAACTGCTGTTGAGAAGGACAGCCTGTCGTAACAAATATATCGTTGAAATGCTCGTTCATATCACTATATAATGCAAGTTAGTGGTTTGTGCGTTGTTGTTTCTCCAACAATAGTTTTAAATTTCGTTTCCCGTTCTGGATATAGCTTTTAACCTGTAACAGGGAATAGCCGGTTTTATCCGCAATTTCCTGGTAAGATTTCTTGTCTAAATAAAACAACTGGATACAGGTACGCTGTTCAGGATTCAGCTGCTGGATAGCATGTTCCATGTTTTCTATCAGCAGGTCTTTCTCCTGGTATGCTTTTTTATCCAAGGGTTCTGCAACCATTTCGCCCATGGTCCGGTCGGAGATCTCCTCTTTATACTTCAAAGGATGGCTCCTCAGTTGCATGAGACAATAGTTTTTTGTTACCTGGTATATCCAGGCTTTAAAAAACTGAATTTCATGGTTATTGACATCGGATAATACTTTGAGAAAGATTTGCTGTACGGCATCGCGTGCATCCTCTTCATTTTTCAGGTACTTCATGCACATACCCAGAAGCAGCACTGCATACCGGTCGAAAAGCACGCCAATCCATTCGCTGTTGTGGTCAGCTTTGAACCTTTGCAAAAGCTCCTGGTCTGTTAGTTGTTGTATGGCTGGATTATTCACAGGCTAATAAAATGGAATACTATAGCTAAGATGCAGCTACCGTAAAAATGCACAAATAATTGCAGAAATTTTTTTTATAATCCATCTAACGCCTGTTGGGCGGCATTTTTCATGGAACCGTCCATCCTGATAACTTCCTTGAACATACGACGCGCCTTACCTGTCTGCCCCTTGTTGCGGTAACATACAGCAAGCTGGTAACGTGCCATCTCTTTGTATTTGCCTGAGGATACGGATTCCAGTCGCCTGTACCTGTCGATGGCTTCATTGTAGTTGCCTTGCTGCTGGAACACCATGGCTGCTTTATAGAGATATTCATCACTATCAACAGCGGTTGGCTGTGCAGCTTCCTTTTTTGCAGGTTCGGGGTTATTTTCTTTTTCTTTTACTGCCGCGGTTTCCTGTTTAGGCGCTTGTTTAGGTTGCTCGTCGCTCTTGTCTTTTTCTTTAGGTTTTTCAGCTTCTTTTTCCTTTGCTTTCTCTGCTTCCCGGCGAATGGAGTCCTGTTGCTTTTGCAGCAACTGGGCACGTTTTACTTTAGCGAGGCTGTCGGCAGTTGCCTTTTTCTGAGCGGCCTTTAACGCCAATGCTTTTTTGATGGCAGCGGAATCTACGCTGGCAGGCGTCTTTGCAGTAGCTGCGGAAGCAACGGGGTCGTTAGGCAGGTTTACCGGGTTTGGCGTAGAGGCATGCGCGTTATTTACAGGCGCTACTACGGCTGCATTGGTGGCAGGCGCCGGGCCGTTATTTTCTGCAGCATTGCTGTCGGAAGCGGGGTTTACAGCCGCCACGTACCTTACTGGCGGGGGCTGGTTGCGGATATGCCCGCGCAACACGTACACGCTGCCTATTCCCAGTCCTATAAATGCAAATACCCAGAAATAAAAAAGCAGGTGTTCTTTTGTTTTCTCTTTCTTCGTGTATTGGGCAACTTTCTGAACGTGTGAAACGGGCTGTATGCTGTCTTTTACATACCGCTGCAGTTTGCTGGTGAGGTCCTGGTATTGCTCCTGTTCTCCTTCTTTCTCCAATGCCTGCAACGCTCCGTAGCACAGGTCGCAATCGACCAGGTGCTGTTCTAACAGATGTTTTTCTACCTCCGTCAGCCTGCCGTCCATATACCGGGGCAACTGATCTTTATTGACACAACGGATAGCGGAAAAAATCTTGAGTATCTTTTCGTTATGTTGTTTGTTACTTAACATATCCCTGGTTCATAAATAGCTTGGCTAGTTTTCCTTTGGTGCTTTTCAGCTGGGCCCTGATTTTATCGCGTGTCTGGCCGGTAATGGCTGAAAGCTCTGCAAAAGATTTATTGTCTATATAGAAATGCGTAATGAGCGTCTTTTCTTCCGGCTGAAGCCTGTCCATGGATTGTGCCAATCTGACTACCAGCTCATTCCTGTCGATAACATTATTGCTGGCCTTATCTACAAGGTTTTCGATATGCAGCAGATCTCTCACTTCGCGGGAGGGGTAGAAGGGGGTATTCTTTTCAGGTTTACCCAGGTATCCTTTCTGGATGTGCAGGATCCACTCGCTGGCTTTGTAAATAGTTTGGGTTTTAAGGCTGGCGCTTAATCTCTGTGTCAGTGTAGGGAATACAATATTGGGGTCCAGGGAACTGTCTTTGTGCAGGTAGGGTAATGTAACAGCAACCAATAAATGACTGTATCTCTCCATCAATACGCCTTCAGCCTCGCGGTCGTTCTGTTTCCTGGCGCGGGATATTAACTCCTTATCTGATAAATTGGTTAACTGTTGTTGCATACACTTATTAATTTATATTTACGTACAAAAGCGGAAAAAGTTCATTTCTAGCATAGAATTATTGAATTATAAAAGGGTTTTATACAATTAATATGCCATACGCCATTGTAACCGTGCCGGTAGCGCCTATGCGGGCATCGGCCGCTCACCGGAGTGAAATGGTTTCCCAGTTGTTATGGGGCTCCTGCGTAGAAATACTCTCTACTACTGCCGATGGTTGGGCAGAAATAAGAAACCAGTACGATAATTATACAGGATGGGCTTCTTTGTCGCATCTCGAAACTATAGATACCGCGTTATACGAGGCGCCCGCTTCTCATTTTACCCCTTCCTGGGCTAACCTGGTGAAGATGAACGGCATACCAATGCATGTACCCTACGGGTGCCCGGTAAAACAATATGCCGGTAAATCAGCGCAGTGGGGCGATATATCCGTAAGCTTCGAAGAACCGCTGTCTGGCATCCTGTCGCATCAGCCAGTGGATACAACAGCTTTAAAGGCCGCCGCATTTCAATTCCTGAACACTGCCTACCTCTGGGGAGGCGTCAGCGTGTTTGGGGTCGATTGTTCGGGGTTTACCCAGCATGTTTTCAGGTTGTTCGGGATACCCTTGTTGCGCGACGCCTATTTGCAGGCAACCCAAGGTCAGCTTGTTGATTTTCTTCAGCAGGCCAGGCTGGGCGACCTCGCGTTCTTCGACAATGATGAAGGCCGCATTACCCACGTGGGCATCTTGCTGAGCGAACAGGAGATCATCCATTCTGCCGGTAAAGTAAGGATAGACCCGATCGATAACCAGGGCATCACCAACAAAGACACGGGGCTCCGGACGCACCGCCTGCGTATAATCAAACGCTTTTTCTGATGCAGGCTTGTATCAGGCAAAAAAGAAGCATAAGGTTTTTGATGTTAGGGAGAAGATGATATCCCTGCCTGTCAAAATTCCTTATGCTTCTTTATTTCATTGCCCTAAGGCGGGTATTAGCTTTGTTTGAAGATCTTGCGGTAGTCGTCGAAGCTCTTCAGGATAATGTTTTCCGCTTTCTCCTTATTCTGGAATTCTTCTACTACTACTGTTTTCTTTTCCAGCTTCTTGTACTCTTCGAAGAAATGACGCATTTCATCGATGAAGTGAGGTGGAAGTTCGGAAATATCGTTAATATAGTTTACGCTCATGTCGTTAGCTGCAACAGCGATGATCTTATCATCTGCTTCGCCGCCATCAATCATTTGCATTACGCCTATCACTTTTGCTTCGATGATGCACATAGGCACGCATTCTACCTGGGAAAGCACCAGGATATCCAGCGGGTCATGATCATCGCAGTAAGATTGCGGGATGAAACCGTAGTTGGCTGGGTAGTATACGGAAGAATATAATACACGGTCCAGTTTTAAAAGGCCGCTTTCTTTGTCTAATTCGTATTTGGCACGGCATCCCTTCGGAATCTCGATTATAGCATTAACAATATGTGGCCCTTCAGATCCAGGACTTACACTGTGCCAGGGATTTGTCATCATAATAAATCTACTTTACTTTGTATATAGTATATAATTATTCGTTCGCTATTATGCAGCAGAATAAGGTTACTGTTCTTTCTGAACTGAAAGAGATGATCGTTGTTCCTGTAAGATAAAACCGGAAATCTACCCCATCCTTGCATAATGCGAGGGCAAAATTAAGGAACTGGAGGATAATTGCTAAAAAATTATCCAATCTTTCGGGAGAAATCAGTTTACAGGTACGTTGGCGCCATTTGTTACAGTGGAATCTGCCTCCTGATCCAGCAATGTGGTATCAGTGGCAGCGCTGCCGGATTGAGGGGTGTAGTTAGGTATAATACTGTCGAATGTCAGTGATATTTTCCATTGCCCGTTCTCTTTCACCATCTGGAGTACTTCTTTCTGATGAGCAGAGGAGTTCAGGATCGTCACAGCAGCTTTATCCCCGTTTTCTTCGATATTCACCACTTCAATCTTTGCGTTCTTGATCTTTTCTCTTTCCGCTCCGCTTCTGCGGCCATCGAAAATAGCATAGATCTGTATTACCTGTTGGGACTCTTTAGTGGCGTATTCTCTGGCCTGGTCATAGTTCGAATCCTGAATCGCATGCATGAACGCAAGCGCTACCTCTTCGGGAGAAGCTCTTTTCTTACAACTACCCAATAGCATGGTTGTAATGAATGCCAGTGTCATGATTCGAAAGAAATTGGTCATGCGGTCGATAAATTATAGTATATCACAACAAAAATAGGGGTAAACTTCAATTCTGCAAAGTCTCGCCGTTGATTGAAACGTATATTCACAGGCTTTCGGACTGAATTTCCCAAAAATGAACTTACGGCAATTGCCGTTAACAAAGCGTTAATATTTGTGTTAAGGCAGGTTAACCCGGCTATCCCCGATAGTACCGGGGATAGCCGGATAAAGATCCTAACTGTTTTTATGTGCGTCGTACGCTTTGATAATTGCTTTAACCAACCGGTGTCTTACCACGTCTTCTTCATCCAGCTCTACATGCCCTATCCCTTCAATATTGCGCAGGATGCGGGTTGCCCTTTCCAGACCGGATTGCTGGTTCTTTGGCAGGTCTATCTGGGTAAGGTCGCCTGTGATAATGGCTTGGGCCGAAGCGCCAATACGGGTCAGAAACATTTTGATCTGCAGGTCTGTAGCATTTTGAGCCTCATCCAGGATAATAAAGGAATTATCGAGGGTACGGCCACGCATATACGCCAGGGGAGCAATTTCTATAATCCTGTTGGCCATGTAATAGCTGAGCTTTTCTGCTGGGATCATATCATCCAGCGCATCATACAACGGGCGTAAATACGGATCGATCTTTTCCTTCAGATCACCGGGCAGGAAACCCAGGCTTTCACCTGCTTCAACCGCCGGCCGGGTTAAAATGATCTTTTTTACTGCTTTGTTCTTCA
This sequence comes from Chitinophaga terrae (ex Kim and Jung 2007), assembly GCF_900107795.1. GTDB lineage: Bacteria > Bacteroidota > Bacteroidia > Chitinophagales > Chitinophagaceae > Chitinophaga > Chitinophaga terrae. Next base: position 298,203 of record NZ_FNRL01000003.1, read on the forward strand.
GCGCCCTTACTGCTAATGCAACAGCCGTATAGGTTTTACCGGTACCGGCAGGTCCAATCGCAAATATGATATCGTTCTTTTCTGCCAATGCAACCATCTTTTTCTGGTTGCTGGTACGGGCTCGAACGGTACGGCCATTCGGACCAAAAACCAATACATCGTTGGGATTGCGCTCACTGAAATTATCTATCCTCGTTCCTTCCTCGTCTCCCAGGATCTGCTCGAAATAGTTTTCCGTCAGGTTGCCATTCCGTTCCAGATACTTCACTATCTGTTTGATCTTTTCCTCTGCTGTTGCTACTTCCTCAGGCGACCCGCTCAGTTTCAGCTGGGTACCCCTCGACAGGATCTTCAACAATGGGAATTTTTTCTTCAACAGATCGAGTTTTCCATTGTTAACACCGAAAAACTCTATGGGATTAATGCTGTCTAAATTGATAATGGATTCAGTCAATGATTCTATAGTTTAATTTTCCAGGAATATCGATGCCGATGTTATCGATACCGAATTTATTTAAATAAAATGCAACCTGGACGACGTCGCTGTTAAGCTAATACTAAATTCTGTAGCCGTTCTGGTTGAAGGACTGTTTTTATCGCCGCTAAGCAGACTGCCATCTCCAATGGAACGCCAAGTACAGGGAGTGAGATATGAGCCAAAACAACTCCAGGTAAGGCTGCTGCCATGCCAGCTGCGGCAATAATTACGCCAATCCTTTTGCCTGTGCAGTGATACACAGCATTTCTTTTTTATCAGAATCAGGATATGACGCCGCTGCAATCATGTTTTTCCAGGGCCGGATTGCAGGCGCGCCAGGATCTGCCTTTACAGGTTGCCGCTTCCTGAACCCATGATAATCCAAATCTTCATCTGATAATATTTGATAAATATTAATATAATAATACAACCCAAAGATATTGATCGTTTAACAATTTCAGAAAACTGAAAATCCACAACAAGTGGATAAGCCTGCGCCACATCGCCGCAATTCCCGGCAACCGCCTGTTACGCTGAATTGCCGGTTACCGGACATTTTATTACTTTTATCGCAGATAATAATGCTTTTTCACTATATAATGCCTACTTTGGGATTGCTAGATGATAAAGAATAGATTTGCTATCATATGAATGTAGTTATGCTGGAACAGCACTACCGGCACTTACAACATCTGGAAGCCGCTATTAATGCCTGTGCCTTTTCTGTTTCTATCGACACGCTCGGTATTATTACTGCGGTAAATTTGCAGGTGACAGCCGTATTGCAGACCTCGCCCGATCAGCTGATCGGACGGTCGTTCACCAGCGTGCTCCCTCCCGAAAACCCTCTTCAGTGGTTTGGGTGGCTCTCCAAAGCCCTGGAAGGAACTCCCGCCCGCGGTGAAATAGGCTTCAACCTGTCCTCTGATCAGCCCCTGTGGCTGGAAGCCGGTTGCAGCGCCATTACCAACGAAGCCGGCGAGATCATCGGCTGCCTCCTCATCGGCATGGATATCACTACCCGCAAACTCGCCGCTATTAAACAGGAACTGAACGAGATCTATTACAGCCAGGTACTGGAAAACCTTCCCCTGGGCCTTCAACAGTTCGCCGCCAATGGCGACAGTATTGACATGAACAGCCGGCAGCGCGAGATCTGGGGGAGCGCACACCCATTCTTTACCAATCCCGGCTACAACTGGCTGCAAGACCCTTTCTACCGCCTCAACGGCCTGGCATCCATATTCGAAGAAGCAAGGGACACCGGCAAAACCATCAAAAAAGAAATACTGCTCAGGTACAGGGAAAAACGTATCCGGAACATCACCCGGCTATATCCCGTTTACTTCGAAGCTACCGTATTCCCGCTCACAGACAAGGCCAGGAATACCGCTAACATCTTCCTCATCCTGGACGATATTACGGAAAAGAAACTCTCAGAACTCAGCCTGCAGAAAAGCGAACGGCTGCTCGACAATATCATCGAAAACCTGCCGATAGGCTACATCCAGTTCGATAACTTCGGTTTCATCAGGCGGATCAATCAAACCCAGCGCATCTTCTTCAATTCTCCTAATCCCGCTATGCGGCAGCCTTTCAACGTTATGACCGATGAACTGGCCATCGCCTTCGAGCTGGATAAACTCTTCGTACAGGCCCTGGATCAGAACAAGACCCTGCGGGTGGAGAAGAAGATAGATTTTTCGCAGGATAGCCGCTGGACAACCGTTGCCAGGGAAGTATACCTGGATCTTACTGTTTTCCCGGTAGTAGAGCCGGTCGACAAAGAAATGATCGTAGTAGCGCTGATCAATGATATTACCGATAAAAAGGCCCAGGAAGAAGAGAATAAAAAGAACCAGGTGTTCCTGCAGCAAACAGGGAATATAGGAAAGATAGGAGGATGGGAGCTGGAGATGAACACCGGGGTTATGAGATGGACAGACGAATCTTATCTGATCCATGGCTGTCACCCGGCCATGGGAGAACTAACCCTTGAAAAAGCGCTGTCGTTCTACTCCGACGAGGCCAGGGACACCCTGCGGGCATTGCTGAGAGCCTGCCGGGATAGCGGTAAGGCGTTTGATGTACACCTCACCGTACTTGCCAACGGGCAGCAGAAGCGGGTGCGGTTCATAGGCCAGCCGGGATACGAGGATGGGCAACTGGTTAGGCTATACGGAGTAGTGCAGGATGTGACAGAACACTGGGAGATCAAAGACGCGCTTACCCGGAATACAGAGCTGATGCGGCTTTTCTTTGATACCATCGATATGGGCTATGCGGCGATGGAGAAGAACGGGAATCTTAACTTCCTCAACCGGAAAGCCGAAAAAATGATCGGCCACCCGGTAGCCATTGGCAGCAATATTTTCGAGGAATTTCCGCGTTTATCCGGCACCGTTTTTTACCCCCGTTTGCAGGAGTGTATTGAACACCAGACGTCTCAATCGTTCGGCATCTATTTCTCGGGCGCCGACAAATGGTACGATTTCCTGCTTACACCAATGCAGGATGGGGGAATTTCTGTTTTCATGCGTGATATTACCGATAGCCGCAAAATGCAGAAAGAACTCCGGAAGGCGAACGAGCAGCTATCTAACCTGAATAAAAACCTGGTCAACCAGAATAAACAACTGGAAGATTTTGCGCATATTACATCCCATAATCTTAGAGCGCCTATTGCCAATCTGAAAGCTTTAATGCTGATGCATAACGAGGCATCATCACAACAGGAGAGGGACCTGTATCTTGGAATGCTGCATGAAGTGATCAAAAAGATAGATGAAACCCTGAACGATCTTGTTGAAGTGGTACAGATACGTAAAGATGTGAATGTGGAAAAAGAAAGACTGGTTTTTGCAGAAAGGTTGCAGAAGGTAATGGATATTTTGCTGGTAGATATTGAAACCAGCAATATTAAGATCACCTATAACTTCGACGCTGCAACGACGCTGGAATATCCAAAGGTCTACCTCGACAGCATCCTGCAGAACTTTATTACAAACGCTATCAGGTATCGTTCGCCGGAACGGGAACCTGCATTACACCTGGAAACCAGCAAAATGAATGATAATATCGTGTTAACTGTTCAGGATAATGGAGTGGGGATCGATATGGAACGGTTTGGGAATAAACTATTCGGCTTCCGTAAAACATTCCATAAAAACAAAGATGCCAAAGGTATCGGGCTGTTTATTACCAAGACCCAGGTAGAGGCAATGGGAGGCAATATCAGGGCTGAAAGCCGCCCTGGTGAAGGAACAAAATTTATAATTACTTTTAGAAATGAATAAACCCCTCTTATGAAGTTGATCAATATGATTTTTATTGTAGATGATGACCCGATTCACCAGCAGATTGCCAAAATCATGATCGAACGCCAGGCTATCAGCACTGGTATCCGGGTATTTTCGGACGCCCAGGAGGTACTGGATTACCTCCGCGAAAATGCCGGGAACGATGCCGCGCTTCCTGACCTTATTTTGCTGGACTTAAATATGCCTGTGATGGATGGATGGGAATTCCTGGAAGAATACGCGGTATTCTGTAACGATCTTCCCAAACAGATACGGATCTTTGTACTGACCTCGTCGATCGATGAGAAAGACAGGGAAAGAGTAGCCGGTTATAAGTTTGTTACAGGCTATCTGACCAAGCCCCTGTCAAAAGAGATCATTGCCCACTTGTCTTAAATAAGTGAATGGTTTTCTCCGGGTCAGGAGACGCAAATATAGCACTGCCAGATACCAGTACATCAGCGCCTGTTGCCACTAATTGTCCCGCGTTCGAGAGTTCCACACCGCCATCTACCTGAATTAACGCCGATGATCCGGTTTCCGCGATCAGTTGTTTTACCTGCCTGATCTTATGATAGGTTTGTTCGATAAATGTTTGTCCCCCAAAGCCCGGATTCACGCTCATAACCAGTACCAGGTCAATGTCCCTGATGATGTTTTCCAGCGTCACAACGGGAGTATGCGGGTTAAGCGCTACGCCGGCCTTCATCCCCAGGCCCCTGATCTGTTGAATGTTCCTGTGAAGATGCACACAGGCTTCCATATGCACGGTTAAACTATTGGCTCCTGCCTTTTTGAATTCGGCAGCATACTTCTCCGGTTCTTCTATCATCAGGTGCACATCCAGCGGTTTTTTTGCCAGCTTGCTGATCTGTGCGATCACCGGCAGGCCATAGCTGATGTTAGGCACAAAGCGACCATCCATCACATCTAAATGAAACCAGTCAGCTTCGCTGCGGTTGATCATCTCTACTTCTTTACCCAACTCTAAAAAATTAGCAGCCAGCAAAGACGGTGCTACTAAAACAGGATCTTTTTCCAAATGCACAGTTTTTTTGTGTATTGTAAATTTAAGGATTTAGTCTTTTGATGGCCGTAAGGGCTTCTTTAAAATCTTTTTTAAAGGAAGCGGCTTTTGCATAATCCGCCAGCGCTTCCTGCTTTTTGCCTTGTTCTTCGAGGCACATAGCACGGTAATAATAAGCCCAGGCATCTGTTGGCGCTACCTTCGCCGACATGTTAAAATAATTATAGGCCTCTTTCCAGTCCTTTTTCCGGAGGCTGATCTTGCCCATTGCCATATATGCCGGTTCAAACCCGGGATCAGCTATGATGCATTGTTTGTAAGCCTGCATAGCCGCCGCCTGGTTGTTCAGTTCTTCCTGGTATTGCCCCGCTTCAAAAACAGGATGCGCGTTGGTGGTATCCAGTCTCCATGCCAGCATATAATAGTTCAACGCTGCGGGAGCTTTACGGGTGCGCAGCAGATCGGCCAGCTCCATCACCGCTTCAAATTCCGGCGCTTGCCCCGCCGCCTGTATCGCGGAGGTCAGGTGCCTGATAGCTGCTACGGTATCCTGCTTGTCTTCCGCCATCCGGGCTTTCAGGTAAAAAGCTTTGTCCCTTCCGTCGGCCGACTGCGCCAGCACATTGGCCAGGCTATCGGCTGCTTCATATTGTTTATTCTCGACCCAGGCCATAGCGAGCCGGTATTGAAGGTAAGTGTAATCGGGCGCCGTCTGCAACGCCTGTTGGAAATTCTGCGCCGCCTTTTTAAAATCATTCACCACAAGCGCGGCCTCTCCGGCGCCTGCCCAGTAATCGGTATTGGCGGTGTCGATGCCGGCGGCCTTTTCAAAGTCTGTCAACGCCAGTGATGGATCAGTGTTAAACAACAATAAGGCGCGGCGATAGTATAAAGACGGGTTATCCGGAAATTGATGAATAGAATCGGTGACCGGGCGAACGATATCGCTGTAGAGTGCAGAGTCTTTTGACGATGTTTCCGGTTGCCGGGTGCCGGCATGATGACATGCCAAAGCACCCATTAATAAGAAAAGGATAGGTATACGCTTCATACGGGCGTAAAACTACACAATCCTTATTGCATTAACCAGTTTTTGAAGGTATTATAGTCTGTTGGCAGCAGTGTCGCCTGTTTTTCTTTGTAATACAATGAGGCCACTTTTGCCGGGGTATAGATCTCATCCCTTATGCTCTTCGGAGCGGTATCTTCAAACTTCACCGGGTGGGCTGTTTCCAGGAAAATTCCTGTAAGTTCCGGATGGTCCTGCAGGTATTGTTGCAGGCCCAGGTATCCTACGGCCCCATGCGGGTCCAGCATATAATGGTGTTCTTTCCAGACCTTTTCCATTGCTACGCTGGTTTCAGCATCTGTAAAACTATAAGAGCTGAGTTTGGCCTGCAGGCTGGGCAGGCTGTTGCCAAAAAGTTCCAGTATCCTTACAAAGTTGCTTGGGTCTGCAACGTCCATGGCGTTGGAAAGCGTAGGTACGGCGCTGTGCGGATCGTATTTGCCTGTTTCCATGAAGCGGGGAACGGTATCGTTCACATTCGTAGCTGCTACGAAATGAGATACAGGCAATCCCATAGCTGCTGCCATCATGCCCGCACAGATATTCCCGAAGTTCCCGCTGGGTACAGAGAATATCAGTTTAGGATGCGCCGCCTTCATCTGTTTGTATGCGAGGAAATAATAGAACATCTGCGGCAGCCAGCGGGCAACGTTGATAGAATTGGCGCTGGTGAGCGCTCTTTTCTGTTGCAGTTCCTGGTCGAGGAACGCAGTTTTTACCAGTTGCTGGCAATCGTCGAACGTTCCTTCTATCTCTAACGCATGTATGTTTTTACCTAATGTGGTCAGTTGTTTTTCCTGCAACTGGCTTACCTTTTTAGAAGGGTACAGTATCACCACTTCCACGCCTGGTACATCGTAAAAGCCGCTGGCCACTGCGCCGCCGGTATCGCCGCTTGTAGCTACCAGCACGGTAACCGGCTCTTTGCTGTTGCGGCGGAAATAACCCAGGCAACCTGCCATAAAGCGGGCGCCTACATCCTTAAAAGCGAGGGTAGGGCCATGGAAAAGCTCCAATGCAAAGGTTTGCCCTGTTACTTTCTGAACGGGGAAGGGGAAGCTGAGCGTATCCGCAATGATCTTTCTTAATTCCTTTTCTTCTATTTCATCGCCAATAAAAGGACTGATCACCCGGTAGCCGATCTCATGATCTGAAAATTGATGAAGGTTCGCTATGAAAGCGGGGTCCAGGGCCGGGATCTTTTCAGGGAAATATAATCCTCTGTCGGGGGCCAGGCCCTGTATAACTGCAGTCTCGAAATTGACCTGGTGCGATTTATTGTTTAAACTGAAATATTTCATGTACTGTTTTATATTTTATCCAATCACTTTAACGCCTTCGGTATTGATCTGGGACACATATATTTTGTAATCCACTCCTAATGGCGCATATACCTGGTTCATGGTGTCGGCTACTTTCCTGGCGCTTTCTTCTCCTTTACTCAACATAAAAACGGAAGGACCGGAGCCGGAGATGCCGCCTCCCAATGCGCCGGCTTCCTTGCACCGGAGTTTCAGTTCATGAAAGGCCGGGATAAGGATAGATCGGATAGGCTCTACGATCACATCTTCCAGGGAACGGCTGATCAGGTCATAATTTTCCTGGTACAGGCCCGCCACAAGCGCGCCTACATTGCCCCACTGGCGGATGGCGTCTGTCATCAGCACCTTTTGTTTCAGTATTTCCCGGGCGTCGGAAGTTTTAACTTCGATCTGCGGGTGAATAACGGTAACCCAGAGGTCTTTGGGTGTATGCAAGGCCGTTATATCCAGCGGTCTGTAACTCCTTACCAGGGTAAAGCCGCCGAGTATGGCCGGCGCCACGTTGTCGGCATGCGCTGCGCCGCTGGCCAGTCTTTCGCCTTCCATGGCGAACCTCACCAGTTGTTTGCGGCTGAACGGTTCGCCCAGCAGTAGGTTGACGCCTACCACCGCGCCGGCGCTGCTGGCCGCGCTGGACCCTATGCCGCTGCCGGGATGTATATTCTTGAAGATCTCTATTTCGAAACCTGCTTTCGGGTCTTCCAGTTTTTGCAGTAATGCCTGTACGGCTACTCCGGCAACATTCCTGGATGCTTCCAGGGGGAGATCGGCGCCATGCACGGCGCTGATCCTTACGCCCGGTACTTCCGAACGCCGGATGATCATTTCATCGCCGGGGGCGTCCAGGGCCAGGCCAATTACATCGAATCCACACGCTACATTCGCCACTGTTCCCGGTGCAAATACTTTAATACTATCCATAAGCCATTTGTTAGTTAGAAGTTAGATGATTTTTGTTACAATCTTGCACTGCGGATGATATCAGCAAAAATTCCAGATGCTGTAACATCTGCTCCCGCCCCGGCGCCTTTTACGATCAGCGGCTGATCTTTATAACGGCTGGTAGTATAAAGAACGATGTTGTCTTTTCCTTCCAGTTGATAGAAAGGATGGGAAGCGCCTACGCTTTGCAGGCCTACGGATGCTTTCCCGTTTTCATAACGCGCAACGAATTTCAAACGTTTTCCTTCTTTGTCGGCGGCCGCTCTCAGGTCTTCGAAGTGTTGCGCATAAGTATCCAGCGTTTCATAAAATGCTTCTACAGAAGGCGCGTTCAATGATTCGGCGGGCAGGAAAGAATGGTTGGTGATTTCATCCATTTCAATAGCCGCACCGCTTTCACGGGCCAGTATCAGGATCTTGCGCATAACATCTTTGCCGCTCAGGTCAATTCTCGGGTCCGGTTCGGTATACCCTTCGTCCTGCGCTGCTTTTACTACTTCCCTGAAACTGGCGCCATTCACAAAATGATTGAACACGAAGTTCAGGCTTCCTGATAATACCGCTTCTATACTATGCACTTTGTCGCCGCTCCTTACGAGGTCGTTCAGGGTGTTGATCACCGGCAAACCTGCGCCAACATTAGTTTCGAAAAGGAAAGAAGCGTTGTATTTCCTGGCCAGGTCTTTCAGTTGTTTATAGTAAACATAGTCGGAAGAGCAGGCGATCTTATTGCAGGTCACCACAGAAATACCATGTTGCAGGAATTCGTGGTAGGTAGTTGCGATGTCGGCGCTGGCGGTATTATCCACAAATACGCTGTTGCGCAGGTTGAGGGTTCTTATTTGGTCTACCAGTTCGGCGGTGCTCATGGCTGCGCCATTTTCCAGTTGCTCTTTCCAGTTGGCCAGGGAAATGCCTTTATCGTTGATGAGTGTGCGTTTGCTGTTGGCCAGCGCTATCACCCTTATCTGCAGGCCCAGTTCTTTCTGCAGGTATTCGTGCTGCTGTTGCAGTTGTTCCAGCAGTTTGCCGCCCACATTTCCTACCCCGGCAATAAAGAGATTTACCTGTTTAAGAGGCGTTTCAAAGAAAGTTTCGTGCATTAAGTTAAGCGCTTTCCTGAGATCTGCTTTATTGATCACAGCGGAAATATTTTTTTCGGTAGATCCCTGTGCGATCGCTCTTACGTTTACCCCGTTCCTGCCGAGGGTGCCGAAAAGTTTACCGCTGGTGCCGTGATGGTTCTTCATTTTATCGCCTACTACCGCTACAATGCAAAGGTCTTTTTCTACGATGAGCGGCGAGATCCTCCTTTCCAGTATTTCCTGTGCAAACTCGCTGTCCACGGCCGATTTGGCTTTCAGCATATCTGTTTCGTGTATGCCTACGGTGATGGAGTGTTCGGAAGAGCTCTGGGTAATGAGGATTACGTTGATGCGTTCCCGTAACAGCGCTTCAAACAAACGTTTGGAGAAGCCGGGGATGCCAACCATGCCGCTTCCTTCCAGCGTTAACAGGGCAATGTGCTGGATGCCGGAGATGCCGGTAACGGGATAGCTTTTGTCTGCATTTTCCTGGATCAGGGTGCCGTGATCTTCCGGTGCAAACGTATTCTTAACCCAGATGGGTATACGTTTGTTCATGACCGGTTGAATGGTAGGGGGGTAGATGACCTTCGCGCCGAAGTGAGAAAGTTCCATGGCTTCCACATAAGAAATATGAGAGATAGGAATAGCCTGGGATACGATCCTTGGGTCGGCGGTCATCATCCCGCTTACGTCTGTCCATATATCCAGCACGGCGGCATTCACTGCGGCGGCGATGATGGCGGCGGTATAATCGGAACCTCCTCTGCCCAGGGTAGTGGTTTCGCCTTCGGAAGTGGCGGCCACGAAGCCCGGCAGTACTACGTAATCTGCCTGTTGCTGGGCGAAGTATTGAGAGATGTTATGATTGGTAACGGGAAAGTTAACAGCGGCATGGCCGAAGTTGTTATCGGTAACAATGAGTTCCCTGCTGTCTTTGCAGGTTGCATTGAAGCCCAGTTGTTTTAATTTTTCGGCAACGATAGAGCAGGAGAGCAATTCGCCGTAGCTCATGATCTTGTCGAGGGAGCGGGCGCTCAGTTCCGCAACCTGGAAGATGCCGTCGCAGAGGGTTTCCAGGGCGTTGAGTTTCTTTTTAAGCTGGCTGATCTGGCTGCTTTGTGCGGTGATCGGGAATAATTCGCGGATGGTATCGAGGTGCCTGGTTTCAATTTCCTGCAGGATGTTTTTGTATGATTCCTGTCCTTTTTCGGCCTGTTGACCGCAGCGTATAAGCATGTCCGTTACCCCGCCCAGGGCAGATACGACGATCGCGTATTTTCCTGCGGGTTTATGGTTTTGGAGAATGTTACAAACTTGTTCTATTGCCTTGGCGCTTCCTACGGAAGTTCCTCCGAATTTTAATACTTGCATATGGAAATTTTATACGTAGATAAGGTTCCGGGTTCTCCCGGCTGGTATACCACTCATGTGGTCGTTGGACTATATGTAAATACTAACCCCGGGTTGGGGTAATTGTAATGGTAGACGTTGTGGCAATAGTGGCCGTGTTAGCCGTTGTGGGAACGGTAATGGCTGGAAAATGATATGTAAATAACGGTTTCACTATTGAAATATGACGATTGTGTAACAAAAGTCTAAAATTACACCGGTAAATAAAAGCGCAGTGAGCATTTTTTGAAATCTTTCATTTTGCCTGGTGTTTATTTGAAAATATATCGTTTATATGGTGTTTTATTGAAAATATATTTATAAAATGAAGATTTTTGAAAGTTTTACAGAGAAGGGTTGAATCGAGTAATATTTGTTTGGTGACAATATAATGACAATTTCCTGTTTTTTAGCCTGCTTTTTTATACGCAACTATTAAAATTTTAATATTCCGGAATATTCTCCTACCTTAGTTGCCTAAACATCAGCCACTTGTCCATTTCTCTGAAATATACAAGCAATAGTCAGCTTAACTACTACTTCCTCATGGCAACGCTTGCCATGGATTCGGCTTTGGCATAACCCATCCTTATTATTTCCATTTTTTCTTACTAGTTGTTTACCAGGTGCGGGTGCAATATTTGCTGCATTTCAGCCAGGTTACAACAGGAATTTTTCCAGGCATACATCATTGTTGTTGGCAAACTTGTTATTGATTTGATCATACACCGATTCGATCATTCAACTATACACCAGAACAATTGGATCATACACTAAGCAATTAAATCATACACCAGACAATCTATTTAAAAAACATCCGATATGCCACATTATCATAAACTCGGACAGATACCGCATAAGCGACACACCCAGTTTCGTAAACCGGATGGAACTCTTTATTCTGAACAACTCTTTTCCACGGAAGGTTTTTCAAGTAATTCCACCCTCCTGTATCATTGTCACCCGCCCACCGAAATTGTTAAAGTAGATGAACCTTACTCTGTTGCCCCGAAAGTGGCAGAAGAAAAGATGCTGAAACACCGGAGCTTTATGGGATTCAACATTCAACCGGTCAGCGATTTCCTGGAAAGCAGGAAACCGGTACTGGTGAACAACGATCTCCATATTGTACTGGCCGCGCCGCGCAACAGCATGGAAGACTACTTTTACAAGAACGCAGACGCAGATGAAATGATCTTTGTACACCAGGGAACCGGTGTGCTGAAAACGCAATATGGTCAATTAACCTTTGGGTATGGCGATTACCTGGTGATCCCCCGCGGCACCATCTACCATATCCACTTTGATACGCCGGATAACCGTTTATTTATTGTAGAGTCGTTTAGTCCTATTCGTTACCCGAAACGCTACCTCAGCAAATACGGGCAGTTGCTGGAACATTCGCCTTATTGCGAGCGCGACATCCGCCAGCCCGCCAACCTGGAAACCATCGACCAGGAAGGCGATTTCCTGATCAGGATCAAAAAGAAAGGCGTTATCTATCCCCTCCATTATAAACATCATCCCTTCGATGTGATCGGGTGGGATGGATGCGAATACCCGTTTGCCTTCTCGATCCACGATTTTGAACCGATAACCGGTCGTGTTCATCAGCCGCCTCCCGTTCACCAGACCTTCGAGGGCAACAACTTTGTTGTATGCTCCTTCTGCCCGCGGTTGTTCGATTACCATCCGCAGGCCATCCCGGCCCCTTATAATCACAGTAATATAGATAGTGATGAGGTGCTGTATTATGTAGATGGCGACTTCATGAGCCGCAAACACGTGGAAAAAGGAATGATCACGCTGCACCCCGCCGGTATCCCGCACGGTCCGCACCCGGGAGCGGTGGAAAAAAGCCTTGGCGCAAAAGAAACAAAAGAACTGGCCGTAATGGTAGATACATTTCATCCCCTGCAGATCACCGCTGATGCGCTGGAAATTGAAGATGCATCGTACGTGATGAGCTGGGCAGAATAAACCGAAAATCAAAAACCAACCAACTATTAACCAAAACAATTGAATGTAATGGAAACAGCATTAAAAACTGCAGGTAACCATGCCGGTGTGCAAGATTTCTTACCGTTGAACGGAACCGACTACGTGGAGTTTTACGTGGGCAATGCCAAACAGGCAGCTCATTATTATAAAACAGCTTTCGGTTTCCAGTCGGTTGCTTACGCTGGCCCCGAAACCGGGGTAAGAGACCGCGCATCCTATGTGCTGGTACAAAACAAATTACGCTTTGTTCTCACCACCTCCCTGTTGCCGGATACAGAGATCGCCCGGCATGTGGCCAAACATGGCGATGGAGTGAAGGTGCTGGCCCTCTGGGTCGACGATGCCCGCGCCGCTTTCGAAGAAACGGTGAAACGGGGCGCTACTCCTTATTTGGAGCCCACAGTAGAAAAAGATGAATACGGAGAAGTGGTAAGAAGCGGTATCCATACCTATGGCGACACCGTTCACCTCTTCGTAGAGCGTAAGAACTACAATGGTCCTTTCCTGCCGGGGTATAAAGAATGGGCAACCGACTACAAGCCCGCTGATACCGGCCTGCAGTATGTGGATCACTGTGTAGGTAACGTAGGATGGAACGAAATGAACACCTGGGTAGAGTTCTACGAACGGGTAATGGGATTCAGGAACCTCATTTCCTTTGATGATAACGACATCTCCACAGAATACTCAGCCCTGATGAGTAAGGTAATGAGCAACGGCAACGGACGGGTGAAATTCCCTATCAACGAGCCGGCTGAAGGCAAAAAGAAATCACAGATCGAAGAATACCTGGATTTCTATGGAGGTCCGGGCGTTCAGCATGTGGCCATTGCTACCAATAATATTATCCAGACCGTTACCGAGTTGCAGAACAGGGGAGTAGAATTCCTGAAAGTGCCTACCACTTATTATGAAACATTGTTAGACAGGGTGGGGAATATAGATGAAGAAGTAAAGGCGCTGGAGAAACTCGGCATATTGGTAGACCGGGATGATGAAGGCTACCTGCTCCAGATTTTCACCAAACCGATCCAGGACCGTCCGACGGTATTTTTTGAGATCATCCAGCGTAAAGGGGCCCAGTCATTTGGTAAAGGGAACTTCAAGGCGCTGTTTGAGTCAATTGAACGGGAACAGGCCCTGAGAGGTAACTTATAAAATAATTAACAATTTGGAATCCCAACGCTGAAAGGTTACAACTTTTTCAGCCTGCTTAGGGGCATTCTCGGCAACGAGATGCCCCATTTTTTATTTATATTAAAAAAATATAAATTATAAATCTGCGTTGTATGTTAATCCATCATTAACATAGATCCCTGGTAAATCCTTATCCGTATATATGTTCGGATGCCATAGCTTGCCAGCTTTTTATTTAAAGTTATATAATTGTTTATTTTTTAATATTTTAGAACCTATGCTACGCAGATTTCTCACTCATGGAGTGATCTATGCCTCATTGGCTGCATCATTCACCATTTTTTCTGCCTTCAACAACGGCAGCAGTTTTGAAACTTATCTTTCAAAGATCATTTCCCCGGCCGGTAAAACGCTGGTAGAATACAACCCGGACAGGACCATCCGCAGTATTCTCCAGGTTCACGGGCAAAACAATGACGAATACACGGTTTCCCAGCTTCCGGTGTATGAAAATGGCCGGATCGTTAAAACACTGTTGGCCAATGCTGCCGGTCAGGACGGCGAATTGTACAGGTCTTTCGAATACCAGGCCGACGGCAAATTGCTGAAGGTATTGTCTTACCGCCAGGCAGCCCTGGTATCGGTAGATTCGCTGGTTTACAACGCTGATGGACAGCTGGCTACCCGTTATTTTTCCCATCTTAACGCAGCGTCAGGAAAATTACAGCAGGATGGTTACCAGGAACTTAGCTGGGATAAGGAAGGAAATGTGACCGAAGCCCACACTTTTGGAAAACAGCCGGGATACAACAAGCTGATAAATACTTCTACCACAGCTTTCACCTACGATAACAAACAAAACCCATCCCAGCAGCGCGACCTGGCGTTGATCCTGGACGCGGGTGTGGCCAGCCTGTCTGCCCATAACGTGTTATCTGAAACCATTGCATCTGCCAATTCGTCGAGCGTGATCACCAACACCTGGAGCTATGCTTACAATGCAGGGAAGTTCCCGGTGAAAGCTACGCTGAACGCGGGGTTAGACGGAAGTGTCGTAAAACTGGAATGGATAAAGCTACAGTAAGCGAATAAACACTTAACTTTACAACAATATTTAAAAATATTGTTCCGTTTTTTATGAGTATACAGACACTGTTCGGGATACTGTTTTTGTTGGGGGGAATTTTTCAGGCATTTACTGCTATACTTATTTACCAAGGGCATAAACATTATATATTAAAAATTGCCAACAGGAAGGTTGGTATGGCTATATATTTTATTTTTGCATTTGTATTATTTTTCCTCGCATATACGAACCTGGTGTAATTAAAATTTTGTTGTAATTGTGTATGAAGCGACTTGTTGTATTTGTTCTGCTTTTGTTAGGCGCTGGTGATTTATTTGCCCAGCAATCATTTTTAGAGAACCAAAAGATGTTCCCGAAAGTGGGAGAGGCCTACCGTGAGAAAGAGGAACTTTTGAAAAAAGAGTTTGAGAAGAAGGGATTGACTTACCCCGCCAGGTACATCTTTGTTCGCTCTTTTAAACTGGACAGCGAAATGGAGATCTGGGTGAAAAACAACCCTTCCGATACTTTCCGCCTCTTTAAAAGCTACAGGGTATGTACCCTCTCAGGCAAAATGGGTCCGAAAAGGAAGGAAGGCGACAGGCAGGTACCGGAAGGCTTCTATTATATCAACGATTTTAACCCGAACAGTAACTACCATTTATCACTGGGTATCAATTATCCGAACTTTTCGGACCGCATCCTGAGCGATCCTAAAAGCCCGGGAGGCGATATCTACATCCATGGTAACTGTATCACTGTTGGCTGTATTCCGCTCACCGACGAATTTATTGACGAAGTATACATCCTGGCCGTAAACGCCAAGAACGCAGGCCAGGACTTCATACCAGTGCACGTTTTCCCGGTTAAGTTCAATAACACCGGGTCAATGAACTACCTGGGAACATTCACCCTCACTGATCCCAGCTCCAAGCAGTTCTGGTCGGAGCTCCGGACCGCCTACGACTATTTCGAGAAACATCACCGCCTCCCTGTCGTCCTCGTCGACGAAAAAGGCAAATACGTGATGTAGTGTTGCACGGAGGTTTCACGCAAAGGCGCAAAGGGGCATAAGAAGCATAAGGAATTTTTAACCGAAGCGAATTTTAAGAAAGCAAAGGGAGCGAAGATTGTGTTATTATACAATCTCCGCTCCCTTTGCTTTCTTATTTTCCTTAAGACAATATCTTATGCTTCTTATGCCCCTTTGCGCCTTTGCGTGAAACCTCCGCGAAATAATCTTGGATTTTAGTGAATTTTTTTCTTACCTTGTTTTCCAGGTCAAATCACAATAAACTATATTATGCATAGAAGAGAAGCCATACGGAATGTGGCCATCCTTTTGGGAACCGCCATTTCCGCTTCCACGTTGTCAGCTTTGGAGAGCTGTACTTCCGCGCCGAAAAATTATGAATTGAACAAGCCGGAAACCAAATCTTTATTGGCAGAAATAGCGGAAACCATTATTCCAAAAACGAATACTCCCGGTGCTAAAGATGCCAAAGTAGAAGATTTCATTATTACGATGATGAATGATTGCTACAAGAAAGAAGATCAGCAGAACTTCCTCGAAGGACTCAAAAAGATCGATGAGGCGAGCCGCCAGCAATTCAAGAAAGGGTTCATGGATATTACTCCTGAACAACGCACCGAACTGCTGACCAAGGTAGAGCAGGAGCGTGTCGACTATAACAAACGTAAAGATAAAAAAGAAGGAGATCCTACCCACTACTTCCAGTATCTGAAAGAACTGACCCTGCTGGGGTATTTCACGTCAGAACCTGGAGCTACCAAAGCATTGCGCTATGTAGCAGTACCTGGTAAATACGAAGGTTGTATCCCATATACCAAAGGCGAAAAAGCCTGGGCGGTATAATATGACCATCAACCTGCCAACCCTATCTTTTTATCTTTAAACCGATATTTCATGAACCTGAATATAAAAGCACAGGAACAGAACACTTACGACGCGATCGTAATCGGTTCTGGTGTCAGCGGCGGATGGGCTGCTAAAGAGCTTACAGAAAAAGGATTGAAAGTGCTCATGCTCGACAGGGGTAAAAAACTGGAGCATGTGAAAGACTACGAAACTGCGACCAAAGACCCATGGGAATTCCCTCACCGCGGCCGTATCACCGTTGAACAACGCGAAACTCACCCTAAGCTGAGCAGGGACTATCCCTACAGTGAGCACAACGAAAAATACTGGATCAACGACTCTCAAAGTCCATATAACGAAGTAAAACGCTTCGACTGGTACCGGCCGGATATCGTAGGCGGTAAATCCATCATGTGGGGCCGTCAGTCATACAGATGGAGCGATATAGATTTTGAAGCTAACCTGAAAGATGGTATCGCTGTTGACTGGCCTATCCGCTACAAGGATATTGCGCCATGGTACGACTACGTTGAAAAATTTGTTGGTATCAGCGGATCTAAGGAAAACCTGCCACAGCTCCCTGATGGCCAGTTTATGCCGGCAATGGAAATGAACTGCGTGGAAAAAGACGTAAAGAAAAGCGTTGAATCCAAGTTCAAAGGCCGTATCATTACCATGGGCCGTGTTGCGAACATCACGCAACCACTGCCTGGCCGCGAAAAATGCCAGTACCGTAACCTTTGCAGCCGCGGTTGTCCGTTTGGCGCTTACTTCAGCACCCAATCATCAACCCTGCCAGCTGCCATGGCAACCGGCAACCTGACACTCCGCCCTGATTCTATTGTAGCTTCCGTGATCTACGACGATCAGAAAGGAAGAGCAACAGGCGTAAAGGTAATAGACAAAAACACCAAGCAGGAAATAGAATACTACGCGAAGCTCATCTTTATCAATGGCTCTACGCTGGGTTCTACTTTTGTTATGCTGAACTCTATCTCTTCCCGTTTCCCTAACGGCCTGGGTAACGATAGTGGCGTATTGGGTAAATACCTGATGGATCACCACTTCCGCACAGGCGCTTCAGGAACGGCAGAAGGATACGACGATAAATATTATTTCGGTCGCCGTGCCAACGGTATCTATGTACCTCGTTACCGCAACATCGGGTCAGATAAACGCGATTATCTCCGTGGATTCGGCTACCAGGGAGGCGCCAGCCGCCAGGGTTGGAGCCGCGGTATCGCTGAAATGGGCGTAGGTAAAGACTTCAAAGAAATGCTGCAGGAACCGGGCAACTGGAGCATCGGCCTGGGCGGCTTCGGCGAATGTTTGCCATACGAAGACAACGTGGTAACACTCGACAACTCAGTGAAGGACGCATGGGGACTGCCAGTATTGAAATTCGACGCAGAGTTCAAGGAAAATGAAAAGAAAATGAGGGTAGATATGATGAACGACGCTGCAGAAATGCTGGAAGCTGCCGGTATCAAAAATGTAAAAACATACGATAACGGTTCATACCCCGGTATGGCTATCCATGAAATGGGTACCGCCAGGATGGGTAGAGATCCTAAAACTTCTATCCTGAACGGGTTTAACCAGATGCATAGCGTGAAGAACGTATTCGTAACAGACGGCGCTTGTATGACTTCCGCCGCCTGCGTGAACCCTTCTCTTACTTATATGGCCCTCACAGCGAGAGCTGTAGACTATGCCGTAAAAGAAATGAAGAAAGGAAATATCTAATGAGAATGTTTCACGCAAAGACGCAAAGGAATTTTTGACCGAAGCGAATTTTAAGACCGCAAAGGAGCGGAGATCATGTTATACAACAAAACTAATCTCCGCTCCTTTGCGGTCTTAAAATTCGCTTCGGTCAAAAATTCCTTTGCGTCTTTGCGTGAAACCCCACTCCTTTGGGAGAAACAAAACACCGCAACATGAATCTTAACATCAAGGCCGAAAAGGAAAATACCTACGATGCGATCGTCGTAGGCTCCGGTATTAGTGGAGGCTGGGCGGCCAAAGAGCTTTGCGAAAAAGGCCTGAAAACCCTTGTACTGGAAAGAGGGCGTAACGTAGAGCATATCAAAGACTACACAACGGCTATGAAAGCGCCGTGGGAGTTTGCCCATCACCTGGAACATACCAACAAAATGAGGGAAGATCACCCTATCCAGAGCCGCTGCTACGCTTTTGATGAAGCTACCCAGCAGTTTTGGGTGAACGACAGGGAAAACCCTTACAATGAAATAAAACCATTCAACTGGTTGCGCGGGTATCACGTAGGCGGCCGTTCCCTCATGTGGGGCAGGCAGGTATACAGGTGGAGCGACCTGGATTTTACCGCTAACGCAAAAGACGGGCACGGAGTTGACTGGCCTATCAGGTATAAAGACATCGCTCCCTGGTACGAATACGTGGAAAGATACATTGGCGTAAGCGGGCAGGCCGAAGGACTGCCTCAACTGCCCGATGGCGTATTCATGCCGGCAATGGAAATGAATTGCCTGGAAAAACATGTAGCTCAACGGATAAAAGAGCAATACAAAGACCGTATCCTCACTATAGGCCGGGCAGCGCATGTTACCAAAGAACATAATGGTCGTGGACCTTGCCAGTACCGCAGTCTTTGCGCCAGGGGATGCCCGTTTACCGGCTATTTCAGCAGCAATGGGGTAACCTTGCCGGCAGCCGCGAAAACCGGTAACCTCACCCTGCGTCCTGATTCTATTGTACTGGAAGTGTTGTACGATAAAGATAAAAGCAAAGCTACCGGCGTAAGGGTAATGGATGCACATACCTTGCAAACGGTAGAATACTACGCCAATATCATCTTCCTCAATGCTTCTACACTGGGTACTTCCTGGATCATGCTCAACTCCGTGTCTGACCGCTTCCCTAACGGGTTTGGAAACGATAGCGGACAACTTGGCCACAACCTGATGGATCACCACTTCGGCGTTGGCGCATCAGGGGAATATGAAGGGTTCGAAGACCAGTATTACAACAGCGGAAGAAGACCTAATGGTATTTATATTCCCCGCTTCCGTAACGTAAACGAACAAACGAAACGTTCGGATTATGTGCGCGGATTCGGTTACCAGGGCGGCGCAGGCCGCGGTCGTGGTACCAGCTGGGAAGGGATCGGCGTGCAGCTGAAAGAAGCGCAGACCCAACCCGGCAAATGGAGCATGGGAATTGGCTCCTGGGGCGAACACCTGCCATACTACGAAAACAAGGTATCGCTGAATCATAACAAGAAAGATAGATACGGCCTGCCAACATTAGACATCGACTGCGAATTCAGGGAAAATGAACTTGCTATGCGCAAGGATATGATGGCCAGCGCAGTGGAAATGCTGGAAGCTGCAGGGTTGAAGAACGTACACGGGTACGACGATATGCCGCCTCCGGGCCACTGTATCCACGAAATGGGAACAGCCAGGATGGGCCGCGATCCTAAAACCTCCGTATTGAATGAATTTAACCAGGTGCATGCTGCCAAAAATGTATTTGTTACTGATGGCGCCTGCATGACCTCTTCTTCCTGTGTAAATCCTTCTATTACCTACATGGCGTTAACAGCCAGGGCATGCGATCACGCAGTTTCCGAACTGAAGAAAGGTAATATATAATACGTTATCATTACGGCTGGCTGGTCAGAACGGCCCGCCGTAATGATATTCAGGAATAAAGCGTAAATTGAACGCTACGAACAACAGTTGAACAATGAAAAAGATCCTCTTGACAAGTGGACTGGCGCTTTGCTGCTGGTTCGCAACTCCGTTACAGGCGCAGAACCGCCACTCTTTCTCCCTTTCTCCAACTGCTTTTTTATTGGATAATAAACCCTTCCAGATGATCAGCGGGGAAATGCATCCTGCAAGGATACCCAAAGAATACTGGCGCCATCGCATACAAATGGCCAAAGCAATGGGCTGCAATACTATTGCGGCCTATGTTTTCTGGAACTACCACGAGCCGGTAAAAGGGCAGTTCGATTTCAGCTCAGAGAACCGCGATATCGCCGAATTTATCCGCCTTGCCCAGCAGGAAGGAATGTGGGTGTTGCTGCGCCCCGGTCCTTATGTCTGCGCAGAATGGGAGTTCGGAGGCCTGCCGCCTTACCTGCTGCAAATACCGGATATAAAAGTGCGGTGTATGGATCACCGTTATATGGAAGCGGTAAAACGGTATGTGACAGCCTTGGCTAAGGAAGTAAAACCTTTGCTGGTAACGAATGGCGGCCCCATCGTAATGGTGCAGATAGAGAACGAATATGGAAGCTACGGTAACGATAAAACTTATCTCAACACGCTGAAAGATCTGTGGGTAGAAAACGGGATCAATGTTCCGTTCTACACTGCAGATGGGGCCACGGCTTATATGCTGGAGGCAGGAGGAGTACCTGGCGCAGCTATAGGGCTGGATTCCGGCAGTTCGGAAGCAGACTTTGAGGCGGCCAGGAAACAAAACCCGAATGTCCCTTCTTTCAGCAGTGAAACTTACCCCGGTTGGCTTACCCACTGGGGCGAAAACTGGCAACGGCCAGGCATCGACGGCATAGTAAAGGAAGTCAAATTCCTTATGGACACCAAACGCTCTTTTAACCTCTACGTCATACACGGAGGAACCAACTTTGGCTTTACAGCCGGCGCTAATTCGGGCGGCAAAGGGTATGAGCCGGATGTAACCAGCTATGATTACGATGCGCCGATCAACGAACAGGGAGCGGCCACTCCAAAGTATATGGCCCTCAGGCAGCTGTTGGCCAGCTACCTGCCTAAAGGAAAAAAATTGCCTCCTGTTCCTGCCGCTATTCCAACAATCAGCATCCCCGCCTTTACGCCAACTGTGTTTACTTCCGTATGGGATCACCTGCCGGCGGCTGTAAGTGTACCGCAGCCTAAACCTTTCGAAGCAGTAGGGCAGGACTACGGGTTCATGTTATATAAAACCAAACTGATCGGTCATAAAAGCGGCAAGCTTACGATCAAAGACCTGCACGATTACGCTACCGTCTTCCTCAATGGGCAATACATCGGGAAATTAGACAGGAGGTTGGGAGAGAAGACCATCGAAATCCCAACCAGCAATGTAAAGGACCCCGAGCTGGAAATCCTGGTAGAAGGAATGGGCCGCATTAATTTTGCAGAGGCCATGATAGACAGGAAAGGAATAACCGACAGGGTAGTATTGAACGGGATGACGCTGATGAACTGGGAAATGTACAGTTTACCAATGAATGAAGCCTCCGTGCAGTCGCTAACGGCGTCGGCTACCCATTCAGACAAACCAGGTCAGTACTTTAAAGCCAGTTTCAACCTCGACAAAACCGGAGATACCTATATAGACATGTCGGCTTACCAAAAAGGCATCGTATGGGTGAACGGCCATAACCTGGGCCGTTACTGGCAAATAGGCCCCCAGCAACGCTTATACTGCCCCGCCACCTGGCTCAGGAAAGGCAGCAACGAGATCCTCATCTTCGACCTGCATCAAACTACTCCGGCTTCCGTCACCGGCGAACCACATTTATAGTTTCACGCAGAGGCGCAAAGGAATTTTTGATCGGAGCGAATTTTAAGACCGCAAAGAAGCGGAGATTAATTTAATGAAAATGTTTCACGCAGAGGCGCAAAGGAATTTTTGATCGGAGCGAATTTTAAGACCGCAAAGAAGCGGAGATTAAGTTATACAACAAAACTAATCTCCGCTTCTTTGCGGTCTTAAAATTCGCTCCGATCAAAAATTCCTTTGCGCCTCTGCGTGAAACATTTTCATTAAATTAATCTCCGCTTCTTTGCGGTCTTAAAATTCGCTCCGATCAAAAATTCCTTTGCGCCTCTGCGTGAAACATCCGCGTGGAAAATTCCGCGAATTTACGTATCTTCAGAATGGTGGTTTTTCATTATTTACTCTCTTAAATACCTCGCAATGGGAAAAGTTCGTAACATCCTGCAGGTGAAGGGACATGCAGTTTACTCCATTAAACCTGACAACACAGTTTATGAAGCGTTACAGCAGTTGGTAGACCATAACATTGGCGCCCTGACAGTAACAGACGACCAAAACAATGTACTGGGTATCTTTTCAGAGCGCGACTATGCACGGCGCGTAATGCTTAAAGGACGTACTTCCAAAGAAACACTGATCCGGGAGATCATGACAGAAAATCCTTTCACTGTATCGGAAGAGGATTCTATCGAAGCCTGCATGGAATTGATGACAGATAAACATATTCGTCATCTGCCGGTGATCGATGATAAGAACCGGTTAATCGGCCTCATATCCATTGGCGACGTAGTGAAATATATTATCGACGATCAGCGCCAGATCATTAACAGCCTGGAGGGGTATATAAAGGGTACGCATATCTGAAAAAAATGATACCGGCCATCGTATGTGGACCGGTATCTATGCAGTGTTAAGGAAATACTGATTTCAGGATCCTGCCCTGTTAAGTTCCTCGTTAGCCTTCCGTTCTCTCGCGGCCTTGATGGTCGTGCTGCCGAAGCGGTAAGAGAAGTAAAGATTAAAGGTCCTGAATTGCCAGGTGTTGAAAATACCTAAACGCATATTGCCATATTCGGCAGCGCCCCTGTACGACTCATTGCGCAGGATATTGTTATAGCTCACTTTTACGGTAGCATTCTTATTCCAGAACTGTTTCTGCAAACCAACATTCATGTTATACTGGGCATAGCCCCTGAAGATGCTGTATACAAAAGGAGAGTTGTAATAGCCGGTAACTTCCAGCTTCATATCTTTTGGTAAAGTAATGGTATTGGTTGTGTTGATATAGTAGTTGATATTGGTTAAAGTATAAGGCTGGTCATTCAGATCTGCAAACCTGAACTTGTTATAGGAAATATCGATGTTATTGGTGTTTTCCCACCACTTCGTTACCTGGAACGGCAGCGTGAACAATACGCTGTAGATATCCGTGTTATCGTAGTTCCTTTCAGTGCTGACAGAGGCATTTGTCTTTTCGTCTATGTAAATAAACTCCTCCATCATATCTGTTGTTCGTGTATACCTGAGCGTTGCAATATACTTTTCCTTGAAGGTATATCCTATCTCTGCAATATTGCTGTATTGCGGTTTTAAGTAAGGGTTGCCTTTCCCGTAAGTGTATTTATCCAGGTAGAACATGAAGGGGTTTAACTGGCTGTAGCTAGGACGTTCTATCCTGCGGCTTAAAACTAATGTCAGTTTGTTTTTAGGATTCAACACTTGTTCTATCGACAGGTTAGGGAAGAAGTCGGTGTACGACCTTTTCACTTCCGTGTTGGTAGAGTAGGAGCGGCCGAGAGAGGAGGTGTTTTCAACTCTCAGCCCTAACTGGATACCTGTTTTATTGATCTGTTGTTTGTAAGATGTATAGGCGGCATAAATATTTTCCTGGTAAGTGAACTCATCGCTTAAGCCCGGAACCGTGGTGTATTTACCGTTGAGTAAAGAGTCGAATTGGGAATTGTTCCTGGTAGTAACAAAGCTGACTTTCATTCCTCCTTCGATCTTTGCATTCTTGGTTAAAGGCCAGGAGATATCTGTTTTTAAACTTTTGATAATGATCTGGGCGTTGGAAAAGTTCTGGATATGATTGTTGTTCCTGTAAAGGCTGGTATGCGTATCATACATGCTGTCGTTAAGCCTCAGGATGCGGTGATTATTGAATTGTGCGTAATCGGCGTCGAAAGTGATCTCGCGTCCGCCGGCCGTATCCAGTACGCCTTTATAGTTCAGGTTCAGCGTAATGTTATCGAATTTGTTATTGTTGGTGGTGATGGAATGCAATATGGAATCGGCGGCTTTCATGGGCCTTCCGAGGTAGGTCTGGCTGTATATCTGGTTGCTGAAGCCATTCTTGTATCCGCTTGCCAGTACGCCGATGGTATGTTTTTCTGTCAGAAAATAATCCAGGCCCAGTTTGAGATAATTGTTCTTGAATTTATTCCGTTGGAAAACATCCTGGTCTAAAGCGGATGTCGTGCCATCATTATTGTTTATCAGCCTGTCGTATTCGCGTGTCACCATTCTTGGATAAATACCCTGATCGAAGTTTCCGAAGAGGTTGAATTTTTCGGTTCTCCAGTTGAAGTTGCCGGAAATGCCGTACCTGCCGTATTTAGCTTGTGTAAGGGTAGCGCTGATGTTGCCATTTACTCCGGTCATCTTTCCTTTCTTTGTTTTAATGTTGATGATACCACCATTACCGGCAGCGTCGTATTTAGCGGAAGGACTGGTGATAATCTCAATGTTTGCAATGCTTTCGCCGGGCAATGTTTTTAACAGGTTGGTGAGTTGTTCGCCGCTCAGGTAGGTTAATTTACCGTCTATCATTACGGTAACGCTCTGGCCTTTTAAAGTTACGTTCTCGTTATTGTCTACCTGTACTCCGGGCGCGCGGCGAAGCAGGTCCAGGGCGGTGTTGCCCGCTGCCGTCACGCTGTTTTCTACATTCAGTACTGTTTTGCCAGGAGAGCTTTCTATGTATGGTTTAGTTGCGGTCACATTCACAGCCTGCAGGTTTTTGCCTGCGGCAGTTAACTTTAATGTTCCAACATCAATGCTGCGGTGAGATGCATCAACACGAAAGGCCGGAACGAGCTGGGTGGCGTAGCCTACCTGCGAAACCTGGATAAAGTAATGTCCGTCTTTAATTTTCTCGAACCTGCAATCTCCTGTTTCGGTGGTTAACTCACCTTTTACAAGTACAGAATCCTTAACAGCTTTAAGCATGATTGTAGTGAATGGCAAGGGTTTACCATCGGGGTCCGTGACTTTTAATGTGATCTTTCCTGTAGGGTTTTGCTGGGCAAATACATGCAATACGCAGCAAATGGCAAAGCCAATAGATACGACGATCTTTTTCATACTAGATTCCTAGATAAAATTTTCTCAAAAACAAAAAACCTTAAAAAAAACTGGTGCTAATTGATTGGGTACCTTAATATGATCCCTGGGTTTGTTGATATAATCCTATAGCGCTTTTTACCACCGTTTTCAGTACTCCAAATGGTATATGTTCTCGTTCAGCCACATCACAGTAATCATTTGAGGGAGTAGAAGGAGTAGGTTGTAAATATCCGGGTCCAATCAAATATATAGGTAATTCATCTGGGTTGCAAGCGGAAATAGAGTATTGTCCTGTCAGTTGCCCCTTGCCCACTACAAAAAGTGCAGCAATAAGACTCAGACATAAAACTATAGCAACTTTTTTCATACCATGTTTTTTCTAAAGACGTACGGGCATGAAAAAAGTTGCACAGTTAAATAAAAAAAATCATTATTGTCCGACAAAAATCGGGTTAAAAATGGCTGTAATCCCTTTCTGATAAGGATTACAGCCTAAAATTTGATTGTTTCAAAATGGGGGGAAGCTCCCCTCCTTTATTACGGTGAAAAGGCAAGCGATGATGCATTGTGTTTTTTTCTCCATGCTTTATATGTGTCTTTAATAAATTCCATCAGTCCAACATAGCTTGTCAGGTGTAATCTTATAACGGTGATCATATTAGCAAAAGATTTTTTCGTGGCAGCTTTCTTTCTGATGACCACCATCAGTAATTGAGCGATCAGCACGCAAT
>NZ_FNRL01000001.1:0-58048 GCF_900107795.1 Chitinophaga terrae (ex Kim and Jung 2007)
AAGTGTGTTAATCGTATTAGGTGAGATTGAAATTACTTTGCAAGACGCCTGTGCGTTTAAGATTCTCAAGTGTTAATCGTATTAGGGTGAGATTGAAATTTAAATAAGGGAGTGTATGATTGGGCGATAGAGAATGTGTTAATCGTATTAGGGTGAGATTGAAATCTGTTAGAGGCAATGCACGTCTGGCTGTGTAGAAAGTGTTAATCGTATTAGGGTGAGATTAAAATTAAATTTAATTGTTAAACAAACAATTTGCAACGTGTTAATCGCATTAGAGTTAGATTGAAATGACACATACTCGACCAGGGGACACGCCAGCAAACGAAGCGTGTTAATCCTATCAGGTAAGATTGAAACAAAACGTTCCCGGCGCTGGCATCCCGAAGCTGGATAAATGTTAATCGTAATACTACCAATTACCGCAATAATCACAACGGCAGCCGGTACAAAAATGATATTAATTGTATCACCAAACGCCTAATAAAAAGTGCGCTCACCAAACAATCCCCCCTCCCATCTGTTATCCCACAAAAAAAACATATGCAATCAACCCTCTTCCTCGTCCGTCACGGTCAGTCACTCTGGAACCTGGAGAACCGCTTCACTGGCTGGAAAGACATAGACCTAACGCCAACAGGCATTGCAGAAGCCGAAAAAGCAGGTATTGAATTGAAAGGCCAACACATCGATATCGCATTTACTTCTACTCTCGTACGAGCTCAACATACCCTGGATATTATACTGAAAGCCTGCGACGACCAGCAGATCCCGGTGATAAAAAATGCTGCACTCAATGAACGCTCATATGGCAATTTAGAAGGACTCAATAAAGCTGAAACTGCCAGGAAATATGGCGATGAACAAGTACATATCTGGCGCAGATCTTTCGATGTAGCCCCTCCGGGAGGCGAAAGCCTTAAAGATACTTACAACAGGGTGATCCCCTATTTTGTACATACCATTTTACCATATATGAAAGAAGGCAAAAATGTATTGATCGTCGCTCATGGCAATAGCCTTCGCTCGCTGGTTATGTTCCTCGATCAGTTGACGCCGGGACAGATCATAGATAAAGAAATTGCTACAGGGGTACCGCTTACCTATTACCTGACGGATAAACAAATGGATGGCCTTCAATATGAACCTATAAAATAAAACAAGAGGACGGCTCATAAGCAATTGAGCCGTCCCCACTCCTAACTAAATCGATAAAAAAACATCCACCGTCGCATTCGCCCAATCCCAGCTTCTCGCATCATACACCTCAAAATCAAATTTGTAACCACGGGAAATATCCGAACTCCATATCTCACGCCATTTATCTGCTACGCAATCCGGCATTTTACCCTGCGCTGTTAATTTGTTGTATTCCCCTTCCGGGATAAACAAATGTTCCATGCCTTCGGGAACGGCCGATTCATCATTTACCCGGCTACCGATGAAGTAGGCGTAAGGCGCAGTATGATCACTGTCGTAGTCATAGTATACGGCATATACTTCCTCCCCCGCTTTCTCTTTTACTTTTGCTGCATAATTTCCCTGTTGAAATTCCTGCCACAGGTTACCGCAATCAATGGCTGACTGACCATTGGCATTAGTGGTTTTTCCTTTAAGTTTGATTCCCGCTAGATGGAACCCTGGTTGTTTAACTATACTCATTGTGTTATTGGGATTAAGAACATCAAAAGTATTCAATTATTCCTTACTCCCAATTATTAAATAGCTAGCCGGCAGATATGCCGCCATCAATCGCCAGGGCGGCGCCGGTGATCATCTTGGAGTTATCGGATAACAGGAAGCCAATAAAAGGCACGATGTCTTCAACGGTCGACACGCGGCCTAACGGCATGGTAGCTGCAATCTGTTCCAGCAGCCCAGGAGTTCTGTTAATCCCAGCCAGCCACTGCTCTGTAGCCAGGGCGCTTATCACGAGCGCGTTCACCCTTACCTGGTTGCCGGCATATTCGAGTGCTGCAGCCTTGGTTAGGCCAATCACGCCATGCTTCGCAGCTACGTAAGCGGCTATACCTTTTCCCACTCCCTTTACTCCGGCAGTACTGGCTGTGTTAAGTATACTTCCGCCGGTTGCTTTCATAGCCTGTATTTCATGTTTCAGTGCATAGAAAGTCCCGGTTAGATTAACGTTTATGCTATCCGTGAACTGCGTCGCGGAAGTAGCGTCCAGCGGTGAAAAATAATGATTGCCGCCGGCGTTGTTGAAAGCGGCATCCAAACGGCCATACAGTTTGATAGCAGTATTCACCGCCTGCGCTACCTGTTTCTCGTCTGTTACGTCTGCCTGTATAAAAGTGGCTTCCCCGTTTGTTGAGCGGATTTCCTTTTCAACTTCTTCTCCTTCCTTCTTTCTTCTTCCGCAAAAAACAATCCTGGCGCCCAGGCCTGCCAAAGCCTTTGCCGTGGCGGCCCCTAAACCGGAGGTGGCGCCGGTGATCATAATTACTTTGTCTTTCATACTATTGTCTGTTTTTAGTGATGGTAAAACCGGTAGCTATCAGCCAGATGTAAGAACCGAAGCGGGCAACGGGCAACAGTATCATCAGCGGTGGAAACAATAAACTTAAAGTGGAGAGTTCCGCGATGGCAGCCAGGATAAGTCCTAACCAGGCGACCCATTTAGGAGTGTATTTTCCGAATAAACAGGGAACTGCAATACCAGCCATCAGTAGGCCCAACGCTACAACCTGCGCCACTCCTCCCGTTGCAAAACCAAATAACTGGATAGCGTGCATGGTCGCCAGATCATCTGCTACGCCAGGCTGTACCAGCACCCAGCTACACAATGCCGACAGGGTCATAAACACTGATGCGGCTATACCGCCAAATAAAGCGATGCTTACTCCTGTAACATTTACCCCCAGGAAACTCAGCCTGCTGGTAACGGCAGCGGTAAATAATCCCAGCGGTACGGCTGCGCCAAATTGCAGGAAGGCGCTATACCGGGTCGCATCTGTAAACGTAAACAGCCGATGCTGCGCCTCCGCCAGCGGCACAAAAGGATTCGGGAATCCCATACCTTTTGTTAGTATCCCAAGAAGCATCAGGCTGCCCGCAAAAAGTGAAACATGTACTATCGCCAGGATGCCGGGATGCGGGCCCCTGTGTTTATCAAACGGCGAATAAATAGAAGAAACAGACATAAAACTGGTTTATGGTTAGATAATGGATAAGCATTTTATCATTAATGTAGTTTATATTATAAACTAAATAGGTAAAAAAAATCTGCACTATAAATGCAGGTATTTTTTTATGTCCTCCACATACTTCTCAAAAGCTTTACGCCCCTTATCTGTCAGTTTGCAAATAGTATGCGGATAGTTGCCTTTAAATGTTTTGATGACTTCAATGTACTTAGCTTCACTGAGCTTCCTGATCTGCTGGCTCAAATTTCCCTGGGTAGTTTGTGTGATCTCCATCAGGTAACTGAAATCCGCCTGCTTCACCTTTACCAATGCCGATACGATAGCCAGTCGCACAGGCGTGCTTAACACAGGATCTAAGCCATTATACATTTCGTTTATGCGGTTTTTGAATATTTAAGTAAATAACCAGGCGCCAGGTAGCCGCCTAACACTGCTATCCCCTGCAACAGCGGCTTTGCCGCATCATTTACCATCACGCTGCCAAGCGCCAGCAACAAGAATAATATGCCCCCTGCTATCAACGGTTTAAAACGCATCACCAGGCCGGAAACCATCGTGCCTATGCCGCCCAGCAACAAGGTATACGTAAAAGGCGCCTGTTTCATCAGCAAACTGATCGCCACTACCAACAGGAAACAAATCCCTATCGTGAGCCACATTTGCTTCAGGAACCAGTTCAACCAGGTTTCTGTACCGGCTTTCATTCCCCTGAAATACCGGAGGGTCCAGACCCCCCCGCTGACTACGGCCACCGGGAAGGGAATAAAATACAACCTGAAGTCTGTAAACGTATGTAAAACATAAAACAACACACTGGCCCCGGCTATCAGCCAGCCCCAAAGCAAAAAGCAACTGCTCATCGCTCTGATATTGTCTTTCGTTTTTGCAATAGTATCTGTTATGATCCTCAGACTTTGCTCCGGATCCAGCTTCATTTCATTTGCTTCCATGAAGTAGCTTTTAGGGTTCAGTTACAAATATAAATATAGTTTACGTTATAAACCAAATTATTTTTTCTGTCATTCTGCGTAACTTAATTGCATGGAACAACGTAATATACAACCAGATAACACCGCCGTAAGAACAGCATTGTGGAGGGCCATGCACCTGCTGGCCGACGCGCCTCCGCACGTGATCGAAGACAATGTAGGACTGCAACTGATCGCGCCCGACGAAGGCTGGCAGAAACGACCCGATATGGACCCTTCGTTTACCAGGCGATTAAGAGCATCTATTGTTGCACGCGCCCGGTTTATTGAAGACCTGATCATCGCCGAACAGGAACGCGGCATCACACAATACGTGATACTTGGCGCCGGGCTCGACACCTTCGCCCAACGCCGGCCTGATATCGCAGCACGACTCCAGGTATATGAAATTGACCAACCCGACACCCAGACCTGGAAACAGCAACGGCTAAACGAATCAGGCTATGGCATCCCGGAATGGCTGCATTTTGTCTCCGTTAATTTCGAAACCAGCTCCTGGTGGGATGCGCTCCTGGCTTCGGGATTTGATGTGAACCGGCCTGCCGTTGTAGTTTGCACTGGCGTCACACTCTATTTAACAAGAGAGGCCATTACCTCCACCCTTAAACAATTATCTGCACTGGCCCCCGGCTCCAAACTGGCTATCACTTTTTACCTGCCCCTGGAACTGATGGACCAGGAAGACCAATTCCTGCAACAGATAGCAATTAAAGGCGCCAGGGAAGCGGGAACACCCTTTATCAGCTTCTTCTCCCCGGACGAAATTATTGCACTGGGTAAAGAAACAGGATTGAAGAACCTGGAAACCGTGTCGACACGCGACCTGCAGACCGTATATTTTTCTGGCCGGGAAGACCAGCTTGCCCCTGCAAGCGGGGAAATTTTCCTGCTGGCAACTACTTAATCTATATAATTATTTTATAGCAAAAAATGCAGGCAAGAGACGAAAAATTACAGGCGATCATCAACTGGGCACAGGAGAATGAAGATATAAGAGCGGCATTGCTTACCAGTTCATTGGTGAACCCACTGGCACGGGTAGACGACTTCAGCGACCTGGATATCGAACTGGTATTCGAAGATATCAATCCCTATGTTTCAGATAACCGGTGGCTATCCCTCTTCGGTACGCCTATTTCTTCCGTAGAAGAAGATGAAACCTGTTTTGACGGCAAACATGCTATGAAAATGGTGTTGTATGACGACCACGTAAAAGTGGATTTCAAACTCTATAAAAGATCCACATTCCTGGAAGATATACAGGCGGATGAGCTACATGAAGACTGGGATGTAGGTTATAAAGTATTGCTGGATAAAGATGGCTTGACCAGGGAACTGAAGCCTCCAACCCGACAGTCGGTTATCATCAAAAAACCTACTGAAAAAAAGTACAACCAGGTGATGAATGATTTCTGGTGGGATACCACCTATGTAGCCAAATGCCTGGCAAGGGACGAGATCTTTTATGCCAAGTTCATGTCAGAAAGCATACTGCGGATCGATTACCTGGTTCAGATACTGGAATGGTATATAGCCAGTGAACATAACTGGAATATTACCACTAACAAATATGGGCGGTATTTTAAAAGATATTTGTCTGCCGATCAATGGCAACAGGTAGAGAGAACATTCTCCGGCAGCCGGCTGGAAGATAACTGGAACGCCCTGTTTGCCTTTGCCGATGTTGTGCATTACTATGGTACGCGCCTGGCGGAAAAGCTGGGATATACCTACCCGTTAGCGCATGAACTGAATGTAAGGAAGTATTTGGAGCATACCAGGAGTTTGTCGTCTGTTAAAGCCGCCCGGTCCGCCGAATAGGCTTTCTTTCATATCTTCGCGGTACCCGGCCTGCGGGCCGGGATTAAACTTTCGGGGAATGAGAAACCAGGTATTCGAATCCAACTACAAGAAATTCGGTATGATCCAGCTGAACCAGCAAACCCTGGATCATGTAAATACAGCACAGTATAAGCCTTATATCAAAGTATTGTACCTGCCGGCAGGATATGCGCTGACCGTGGATTTCCGGCAATTTACCACCACGCAGCCCAGTTTGTTCTTTATCCACTTCAACCAGCATATACAGATAGAAAAAGCCGGGAAGCAGCCGGGCTATTTCATTTACTACAACCGGGATTTCTACTGTGTGCAGATCCACGACGAGGAAGTAGCCTGCGATGGTTTGTTGTTCAACAACATCTATAATCAACCTATGACGGAGTTGCCGCCGCGGGAAGACAAGATCGTCACGGAAGCATTCGGGGAGATCAGCGCAGAACTGGACTCAGAAGAAAGCACCCGGGAAGAAATGATACGCACCTATTTAAAACAGGTGATCATCCGCGCTACCAGGCTATGGAAACAACAACAGCTTGGCAGCCTGGAATCTGCTCCCAGCGCGGAAATTGAGTTCTTTCGCCACTTCAGCCGCCTGGTCGACATCCACTTCAGGGAAAAACACGGCGTAATGGACTACGCCGATCTCCTGGCCATCGCCCCTAAAACACTATCCAAGAAATTCAATAAACTGAACCTGAGCCAACCTAACGATATCATTAAAGACCGCATTCTCCTGGAAGCCAAACGGCTGCTGGTGTATTCCTCTCTCAGCATCAAGGAAATAGCCTATAACCTGGGATATGATGATCCCGCCTATTTCAACCGCCTTTTTACCAACCGCATAGGCGCCACGCCTGCAGCTTTCCGCAAACAATACAACGGAACCCGGGAGGTCATTTCTGAATAAATTTCCCTTCGGGGGAAAAATGTACAATTTTAATCCACCTTCTGATATTGAAGATGGAATCGCCACGCCCTAGCTTTGCATTATCAAATCACTCAAACACAAAAACGAACAATATGAAACGCAAAGCATTGGCCGTATGGAACGGCGACATTAAAAACGGCAACGGACATCTTACCACCGGCAGCACTGTATTAAACCAAACACAGTATTCTTTCAACAGCCGCTTTGCAGACGGCATAGGCACCAACCCTGAAGAGCTGCTGGCAGCGGCCCATGCAGGCTGCTTCACTATGAAACTGAGCCTCGACCTCACAACTGCCGGTTTTGTTCCCGAATCGCTGGAAACTTCTTCCGTAGTAACACTGGAAAACGGCAGGATCACGCTCTCTGAGCTAACACTCACCGCAAAAGTTCCCGCGATCTCAGAAGAACAATTCCAGGAAATTGCCCGCAATGCCGAAAAAACCTGCCCTGTCAGCCAGGCTTTCAATTTCAATATTACCCTTCAGGCGAAATTAGTACAATAACAACCATTCATATCATCTACCTTATTATTTAATTAACGTTAAACGGAACCTTTTATGAAAAAGTCAATTCTTCCTACAGCTGCTCTTATGTTATCCGCTTCTTTGGTTAACAACACCAATGCTCAACAGGTACATGCCGCCGATGATCCGGCTATCTTCACCTCAGTTAGAACTTTCCTGCACCAACTGAACAGCGGCGGCGGAAAGCCGGTAGAAGAGCTGAGTCCTGCAGCCGCAAGACAAGTGTTATCAGGATTACAGCAATCCGTTAAAGTAGATTATTCAGGAATTGAAGAAAGTGAAAGAACTATCACCCAGGATGGACAGTCGGTAAGGATCCACATCGTAAAACCTAAAGGGGTAAAAGGAGAACTGCCGGTATTTATGTTTTTCCATGGCGGCGGATGGGTGCTGGGCGATTACCCCACACACAGGCGAATGGTACGCGACCTGGTGGTAGAAAGTGGCGTAGCCGCCGTTTTCCCTGATTACACTCCTTCCCCCGAAGCGCATTACCCTGTTGCCATCAACCAGGCATATGCCGCTACCAAATGGGTGGCATTGCATGGTAAAGAAATTGGACTGAACGGAAGTAAACTGGTTGTAGCCGGCAACAGCGTAGGCGGCAATATGGCAGCGGTAGTAGCTTTAATGGCAAAAGAAAAAGGCAGCCCGGCTATCAGGCAACAGGTACTCTTCTGGCCTGTTACAGATGCCAATTTTGAAACCGGTTCTTACAAAGCCTTTGCTGAAGAACGTTTCCTCAGCCGCAATATGATGATCTGGTTCTGGGATAACTATACCAAAGATCCGAAACAACGTAAAGAGATCTATGCTTCTCCGCTCAATGCCACCCTGGAACAATTGGCTGGCCTCCCTCCTGCCCTGGTACAAACAGCGGAAAACGACGTATTGCGCGATGAAGGCGAAGCATATGCCCGCAAACTGGAAGAAGCTGGCGTACCTGTAACGCTTACCCGCTACCAGGGCCTGATCCACGATTTTGGTTTGCTGAATCCCATCGCCGGCGTACCCGCGGTAAAAACATCCATTACCCAGGCGGCAATAGTGATCCGGAACGCAGTAAAATAACTATATAAGCAAAAAACCTCCCGGGGTATTTTACTCCGGGAGGTTTCCTCTTTTTCGATAACCTGCTATCAATGCATATTTTCCATTGTAAAGCTGTAATTATCTTTGGCAGATGGAATACCCCCGCCTACCGTCACGTTCTTTACCAGGGTAACAGCATTCTTCACAGTTACATGATACTTGCCGTCGCTGCCCTTGGTCACATCCGCAGTACCGCCATTATTCACGCAACTGTACATGATAGAACCGGTGTTGACAGCAGTACCTACATTGCAATCCAGGTGCAGGATGCGGGTACCG
This sequence comes from Chitinophaga terrae (ex Kim and Jung 2007), assembly GCF_900107795.1. Classification (GTDB taxonomy): domain Bacteria; phylum Bacteroidota; class Bacteroidia; order Chitinophagales; family Chitinophagaceae; genus Chitinophaga; species Chitinophaga terrae. The sequence goes on from NZ_FNRL01000001.1 coordinate 8,822, forward strand.
GGATTAGCCACCATCATTTCTGTGCTGCCCAGGGTATAAGTACCTTCTCCCAGGCTGCTGAAACAGTAACCGAACTTCCGGAAAAGGGCCCGTAATCACCGCCCTGTCCTACGGTTGTACCAACAATCACTGTCAGCAGGCCGTTATTGCCGCTTTGGGACGTTTGCTGGGTAGAACTGCCCAGCGTATAGGCATAATCGCCTATTTTCCAGTTTGCAGATCCATCGCCGGCGGGTTTGTTGTCGCTGCTTTTACCGCATGAAAAAAGGCCAATGGATGCAATGGCCAAAAGGATCGGTAATAGTTTCTTCATGGTTAAAATTTCCGTTATGATTTGGGTCAGAAAAAATATGGCTTGCAAATATAATGCTAAAGCTTATCTCCGCTTCAAATCCTTATCCACAGGCGCTTCGTCATTTTAACTACAACCAAACTCAATTTGGCTACGTGGCCCTTCCCGTTCCATTGCAATTTTGTGTTATCAAATTAACAACAAATGCAAAAGACAATTTTCATAACAGGAGCGTCAACAGGTTTGGGTAAAGCAACCGCCAAACTATTTCAAAGCAAAGGCTGGAAAGTGATTGCCACCATGCGCGATCCTTCCAGGGAAACAGAACTGAACAACCTCGGCAATGTAACTTTATTGCCCCTGGATGTAACCGATCCATCACAAATTGAGTCGGCCTCCCGGGCAGCTATCGCTCAAGGAGTAGATGTTGTGTTCAATAACGCGGGATACGGATTGATAGGCCCCCTGGAAGCGCTGACCGATGCGCAGATCACCCGCCAGCTCAATACGAACCTGCTGGGCGTGATCAGGGTCACCCAGGCTTTCATTCCTTATTTCAGGGAAAAGAAAAATGGCCTGTTCATTACCACTACTTCCATAGGCGGACTGGTAGCTTTTCCCCTGGGATCTACCTACCATGCTACCAAATGGGCTTTGGAAGGCTGGAGCGAAAGCCTGGCTTTTGAACTGGATCCTTTCGGAATAGGTATCAAAACAGTGTCTCCCGGCGGTATTTCTACCGAGTTTACCGGCCGCTCCCTGGACCTGGCCAGCAGCCCGGCCTATGAGCAAATGGTACAAACAATGATGGCCGGCGTAGGCGATATAATGGAACATGCCTCCTTTCCTGAACAAATTGCCGCAGTGGTTTATGAAGCGGCCACCGATGGCAGGAACAAGTTGCGCTACCAGGCCGGCGAAGATGCTAAAGCGCTCTACGCTCAAAGGCTGGAAATGGGTGATGAAGCGTTCAGGGCGATGTTCAAAAAACAGTTTTTTGGTGAATAGACCTTCCGCGTGGCTGCCCGGGTATTAAGTGCCGGAGCAGCCACCAGGTTTTTGTATTTTTGTATTATGGAAAAGAAAACTCCTTTACGGATTTCCACAATTTCGGAGCTGCACGCGATGTTGCAGCTGCCGAAGCCCATGCATCCTTTGATCAGCCTGGCGGATAACTGCCAGATGAACGCCGGCGCCGAGATGCTGGATCATCCTTTCTTCCTCAACTTCTATAAGATCTCCTATAAATACTCCTCTACGGGCAGGATAGGGTATGGCCAGGGATATTATGATTTCAACGAGGGAGGCATGATGTTTACAGCGCCCAATCAACTGATCTATGCAGACCCCGGGGCTAAATACTCTGGCTATACTTTGATGTTCCATCCCGACTTCATCATGAATTACCCGCTGGGCAGGACCATCAAAAAATATGGCTTCTTCTCGTACGAAACGAATGAAGCCCTGCATCTGTCGGAGAGAGAGAAAAAAGTGATCCTGGGATTATTCGGGAATATCGGCGAGGAGTTGAATACCTCCATTGATGAGATCAGCCAGGACGTACTGGTATCTTATTTAGAAGTATTGCTAAACTACAGCAACCGTTTCTATAAACGCCAGTTTATAACCAGGAAAGCGGTTAACAATGATGTGCTTGCCAGGATCGAGCAACTGCTGGAAGCCTATTTTGACGACGCAAAAGCGCTGACCAACGGCTTGCCGACAGTAGAATACCTGGCTTCGCAGGTGAACCTCTCGCCCCGTTATTTGAGCGATATGCTCCGGGCGCTGACAGGACAGAACAGCCAGCAGCTGATCCATGAAAAACTCATAGAAAAAGCGAAGGAAAAGCTCTCGTCCACCGACCTGTCGGTGAGCGAAATCGCCTATGAGCTGGGATTTGAGCACCCGCAGTCATTCAGCAAACTATTCAAGACAAAAACACAACTATCCCCGCTCGAATACCGGCATTCTTTCAATTAAAAACCGGATTCCCGATTTAGCTACATCATTTCCTGATACGGCTACGTGGGAAAACTGCGCCCTAACCATCTTTGCATCATCAACAAAAAACAAAAAAGATGGAAACAAAAAAAGTATGGTTAGTAACAGGCGCTTCAAAAGGTTTGGGCCTTGCTCTGGTAAAAAAACTATTGAAAGAAGGTTTCCGTGTTGCAGCAACCACGCGTAATACCCAGTCCCTCATCGGGGAACTCGGGCAGCCTTCAGAAACCTTCTTACCCCTCGAGGTAAAACTAACGGATAACGATGACGTAAAGAAAGCGATCGAAAAAAGCATTGCACATTTTGGACAGCTGGATGTTGTTGTAAACAATGCCGGTTACGGGCAGATCGGTACATTGGAAGAGCTGACAGATGAAGAAGCGAGAACCAATTTTGATGTAAATGTTTTTGGAGTGCTGAACGTGATCAGGAACGTTATGCCTTACCTCAGGAAACAGCAATCCGGTTATATTTTCAACATTGCTTCGGTAGGCGGTTATTTTGGCGGTTTCCCCGGTTGGGGCGTCTATTGCGCTACCAAGTTTGCGATGGCCGGTTTTACAGAAAGCCTGGCGGATGAGATCAGGGAATTTGGCGTAAAAGCCACTGTAGTGTATCCTGGCTATTTCCGCACAGATTTCCTCAACCAGGGTTCTATCAGAACTCCTCAGCAACCCATCGCCGAATATGAAGCGGCGCGGAAACTGGAACAGGCGCACCTCGACGATATCAATGGCAACCAGGCCAACGATCCCGACAAAGCAGCCGATGTGCTGATCGCCATCAGTAAAGAAAACAATCCACCTGTTCACCTCTTCCTGGGTAATGATGCTTATGAAATGTATAAAAAGAAAAATGAGCTCATTGCCAAAGATGTAGAACAATGGAAAGCGCTCACAGTATCAACAGCCATATAGTTATGAACCCGACGATAGAAGAAACCAAAGCATACCTTGGCATGTGGGTAACCCGCGATGGATATGTACGGCATGAACTGCTGCCGGGCAACCGTTACGACGAAGCCAGGGGAAACCGCAAAAGCGCTTACCAGGGAAGTTACAAGGTAAGCGGCAATCATATCGATTATAAAGATGATACAGGTTTTACGGCAGATGGAGAATTCAGGGACGGCATACTGTATCATGGCGGTATGATCCTGTACAAGGAAAAATAATTAAGTAAATTAGCATGATGAACCAGACATTCCGCTTTAACTCAATATCCGATTTTCACAGCTTCTGCGGCCTGCCGAAGCCAGAACACCCGCTGATCAGCCTGATAGACTACAGCAAGGTAGTTTATCCCATCAACGACAGCGAAATGAAATGGATACAGAATTACTATTCTGTAGGCTTAAAGCGGAATGTCAATGCTAAATTCAACTACGGGCAACAACCTTACGACTTCGATTCGGGCGTACTTACTTTTATTTCGCCTCTCCAGTTCCTGAGGGTCGAGATCAACCCTGACGCAGTGGTAGAACCCACCGGCTGGCTGTTGCTGATCCACCCGGATTTTATCTGGAATACCTCACTGGCTAAAAAGATCAAATCGTACGACTTTTTCCAGTACGCGGTAAATGAAGCTCTTTTTCTTTCTGATAAAGAAGAAAAGATCATTGTGGATATATTGCAGAATATAGAAAAGGAATACCAGTCGAATATCGATAAATTCAGCCAGGAGCTGATCATTGCGCAGATAGAACTCCTGCTCATTTATTCTGAGAGGTTTTATGAAAGACAGTTCCTTACCCGTAAGAAATCCGGGCACGAACTGATCTCCCAGTTCGAAGAGGTGCTGAACAGGCATTTTGAGAATGGCGATATGCTGAGGAATGGCATTCCCACCGTTACTACAATTGCCGAGCAAATGAACATCTCTCCCAGCTACCTGGGAAAACTGCTGCGGATGCATACCCAGCAAACAACGCAGCAACATATCCAGAACCGCCTCATCGAATTTGCGAAAGAACGCCTGAGCACTACCAATATGTCGGTCAGTGAAATTGCCTATGAACTGGGATTTGAACACCCTCAATCGTTCAGCAAACTGTTTAAACAAAAGACTAACCAGTCGCCGCTCGAATTCAGGCAGTCATTTAATTAAAGAAGGAGCTTCCGGAGAAGCCTTTATTACTTCGCTTCCAGCTCCACTTTCAGCGTCTCGAACAACCCGTTTACCTCCAGCACGGTGAGTGCCTGTATTGTTTCACAGAAAAGCAGGAAGCGACAAACGCAAATTCCTCATCGCTGAGTGGTACAATTTTTTCTATATGCGTTCTGAGTACTTGCATTTATAATACCTTATTTGCCAGGCGATCGTTGGGTTTGCAGTTTTTTTACTATATTCATAATACAGGTCATGCAAGATAACAATTGGCCGGCATGTTAATCCATTACTTCGAATGGGGCATCCAACGCATCACTGATGCCGCCCGGTTCTAAACCAAAACGTGTTCGGGTATGCTGAAATTTTTTAAAATTATACCATTTTTTGCCTGGTTGCTATTATGCGCCTGCGGCGATAGCGGCAGGGAGAAAAGCCTGGACGAAAGGGAGCGCGCGCTTGCAGAAAAGGAGCAACAGTTTGCCTTAAAACAACAGGACTACGAATCGCTGTTACGAATGCGCGATAGCATCCTGGCTGTAAAAAATGGCGATTCTGCGCCCACCGCCTGGCCTGCCCGCATTCATGGGTTATGGACCAGCAAACTGGTATGTATCGCTTCCCAATGCAATGAATATGTGATAGGCGACCAGAAAACAAATGAGATATGGGATTTTACCAACGACTCGTTACGTACCCTGGTGGCTATTCTAAACAACAAAACCCTTGTCAGGGTATACAAAGGGATATACGACTCAAGTACTATCCGGTTGCATTTTACCACCGACTCACTTTCCAAACGCCCGGTTACCATGAATGTACTGCTTGACCAGATTTCGGGCGAAAGCATAAAAGGTACGCAAACCATCACTATCGACACTACCTGTACGGCTAAGTTTTCAGTGGAGTTGTCCCGTATTCAGAAATAGATAGCCATGTTCTTACTTAACATACATAACATTACACTACCGATATCCGACCCGGTGCTGAAGTTCCTGCTCGAGCTTGTGATCATCCTGGGTGCGCCATTGTTGCTTAACAGGATCAAAGTGCCTCATTTGATTGGGCTGATCATTGCCGGCGCCATTGTGGGGCCTAATGGTTTTAATCTCTTAGCCCGCGACAGCAGCGTTGTGGTAACCGGTACCACCGGCTTGCTTTATATCATGTTCCTGGCAGGACTGGAAATTGATATGGGAGACTTTAAGAAGAATAAATGGAAAAGCCTGACGTTTTCGGTTTACACCTTCGCTGTTCCATTTCTTCTCGGGTACATAGGAGGATATTACGTCCTGCATTTTTCTGTGCTTACCTCTATTCTGTTTGCCAGTCTTTTTTCTTCCCATACCCTTATCACCTACCCGCTGATCAGCAAAATGGGGATAACCAAGAACCGGGCGGTGAACATACTCGTTGGCGGCACCATGGTTACAGATGTACTATCGCTGCTGGTTTTGGCGGCGGTGGTAGGCCTTACCCAGGGCAACGCCACACAGGGTTTCTGGATACAGCTCGGCATATCGGTGATCGTTTTCGGACTTATTGTGCTACTGATTTTCCCGATTATAGGCAAATGGTTTTTTAAGAATGTTGAAGACAAAATTTCGCAATACATCTTCGTATTGGTGATCATTTACCTGGCAGCCCTGATAGCGCAGATAGCGGGAATAGAAGATATCATTGGCGCCTTCTTCGCCGGGCTGGCCTTAAACAAGCTGATTCCAAGATCCTCTTCCCTGATGAACCGGGTTGAATTTGTAGGTAATGCCATCTTCATTCCTTTCTTCCTGATAAGCGTGGGCATGCTGATAGATTTCAAAGTCTTTTTTAAAAGCTGGGAAACCATCAGCGTTGCCGCCATTATGTTAATTGCATCAATAGGCGGAAAATACCTGGCGGCATTGCTGACCCAGAAAACCTTCCGGCTAACCAACGATGAGGGTACGCTTATTTTCGGTATGAGCGCCGCCTCGGCCGCCGCTACCCTGGCTTCCGTAATGGTAGGTTACAATATTATTATCTCTGAAAATGCCGCCGGGGAGCCGGTGAGGTTATTGAACGAACATGTGCTCAACGGAAGCATCCTGCTGATCCTGATCTCCTGTACCGTTTCCTCGTTCGTGTCGATGTCGGCTGCGCAGGGCATTTCGGCAGCTACCAATGAAGACACCGTAGCAGAAGGCAGCGATGAAGAAAGAATACTGCTGGCCATCAAATACCAAAGCATGGTAGATGTTATGGTTAACTTAAGCCTGCTGCTGAAAGCAAAAACCAATACAGAAAACCTGTTTGCATTGAATGTAGTGAATGAAGAGAAGAATGAATCGTCTGTCAGGAATGCAGAAAAGGTATTGAAAGAAGCCGAAGACGCGGCAGCAGCGGCCGATGTGAAACTGCAGTCGATCATGCGGTACGACTACGATGTTATTTCGGGCATCAACAATGTGATAAAGGAAAAGAAGATCACCGACCTGGTTATCGGTCTTGAACATGAAAGACAGATCACGCCGGCGTTTGTATTCAACCTGCAGAACGGGTACCTGCAAAACGATAATATCAATGTGCTGGTTTATCATGCTGCCCAACCCATTGCAACGGTCAACAGCTATACAGTGCTGATACCAGAGCTGGCCCACCAGGAACCCGGCTTCTTCCATATACTGCTGCGTATCTGGAACATTGCCCGCAACTCGGGGGCTACAATGAACTTCTATGCCAGCACCCCCATCCTGGATATACTAAATGCCATCAATAAAAAATCCTCTATCGAAGCTACTTTCAACCCGATTAAAAACTGGGCTAAAGCAGAGGAAATAGCCGGGTCGCTGAAAGAGAACGAAGCCTTGTTCATCATTATGGCTAAGAACGGGATGATCTCCTACACCCCGCGAATGAAAGCAATCCCCGATTTCTTAAACAAGAAGTTACAGGACAGGAATTTCATGCTTCTTTTCCCATTTTCCGAATCTGATACTAATGATTATGAGAAGAGGGCAATTAATAACAACAGGGATTTTATTGAGATAGGGAAGATAATCAGGAAGGTGTTTAAATGATGAGGCCTACCCCATCGCATACTTCTTCGGATTTACCCCCACATGCTCTTTAAACACCTTCGCAAAGTGGCTCAGGTTACTAAACCCTAGCTGGTAACCTACATCAGAAACAGAAAGATGCTCCTCTTTCAGTAAACGCGCCGCCTCTTTCATCCTGAACTCCTGGTAATAGCTGAAGATACTGTTACCGAAGATCTGCCTGAACAGCCGTTTCAACTTGGTAGGACTCATATTAGCAGCAAGAGCCAGTTCATCGATCACCGGCGGAACGTCTATACGCGCCAGCATCCGTTCCCGTATTTTGTAAATTGCCTGGATATCCTTACTGTTTAAAGCATACAGATGTTCTTCATCCCGTTTTTCCAACTCCATTAACAAACGGCAAACCAGTTCCTCCGCTTTTATTCTCAGGAAAAACAATTCAAAAACTTCATCCACCTGTTCTGTCATCATTTCATCTACTACCTTCTGTAATACAGGATGGATCAACTGTTCGAACAACAAAGGCTGGGTATTCTGCAACAGGCTTTGCAGGGCCGGCGACTTATTCGAAGATTCGAAAATACTGTTCAGGTAACCTGCATCCACTTCTATATTTATCGATGAAGTACTGGACTGAATGGGGATAACAGCATCTGTATCCAATGTGCTGGTAGCTATCAGCACCGATGGAAAAGCAGGCGGGCGATCTTCCTCCATTTGGAAAATATGCTGAAACTTGAAGAGGATCATTTTTCCTACCATATGCACTTCGGGATTATGCAGTATCACCTCTTCTTTAAGCTCGTAGTTCAGGATCAGCATGCGTATATGCTCATTAAACACGTAGCCCCTGCAATATCCCTGGCCGTATGGTTCGGGAATCTTCATCCGCCCGTTCCTCAGCTTTGTACCCAGCAACCGGGCAAATGCCTGTAAGACCGCAGGTTCGGTTGGCTGTTTTCCTTTCTTCATAAAAAGTCTTTTACAGCTATTTTTTGGTCAAATGTAGGTATTTAAGCGCTAAAGTACCAGGTAACTTTGCATTGAATTAAACATCCGATCATGTTATTAGCAAACAAACAGGTAGCGATCGTAGGCGGAGGCCCGGGAGGCCTTACCCTGGCCAGGCTTCTGCAACTCAAAGGCGTTAACGTGAAAGTTTACGAAAGGGATACAGATAAAGATGCCCGCCTGGTAGGTTCGCCGCTCGACATGCACGAAGGCTCGGGAATGGCCGCATTGATCAAAGCCGGGTTGCTGGACGAGTTCAAAAAGAACTTCCGCCCCGGCGCTGACAAAAAGATCATCGTAAACGAGCAGGCGGTAATACAGTTCAGCGATCATGACACCAAACCGGTTGAAGACTTCGGGAATGCGGCATTTCACCCCGAAATAGACAAGGGGCCGTTGAGGAATATATTGCTTGACTCCCTCCAACCTGGTACCGTATTATGGAACCGGCACTTTATTTCACTGGAGGCGGCAGGTGAAGGCTGGCAATTACGTTTTAAGAATGCAGATCCTGCGTATGCCGATATTGTGATTGCGGCCGATGGAGCTAATTCCAGGATCCGCCCCTACCTTACAGACGCCAGGCCGTTTTACACCGGTATCACGATGTTGGAAGGCAATGTACATAACGCAGAAAAATCCGTTCCCACAATTTACACCTTATTGAATGGCGGAAAGCTAATGGCCTTTGGGAATGAAAAGAACCTCTTAATGGGCCTGAAAGCAAATGGCGATCTTACCTTTTATGCCACATTTAAACCAGCGGCAAATTGGGCTGCCAGCAGCGGTTTGGAGTATTCTGACAATAAGCAGATGCTTGCCTGGTTCAGGGAAACATACACCGGCTGGAGCAGCGCCTGGTATCAATTGTTCGAAAAGGCATCAACCCCGTTCATTCCCCGCCCTATTACCTGCATGCCTTTAGATCAAAGCTGGATACCCCTGCCTAACCTTACCATGATCGGCGATGCCGCACATGTAATGCCGCCGTTTGCAGGCGAGGGCGCCAACATGGCCATGCTCGATGCGCTTGAACTGTCTGAATATCTAACCACCGGCAAGTATTCCGCTATCCACGAGGCTATTACAGCCTTTGAAAACAGTATGCTTAAAAGAGCGGCAGTTGCTGCACGTCAGTCGCTCGATAACGGTGAACGCATGCACTCCGCGAATGCGCTGGAGCAGATGTTAAAAATTTTCAGTTAATCCCTTTATTAAAATGAGATCGAAAAACAATTTATGGATCATTATCGCTATCCTCGCCCTGAACTCCATTGGTCTGTCGATAGTCCTCCCCCTGCTGCCTTTCCTGGTAGCTAAATATTTGCCCCCTCACCAAGTGGTAGTAGGGATGAGTTTACTGATGTCTGTATTCGCTGCCTGTACCTTCTTTGCCGCGCCTATCCTGGGCGGGTTAAGCGACAGGTATGGCAGGAAGATCATTCTTATAATCAGCCTGCTGGGATCTGTTGCCGGGTATGTGATATTCGGCATAGGCGGCGCCTTATGGATCCTTTTCCTTGGGCGGATCATAGATGGGCTCACGGCCGGTAACATAAGTACTTTATTTGCCATCGTATCAGATAGTACCGAGCCGGAAGAGAGAACTAAATGGTTCGGGTATATTGGTTCGGTAATGGGTTTGGGGAAGATAGGCGGACCAGCAATAGGCGGATTGCTGGGAAGCATTGCGCTTTCTTTGCCGTTTTTTGTAACCGCCGGCCTGATTTTTATTTCCGGTTTGCTAGCCTATTTCCGCTTACCTGAAACACGGCCGGCAGACAAAAGAACGCCACGCCTTACGGGCGCTGGTTTCAATATCTTCACCCATTTCAAAGAGGTATTCGGGCTTCGGGGGCTTGCCATGTTATTCGTGTCAGGTACGCTCTTCTATGCAGGCCAGGGTATCTTCCAGTTTAATTTCACCCTCTTCCTTAAAGACGTATATAAATGGGGACCTGCCATTATCGGCAGCCTGTTAACGATCGTTGGAGTTTGTGATATTGCCACACGCGCCTTGTTATTGCCCTGGCTATTGAAAAATTTCAGCGAACAGCGTATAGGCATTACCGGGCTCGTTGGACTGGCAGCAGGACTGGCATTGATCTGCACCTGCGCTTTTGTTCATTCAGTATTGTTAATTTCCCTGGCCATTATATTTATCATTGCAGGAGTAGGATTGTTTGAAAGCATTTATAACGGAAGACTTTCCCGGTCGGTTGATGAAAGCCAACAGGGAAAATTGCAGGGAGTGAACCAAAGCCTGCAATCGGCCAACAATATGCTTGTTCCTTTAGGCGCTGCCGCCATCTATTTTCATAGTCCCGCTATGTTGTATGCTGTGGCCACCTTTATTGCCCTGTTTGCGATGTTTACCTATTCGAAGTACTTGCCCGTTAAAAAAGCAGTTATGGAAAGCGGGACATTGGTCTGAAAAAACAGGTAATCTATCCTGTGTTCCTTTATTCTTTTTCTCCAACTTAAATTCCATAGCTTTACAGTACAGGTAACGAATATGTAATATTTAGCAATACAGATGTGAAGACGTATAAATTCGAGGTGTTCACCTCCGACATAGAAAAAAATATCCTGGAAGGGATCTTCAAACCCGGCCATAAGCTGCCCTCGGTCCGTGAACTGAAAGAACAGTACCGGACCAGCATCAGTACTATACAAAACGGCTATGAATATCTCATTATCCGTGGACTGGTAGAAAGCATACCTAAATCGGGATATTATGTCAGCAACCGGCCGGAAGGTTCTAAACAGCAGGCAAAAGCCAGGCATAAACCAGTTGTGAGAGATGCTGTTTTCAAGCAACACCTGGGACTTACGACCTCGCTGAGAGCAGGCCGCAAGTTATCAGAATTTAACGTAGCAGCCCCGGGCGACCTCTTTATGCCCCAAAAGTTGTTATTGCGTACTATGCAGCAGGTGATCCGGGAAAAAGGCGCAGCATTGCTTCGCTATTACCCTTCCAACGGATCGGCAGAACTGCGGAACATTATCGCCAAACGGGCTACCGCTTACCAAACTATCATGAACCCCGACGAACTACTTGTTACGGATGGCGCGTTACAGGCCCTATATATAGCCCTGGCGGCGGTTTGCCAGCCGGGAGATGTGATCGCAGTTGAAAGTCCCTGCGTGTTTTCCGCATTGGAAGTGATACGGATGCTGAACCTTAAAGTGATTGAAGTACCGGTAGACCCGCGTACGGGGTTCGATGTTGATTTCCTGAAAAAGGCTTGCCATAACACCGCCATTAAAGCCGTAGTAATAACGCCCAACTTCCATAACCCAACAGGCAGTTTGCTGGGCAACGAACAAAAACTGGCGATATTATCTATTGCACATCAGTATAATGTTGCCATTATCGAGAATGATATTTACGGCGATCTGAATTTCCAGGGTCCCCGCCCTTCTACCATAAAAGGGAGCGACGACAGTGGCCTGGTACTCACCTACTCCTCCTATTCCAAAACCCTGGCGCCGGGAATAAGGCTTGGATGGTTATCGGCCGGCCGGTTTATGGAACGCGCAGAGCAGATCAGGTTCGCATTGGGCAGCAGTGTTTCTCCCCTGTACCAGGAAACTATCAGCCGCCTGTTAAGCAGCAGCAGTTACGACAGGCATGTGCGTGCATTCAGGATGCAACTGGCGAAGAATGCCTACTTCGCCATCAACCTGCTGGCCGACAATTTCCCTAAAGGTACTGTTATAGCAACACCTGCGGGCGGCTACAATCTATGGGTGAAAATGCCTGAACAGACAGACATGGCAAATTTCTACCACCAATGCGAAAAGATCGGCGTACGCTTTACTCCCGGCTACACGTTTTCGTTTGCCGGCAGGTTCGACAAGTATTTCAGGGTAGTATTTGCAGATAAATTTTCTCCTAAAAGAATTGAGGCCATTAAACTGGCGGGAAAGCAGTTTTCTTAACTGGTCTGTACTGGTTGTTTTTTCAGGATGTGTACAGGATGCGCCTCCGTGATCCAATCTAATTTTGCTTTACAATTATGAAAGGCAATGAACATCAGTACAAAAGTTACATCACAAACGGGCGCAATTTCAAAAGACCAGCTTATACCCGGCGCCAGGGCTACAAAGAGCGAAGTGGTCCTCGTATCGCTGGCTACATTTATCATCTTTTTCCAGGCGTTTATGGTAGCGCCGCTGTTGCCGGAACTATCAGGTTTCTTTGGCAGCACCGTTCAGCAGATCAGCTTCATAGAACCTGTGTACTTGTTAGGATACGGCGTATTCACCCTGGTGTACGCCCCGCTGAGCGATCGTTACGGGCGGTATAAGATCATCGTATTTTCCTTCAGTCTTTTCCTCTTCTTCACCTTTTGCACAGCCTGGGTAGAAAATACCACGCAGATGATCTGCATACGGCTACTCACAGGAGTTTGTGCCGCAGGTATTGCCCCTACCACCATCAGTTGGATCAGCGACCGGTTTCCTTACGGCGAACGCGGGTATGCGCTGGGTATTTTCTTTGGATGGATGGCCGGCGGCATGGCGTTTGGCTCCAGCGTGGGCGCACTGCTGGCCGGCATCATCGGCTGGCGCACCTTATTCTGGCTCGTAACCTTTGCTGGCATGATCATATTGCTTTTGAACATCCATCACCGGCAACGGCTTTTCCCTGACCTGCGGGGTTCCGCAGCCGGCCGATCCCTGTTCAGGGTTTTCAAAGAAATACTATCACTGCCCCGAGCCAAAGGCACGTATTTTTTTGTGTTCGAAAATGGGCTATTTCATAGCGGTGTTTTTGCCTGGCTGGGCGTTTACTTTCATCAATACTACCAGTTGAATGAACAGGGCATTGGCCTGGCCCTCCTGGGATATGGCATACCCGGCCTGGTTCTTGGTCCGGCGCTTGGCCGCATGGCCGATAAAATGGGCAGAAAAAAGATCATTCCGCTGGGCATAGTCCTGGGCGGCGTCACGGTAATTGCACTGAGTTTCGTGCCCCCGTTATACGCAGCATGTATCCTTGTGACTATATTGTCGCTGAGTTTCGATCTCACACATCCTTCACTGGCAACTATCGTAACTTCTTTCAGCAAGCAAAACGCCGGCGGTTCAACGGGGCTGTTTGCCTTCTTCCTCTTTATGGGATATGGCTTTGGCAGCCTGTTATTCAGCCTGCTGGTGTCGAGCGGGTTGATTGAAACATTACGGGTGTTTGGCGGAATGGCAATCGTAGCATCGGTTGTGGCAGGAAGATTTTTCCGCAGGGGACATTGAGCAATGCCTGCTCTCTAAAAAAGGCCGGCCGGAAGAACTGGTATCTTCACGACCGGCCAATGTAAGGCTTCATTCAGTTAAGCCCCAATAGCGGAAAGAAAGGACATAAAGTCAAAATAAATTACCAGCAGCAGAAGGATCACGGTCAGCTTCTCACTCCCTGCGTTATCAATTCCAAAATACCTTCATTCTCAATGATCATCATTCCCTGCCTGTCTTCCGTAATACCTTTCTTCAGTTGGTAAGTATAACGCGGACGGCCATTCTCCATCACCGTTGGCATGTACTCAAAGTTGATGTGCTTATTTTCCATCAACGCGGCGCCAACTTCAATAATATGGGTTGAAACGATGAACAGGCAGTTACGATATTCGGCGAAAGCTGCGGTAACAGCTAATGTACCATCATAAGCATCTTTTACATTGGTACCCTTGAACAATTCATCAAATATCAATAAAAGGTTCTTACCGCTGGCAACTGCATCTGCCGCCTCTTTTACACGCATGACCTCCGCATAGAAATGACTGTATCCCAAACCGATATTATCGGCAGTATTAATAGAAGTATAAAGACCCTGGCGAACAGAAAACGTTAACTCCGACGCCGCTACCGGGAAACCCATATGGGCCAGGTACAAACCTATACCGATGGCTTTCATCAGGGTAGACTTGCCTGCCATATTTGCACCTGTAAGAAAAAAGACATTGTTACCGGTATCCATCTTCACAGTATTGCCTACTGCTCCTTCAATTGCAGGATGCCTGAGATCTGTGGCAGAAAACAGGTTGGCCGATGCAGGTTTTGCTTCTGCATAAGCAAAACCTCTTGTACGCGCTACATCACTCACCGCAATAAAAACATCTGCTTCGTAAATAAATGAGAGTACTTTCTCAATTTTATTACGGAACTTACTTCTCAGGAAATAATCGTACGACGCCATTTTCTGTAATGGGAGCGCCCTGTATATATCAATTTCACATAATTGTACAATTGTTTTATCGGCCATTATTTCCCTTACATCCGCAATCCTGGCTTCGTAAGCAGCTGGGATATTCCCCATCCTGCCTATAAACTCCCTGCAGCTACGCAGGGTACCAATTGCAGCGTGCAACCCCTGCACTATTTTTTTCAGCCCCTCATCATGCACCAGCGAAGAAAGCGCCATTTTTACCAACAAGTTGCCAAGTGCCAGCAATTCACTGTTCCCGGTACCGCTGTCGATATACTCCCGGACATCTGCCAGTTGCTGCGGATCGAAAGTAAAAGTAAGCGCCTGCTCCTGGAAGTAGCGGATAATACTGCTACGCGCATTTATCGCCTCTGCATCTTCCAACGGAGACCGGAACATCTCATCCAGCATCTGGGCGCCGCCCTGGCTCTTCACCTTATTGAACAGGTGATAAACAGAATCCGTACGGAACTTGCCGCTAAGGTTCAATTCCTCCCGTGTTTGCCTGTCTATATGGAAACTCATCTTTTATATTTAATTAAATAACTGTTATTCAACTACGCGTTAACCTGCTTCTTCCCGTTCCTCAATACTTCCAGTATCCCTGCATTCTGTATGATCACCATTCCATGCCGGTCGGCAGTAATGCCTTCTTCTAACCGGTAGGTATATTCCGGCGTATGACCGTTCATGCGGGTTGGCAGATACGAAAAGCCTACAGCGGGTAGTTGAGCCAATTCTTCTCCTGCTTCCACGATGTGCGACGAGATCACAAACATGCTGGCGGGGCAGTTCGAAAAAGCGCCTGTAACAGCCACTGTTGCTTCGTGTGCATCCTTTACATTAGTTCCCCTGAATAGCTCGTCAAAAATTACAAAGAGGGATCTTCCTTTATTCAGTTCGCTGGCAAGCTGTTTAAGTCTCAATACCTCTGCATAAAAGTGGCTGGCGCCAATACCCAGGTTATCAGGCAGGTTGATGGTAGTATAGATGCCGTCCATTACCGTAAATTCCATTGCAAGCGCCGCTACCGGGAACCCCATATGCGCCAGGTAAAGCGCTGTTCCCAGCGAGCGAAGGAAAGTAGATTTGCCCGCCATATTTGCACCGGTAAGAAATAAAACATTCCGGTCGCCCCCTAATACTATATCATTGCCTACGGCATGCTCAACACAGGGATGAAAAACGCCTTTCAGTTTTACCTGTTTATTAGCGGTATCGTGTACCACGGGAAAAGCAAACTTCCTGGTATTAGCTACCCGGGCCACTGTCAGGTAAACATCCAACTGGTATATCTTTTCCAGTACCTGTTTTATGGCATGATGCTCCTGCATCCTGAAAAGGTTATCATACGCCGTGGTAACAGCATACGACAACCTCGCTTTAAGCGGTTCTGCGAACACAGATCTGAGGGCCGGCCGGTCGAGCAATTGCGCGATCTCTTCCCGTTCGGCTGCATAAGCCGAAAGACCTGTTACCGATGGCTGACTGATAAACGCCTTTGCCTGCTGCAACAGGGTAATAACGGCTGTTGTACCCTGTTGCAGATCTTTTTCACTTAATTTTTGCATAGCCGCTTCACTTGCCGGGCCAGGGATGTTAGCAAGGTATTTTTCGGCCATATCAAAAGATGCCGCTTCAAAAGGAAATGATAAACCCCGCTCTGCAAACTGGCGGATCAGGGCAGTTCGGTTCCGGATCGCGATCACATCAGACAGCGGATGCCTGAACATAAATTCCAGCAATGCTTCCCCTCCCCGGGTTGCCGTCTGGTTATAGATTTCATAAACGCCGCTATAATCGCCCTTCCTAAAAAAACGGAGATCTTCGATCGTCTGTTCATCTGTCTGCAAATACTTCATACTATTCATTATTGTCTTTTCCGGCGGATTAATAATACCGTACCCGTCATTAATAACAAACCCGGGATCAGCCACAAATAGATAGTTTTCTCTACGATGGCGCCCTGGTAGGTGATCCTCAGCTTATCATCTTTGGGCGGGGCGTAGTGGGGATAAATAGGAAAGTCGTTGTTATCCATCCAGCTATAAAAGGTTTGTTCTATACCCAGGTTGGCGCGGAGCCAGTTGTTATCCATAAAATCTGCATCGCCGCAAACAATAATGCGCTGTTCCTTATTGTTTATGTTCCGTTTCAATTGCAATGCTGTGACAAAGCCATCGCTTTTTACATCGCCTTCAGCGGGATTAAAAACAGGAGCGGCAGAATCGATCACCAGTCTGCCGGTTTTCAACCAGGCATTAGTATCGGCCATGAGCAGGGGTTGCATATGGAAAATACTGCTGTCAAACTGCACCAGCGGGGCCGCACCTGGCATTAACAGGCGTGCCGTATCCCATTCGGTTCTCAGACCCACCAGGAACGATTGTTCTGCCAGCCCCGTAGCTTCACGGGTAATGTATGGCGTAAGCATATCCGGCGTATAGTTCCTGCTCAGTTGAACAATTGTTCCATCCAGCATCCGTATGCCCATTGATTCCAGTACCGGGTTTAATATGGATTGTTTCCCGGGCTCTCCTGTTATCAACAGGTTGCCGCCATTGTCGGTATACGCTTTAAGCTTGTTTTGCGAAGTTTCGCTGAGCGCGGTTTTCGGATCCGCCAGTACTACAATATTGGCATCTTTTGGAATATCCTGGTTTTCCAGGCAAATTGTATCTATATCAAAGCCGTTATTGATCAGGGAACCGCGCGACTGTTTATCAGTACTATGCCCCGAGTATTCCCGTTCTCCCAATTTATATACACTGCGTTCCAGGTTTCCTGTAAGGAAAATCACCTTCGGCATTTTTGCAAGCTGAAGCCGTTTCAATGCTGCTGCTACCTGTGTTTCATTAGGCCAGAATGTATTATCGATAAAGGTGCGTAAAAAGGTTTTCCTTCCTTTATACGACAGCTCCATTACTACCGCATAATTTTCCGGCTCCAGGTCAATTTCCTTATGGACTTCTTCCGGTGTTTGGAATGCAGACAAAGGCTGATCAAAACCCTTGGCCACTTCCTTCGCGATCTCCTGCAGGTTCTTGCCGGGGAAGCGCCGGTACAGCATACTGTCATGCTTTTTTACATCATAATAATAAACATACCTGAACGACAGATTGGATTTAAAGCGCAGATAGGGTTCCCATAACCTTGTCAGGTAATCGTTCCGTTTTTCCGGAAATCCAAGTGCGCACCCTTCCGCAAAGAGGTTTGTATAAAGGGTTACCTGCACCGGTTCGTCGCCCAGGTCTTTAATGATCTTCTGGGTGTTCTCCCGCAAGGTATGTATTTTACCTGCCGTAGTATCCCAATAGGCAATAAACCCGGGCCGGGAGCCTGCAAAACCTATTAAGACAGCCGTAGCAAATACCAGAATATACTGACCTAGCCTTAGCGGCCATGGCTGATAACTTCTGGCGCCTTTCAGCCGGATCAGGGTAAAGCCTACAAATATGTAAATAACTGCCAGGAAATAGAGGATGTCTTTGGTCGTAATAAGTCCTGTAAGCATTTTACCCGTTCTTCCGGAAATAGAAAGGAAGTAGGTAAGATCTCTCACAAAATCATATTGCTGCCACAATGTTCCGATCCGGCCCAGCACCAGCACAACAATAAAACTACCAATGGCTGATACTATAGGGTAGTTGCTCAGGCTGGACATGAACAGCCCGATTGCGGTATAGGCGCATACCAACAAATAGAAGCCCAGCGCGGAAGACAATAGTATTCCATAGTCGGCCGACTGTATATTCAGGTATCCTGTCAACAGGAAAATCCCTATAATACCCAGCAACAGCAGGTTATAGAACATAATGGCCAGGTATTTCCCCAACACAATATCCCTCGTTTTAATGGGTGAGGAATACAACAGCTTTATTGTTCCGCTGTTCATTTCCCGGCTGATAAGATCCATCGTCAGCAACGGAACAAATAAATAGAGGTTCTGAAGGATGTTTGCAAAAATGCTTTCTCCCATCAGGAATAGTTCCGCTGTGAATGAACTGCCGGTACCTTTAAACTTAGGATCGTTGTTCACGCTGATATCGTACCATTTTGCCCTGGGCAGCAGCGAATTCATATAAAAATAGGCTATCTGTATCCAGAAGGCAATTGTCAGGAACCAGGCAACGGGAGAATAGAAAAGATTTCGGAGGTCGGTTTTGGCTATCTTAAAGATCATTAATATCGTTTTTAAGCTGGAATCTGATTGGATAACTGTTTAAATATGTCGTCGAGCAGGCTTTTATCGAGGCTGATCTCGCGAAGTTGCCATCCGCCATAGGTACTGGCTTCTGCCAGCCGTTCGGCGATTTCTTCATCACCATCGAAATATACCCGCACCTGTTTTGAATTCAGGAAATCAACTTTCGTTACTCCGCTGATCTTCAGGAGATCTGCCGGCGCCGGCGCCTTTTCAAGACGCAGCAGGAGGCTGTGAGGCCGTACATAGTTGTTGAAGGCGTCCATGCTGTCGGAGAAAATGATCCTCCCTCCTTCCAGCATCACTACTTCCCGGCACAGCAAATGAATTTCAGAGAGGATATGTGACGACAGCAGCACCGTATGGTCTTTACCTATTTCCCTTATGAGTTTTCTTGCCTCAATAAGCTGGTTCGGATCAAGGCCATTTGTAGGTTCATCCATTACAACCAGTTTTGGTTTATGAATGATGGCCTGGGCAATGCCTACCCGCTGCCGGTAGCCGCCCGACAGGTTCCTGATGAGGCGGTTGCTGAAATGCGCCACTCCGCATCGCTCTTTGGCTTCACTTACTGCCTTCTTTATTTCGGTCTTTTCGATCCTTCGCAACTGTGCAGTATATGTCAGGTATTCATCCACGGTAAAATCAAGATATAGTGGCGGATGTTGCGGCAGGAAGCCAATATGCTTCCTTGCCTGTTCAGGCTCTTTCCGGGTATCAATGCCCTGGATATATACGCGTCCTTCCGTTTGTTTCAACACCCCGCAAAGGATATTCATTGTAGTGGATTTCCCGGCGCCGTTGGCGCCCAATAAACCAACCACGCCCGGTCGGTTGATTTCCAGGTTGATGTCCCTGATCGCCCAGGCACTTCCGTATTTATGGGACAGTCCTTCCAGTTTAACAATAGCGCTCATAATTTTCTTTTGTGTATTAATAACCTGTCTACTCTATTCAGGCTTGATAAATCCAAGTGTTTTAAATACTTCCATGATGACTTTATATTTTCTCATCACCAGGGGATATTGACCGTATTTGTCGTTGAATGCAGCAGTTGTCTGGTTGAGGATCTCTGTGAGATAACGATCCAGGTCCTGGGCCTGCGTACCGATAGAATAGTAGTCTTCAGATTCTGTTCCATCACTCAGAAAGCCATATTCTTCTTTCAGGCGATAGGGAATATAATCGCCGTTGAACTGGGTTCCATTGGCTGTTTTGCCATAGTAGACAGAACTGACTTTATAAAACTCCGTTAACAGGTTGGCGTTGGCATTCAGGTATGGAATTAATATAGTCTTGAATATATCGGCCTGGTAGGCTTTTTTCCCTGCCGCATCCAGGTTCCGGATACCAGGCACAAACCCCAGGGCTACGGCTTTCAGACCGCGGTAAGATGATAACATTACCTGGTTGTAGCGCCAGGGCGAATCATATGTATACAATGAATCTGCCAGGAAGAAGGCATACGGCTTCATTGCGGCGCCGAGATATGGCACTACGCTTTGTTTGATAAAATCCAGTCCCAGCAGGATATCCGCATCTTTCTTAATCTTTGTGTACGTGACCAGCGAGTCAATAACCGTCAGGTGATACCACAATTGCAGCGTAACCAGCGGGGCTGTTGTCACGGTATCATTGTATAATACAGCAATGCCGGTTTCCTTGTAATACAGGTAGATCTGGTGATCGGCGGCATTAGCCGGGTTATCATGCCTTGCAAATGCATCCGGCATATCCGGTGAAGGTTGAAGGCTGGCTTCCTTCCTGCAGGCAAAACAACACAGGAAGAGTATCAGGCTATATATTGGCAGGCAATTTATTTTTATCCTAGTCATAGCGTCTATGATTAAAAAGTTCTGTCAGGTCGTTGCGGATTTTGTTTAAGCACTCCCTGGTTGAAAATGATAACATCAGCAGGTATAGGGAATAAATAGGCCGGATCATTAGGTTCCAGTACTAATGAGGCTTTTACAAACGGGCTTCCGCCGAAGAAAACATCGGAATAGTTATGCGTGATCTTTTTCGAAAAAGGATAAACCGGGTTAACGGCATACCGTTTCAGATCGAACCAGCGGTGACCTTCAAAACTAAGTTCCCGCCGGCGTTCGTCGCGGACAAATGCCGCGAGTGCAGCGCCGGACAGATCAACCGGCTGGAAATAATCCGGCGAGAAACGCGTACGGCGAAGGGTATTGAGCACCTGGTTTGCTTCCTTATCTTTTTTCAGCATTGTTAATGCCTCCGCCTTGTTCAGATAGGCTTCCGCCACCCTCATGGTAAAAACATCCGATGCTGTTTCTGCCGGCGAAATATTATTCAGCGTAGAGCTATATACTTTTATATAGCGGTATTTGCCGGCGTTCATTTCAAAGAAGGCAGTTTTCCGGAGATCATTCCCCGTATAAAGCGCCATCAGTTCATCAGAGGGTTTCATAGCTTTAGGCGGAAAAACTTCCGGCATAATTCCCATCATCACGTTTCCGTCCTGCGTGAATAAGACTTCGGGCGATTCCTTTGTCAGGAAACTGGTATGCGGAATGTAGGCTGCGAGTTGAGATAATACCGGTTTCCTGGCCAACACTTTATCTGCCGCCTCTATTGCTTTATCCCAATCCTGCATATAGAGATAGACCCTGCTTTGCAGGAGGTTCACTGCGTTGATATCTGCCCGGTAGGTAGTGCGTTGCGTTACTCCTTCCAGGCATTGTTCTGCTGTTTCAAGGTCTTCTACCATTTGCCTGTAAACGCTGTCTACTGTTGAGCGGGTAAAAAAACGGTCTTCCACGTATTCGGTGATCTTTAACGGCACTCCCATATCTGTAGTCGCAGTGGATCTATTATATGCGCCGGCATATATGTTCACCATATAGAAGTAGTAAAAAGCACGCATGAACAGCGCTTCGCCGCGGATCCGCTTTAGCTGAACGGGGTCGTCTTTCGATGTTGTTGCCTGGTAA
The DNA here is from genome assembly GCF_900107795.1 of Chitinophaga terrae (ex Kim and Jung 2007). GTDB lineage: Bacteria > Bacteroidota > Bacteroidia > Chitinophagales > Chitinophagaceae > Chitinophaga > Chitinophaga terrae. The sequence goes on from NZ_FNRL01000001.1 coordinate 30,642, forward strand.
GCGACAATATTAGCTGCGTTGATACGCCTGTACATTGGCGCCCAGGTATTGTCTGTGAGCTGCATGAAAGTATTGGCAGTAAAAGGATTCGCCTGCCAGGTATAAAACCCGAATATATCGGCGCGGGCGTCAATAAAGGAGACGGAGCCTACGTAGTCGGCGATGTCGTCGTCCATGGTATTCAGAAATTTGAAAGGCAGATTCTTATTGATAATGTAAACCTCTCCACGCAACACTTCGTCGAGCCGCTGCCAGGTTTTGGCATATGCCAGGGTTTGCGACTGTTCTTCCAGGAACTTTTTACAGCCGCTGAACAGGAGAAGCGCGAGTATGATAACTATACAGGAACGGATACTTTTCATAATCTTGTATTAAAAGGATACATCTATAGTAAAGGAATAAGTGGGCCGTGGCGATACCTGTATCAGGTCTCCGAAGGCGGTTTGCTCAGGATCTTGCCCGTGCAGGTCTTTGCTTGCCCAGGTATGAACATTCATTGCAGAGAACATGATATTGGCAGATTTAATGTTCAGGTATTTGCTCACATTATCGGGCAGCGTGTACCTGAAATTCACTGTTCTCAGTTTCAGGTAGCTGCCGCTTACCACACGGATGTCCGAGTTGTCGTACATCTCCCAGATATTCCTGGCGTAATTGAAAGGATAGCTCATAGACCAGTGGTTGAGGGTTTGAGAGAAATCGCGCCCGCCGATGAGCGCAGGGATATTGGTAAAGGCTTCATCCCCTGGTTTCCTCCACCGGTTCTCAAATTCGAGTCTTACATTGTTTTCAGGCATCGGAGCGGCTACACCGGAATTGATCTGCTGAGATGTGGCCGTATAGAGTTTTGTTAACCTGATCTTGCTGCCCACGCTGTATGCCAGGTTAAAGCTCAGGGCAAATGCTTTATAGCTAAAGGTATTGAGCACACCTCCCTGGATAGTGGGGATACGGTTTCCTGAAGGCACCATTACCTGCTGAAAAACCTGGTCTGCTTCCATTCCCCTGTACTTATCGCGGAGCGCCTGGTCGTCATTCTTAAAAATTGGTTTACCGGTTTTGGGATCAAGACCATCAAAGGCATAGGAATAGAAGGTATTTACAGCCTTTCCATCGATGATCTGTTTGCCGGTAAGGTAATCGGTATACAGGTTAGCATTCTGGCTGCCCAGGTACTTGTTAAGCCCATAGTGATTAATACTGTTAGACAGGATAGAATTCAGCACCTGCCCTAATTGCGGATCTATACGCCAGGAAAAACCATTGGCGCTTCCTTTGGGTCCTAGGTTATTGATAGGCATAAAGCTGAATGCCAGTTCTATTCCCTTGTTACGGATAGTACCGGAATTCACTATATAGGTGCTAAGCCCGTTGATATCTGCCACTCTTTTATCCAGGAAGGCATTTTCTGTCTTTTTGTCGAAATAGTTGATATTACCCTGGATCTTATTATTGAACAGCGAAAATTCCAGTCCTATGTTTAATTCTCCATTCTTTTCCCATTTCAGATTCGGGTTAGGGTAATAGGCGATGGTAGAATAATATTCCTCGCTGATAGGATCAAGCGCTCCCTGGTTGATGATGAGGTCGGGAGTCTGGTTATCCAGCATATTACCCTGGTAGCCGTAAGATGCTTTCAGCGCCAGCATATTCACCTGTCGGGAATTTTTAAAGAAGTCTTTATCTATATCCCAACGCCCGGATACCGACCAGGTAGGAAGAAATTTCTCGCGGCTGCGGCTGCCGAATTTGTTGGAGAAATCTGTACGGGTATTAAAATTCAGGATGTATTTATCGTTGAACGTATACGCCGTTGCCAGGTAGCCGGAAACGATATTGGTCAGGTTATTCGTAACCTGGTCTACATTGTTAATAGTTGCCCATTGCGCATATACCGGGTATTTAACCGGGTCTACCTGTGCAAAGGCCTGACCACGATCTTTCATATACCCTCTTCTGACCATTTTCAGGCCGTTATACTGGTTGGAAGACATTTCTCCCCCCAGTGTTATATCCAGCTGATCACGATTGTGAGCGCCGATAGGATGGGTGAAATTTGCCTGTCCGCGAACCAGGTAAGAGCGGTTACGCACATTACTTGAATGATATTCGCCTCCATAGGGCATCAGCGTTCTCGAAGGATCGGCCGGCATTCCGTACTCGCTTAAACGTATTTCTGCGGCAGCAAAAGTATTTTCTTCGTAGACCGTTCGGTCTTCGGTATTGCTGTTATTAAAGGATAGCAATACTGTTCCGCTGAGGTATTTATTTAACTTGTAATTAAGGTTTGTATTAAGAGCGATCCCTGAACCGTCTATATTATTCCGGGAATGCTCCATTTCGTTCAGGATATTAAAATTGAAGTAATCGAAGGCAGAGCCGCTATACCGCTTGTAATAATTCAGGCTTCCGTCTTCGGTATATGCGGGTACTGCCCGGCTGGTATTGTATGCGTAAGAAAGAGCGTTCACCGAGCTTGCTACAAAATCCCTCTTCTCTGTATTGCCCCTGAAGTTCAGTTCCCAGTTCAGTTTGGGTGTAAGCGCAGTGTTTAACTTAATCAAGGCAGAGTACTGATCGATCTTGTCTCCTCTTATCGTACTCCGTTGGGTAGCGGCGCCTACGGAAGCAAAGTATTTTGTTTTCTCATTACCGCCGGAAACACTGAGATTATTTTGAGTAGAAATGGCATTATGAAGAATAACATCAAACCAATCTGTATTCACTGTTTCCAGGCGATGTACTTCCCGTTGAAATTCCTCGTAACTATATTCTCCGTTATACAGTTTAGTCAGCGCGCCTTCGTACCCAACATAGTTGATGTGCTCAGAATAATTTAGTCCATTTGCGATCAGGTCTCTTGAGAAATCCATCCGCTGCCTGGAGTTCATCACGTTTACGTTGGCGTCTGAATAATGGGGCCGCTGCACCAGGCTGGTAGATTGATTGAAGTTAACAACCGGTGCGCCGTTCTTGCCTTTTTTTGTAGTGATAACGATTACTCCATTCGCTGCTCTCACGCCATAAAGAGCGGTTGCGGAAGCGTCTTTTAATATATCTATCTGCTCAATATCAAAAGGTTTTAGCCCTGAAATAGCGTTCCCTAACCGGTTTACAAAATCGAGATCATTGATGGTTGCCGGGTCAATATTCACCGGGTCGTTTACTACCACGCCATCTACTACCCAAACAGGTTCGCGGCTTCCCAATAAGGTAGAAGTACCACGGATACGGATCTTCGGAGATACGCCTATATCGCCCGAGGGGTTCATTACAAACAAGCCCGGCACACGCCCCTCCAATGCCTGGTCTATAGAGAACATACCGGGGCTCAGGATATCTTTCGCTTTTAATGTAGTAATAGCGCTGGTGAGGCGGCGGCGATCCAGTTGCTGGTAACCGGTGCTCACTGTTACCTCGTTCAGTTCAGAAGTGGATTTGGAAAGCGAGATACTTAAACTGCGCCCGTTGACTTTGACCTCTTTCTTTTCGTACCCGATCGAAGAAATAACAAGCAACGCGTGATTCCTGACATTCCGGAGTGCGAAATCCCCGTTTGCATTCGTAGTGGTTCCCTGGTCTGTACCTTTTATCATAACACTTGCGCCGATGACCGGGGCGTTATTTTCATCCAGTACTTTTCCTACAACCCAGAACAAAGTATCAACGGGCGGGCCGCTCTCCTCTTCCGGCTTCGCTATAACCGCTTTGGGAGAAACAAAAATGCTTTTGCCTTTGATAGTGTATTCGAGCGGTTGAGCTTTGAATACTTCTACCAGGAATTGATCTAAGGGCAGGTTTTGCGCATTAAGAGAAACAGGACGGGAAACCTGGAGTACAGATTCAGGATACAGGAAGAGATAGTCTGTCTGCTTCTCAACAGATTTAAATACAACTTTCAAGGATACTTTCTCTCCCTGGAAAGTTACATTCTGTGAAACGCCTTTAGCGCAGACGGTCAAAATACCAACCGTTAATAGAAGAGTTGTTAGTTTCATGACTAACATGATTTTGGTGATGTGGTGATTGCTTCTGCGAACCAGCCATTCACAAATAGCAGTTTTTACCATACTTTTGTGTTGTTTGGGTGATAAATAGGCAGTCCTCCAGGACTTTTGTTTTGTGTTGCCCAAACTTTCCGCCGCCCTGGCCTGCACGCCAGGGCGGTTTTGTGTCCGGCAATTTTTTTCTGTCAGGAACAAAGACTCTCCGGGTCAAAATATTTCATTTGACCTGAGCCCTAAAGCGCAGTAGCAACTTAGTTATCTGGTAAAGTTTACCAGGCCGTTCCCGGACATTCCGGCAACCTTACGGCCGGCTTGAGAATGGTTGACATTTTCGGATTTGCGACATAGACAATTGGTTGTTTAAACTTATTAGCCGTAAGACACAACTAAGCGGCAACGGCGGCAGATTGTAACAGGTATTTTAAAAGACTATCAGTTTTCTTCCCTGCAATTCTGTTCTTACACCCATTTTTTGCAACGCTTCCAGTACATCTTTTAAGTTTACGTTTCTATACATCTTACCCTGGAAGGTGATATTCGAATTAGGACCTCTGTATTCGACTTCAATATTATACCATCTTGTTAATTGCCTCATTACGGTTTTCAGATCAGCGCCGGTAAAATCAAATATCCCGTTCTTCCAGGCCAATACCTGGTCGGTATCCACTGAGGAATTTACCAAAATTCCTTTCCCGGCGGCTGATTGCCTGTCGGCGGCGGCTATAAGAGCCTGTTGCCCGGGTTTCAGTACAACTGTTTGGTTATCTCCCACTATTCTCACACTCCCCTCGAGAAGGGTTGTATTAATGTTATCTTCGTCTTCGTATGAATTGATGTTGAAGCTGGTACCCAGTACCTGCACCAGCGCTTTCCCGTTTACATCTACCATAAAAGGCTGCTGTTCCTTTTTAGCAACTTCAAAATAGACTTCACCTTTGATCTTTACCTGGCGTTTATTGCCTGCAAAAGCCGCAGGAAAAGTAATTGAAGAAGAAGCGTTCAGCCAGGCTTTCGTACCATCCGGCAGCACCAGTTGATACTGGCCGCCGTTAGGAGTTGACATGGTATTCCATAACATTTCGCTTTCTGTTTGGATACCTGCATTATAAGCGATCTGCCCGTTGGCAAGCTTTACTACCTGGGCATTACCCTGTTGCGCAAGTTTCCCGTTAGCTGCACTATCCAGTGTTATTTTGCTGCCATCGGCCAGGGTCAGGGTAGCCAGGGCGCCCCCGGGGCCAATATCAGCCTGCAAGCTTTTGCTATTTTCAACAGGGAGCGTTTGCTTCCCGATCAATTTCCAATAGTAAGTTCCTGCTGCCAGTAATATAACGGCTGCAGCAGCCCATTGCCATTTTCGCGCAAAATGGAGATGGCGGACAGGCCGCACTGCAGGTTCATTATGGTTGGCATCTGTAAATTCTTCTATGCTGTTGGCCTTAAATCGTTGAAATGCGGCTTCGGTATGCCGGTCGTCCATTACGATAGAAAAGTATTGATCAATTTCACTTTTGTCACGGATCTGGTTAAACAAATTCCTGTTAACGGCCGACTGTTTCAGCCATTGCTCTAACAACGCCTCTTCACCGGCGGTGAGTGAACGACCGCTGAAATGACTGTACAGGATATCTTTAATCTGATCAATATTGACTTTCATGCTTTGTTATTGTTTTTGCCCATTGGATGATCTGCTGTACCAGCGCAATACATCATCACATCCATATAAATGGATGCTTTGCAGGGAGCTTTACAAGTATAATCTGCCAGGTATGATTCATGGCTACAGATTGCCCTTGTATGGTAAGTAAACGACTGAACAGGGGTAAGCATCACAAAGAATTAATAAAAAATTGAAAAAAATATCATCACCCTGCGTTTCTGGAGGATCAGCCGCAACTTTTCGAGCGCCCTGGCTTTTTGATTACGGACGTTGTTTGGCGTGATATGAAGGCTTTCAGCGATTTCATTGGTATCAAGCCCTTGTACAAAGATCATTTTCAGCAGTTGTACCTGGGCGGCGGGTAAAGTAAGTATCTCTGTATATATCCGGTTAAAAAGATCTTCCTTTATGATCTTTGCTTCCAGCATATCTTCTATACTATCCTGGTCATAGGAGATCTCTCCCTGTTTAGACGACTTTACTTTCAGGTGCTTTTGATGGTCGTAACATTTATTCCTGGCAACGGTAAACAGGAATGCACTTACTTCTTTAATGGTAGCGTGCCTGAATTGCTCCCTCCGGCGCCAGAAGACGGAAATGGCTTCCTGGGCGATATCCTGGGCTTCTGCGGCATCTTTCAGGACATCCAGGCTGAAATATCTTAAACGGGGATAGAAAGACTGGAAAAAGCATTTCATCGCCGCTTCGCTTCCATCCGCTATGTTCGCCAGCAAGTCTGGATGCTCAATATGTATGTTACTGTTATCCAATTTTTTCGATTACATTCAACAGGTAAATTATAAGATAATCCAACAACCGGGTTGGGTAAGCAGCTTCAGATGCCGTAGATGCAGCAATTAGCAAAATACAAAGTTTATTTTATTTTTATAGGCATACCTCCCGGGGATGGAGGCAATAATGACCACTTTGGTTGCTTAAAAAAAAGCCGCCTTCATAGCGAAAGCGGCTTATACATGGTTGGCCTTAAAGGTTATCTACTATAGTTCCGGTTTTTTATGCCAGGAATATAAAATGTATGAATGTTATTTATTCCAGAATCTCCGACAATTTTTTCTCCAGGGCCGATCCCCGCAGGTTTTTGGCAATAATGCGCCCATCAGGTCCTATCAGCAGATTTTGCGGGATAGACCTGATGCCATATTGAGCAGCTACTTCGTTCTTCCAGCCTTTCAGGTCACTTACGTGTATCCAGGGCATAGCGTCTTTTTCAATAGCCGACAGCCAATTGGCTTTGTTCTGATCCAGCGATACCGCGAGGATCTCCAGGTGCTTATCTTTAAATTTATTATATGCTTTCAGCACATTAGGATTTTCGGCGCGACAAGGGCCGCACCAACTGGCCCAGAAATCAAGCAATACATACCTGCCTTTCAATGATGAAAGGGTTACTTTCTTTCCATTCACATCCATTTGTTCAAAATCCATAGCCTGCTGGCCAACGGCAGTTTTCCTGCTCAGGGCAAGCTGTTCTGCCATTTCCCTACCCTCCTCCGATTCGCGAAACTGTTTAGCCATCTTGCTGAACAGCGGCTCAAAAGTAACGGGATCTATAATTGTCGAATGCTGTTTCAACAGGTCCCAGCTTACATAGGAAGCGGGATGGGCGCTGATGAAATCTTCCTCCAGCTTACTTCTTTCATTATTAATAACTGTTGCCTGGTCCATGATGGCGTGTAATGCAAGGCTATCCCTTTCTGCTGTTGCTTTGTTGTACTTCGCTAGCAACTGATCCATTTTCACCTTCGCAGGTTTCAACTGCTGGTTCAGCAAGTTGAAATCCGCCTGGGCTTCGCCTCCGTTGATGGTTGCCGTTGCGGGTGCTGGCCCGTTAACGCTGGTCTTACCCGGTTCTACATACAATTCTACATATTCGAGGGAAAACCCCGGGTAGGCGCCAGGTTGCAGGGTTTTCACCATTAGCATACCTTTTACCGGCCGGGAAACAGTACCGCTGAAACTGAAACTTCCGTCGGTTGTGTGTACAGAGTCTTCCACCCCCTGCTGGTCTTTATACGCTAAAGTAATGGTAGCCGCCTTTATGCTAGTAAAACGCCCTTTTATTTCATATGTTTTCTGCGCCAGGATCGGCGATACCTGGAATATGCACAGGATTAATATTATTATCTTCTTCATAATTCTTTCTTTAAATACGTTTATTGGTAACCGTTATTCTGAACCAGGAAAGGATTATTGATGATATCTGTTTGCGGAAGCGGCAGCAATAGCCAGTCTTTTTTCCAGGTACCTCCTTTTAAAGGCGTTATTACTTTCATCACTTCTTCTGCCCGGCTAATTGCAGGGTTGTCTTTTCCCGGCCATCTTTTCAGATCAAACCATCGATGGCCCCATTCGGTGAACAGTTCCAGTCTTCTTTCCTTTTCCAGGATACCCATGGCGGCGGCTTTTGTTGCAGCGCTGGTATCGGCCAGGTTAGCCCGCGACCTGACTGCGTTAATATCTTTTACCCCATTTTCAATATTATTCTGCTGTATCCTGGCCTCTGCGCGGATGAAGTAAACCTCGGCCGTACGTTGTACCACGAAATACTCCTGCACGGTAGAGAGGCCGAACACGTCGGTCTTATACTTAAAAGGAAAGTAATAAGTTTTACCACCGGCAGTTACAGATTCCAGCCATTGGGCTTTCCGTTTATCGGTGGCGCTGAACGCGTTCACTATGCTATCGCTCAGGTAATTGCTCAGGTCATAGCCGGAAGGTTGCGGTCCTAAACCATATGCCTTCAGCACGGCAGGATTGAAATGCCCGCCATCGCCGGTAAATAAAGAAGTAACGCCGGCGGCAACAGCCCCATATGCAGGCGCAAATTCCCAAAGCGCTTCAGCAGACGCAGGTTGCCTGAATACCTGGTTAAGATCCTGTACGAGGTTGTAACTGGCAGGTTGATCGATCACCGCAGTAGCTTCAGCCTCCGCATCCGCCCATTGCCCGGTATATAAATACACTCTTGCCAGCAACGCTTTTGCCGCGTACTTATTCGGGCGGAAACGCTGCGTAACGATAGCGCCGAGATGGTTCCTGTACTCAACCGTCAGCAGTTTATCCGCTTCTTTCAGATCTTCGATCACCTGTTTATACACGTCGTTAACACTGGTTCTTCCAGCTACCCGGTTCACCTGGTAATTGGTAGAAGTGATCAGGGGAACAGGGCCATACATGTTTACCAGGTAGAAATACATAAATGCACGCAGGTATCTTGCTTCGCCGAGGATCTGCGATTGGATGTCAGGCGTAAGCGAGGTAGAAGCCGATGCTCCTTCTATGGTTGCATTTACATTGTAAATATTGCGGTAGAAGCCCGACCATATATTAGCAGGGATGGTATTAGAGCTGAGAAGACTGTTAGACCAGATCTCTATGTAATCAGGCAGCATGCTAACCGTATTCAGTTCATCGCTCAGCAGGCCGCTCACGATGCTGACTCCCCTGCCTCCCTGGAGTATGGAATACGTGTTCCCTAAGTCCGACAGCACGGCATTTACAGTGGCAATAGCAGAATTATCTTTCTCAAAAACCTTTGCAGCATCCACAGAAGACTCCGGCGACGGCGTATCCACAAACTTGGTGCAGGATGCCAACAGGAAGATGATGCAGGTTATAGCAGTTAATTTTTTCATGCAGTTGTTTTTAAAGGTTCAATTCAATACCAGCTGTCCATACCCTCAGCAACGGGTAATTGCCCGACTGGTTCTCCGGGTCCCAACCTTTGTAGTTTGTGATGGTAAAGATGTTCTGGCCCTGGACATAAAACCTGCAGCCCTGTATGCCGCCTCTCCTGGTCATTTTTTCAGGAAGTGAATAGGAAACAGAAATATTTTTCAATCGCAGGAACGAAATAGTGGCATAGTAAGAAGGATTCCAATCCGTTCCTACATTGGCATAACTGGCCTGGCTATTGGGATTGTTGGTCAGTTTTTGCACGTCGGTTATATCTCCTTTCTGTTGCCAGCGGCGTTCGTACCTGTCCACAGGCATATTGCTGGCTTTCCCGTTTGCGTTGAAAAGGCTGCCATAGGTAACGGCCCCTGTTTGTTTCCCGAAATTCAGGAATAAGCTCAATTCAAATTGTTTGAAACGGAAGGCATTATTGATCCCCCCGAACAATTCCTTTCCTGTATTGATGGCTATTACCCGGTCGTTGATCATCAGGTAATTGGCATAGGAAGTATCTATCCCTCTTGAATAGCTTCTCCATACATTCAAACCGGTTATAGGATCTACGCCTACCTTATCGTAGGTTTTTACAATACTTAGCGGCAATCCTTCAACATAGGTGTAGGCATAGGGAGAACCGGCGAGGTTAGGGTACGACACTAATTTATTCCGTGGGAAACTGATATTGAATGAAGTATTCCAGGAGAAGTCTTTCTTCTTTATGTTGCTTGAACTGAATTCCAGTTCCAGGCCGGTGTTCTGGATAACGGCAGGCAGGTTAGACTGTATGCTGGAGAATCCAACGGTGCTGGGTAAAGGAAATTGCACTAACTGGTTGGAAGACCGGTTCCTGTAGTAGCTTGTAGAAAGGGAGATCCTGTTGTCCAGGAACGAAAGTTCCAGTCCAACTTCCGCTTTCTTGTTAGTTTCCCAACTGTATTCGTTGTTGAAAAGTCCCGAAGGGGCGAGCGATAGTCCCCCGTTATATTGGTTGGTAGCATTGTATAACGAAAGATAGCCATAGTCGGGGATGATATCATTGCCTGTAGTACCATAGCTGGCCCTCAGTTTACCGAAACTCAAAAAAGGAAGCGCATCTCTTACAAGATCTTCATCGCTGAAGATCCAGGCGGCGCCTGCAGATGCAAAATTGCCGAACCGCCTGCCCGGTGCAAATCGCCCGGAGCCATCCCGCCGGGCTGTGATGTTAATAATATACTTTGAATCGATATTGTAGTTAAGCCGGCCGAAGATAGCGTTATAGAGATATTCTGAGTTCTGGGTATAGGAGTAGTCTACCTGTCCGAAGTTCGTGTTCCCCATCAATGCGTCATCGGGATAATTGTTCACCTGCAATATCAGCCCGTTGGTTTTGCTTTGTTGAAATGTGGCGCCAACAAGCGCTTTGAAGTTGCCGGGTCCCAGTCTTGTTTCATATTCCAGTTGCGGCTCCGCACTCCAGGTACCTGTCATTAATTTCATATGCCGGGAACTCCTCAGGAACTTTCCTCTTGTCAGCCATTCGGTTGGATCAAAAAAGTCCTGTGGTCTTTTAGACACTGCATCCGTTTGTACCTGGTTGTAACCTAAGGTAGCCTTCACCTTAAAGCCATTGAACAATTTGTAACTGAAAGCCGCGCTGGAAACAAGGCTACGGGTATTGGCATCAGATATTTCCTTCAACCTGGCAATGGGGTTCTGGAAAGTTCCGTTAGGTCCCCAGTTCAGTTTGCCGGTAGAGTCGTATAACGGCGGCGCGATGGGAGGCAGTGTTAAAGCATAGGCGGCGATACTCCAACCGGGCAACCTGTTGTTATCGAAACCATAATTCACTGAAAACTGCGCCTGTAATTTTTGATTGGCTGATTGATGATTTACATTCAGGCGACCGTTGTAGCGGGTATTGGCCAGGTCGATTGGAAAGATGGAAGTTTCCCTGGAATAATTCCCCGAGAAGAGAAAGGAAGTATTGTTATTGCCCCCGGATATAGACAGTTGGCCCCGGGTGTAATTGGCGGCGCCGCCCAGCAATACATCCTGCCAGTCGGTACTCCGGGTAGTATCCCACGATACCAGGTCGTAAACAGTACTGGGGTTGGCTGTAGCGATGGTTTGCCCATCGTTCTTAATAGCTTCATAGCGCATATCCAGGTACTGCCGTCTGTCTAAAACATCTACCTTCCTGGATATTTTAGCAATACCGGAAGAAAGGTTAAGGTTGACAGATGTTTTCCCTGCTTTTCCTTTCTTCGTGGTGATGAGGATCACGCCGTTCCCTCCCCGGCTTCCGTAGATGGAAGTAGCGTCGGCATCTTTCAGTACTTCGATACTTTCTATATCATTTGGATTGATGCTGTTCAACGGGCTTGTGCCCACATAGCCCAGCACCTCGAAGCTGGGCGGGTTGTTGCCCGAACTGCCGGAAGGAGTATCGAATATGCCGGAAGGATAGGGTGTTCCGTCGATAATGATAAGCGGGTTGTTAGCTTCGGGGCGTACGCTGTTCAGGCCGCGCAACCTCAGCGTGAAGCCGGTACCGGGCAAGCCGCTTTCCTGTACCACGTCGAGGCCCGCTACCCTTCCTACCAGGGCGGCAAGCGGGTTGCTCACAGGTTGACTGGCGATATCCTTTGAGCTTACTTTCGTGATGTTGCCGATCATCTCCTTTTTTATCACATCATAATAACCTGCTTTGATCACTACATCTTCGAGGGATGTTTCCGCAAGGGGCAGGGTAAGCTCCAGCGACGGTTGATCGATCATGGCTGATGTTACTTTAAATTCGGTTGTTTTAAAGCCCACGAACGATATTACCAGAACGGTTCCCTGGTTGGCGTTGATAGAAAAACGGCCCTCAGCATCGGTAGCGGCGCCGGTGGAGGTACCTTTTACCCTTACCGAAGCGCCGGCCAATACATTGCCGTCGGTTCCCTTTACGACGCCGGAAATGGGTCCGCCTGCGGCTGCAGCCTGCGGCGATGGAGAGGCAGGTTTTTCCGTTGCAGGAGGGGCAGGTACAACCCGTATCACGTTTTCCCTGATATTCCATTTCAGCGCTTTGTCTTTCAGTAAAGCATCCAGTACGTCGGCCACTTTCTGGTCTGTTACCGTGATGTTCACTTTCTGATCTTTAAGCAGGGTGTTCTCGTACATGATCACCACATCGGCCTTTGCTTCAATAGCAGAAAAAACTTTGCGGATAGGGGCGTTCTTGAAATCCAGGGAGATCCTTTTCTGTTCATTACCCTGCCCGTAGCTGGAAGCGGCAATGAGTGCCTGTGCAGCTATGACGATCAGCGTAAGGATAAAAAAACTCGTTCTCATAATAAAACGTATGCACGGTTTACCGGCAGCAGCCAGCAAGCGGCCGCCGGTATGATAAATACCTGTTTTTTGCATAAATTGCGGTTGTTCGAATTGTTTTAATTAAAGTGATTCAGACAGGAACCCCTCCTTAGCTGTCCAGGCGCCGAGGGGTTTTTCTTCCTTAAGGAGCATTGCAGATATACATTCTTACATTATTGATTTTGGTGATAAAATTTTAAACAGATACGCTGAATACCTTTATTCAGTTCCCCCTTTCTAAAAAGACGATTACCCGGGATGAAATCACTAGTCGGGAAATAATTTTTTTTGAGCAGATGGTAAAAGCCCGGCTACCGGGGATGAGATAAAGAAAGTTTAATTACAGCTATAGAGTAATAACAGATTGCAGGTGTACGACAACCAAACAGGTTATACGAAATTACTGGAACGATTAAAGGCATCCGACCTGGAAGCCTTCGGGGAGTTGTATGTGCAGGTACGGGAACGTTTGTTTGTATATGCTTTGTCGTTTTTAAAAGATGAAGATATTGCCCAGGACCTGGTACAGGAGATGTTTGTAGACCTTTGGGAGAACCGGCAGTTCGAACATATTCACAGCGATCTTATTGGCTACCTTGTAAGAACAGTACGGAACCGGAGCCTGACCTATATCCGGCAACAGCAGAACCAAGCCAGGCTGAGGAACGAACATTTCGGCACAGGAGAGTCGTTGACCGAGCCGGATTCGATAGAAGCATGGGCATTAGGGGAAGAAATTGAGGCAGCCATCGCCCAGCTGCCGCCTATGGCCGCCAAAGTATTCAGGCTGCATTACATAGAAAAACTCAGTTATGCAGAAATTGCCGACCAATTGCAGATAAGCGTTAATACCGTAGGCAATCATATTGCCAGGGCGTTGAAAGGCCTGCGGGGAAATTTGAAAAAAAATTAGCAACCGATTAGTGATTCAATCCGAGTTAATAGTCATTATAGTATGATGGATCAGTTAACCGACGACGAAAAATTTCTGCTCCTTGGAAAAGTGACGGGTACTCTCAGCCCGGCAGAGGAGGAAGCGCTGGAGCAATTGTTCCTTACCAATCCTCATGCCCGCCCGGCTTACGATGCGCTGGCAGCTTCTTTGCCGGCCAGCGATGTAGCTACCGGGTTTGCCCATCGTAAAACCCATTCTACCTGGCGCGACCTGGAAGCGGAGCTCAGGCAGCAACAAACGCCTGTGCCGGTTGTTCCTCTCTTTAAAAGAAAATGGCTGGTAGCAGCCGCCATTGTTGCAGGGCTGCTGGTGGCGGCAGGCATTATCTTCTGGCAGCAACAACTGGCCAAACCAGGAAAAAGCTACCTGGCTGCAGCCCCATCAAAAGCAGGCATTGAATTAAAACTGGCGAATGGCCAGGTTGTTAACTTATCAGAAGAGCATGGCGCCATTAAAGCCGGAGATGCACAGCTCAACAACAGCAATAAAAGCCTTTCTTTTGCCCCCGGCCCCTCTCCTTCCGCCGAAGAACTGAATATCCTTACCGTACCAACGGGAATGGATTACAAAGTAAACCTGGCCGATGGCACAGAAGTATGGCTGAATTCCGCTACTCAAATATCTTTTCCTCTTGCTTTTACCGGCAGTTCGCGGCAGATCGCTATTAACGGGGAAGCCTATCTGAAAGTAGCCAAAGATCCCTCCAAACCGTTTATCGTGCAGCTGCCGCACAGCACTGTGCAGGTACTGGGAACAGAATTCAATGTAAATACCTATGATTCCGGTATCGTGAAAGTAGCCCTGGTAGAAGGTTCTGTAAACCTGCAGGCGCCTACAGGAAAAAGTATGCTCACGCCGGGCAAACAGGCTGTATACCACGATGGGCAGGCCATTACACAGGCAACCTTCGATGCACGTAATGTACTGAGCTGGCGTAAAGGCTTGTTCTATTTTGAAGATGCCAGCCTGGAGGAGATCGGTAAAGTAGTGCCACGCTGGTACGGTATCCGGGTAGTGATAGATAACCCGGCTATCCGGTCGCGTACTTTCAGCGGGGTGATTAACCGGAATCGCCCTGTTTCCGTTTTCATGGAAGATTTAAAGGCCATATCAGGGATTGAAGCGTATAGGGATCAGCAGGGGGTGTTGCATTTCAGGTAGAAGAACAAGTGTACAGGCCAGAAAAAATTGGTTTTTGAATTCTTTCCCCTATTTTTGTATCAATCATTACAAAAATACATGAAAGGAAGGCCAACCAGGCACCAGGACAAAGAACTCATACTAAAAGCACAGGAAGTATTCTGGCAACGCGGATTCAACGGCACCTCCCTCGCCGACCTTAGCAATGCAACAGGAGCCGGAGCAGGAAGCCTGTATAATACCTTCAAAGGCGGCAAGAAAGAGCTCTTCAAAAAAGCGCTTCAGCAACGCAGAGAAGACCTGGAAGCCTTCAGGCAGATGCTGGCAAAAAGCGAAGACCCCGTAGCTTTAATAAAAAAGTTCTTCATGGATTTGGCGAATGCTGATAAACAAGCGCACGACAAAGGATGTATTGTTGCCAACTCCATCGTGGAAATGACATTTATTGATGATGAACTAAAAAACGAGGCTACCCAGATCCTGAAAGAAACTGAACAACTCTATGTTTCCGTTATTGCCGCAGCGCAGAAAAAAGGAACACTGACCACAAAAACACCAGCCGATACCTTAGGCAAATTCCTTATCACCTTTTGGTGTGGCATCAATTCATTAAGACGAATTTACCCGGATAAAAAAACATTGAAAGAACAGATTGCATTTCACCTGCAGGTGCTGAACTAAATTTTTTTACTTATTTTTTGAACGATCATTACAAAAATAACCACATGGATCTACAGCTTAAAGGCAAAAGGGCATTTATCAGCGGCTCTACACAGGGTATCGGTTTTGCTATTGCACAACAATTATTGCAGGAAGGAGCGGAAGTTATTATTAACGGGAGAAATGAGAACAAAACCAGGCTCGCCTGTGAGCGGCTCAGAGAACAGTTTCCCGACGCCGTTGTATTTCCCTGCCCGGCCGATTTTTCCAACAGAAGTGAAGTAATGCAACTCCTGGATGAATTGAATAACATAGATATCCTTATCAACAATGTCGGGATCTTCGGGGTAGAGAACTTCTATGAAATTTCAGACGAAACCTGGTACGATTACCTTGAAATAAACCTGATGAGCAGCATGCGCCTATCACGGAAACTGCTGCCGGCAATGATCCGGAACAATTGGGGAAGGATTATTTTCATCAGCAGCGAATCCGGTGTCAACGTGCCTGAAAACATGATCCATTATGGTACAACAAAAGCCGCGATGAATGCTTTAAGCAACGGGTTATCCAAGCTCACAAAAGGCGCAGGGGTAACGGTGAACACCATACTGGGCGGACCCACCTATTCCGATGGCGTTGCCGCGGTTGTAGAACAAATTGCGGATGCGCAGCAAATTGACGCAGAATCTGTAAAACAGGCTATCATCCTGCAATCCAATCCTCATATCCTGTTGCAAAGATTTTTAGACCCTGCGGAAATAGCGAGTCTGGCAGTTTACCTGGCAAGTCCCCTTTCTGTAGCTACCAATGGGGCTGCGCTCCGTGCAGATAGCGGGGTGTTGAAAGTTTAAAAAGCGGGCATTTTAAACAATGCCCGCCTTCATGATTTTTGGGTGCGTTTAACGCCAGCCTAATCCAGGCGCTACGTATTTTAAAATGGAAGACAGTATATGCACGTTATACTCAACTCCCAGGGTATTGGGTATGGTTAAAAGAAGGGTATCCGCTTCCTGGATCGCTTCATCTTTAGCCAATTCTTTAATGAGTTGATCCGGCTCGGCTGCATAACTTCTTCCGAAGATGGCGCGTTTGCCTTGTTCTATCATCCCGATCTTGTCGGACTTATCAGACTCCTGGCCGAAGAAATAGCGGTCCTGGTCCGATACCAGCGCGAAAATAGACCGGCTCACCGAAACCCTTGGTTCGCGGTTATGTCCAGCTTTCTTCCAGGCTTCTTTGTATAACCTGATCTGTTCTGCCTGTTGCACATGGAATGGCTTCCCGCTCTCGTCATATTTGAGGGTAGAACTTTGCAGGAACATTCCATTCTCTGCCGCCCATACAGCGGTGGCATTAGAAGCAGCTCCCCACCAGATGCGCTCACGCAGCCCTTCCGAATGAGGTTCCAGTCGCAATAAGCCCGGCGGGTTAGGAAACATAGGATATGGATTAGGCTCTGCAAACCCAACGCCCTTCAGCTTATCCAGGAATTCCAACGCTTTACGGCGTCCCATATCTGCATCGGTTTCTCCTGCTGCCGGTTCATATCCAAAATATCGCCATCCATCGATCACCTGTTCCGGCGATCCCCTGCTGATACCTAACTGCAATCGCCCTCTTGAAATCAAATCAGCGGCGCCGGCATCTTCTACCATATATAGCGGGTTCTCATAACGCATATCAATAACACCGGTTCCGATCTCTATTTTGCTTGTTTTGGCGCCGATAGCCGAAAGCAAAGGAAATGGCGATGCCAGTTGAGCTGCAAAATGATGTACCCGAAAATAGGCGCCGTCTAACCCGATTTCTTCAGCGGCAACGGCCAGGTCGATCGACTGAAGCAACGTATCGCTGGCTGTACGCGTTTTATAGGCTGGATGGTTAGACCAATGCCCGAACGATAAAAATCCTATTTTCTTCATAACACATTTTTCAGGGAGAAAATTAGACCAATATTATCCATTTTTTCTGGTACAGCAATTTCTTTCCCCCATGCACTCCCGTGTTTTAACGGTGAGATAATATTTTCCCTATCTTCACCCCGCAAGCATTCTAAACAGATGATCAAATACTTTTTATTCTTCATTTCATTCATATATTTTCAAAACGCTTCCGGGCAAGAATATCTTTCGAAAAGCGAAGCCATTGAAGACATCGATCACTACACCCGTACCATGCAGGCTTCTCATTACAATCCCTTTTTCTATATCACCAAACAGGAATACGAGAAACAACTCAACACACTGAAGGGGATGTTGGGGGATTCCATCCCGGTAAAACAATTTGCACTGCTGCTGCATAAGATCACGTCGCTGCTCAACGATGCCCATAGTACCTTGCAGCTTAGTCAACCGGTTTTTGGAGAAGAATATAAAAAGACACAGTTCTTTCCTTATAAACTGATCCATCATGGCAACAAGTTGTATGCACCTGTTGGAACTGACATTCCCGCCGGCAGTGAAATTGTTGCTATCAACGGGCAAAAGATCCCGGAACTCTACAGCGACATACAAAAAATAATTCCGGGAGTAGCAGCTTTTAAAGCCGAAGCAGCCTGCCGCCTTTTCTCCTATTTTGTATTCCTGCATGATATAAAGCCGCCGTTTACAGTAGAGTACCGTGCCCCAGAAAATAAACCCGGTAAAATAACCATCAACGAAGGCGTTACCTACAGAGCTGCCCTGTCAGCCAATTTCCCGCATATCGCCAAGCCTTTCGATTTTAAGATCATAGATACAAAGCTTGCCTGCCTGGATATACGTACGCTGAGTGCAGGTATTAGCCAGTTGAAAGCCTTCCTGGATACCAGCTTCGCAGCTATAAAGGCACAGGACATCCATACGCTGGCCATAGATCTCCGTCAAAACAGCGGGGGCAATACAGAGCTGGGCGAACTGCTTTTCAGTTACATCACCCGCCGTCCTTTTTCGTTTGGCGCCAAGCACTGGAAGATCAGCCAGGCCTATAAAGATGTATTAATTGCAAATGGAGATACTGCAGAGGTTTACCTGCAAAAGCCCAATGGAAGCACCTGGCAGGATGCGGCAGTATGCAAGCCCCGCGAAAATAAGTTCAAAAGTGACGTTGTTTTCGATGGCAAAGTTTATTTCATCACAGGCCCATTCACCTTCTCCAGCGCTATGGCAGTTGCGGATGTAGTGAAAACATACAACCTGGGAACTCTTATTGGAGAAGCGCCCGGGGAAAGAGCGATGGACTTCGGAGAGGCATTCAGCATTCAACTTCCTCACAGCAAATTCAGGATACAGTCCACAACTTCGTTTAGCCTCGGCGCCCGGTGCGGTGAAACAAAAAACAGGCTGGTAGAACCGGATATTCTTTTACAGGCTACCTTACCTGAAAAAGTGGAGCAGAACGACCCGGTGATGAAATACCTGTTGAAGAATACCATAAAATAAGCGATGATCCAACATAAAAAAAAACAGCGTTTTGTTGCAACACTGGTAAATCTCAGGAATGATTATTATTTTAACCCCATGTGGTTTACTTCTTACAGATATTTACGCGCTGTGGCCATTATTTCCGCTTTTATGGCTGTTACAGTTACAGGCAAGGCCCAGCAACCCTCTATTTTCCTTGCCGACCCTACCATCTTCGCCGACAAGGGAACATTTTATTTATACGGAACCGGCAGCAGCCAGGGCTTTCCCTATTACACCTCGGCAGATGGAAAAATATGGCGGCAGGAAAAAGATTCAACCCGTCGCCTTGCCCTGAAACGCGGAGAGGCCTATGGCAATACCGGTTTTTGGGCGCCCCAGGTATTTAAACGGGGAAACAATTACTACATGGCCTATACGGCCAACGAACAGATTGCGATTGCCAGGGCTACAAGTCCGGCCGGCCCATTTAAACAGGATACCCTCTTATCGCTGAGCAGTTCAGGAAAACAGATCGACCCGTTCGTATTTTTCGACGAAAGCGGCAAGATATACCTCTACCATGTTAAACTGCAAAAGGGAAACCGGATCTTCGTTGCAGAAATGAAACCAGACCTGAGCGACGTGATACCCGGCACAGCTCATGAATGTATTTCCAGTACCGAAAAATGGGAAAACACGGCCAATGCCGAATGGCCGGTAGCGGAAGGACCTACAGTTATGAAACATAAAAACCTCTACTACCTCATTTACTCGGCCAATGATTTCCGGAATAAAGATTACGCCGTCGGGTATGCTACTTCTTCTTCCCCAACAGGGCCCTGGAAGAAATATCCAGGCAACCCGATAATCAGCCGGCACACGGTGGGATACAACGGTACCGGGCATGGAGATGTGTTCTACGGCAAGGATGGCAGTATGTACTATGTTTTCCATACCCATCGCTCCCCCGATACAGTAGCTCCCCGGGCTACTGCCGCTGTAAAGCTGCGGTTTCGTTCAACCGCCAACGGGGAAGACGTACTGGAAGCAGACAGTAAATCCTTCCGGTGGCTGGAAGTAGCGCGTTAAGCGGATCACATCTCTTCAGCGTTGCCGCTACTCCTGGCAACGCTGTTACATTTGGATTAATTAGTTGCTGAAATCATTAAAAAGTTATAGGCAGAAAAAATTTACACCGGGCAAGACGATGGCTATTCAGAAAATAGATTTTTTGCTACTTTAAAAAGTCCGCAAAGAAGCTGCGCAAGACTTTAGGTCCCTCTTCCGGATCGTATATAAAACTATGGGAACCTTTCCTGATAGTCTGAAATTTCCATCCAACGGCTTTCTTTTTATTCTGGTTGTATATCCTGATAACATCCTCATACCTGAAGGTTTCGTCGTCTTTCGAGTGAAGGGTATATAACGGATGTGCGGAAGTTATTTTGCTGAAATCAATCTCCCCTATTTTCAGAACCGGGTTGGCAGCAAATGCATAGAATGCCCTGAAGGGAGTTGATTCCCGGGAAGCAAACCAGAAAGTGGCGGTGCCGCCGTTAGACATTCCTCCCAGGTATATTCTTGCAGTATCAACATTATATCTTTCTTCTACCTTCTTTACAATAGTAAAAACATTCTCAAATGCCTTAACCTGGTTCACCCAACCAAAGTCTTTCCTGGCAAAAGGATAAATAATAATGCTGTGAAACTGTTCGCCGATGGAAAATATCGGTTCTGTAGCAACATTGGGATCTTTATAATAATATTCACTGACAGCATTTACTCCGCCATGCAGAAAAACTATGGCAGTAGCAGGTTTAGACGGGTCGTAACCTTTAGGCACATATACGATATATGGCGCCTGCTGTTCATCCGCCTCTGTAAAATACAAGGCAAAGCCTTCTGGCGCCTTTTGAAACGGTACCTGTGCTTGTATTTGATGGTCGACGATGGATTTATTCCAGGTTTCCGTTGCTTCCTTTCTTTGCTTTTCCTTTACAGCCAAGCGCTGTTTCATCTCCTTCAAGATGGCCTTAAAATCGTCGGTTTCGGAAATGTTCTTAAAAGACTCGTTGGTTTCCAGGTACCTGATCTCTTCCTGGTCTTTGCCCAGCCCCAGCTCATAGCTTTTCCTCAGCCATTTGAGCGCAAGCGGGATGTCGTTACAATTGGCGGCGGCGCTTACCCCGCTTATATAATCGTACTGCCCAGGGGTTGCTTTTTGGGAAAAGGCAGCTTTTAAGTTAACCAGGGCTGCGCAATAGTCTTTTTTGTTTAAGTTGCTGGCTGCACTTGCCCTCAGTTCCTCAAAAGATTGTGAAAATGCGAGATTGCAAAACAACAGGAACGGTAATACCAGGAATTTCATGTTCAAATTACATATTCCATAAGTTACTTATCATTTTCAAATTTGCCAATTTTTAGTTCAGTGTAACGACATTGGCGCCGGGCAGCACTCGTCGGATACTGAACCTGATAAATGATATTTTGTCGGGATTTACCGCTAAAGTTGTCGTTTTCACACAGTATCAAATCCTAAAATACTCCGCACCTTTGTATTGTCACTAACAACCAAACTAAACTCGGGCAACTTTATGAAAAATTTACTCAACACAGGAAATCTTATAAAATCACTCATAATCGCAATCATTATGACCGCAGCATCTTCATCAAATGCGCAACAGATCAAACCTACCAGCAGCGGCTATGCACCTGCCAATGGTATCGAAGTTTATTACGAAGTATATGGCGAAGGTATGCCTATCATTCTGCTACATGGCGCTTACTATACCATAGAGTTGAATTGGGGCAGGTTAATACCGGAACTGGCCAAAACAAGAAAGGTAATTGCTATAGAACTGCAAGGCCATGGGCATACCCCGTATTCAGACAGGAAACTGTCCCGGGCTACTTTAGCCAGCGATGTAGAGAAAGTAATGGATTACCTGAAAATTGACAGCGCCGATGTAGCTGGTTACAGTTTTGGCGGCCAGGTAGCCTACCAGTTTGCCATACAAAGCCCTAAACGGTTAAGAAAATTGGTCATCATTTCCGCTGCCTATAAAAGTGAAGGCTGGGTACCGGAAGTGATCAATGGTTTCAAAAAATTAAAGCCAGAGCTTTTCGCTAATTCGCCCTTACAAGCGGCCTATGACGCCGTAGCCCCGGATAAAACAAAATGGACAAAATTCCTGGAACAGATGATGGCCTCCGCCGGACAGCCTTTCAACCTGGGAGACGACAATATCGCGAAGATCACGGCGCCTGTGTTAATTATATCAGGAGACAATGATGGGATGGATAAGGTTGAACTGGCAAAAACATATAAGCTGTTGGGAGGAAATGTTGCCGCAGACCTGCAGCCGATGCCGAAATCACATTTAGCCATTGTTCCCAACCAAAGCCATGTTAGCCTGATGCAGCAGACGAAGACGATATTGGATTATTTGAACGGTTTTCTTCAGTAATGGAAGATGGGCATAGTTTGACTGCTGTAAGCGAAAAACACTGATCTCATTACCAATCTCTGAACTCTTGATATAAAAGCCTTTGGATAATCTCCGAAGGCTTTTTGTATTCTGCGGGAAATGGGGATTAGGTTCGACCCGGGATTCTACGGCGATTTTCTGTTAGCCTTGTAAAGCAAGAAGCTGTATTTTTATAAACAGCAACTAACCAGTGATCGTGGATAAGGTAAAAAAACATAGGCTACCAACACATTTCAGCCAGAACAGCAAACTGCCCATCCGGGTGGTGTCGCCTGCTTTTGGGCATTTGTCGGAAGAAGCGGCTAAAAATTATCAGCCGAGCCAGCGACTCTCTTACTATTTCTTCCTGTTCGTCCTGAAAGGTTCTTGCCAATATAGGGTCGACGGGGAAAAAATTACAGTGGAAAAAAATGAAATGTTGTTCTCCCTTCCTAACCAGTTCCAGGACTTCCCTGAAAACTTACAGGGAAGGGACTATTACAAACTCGGATTCGATGATGAATGTCTTTACCGCCTGCCTGGAAAATTTCCGTTCCTTTTGAATCCCCTCAGCCAGCAAAAGATCTGTTTTTTACCTGGTGCTGCAAACCGGCTGCAGGCTATATTTAAAATCCTGACAGGTCTGCTGCGTACCACTGATAGCGATCCTGATCTTATCCTCGCCTACCTGAACAGCCTGCTCGCAGAAATCAATTCAGCCTATTTCAGGTCGCAGAAATGGCCCAGGGGTGAAGAGATTGATAAGTTCATCGAGTTCAAGGTGTTTGTTGAGTCTAATTTCACAAGTCAACCCTCCATAACCACCATTGCAGAGGAGCTGGCACTCGGAGACGATGCTTTGTATCGTATTGTAAAAAAACACTCGGGCCTTTCGCCGAAGGAGTTTATAACCCAACGCCTGATTTTAGAGGCTATGCGCCGTATACACCATCAGCAGAGTACTTCCGTAAAGGAGTTGGCTTACGAGCTCGGTTTTAACGATCCAGGTTATTTCTCCCGCTTGTTCAAAAAAGTTACCGGTAAGACAGTGGCAGCTTTTTACCAGGATTTGTCCGGATAAAAACGGTTTTTGTCCGACTTCCGCCAATTGATTAACCAGACATTTGTGTTCATAAAAATCTTGAAATTTATGAACAAACAATCTGGTAAAATCCTGGTAACCGGTGCAACAGGCCTTGTTGGCTCGCGGCTGCTGCGCCGACTGGTGGAATCAGGCTATGAGTGTGCAGCATTAGTGCGTGGGAAGCAGGTTACTGCTGGCGCAACAGCTATCGAAGGAGATCTTTTTGATACCGTAAGCCTTGAACAGGCTGTGAAAGATACAATAGCGATCATTCATCTTGCGGCAGTGTTCCGCTCTGCAGACACTGACCTGATCTGGAAGAGCAACCTTGATGGAACGCGCAACCTGATCAATGCGGTGAAGAAAAATGCCCCAGGCGCGCGCTTCATCATGGCAAGTACGAACCATGTGTATAACATCGATAATCCGCACCCTGGCCGGGAGGATGATGCGCTCAACCCACAACATGCCTATCCCGCCAGCAAAGTCGCGGCTGAAAATGTGCTGCGTGAGAGCGGGTTGAAATGGGCCGTATTGCGCTTTCCTTTTGTGTATGGCGATGGCGACGGCCATCTCGAAGAACTTCCCAAACATGTATTGGCAGCTAATTTTCATCCGGCTATGAGAATGAGCACGATCCATCACCGCGACATCTACACTGCAATGAAAATGGCCCTTGACGGGAAAATGGATGGACGCATTGTCAACATATCCGATGAAGCCCCAACGTCGTTCTATGAGTTGTTGAAAATA
The DNA here is from genome assembly GCF_900107795.1 of Chitinophaga terrae (ex Kim and Jung 2007). GTDB lineage: Bacteria > Bacteroidota > Bacteroidia > Chitinophagales > Chitinophagaceae > Chitinophaga > Chitinophaga terrae. The sequence goes on from NZ_FNRL01000001.1 coordinate 54,792, forward strand.
GTAGGGCAACCTATGGCGTCATCATCCAAACCTCTCACAAATCCCTGGTATCTGCATGCCGACAGTTCACTGGCGCGAAGCCTGGGTTTTCGCCCGTCTGTGAGAACAGTGTACCAGGCGATTGAAGAAAAGCTACTCTAAAATCAATCCAGTCCAGACGTCATGTGCCGGTAATCGGCCTGGGCTATCCGGGTGTCACAGGCTTCCTTGGCAGTAATGGCTGAAGAGAGCTTGGCGGCAGAATTCAAGCCACAATGACGGTCAGATTGTTTTTACGAAACGCATCAGCGCAACACCCTAAAATCGTCATTTCTGCTACGCTGAAAAAAGTATGGTTTCGACTAAACCAAACATGGATTTGGATAAATTTTTTTCCCCGTTACAGCGGTACTTTGTATCCATAAAAAGCAACCAGCATATGAAAGTATTTGTTACAGGAGCCTCCGGCTTCGTAGGTACCGCTGTTGTGCAGGAATTATTAAACGCCGGTCACCAGGTATTGGGGCTGGCGCGTTCAAAAGCATCAGCAGAGAAATTAGAAGCGGCAGGCGTTCAAGTTCATTACGGCGACCTGGAAGACCTGGACAGCCTTCGACAAGGTGCAGCCGAAAGCGATGGTGTGATCCATTGTGGTTTTGTCCATGATTTTACCCGCTTTGCCGAAGTTTGCGCGATCGATGAGCGGGCCATAGAAACAATAGCCAGTGTACTGGCGGGTACAGACCGTCCGTTAATTGTCACTTCAGGTACCGCATTGGTAAGCCCCGGGAAAGTAGCGACCGAAGACATGCCATCACCATTCAACCCTGCCTGGCCCCGAGCTTCGGAACGGGCGGCAGAAGCAGCCGTAGCTGCAGGCGTACGTGCGGCTATCCTGCGCCTGGCGCCTTCGGTACATGGGAAAGAAGATAAACACGGCTTTATCCCGATCCTGGTAAACCTGGCACGGGAAAAAGGTTTCTCAGCCTACATTGGCGAAGGCCGGAACCGCTGGAACGCCGGGCACCGGTTAGACGCTGCGCAGCTGTACCGTTTAGCGATCGAGCAAGCGACGCCCGGAGCGCGTTTCCACGCCAATACAGAAGAAGGTATACCCGTTAAAACCATTGCCGAAGCCATTGGAAAACAATTGAACCTGCCGGTAAAATCCATCCCCCCTGAACAAGCCGCCGAGTATTTTGGCTGGTTTGCCCATATGGCAGCCATCGACTGCCCCGCTTCCAGCAAGTGGACGCAGGAGCGCCTGAACTGGCGCCCGTCAAACCCTCTCTTGTTGAATGATATTGAAAACGGCATTTATACCCAGTAAAATGAAGCTTATTGTAACCGGTTCCCTGGGTAATATCGGCAAACCGCTGACGGAGATATTGGTAGCCCAGGGACACAATGTAACCGTAGTGAGTAGTGACAGGAGTAAAAAGGCAGCCATTGAAGCCCTGGGGGCTTCGGCTGCCATCGGCTCCATTGCTGATGTTGATTTCCTTACCGCCGTATTCCGGGAGGCGGACGCGGTTTATGCCATGATCCCGCTCAGCTTTACAGAACCGGATCTTGGCGATTATTTACGCCGGATGGCACGGAATTATGTACAGGCATTAAAGGCTGCAAAGACGAAGCGCGTTGTCGTGATGAGTGGTTGGGTAGCCGACCTGGTAAAAGCCGAAAATGTGGAAAGCGAGTTTGAAGGCCTGGAGACTTCTATTACCATTATGCGTCCCGGATCTTTTTATACAAACTTTTACCAGAGTATTGACCTGATAAAGGGCAAAGGCCTGATGGGCAAACTGCTTACGCTGCGCTATTCCGGCTTTTGGGCATTGTTGACGGGAAAAACCGGCTTGCTGATGGGCAACTATGGAGGGGATGACCGGATCATTTTTGTCTCGCCGCAAGACATTGCCGACGCAGTTGCCGAAGAACTTGTGTTGATGCCAGGGCAAAAGACTATCCGCTATGTGGGCAGTGAAGAACTGACCTGTAACGAAGCGGCCCGCATCATCGGAACGGCAATCAACAAGCCCTGGCTGAAATGGGTGTTACTGACAGACAAAGCCATGCTGCAGGGGTTAAGAATGGCTAAAGTGCCCCAAAAACTGGCCGAAACTTTGGTGGAGATGCAGGCCGCCATGCACAGTGGCAAACCACTGGAAAATTTCCATCGAAATCAACCGAAAATGGGCAAAGTTAAACTTTCAGAATTCGCAAAGGAGTTCGCCCAGGTATACCAGCAAAAATAAGTACCTTGTATTATGAGCAGTACACCGCTTCTTCGTTTCAGCACAATCAGTGAATATCACCGTGCGGCCGGCTTGCCCAAACCGGTGCATCCGCTGATCAGTGTTGTACGCATGGAAAATATCGATATGCCGATTGCCGAGATCCCGTTCCGCATGGTCCCTGATTTTTACTGGATCTCGATGAAAAAGAAACAGCATATCAAATTCCGCTACGGTCAGCAAACCAGCAACTTTGATGAGGGCGTGTTATTCTTTATGTCGCCGGGCCAGGTGTTTGGCGTGGAAAGTGTGGAGCATGCCGCGGATTTTCAAAAGCCCGAAGGCTGGATGATCCTTATCCACCCTGATTTTTTATGGAATACATCGCTTGCCAGAAACATCAAGCGGTACGAATTCTTCAGCTATTCAGTGAACGAGGCGCTGTATCTTTCCGAAAAGGAAGAGGCGATGCTTACCGCCATCGTTAACCAGATCGAACTGGAATACAGCACAGCTATTGACCACTTCAGCCAGGATGTGATCATTGCACAATTGGAGTTATTTTTAACCTATTCGCAACGGTTCTACCAGCGGCAATTCATTACCCATAAAAAAGCCAATCATGAACTGCTGACACGCCTGGAAGATTACGTGGACAATTATTTTAACAGCGGTGCTTTGGCAAGCCAGGGTTTGCCCAGCGTAACGCATATCGCCGAAACATTGAACATTTCACCAGGTTACCTGAGCAGCATCCTCAAAACGCTAACAGGACAAACCATGCAGCAACACCTGCACCATAAACTGATCGAGCTGGCCAAGGAAAAACTCACTACCACCAACCTTAGCGTCAGCGAGATCGCTTATGAACTTGGATTTGAGCACCTGCAATCCTTCAGCAAATTGTTTAAAACGAAGACTAACCTGTCGCCGTTGGAGTTTCGGGCGTCATTTAATTGAAGGGGCCTGATAGGCAGAGGGGGATAATCGTTAGTGCAAAGACTACCCAAAACAAAAGCCTCCGGACATTATCCGAAGGCT